>DBMM01000065.1 GCA_002298925.1 Geobacter sp. UBA698 | reverse complement strand
ACGGAGTTGCCCGAGGATGCCCACTTGATCGGCTATATCGCCTGCAAACTTGAAACTGTACTGTATGCCAAAAAGGGGTGGCGGATCGGCACCAGCTATACCCCGACCAATCTCAAGCCTGAGCTTCACATGTGATAATGCATTTGTAACCTGATATTTTTGATATTCAATCCTCCGGTCAGCATAATTTTTCTATCTACGACCTTCTTTAATGCTCCCTGACTACGACGCAGGTCGCTGCCTTAAATCAGATTATTGGCGGTTCCCATGGGGAAATGTCGTGGAGTTGTGTCAAAGTGAAAGATCGAAGAAAATGATCATTTATGCATGTTGATGATGAATTGCAAACCATGGCTAGTATTTTCACTAGACCAGTCTTGCAAATAGATTTATACTTGTTCCATGACTACTTACGAACGTCCTTTTGTGTCACAGCTTGAAAAACGCCTCCTGACTGAGCAGCCGCTGATTCAGGTGCTTGTCGGCCCGAGGCAGGTTGGAAAGACTACCGGCATGCGGCAGCTTCTCGCCCGCTACCCCCATAACAACCACTATGCCAATGCCGATGACCTTTTGATTACTGACCGTACCTGGCTGCTGGAACAATGGCAGAAGGCGCAGTTGCAAGGTAACGGCAGCTTGCTGGTCATCGATGAAATTCAAAAGATTCCAAATTGGTCCGAGACTCTCAAATCATTGTGGGACAAAAATCCTCGTTCGCTCAGTGTTGTTGTCCTCGGGTCAAGCTCACTTCAAATCCAGACCGGATTGTCGGAGAGCCTTGCCGGACGTTTTGAGCTGACGCGGATTTACCACTGGACCTATCCGGAGCTCAAGAACGCCTTTGGTTACAATCTTGAGCGTTTCCTTCTGTACGGCGGCTACCCCGGCTCCGTTGCCTATGAAGCCGAGTATGACCGCTGGTACGCCTATCTGAAAGATTCGATTGTTGAAGCGGTCATCGGCAAGGACATTCTGATGAACCGGAAGGTTGGTAATCCGGCCTTGTTTCGTCAGGCATTTGAAATCCTCTGCCGCTATCCGGCACAGGAAATAAGCTACACCAAGCTGCTGGGACAGCTACAGGATCAAGGTAACACTGACCTGATCAAGTATTACATAGAACTGTATGCAGGAGCTTTTCTGATTCATCCACTGGAAAAGTTTTCAGCTAAAAGCTGGCTGACACGTTCCTCCAGCCCGAAAATCCTCATCTCCTGTCCTGCGCTGTACACCATGACTGAAGGCCCTGGGGTGCTTGCGGATCCGGAGAAGCGCGGACGGGTATTTGAACTGGCTGTAGGTGCCCAGCTGCTGCAGCTGCCGGGGGAGTTGTTTTACTGGCGGGAAAAGAATGCGGAGGTGGATTTCGTCTATCGTTATCAGGGGAAGGTCTACGCCATTGAAGTAAAATCAGGCCGGCGAAAATCCGCAAAAGGTCTTGAAGCGTTTATGAAACATTTTGGCGATGCCCGTCCCGTTATTCTTAGTATGGACAATTTTTTTCATTTCTCGGAAGACCCGAAAAAGTTTCTATCCGCCATGTAGGGATACCTGGAATAGTCGCAGGGTCAGTCTTCCAAGTTGATAAGTTACATTGGTTTTACGTACAATTTTGATAACTTGTAAGACTGATCCTAGTTCTTTCACTTGCTGTTCAGTGTTCATAGCCTCGCTTTTTTGCCAAGCATCCCTGATTAATTTTTCCTTTCGACTACCGCCAGCTCATACGTGACATCCAAACCAAAAAAAAGATCATTTGTTTGGGGATCTCTGAAGCTACCAGTATATCTAATCGTGTGGTAAAGAACGATGTTTTTCAATTTCCGAAAATGCTAAATATATTTAATAATATTTTTACCATATAGTGATTACGGATTGCTTACGGATTCGGGGAAAAATCAAAAAAAATGGATATTGATGGATGGAAAGAGACATGGGGAGGGGAGGGGGAATAATGAAAAACTTCAGCTTTTAACATATAGATACGTAAACCAATGTTTCATAGATGTTTTTTGTCTTGGCGGGGGGAGTGACTTCAAGCATGGTGAGGGTTGTGCAGCAGCAAAAAAAACAGGTGTCAAGCTTTGCTTCACCGGGCGTACAACTGAAAAAAAGGCCGCTATCGCGGCCTTTTCTATGACGAAACAAATAGACTGCGCTACTCTTTTTTTTCCTCTTTGGATGCTTTGGATGCCTTGGTAAAGGAATCCCAGAAGCTTTTCTGTAGAGCACTCATTGACTGCATATGATCTGGCAACAAAGGTTTCATTAGGGAAATCGGATCAAAACCTTCGGCACCGTCCAACATTTTTTTTCGGATCTGCTCCATCATCTCTTTCTGGAGGGTCTCAACGTCAGGCAAGCCAAAAAAAGTACGTAACTCTTGAGGAGTTGCATCGATGTCAAATGTGATTTTCATTGTTATCCTCCGTACTGGTATTGGTTAGGTTAATTGGTCTTGGCAAAAACATACGAGCCTGGCGCAGCTTCAATTTCCGGATATTCTTTATTGCCAACCTGTTCCGGTGCTGGAATTTCGTTTCCCCCCTGACTCTTCAGCCATTTGTCCCAGTGAGTCCACCAACTGCCGGGAACACTTTCCGCAGTTTCCAGCCAATGGTCGGCACCCTGGCCTGTTTCACCATTAATCCAGTAATTACGTTTGTTTTTGTTGGCCGGATTAATCACACCAGCGATGTGCCCGCTCGCGCCCAACACGAATTGCATCGGGCCTTTCAGAAGCTCGGTTGAAATAAAGGTCGTTTTCCAGGGGGCGATGTGATCTTCAATGGTAGACAGGCAATAAACCGGGCAATCGATTTTTCCCAAATCAACCGGAACACCGCACAGCTCGACTCCACCTGGCTCGATCAATTTGTTTTCCAGGTACATATTGCGCAGATACCAGGTGTACATGGCCGATGTCATATTGGTCGAATCGGCGTTCCAGTAAAGAATGTCGAAAGGTGGCGGTGTTTTACCTTTCAGGTAATTGTTCACCACGTAGTTCCAGATTAAATCATTGGCGCGTAGCATTGCAAAGGTTGTGGCCAGCTGCTTGCCTGGCATGACACCACCTTCTTTAAGTTTATGTTCGTGTTGTTTGACCTGGGATTCATCAATAAACACACCTAATTCGCCCGGGTCAGAAAAATCCAGCAGGGTGGTAAAAAAGGTTGCCGACGCAAAAGGCTTTTTGCGTTTTGCAGCCAGTACCGCCATGGTGGTCGCCAACATGGTGCCACCAATACACCAGGCAACGCCGTTGATTTTCTTCGCACCGGTTATGTTCTTAACTGCGTCGATGGCCGGGATCGTTCCTTCATTAAGATAGTCATCCCAGGTTTTATCCCCAAGCGCTTCATCCGGATTCCGCCAGGAAATAATAAAGACGTTGTTGCCCTTTTCCAGACAATAACGCACATAGGAATTGTCTTCAGACAGGTCAAGCACATAATATTTGTTGATGCAGGGCGGAATAATCAAGAGTGGGCGATCATTGACTTTTTCTGTCATCGGCTTGAAATGAACAAGCTGAAAAAGGTCATTCTGGAATACCACTGAACCGGGTGTGGTCGCAAGATTCTTACCCAGTTCAAACGCAGATTCATCGGTCATAGTAATACGACCGTTATCGATATCCTGCATCAAATTCTCAAGACCCTGAATCAGGTTTTGCCCTTTACTTTCCAACGTCTCCTTAAGCACCTCGGGATTCGTCATTGCAAAATTGGAGGGTGACATTGCATCGACAAACTGACGCGTATAAAAGTCACATTTATTCTTAGTTGCGTCATCCAGGGTGGAATCTGAAATCATCCCCGTTAGCCAGCGTGACGACAGCAAATATGATTGTTTAATATAATTGTGTAATGGGCTTTCTTCCCATTCAGGGGCAGAGAATCGCCTGTCTCCACGCACCGGCTGAACTACACCCTCGGAGGACAACTTAAACATATTGATCCACAAATTATACTGGTCTTGGTAAAATCCGGTGATTGTTTTCAGCCATTCTTCAGGACTTTCCATCGAACGCTTCATGATGGTATTCCAGGAATTTACGAACTGGTCTGCCATTTCCTGTGATTCAGAAACAGAAAAATCTTTGAACATGTGATGCCCTTTTGATGCGAATTTTTCAAACAATGCTTGTGGGTCCATTTTTTCCATAATTGCCTCTGGTTGTGTTCGGATGCCGAGTATATCAAATGTTACGCATCATCATTAGCTTAACCTGACTGAGGTAGTCAACAAAACAATTTTTTGCTGCCTCATCGCCCCGTTATTTTTGAAAATGAGGAGTATGCCGAAACAACCGAAGAGGGAGAAAGGCAAACAAAGATCGCAGGGGCAGGCTTCCAAGTTGATAAGTTGCTCCAGTTTCACATTCAATCTTGATAACTTCGAAGACTGACTCCCAGCTTTTACCCACAGCCCGTCGCTCTTCGCCACCCGGCAGACTTTTGTGGGCACCATACTTATCTTGGCTGAATTGAGTATGATGTCCCCGGAACTAAAACATGGTTCAGTCACTGCTTTTAACTGCAGACGCTAGGCAGCAGCTCTTAGCGAGGATACGTCTCTCTCTGTCCCTGAATAGAAGGTGCCGACTCTTTGATTTGTACAAATTGATGACACAGCGTTTCATGTATCAAATGAAAAAACAAAGTCAGCGGAGGCGTAGTGCTTAACGTCATCGCGGTGGTCGTTTACATCTTTGCCCATCGTGGTCCTTCTCGAATTTGGCAGTCACTGGTGTTTTGCCGCCATCGTTACCGATGGTGAGCTTCACCTTCACTGGGTTAGCGATACCCTTCAGATTCACGCCTTCGGCCTTGAACTCAAAGGCATAGCGGCCGAACTCAAACTGGGTGATCTGGGCTTCCAAAGATACGTTGTTGATACTCCCTTTGAATTTGAACCCCCCCTTCTTATACTGTCTAAAAGAGCCCGCCGGGATGGTCACGGAAAAGGATGCCGACCCTCCCGTGAGTTCGAAAGTCACATCTTCATGGACAGGATAAATGCCATTGTTACCTGTGCCCAAAGTGAAATTGGCCTTCACCTCGAGATCATTTTCTTTTGGACTGGTCTCGATCTCTACGTTGGTGGTGAAGGTGGAAAACAGCACGGTTGATGGGGCTAATTCCAAAGCTAGCATAGCTGCTTCATAGGACCCAGCGTTGGGGATTTCGGCCATCTGTATCGCTTGGGTCATGTCGCGACCAGCGGCTTCGGAGAAAAGAACAAGTAGGGCATTGCCGGTATGGGATGATGTAAGGTCACAGCTGTCGAAGCTGATGATGCGTTGTGGATCCAGCACTCGCGCCGCGAAGGATGGTGATAGTAGGCCTAGGCGGCGTATCTGCCAGAATGGGCAGTTTCCGGCATCATGTACTTCGAAGTTCTGCTCGATTTCAGTACAGCCTTGGTTGAAGTCAGCTCCGTGCAAGCCGACCGGACCGAAATCGTTTTCCGGCAGGAAGCCCGCCGCAAACGCAAACGCGTCAGCTATACCTTCGTTCAAGCACAAGCTTCCCCCCGGATGGCTCTGTGAGACCTCGCTGAACATTTCGTGCACGTATTCGTGCGCGAAGCGGGGCAAGGCCGTATCGTAAACACTGCCGATAACGTCGATGTAGGGGGGATTGCCATAGTTCACCCAGACATTGAGATTGCCGTCTGAAAAATTGCCTTCGCCTATGGTCACAAACTCCGTGGGCATAAAGAAGGCATGCATTTGGCCTGGGTGGATGCCAGCGATCTGGCTCTCTACTGCGATGATGTTGCGGCTCCGCTCGTGCAGTTGAATCACCTCGTCATTAACGAGAAACGTGGGGTGGCGGTAGACGATGGTTTCCACCTCGGGTGAGGTTTTGGTCGCGCTGACAAAGTCTAAGTTCGTCGTTCCTCCCCAGACTGGTGTCACCTGATAGTAGCTAAGAGTAATGTCCACGTCTGATTTCACAATCACAGGACTAGTCGTTGACAAGACCATAGCAGAACCAATCAGCGAGCCAGATCCCGATACGAGCGTTAAAGTTATCGGGTCAGACCCATCGGCTTTTTGTATCAGCAAGAGAATCTGATCGATTTGGCGTTCGTCCAAACGTGGCACGACTGTGGTTTGGCGACTCGGTTCGCAGGATGCGTTTGTCTCCGGACAGACATGCACCACCAACGGCTGCTTTCCCCCGCACGTCGGATCCTCGCAGTAGCTAAGCCAGAACGGCAAGGGTGCAATATCGACGACGGACTGGGCGTGGACCTGGCAAACGGATATAACCATCACGGTCATGCCCACCAGTAATACCGTAATGACCCCTGACATTATACGTGATCTAGTTTTCATTGATCTTTTATTCCTTTCACTCGCTAGTCTGTCACATCATTGACTTACGTAATATGTTCGAGAACCTAACCGGGGAGCCCAATCGAAGGGGCAAAAGGTGACATTGTCGATTAGTTTGCTTACTCATTTATTATTTGAATTGCGGGAATCTGCTTCATATCAGGCTATTAATAAAAACACATTAGTATAAAATTATATACACTTTGATATCGTATCATACAACGACAATTAGCTTTCATTAGGGCAAAAGGATTTGTATGGCGTTAATTGGCTATTTAGAGATGATTCAAATGAAAGTGAGGGGGGATGCTGGGGTCGGGGATGCTGAGGTCTACGAGTGGTCAGGTTAATCTTTATGCCATTCTGACAGCTCTTGCCGCATTCCTTCGATGCGAGCTCTCAGACGTTAGTCGCTACTCGTCTCATCCAGAAGTCGTTGGCCGGCCCTTCCCAGAGGTCGATATCACGGTTCAGCATCTTTCCCAACTCAGTGAGGACAAGGCTTCATCAGCAAAGTTGTCATCGCCAAGAATCCGCCCCTCACACGTTCCGCTATGAAACTCACTTCTTCTCGTTTCCCCGATTCCCCGAGGTTGTCAATTGCGTAGACCCCAGCATTTTTCTGTGACCCCAGCTTTATTCTGGATGTGGGATAAGTGCATGTCCGGTTTGATGAGGGAGGGCAGGGTAAAACCTGTTCTCTACTCTACCCATTTTTTCCCGGTAACTCTTGTGAACCGCCCGGTGCGGACCCGCACGCCGGGTGGTGTGTAGGCCGGGGGAGAAAAACCCCCGGCTATCCGATTGGGAATATCTCTTTCCGCCTCAGTTTATAAAAAGTGGAAAATGGAGAGTTGACCCATACATATTCTCTTTATTCTCAAAAACAAAGACGGGAAATATGTAGTCAAAGATGATCTGTACGTCGGCGATGTTGGACAGATTGTCTACAGTAAAGATTTCGACGACCCTAAGTTTCGCATTGATAACGCCATGCATCCAAGCAAGCCAGGTAAATCCCATATCTATTACGAATGGGATGAAAAAGATGGCAGCGGTATATTCAAAAACTTTATGTCTGACGGGACAGTACTGTTTACCAGCCTGGGCCGCCTGTATTCTGACAGCCATGAACGGATTCAAGGTCTGTTTGTAGGCGGGACGCTTCCGGCCAACATACTTGCCGACACCAACATATCCATGGATGAGTCCGGCATGTCGTATTACAACGGCAAGCGCTGGTATCATGTCTGGTGCAATGTTAACGAGGCCATGTTAGCCATTGACGGCCACGACATGAAAGAGCCTGAGCAATGGACTTTTCTTGGCAGCCGGGTGGTCGAAAAGAGTAATACATCGCCAGTTGTTTCCAGTTACCACCAGACTGAAATCAGTGGTGTGCCTGTCCGCATTGAACGAACCGCCTACTTTTTTGCCAATGAACCTTACTTTATTTTGACCATTAGATTCATAAATATCGGGAATAGACCGGTTGGTTTTTACTATGCCTATGGGGATGAACCTTGGGTGGGCGATTATGGCTCAGCAAGGGGTAACATCGGATGGGTAAAGGATAGGCTCATAAAATACGAAAGCCAGATTTCGCCGGTAGAAAACTCCTATGCCGGCATGTATCAGTATGGCAATGATGCCATTAACGAAGGGCATCATTTCACCAGAATGGCCAATTTCTTGGAATGGTTTGGCCCCAACCTCCCATTCAGGGTCAGCTTTACCAATCATGATGGTCCACTGGAGGATCCAACTGGGAAAACTCTTGTGCCGCTGAAAAGCGATGTGAGATTCATCGATGTCAATTGGGAGATCGCAAATCTTCAACCACAACAGTCCTATGATATATATCTCGCTGTTGGCATGGCTGGATATGATCCAAATAACGACCGACCCTTTAAGCCTTCAACCTTGAAAACCCTTGGCCAGAGTAAATAAATATCAAGGTGCTTGTGAATCGGCGTGGAATTCTGACGCATTATTGGCGCCCAAGGCTGACCCAACTAAAGGTAATATGTTCATATAATTAGTTGTGAATTAAAGATGGAATCAGGTCATGGTTGGAGGCCTATGTAGGGGCATCCTTCGAAGCTGATTTGCAACGGGCCTAATTTTTAGTCATTTGCGCTCATAATTGGAGATTTATCTTCGTCTGCCTGACACTTGTTGTGGTAGTGTAGAGAAAAATCTGCCTCAGTCGGGTCACCTCGAAACACGCCAACAAACTACAATGATGTGAGGATTTGAGTGCTCAAGTCTCAGTTGCTGTCAATCAAAACAGTGCTGTTTGCAATTGCCATGATAGTTGCGCTCCCCTGTGTCGGTATTATCATCCATTCCGGGCTTCAACTCAGGAATAACGCCATTGAGAATGCCGGCAAGGAGACACAGAAAATTGTTGAGCGTATCGTATCTGAACAACAAAATCAAACGGCGGCAACAGAGCAGTTGATGGCTACGCTCGCTCGGCTTCCTGACGTTGTTAATCAGGATGCAGGTAAAGTTCAAACCATACTGAATAGCCTCCTCCAACTAAACCCACAGTTCGTAAATATCGTCATTGCTGATGCGGGCGGAAACGTCTGGTGCTCTGGCATTCCCACCAAGCTTCCCATTTCAATTGCTGATCGCCGCCATTTCAGAAATGCACTCTCAAGCGGTCACCTGTCATCAAGTGAATACTTAATCGGCCGTACGACAAACCAACCCTCCCTAAGTTATGCTTATCCCTACAGAAACCAACAGGGAAAAATCGCCGGCGTCATCGTTGTCGCATTCAACCTCGACTATTACAAAAAAGTCACGGAACAGTTCAAGCTTCCCCCGAGCGCGGGACTCTTGCTTATAGATCATAAGGGAACAATCATTTTTGCAAGCAAGATTACGAGTCTGAAATCCGGCACCCCGTTACGAAAAGATCTCTATCAGCACATGGTGGATGGGCCTGAAGAGTATACAGGTATTATTCGCAGCATGAACGGCGACGAGCGCATCATCAGCTATCGCAAGCTGCGCCTCAACGATGAATCGGCTCCATACCTCTATGTCCGTATGGGAATACCCTTCAACGAGGCCCTTTCGGCGGCCAACACCATGCTTATCAATAACGTCGCTCTGCTGTCGTCCTTTTTGCTCATGGCAGTTGTGGCGGCTTACATGGTTAGCAAATATTTCATCGTCAAGCGGATTTCCTTGCTGGTAGATGCCTCAAGATGCCTTGCAAATGGAGACCGGCAAATACAAGTTGCGGGATTTGTCACAGGTGGCGAACTGGGGGCACTCGCACAAAGCTTTGATCACATGACCGAGCAGATCGAGCGGAGAGAACGCGCTTTACGTGAAAGCGAGGCAAAACTTAAAGAGGCGCAACGGGTAGCGAATATCGGCAACTGGGAGTGGAATGCAACAACCGACACAACCTTTTGGTCTGAAGAACTATACAGGCTCCTGAATTTTGACCCCAATCTGCCGGCGCCTACTTATAAGCAACATCTCAAGCAGTATACCCTTGAGAGCACTGAAAAGCTTGATGCTGCGGTTAAAAGGGCCTTGCAGGATGGAGAACCGTACGAGCTTGATTTGGAACTCGCCCATCCCGTTGTTACCACGAGGGGATGGATCGTTGCCCGTGGGGAAGTCTTTCGCAACGAGGATGGCGGTATAATAGGCTTACGGGGCACTGCTCAGGATATCACAGACCGCAAAATAGCTGAAGAAGAGAAGCTGGCACTTGAAAGACAATTACACCAGGCCCAGAAGATGGAATCCGTAGGTCAGTTGGCGGGCGGTGTAGCTCATGATTTCAACAACATGCTGGGTGTCATTCTCGGGCGTGCGGAAATGGCCCGCATGAAATCAGAACCGTCACAGCCAATTTTTGCCGATCTTACGGAAATCCAGAAGGCGGCCGAGCGGTCCGCCGACCTCACGCGGCAACTGCTGGCCTTCGCCCGCAAGCAGACCATTGCACCCAAGGTGCTGGACCTGAACGAGACGTTGGTGGGCATGTTCAAGATGCTACAACGGCTCATTGGTGAGGACATCCATATCAACTGGAAGTCGGAGGCGGATCTTTGGCCGGTCAAGGTGGACCCCTCCCAAATCGACCAAATTCTGGCCAACCTGTGCATCAATGCCCGGGATGCCGTCGCTGGTAACGGTAACATAATGATCGAGACAGGTAACAGCGTCATAGACGAGAATTACTGTGCCCACCTGACAGGCTTTATACCCGGGGATTACGTTCGGCTGGCCGTGAGCGACGATGGCTGCGGCATGGACAAGGAAACGCTGGCTCATATCTTCGAACCTTTTTTTACTACCAAGGGAATAGGTGAGGGAACCGGCCTAGGACTGGCCACGGTCTACGGAGTCGTCAAGCAGAACAACGGGTTTATCTATGCTTACAGCGAGCCAGGCTCGGGAACGACGTTTACGATTTATCTGCCCCGGCATGTTGGCAAGGCCGAGCATGTGCAGAAGGAAGGTGCGGAGCAAGCACCCTTACGCGGTCAGGAGACCATACTGCTCGTGGAAGATGAACCGTCCATCCTGAAAATGACCACGATGATGCTTGAAGGTCTGGGCTACACCGTGCTGGCGGCAAGCACCCCAGGCGAGGCCATCTGTCAGGTACGGGAGCATGCCAGTGAGATCCACCTGCTCATGACCGACGTGATCATGCCCGAGATGAACGGGCAGGATCTGGCCCAAAAGCTGCACTCCCTTTATCCGCACATCAAGCGCCTGTTCATGTCGGGATACACGGCCGATGTAATTGCTCTCAATGGCAAGCTGGATGAGGGAGTGTACTTCATTCAGAAGCCATTTTCGATACATGGCATGGCCGCCACGGTGCGAAAGGTGCTGGATAGCAAATAAAGAATTAACGAGCGCCGAAATCGTCGTTTGTGGAGGCCGTTGTATAAGTTATGAATCCTCTTCCCATTGCCTAGGGCTGTTCATACTGGGGAACCCAATTAAATAGTGGCCGATTTCTTTTCTGGAATCGGCCAGTTTCTTTTGACTCGCTTTCGCCACCGCGAACTTTTGACGTGGTCAAGGATAAATGGACAGACCGTTAAGCCGTTTATTTCTGAATGCGGGACTTCCGGTGATTATCGCGATACTTTGTCGGAACGCCGCTTTCGCCACGTACCACTGTGGGTATCGCAGTGAATCTGAGTTACGCGCCGTGTCGTGTCAACTGCTCAGAGTGTGGCGGCATCCATGTTGAACTGATGCCCTGGGCTGCTGGTAAGAAGCGCCTCACCAGAGCACTTGCTGTCACCATCGCTACCTGTGCACGGCAACTGAGCTGGCAGCAGGTTGCCAGGCAGTTTGGTTGTTCTTGGGGTACGGTAGCAACAGCGGTTGCCTATGTAGTTGCCTTTGGGTTGGCTCACCGCGATTTGTCGGGAATAACCCATATCGGTATTGATGAGATCTCTCGGCAAAAAGGTCATGTTTATCTCACCAATGTGTATGATCTTTAAACCGGAACGCTCATCTGGAGCGGAGAAGGCCGCTCAATAGAAAGCCTTGAGGCTTTCTTTAGTTTCTTCGGACCTGAGAGGACCAAACAACTTCAAGGCATCTGTTGCGATATGTGGCCAGCCTTTATCAATGCGGTTAAGGCCAAGGCACCACAGGCAACATTGGTCTTCGACAAGTTCCATATCGTCAGGAAACTCACTGAAGCGATTGATACAGTGCGTCGCCAGGAGATTACTGAAAAAGGCAAAGAGCACAAGAAACTGGTTGCCGGCAGTAGATACATCTGGCTCAAGAACCCTTGGAATCTCACGGATGGGCAGAAGGCTTCGCTGAGTACCCTGGAGAAACTGAACCTGACCATCCACCGTGCCTATCTGCTCAAGGAATCCTTCAGGGATTTCTGGCAGTCACCGACAAAAGAAGACGCTGCCAAGTATCTTCAACAGTGGTACTCATGGGCCGATGAATCTGAGATCAAGCCGGTGCAGGAAGTCGCCAAACTGATCAAGCGTCATGAGGAAAACATCCTCACATACTTCGATATGGCGATCTCAAACGGAATCGCTGAAGGTCTCAACAACAAGGCCAAGGTAATTAGTCACCGAGTACGGATTCAGAACGGCAAAGAACTATATACTCAATCTGTATCACTGCATGGGCGATCTAACCATGCCATCCACTTTGCACAGGTTTGTGTGAGGAACCACAAAACTAACTGAATTTGTAGACTATTTTTAATTTTAGACCAGCGCCAATTGTGATTCCCATGGGAAAAGTCACAGGGATAATCTAATTGATGACAGCCGGCACAGCGTGATAAGCTTCCATGACTACAGGGTGGCATCATTTTAACAGGGGAGCATGGGACTCTCGCTATGGAGCCTCCTCTGTTTCCAATGTAAAAGGACTTACATATGAACAAACCAGCTCAAGAGCGTAGTGGCGGGCGCATCCTCGTGGATACCCTCAAAATAAATGATGTTGATACTGCCTTTTGCGTTCCGGGAGAAAGCTATCTGCCTGTGCTCGATGCCCTCCATGATGAGCAGGATGCCATCCGGCTGATCGTCTGTCGCCAGGAAGGTGGGGCGGCCTATATGGCGGAGGTATACGGCAAACTGACCGGACGACCCGGCATCTGCTTCGTCACCCGCGGACCGGGCGCCACCAATGCCAGTATCGGTGTCCACACCGCCTTTCAGGATTCCTCGCCGATGATCCTCTTCATCGGTCAGGTGGGGGGCGCCATGGCAGAGCGCGAGGCTTTTCAGGAGATGGATTATCGTCGCATGTTCGGACAGATGGCCAAATGGGTCGCTCAGATCGACCGGCCGGAACGGATCCCTGAGATGGTCAGCCGCGCTTTCCATCTGGCCGTGTCGGGCCGGCCCGGCCCGGTTGTGCTGGCGTTGCCTGAGGATATGCTCTCGGCAACAGCAGCCGTCGCTGATGTCAGGAGATACCGGCGGGTGCAGGCGCATCCGGGTGCAGCTGACCTGGACACTCTACGCGAAATGCTGGCCAAGGCTCAGCGGCCGGTCCTGCTGCTGGGGGGCGGTGACTGGTCATTGGACGCCTGCCGGGACATCATGGCGTTTGCCGAGGCTAACTATCTGCCCGTAGCCTGCTCTTTCCGCTGCCAGGACCTGTTTGACAACCGCCATCACAAATATATCGGCGATGTCGGCATCGCTATCAACCCCGCCCTGGCGGATCGAATCAAACAGGCGGACCTGATTCTGGCGGTCGGGCCGCGCCTGGGAGAAATTACCACCAGCGGCTATACCCTGATAGAAGCACCACGGCCGAAGCAGCAGCTGATCCACGTGCATCCCGGAATGGAGGAACTGGGGCGTGTCTATCAAGCCGATCTGATGATCAATGCCGGCATGCTGGAATTTGCCGCTGCGGCACGAGCGCTTGCGCCTGTTGCTTTTCCGGTCTGGGCGTCATGGGCGGTTGCCGCAAGGAAAGAGTATCTGCTTACCCTGGAACCGACGTCGAGCCCGGGTGAACTTGACCTGGGCCGGATCATGGCCTTCCTGCGGGAACGGTTGCCGCCGGAAGCCATCCTGACCAACGGAGCCGGTAACTACTCGTCCTGGGTCCATCGTTTCTATACCTATGCGAAGTTCCGCACGCAGCTTGCCCCGACCAACGGCTCCATGGGGTATGGGCTTCCGGCGGCCGTGGCGGCCAAGCTGGTGCACCCGGACAGGGCGGTGGTCTGTTTCGCCGGTGACGGCTGTTTCATGATGAACGGACAGGAACTGGCAACCGCCGTTCAGTACGGCGTGGCAATTATCATAATTGTCATCAATAACGGCATGTATGGCACCATCCGCATGCACCAGGAACGACGTTTCCCGGGAAGAATCAGTGGAACTGAACTTAAAAATCCCGATTTTGCCGCACTTGCCCGAGCGTACGGCGCCTACGGCGAGGTTGTTGAAACTACCGCCGATTTCGAGGCCGCCTTCGACCGGGCGGTCTGGTCCAACGGGCCGGCCCTGCTGGAGCTCCGCATGGATCCGGAAGCGATATCGCCGCGAACCACTCTGACCGCCATCCGTGAACAGGCCATGGCCACAAACCCGTCGTCCTAGCCCCATGGGGTCGGTCAAAATGTGTTTCAAGTCACACTTTTTCCATCAATTTCCGGACAATATCCACAAGAGGGTTGACTGACAGAGGGGGGGCTGTTATAAAAACCATAGATTAATTATATTGTTAGAGGGTTTTTACTATGTTTTTTAACCAAGCCCACAATCGTCGTTCCTTTCTGAAATATTCGTGTGCAGCCGCTGCGCTGACCCTGCTTCGCCCCCGCCTCAGCTGGAGCAAATTGACTCCTGAACAGCCGGTGCCGACACCCCTTTCACTGCTCAACATTCAAACCGGTGAGCGCCTGAATATCGCCTACCGCACCCCGTCCGGCGATTACGATCCGACGGCCCTCAGCGAACTCAACCACCTGCTGCGTTGCCACTACACCAACGAAATTCACAAAATCGATCCGCGCACCCTTGACTATCTCTCCCTGCTCGATCAGCAGCTTGGCGGCGGCCACGACATTCAAATCATCTCGGCCTATCGTTCCCCCAGCTACAACTCCCTGTTGCGGAGCAAGGGACATGGCGTTGCCAAAAACAGCCTGCACCTGCAGGGGCGCGCCCTCGATGTACGCTTCCCCGGTGTAGACCTTGATCATCTGAAGAAAACGGCGCTCCACCTTGCTCGAGGCGGCGTTGGCTATTATCCCCGGCCCGACTTCGTCCACATCGATTCCGGCCCGTTTCGCCGCTGGTAGTTCTCGCCTTGTGAAGTCGGTCACTGCTGATATACTTTCAGCATGACCAGATGCTTCTTCCTCCTATTTTTATTGCTCTCCCTGTTGTCGGCAACGGCGGCTTTTGCCGCCCCCGACAAAAAAATCGTTCCGCAGTTGCGCCGTCTCAGCACGTCCCGCACCATCGGAACAGAGACCCTGCGCACTGGCCGCGCCCTGGCGAGCTTCTATCTTAAGCGCCAGTTTCAGCCGGCCTGGAGCGACGGACACCAGCTCCAACCGCTGGCCGACGAACTGATCGCCGCTCTCCCTGCGGCGGCAGAGGAGGGGCTCGATCCCGACGATTACCATCTCGCCCCCCTCATTGACCGTTCCCGCCGTTTCCGCAGTACACCCACGCCGCAACTCGCCGCCGAACTCGACCTGCTCCTCAGCGATGCCTTCATGGCCCTTGCGAGCCACTATCTGCAAGGCCGCATCGATCCTGCCCGTGTCGATCATGACTGGCACATCCAGCGGGAGAAGCCGGACCCGCAGCTGATGCTCAAACAGGCGCTGACCAGCGGCCTCATCGGCGGTTCCCTGCAGGCCCTGCTCCCGGCGGATCCTGCCTATGTCGCCCTGCGCGCTGCCTGGCAGGACCTTCGCCTCCTTGCCGCCAACGGCGGCTGGCCGCGGCTGACGCTCAAGCCCCCCCTGCGTCCCGGCGCCACAGGGCCTAAGGTGACGGCACTGCGGCAACGTCTGGTCATCAGCGGCGATCTGCCGGCCACTGCGGGAAGCGGCGAATCTTTCGACGCCGAGCTCGAATCCGCGCTGGGTCGTTTCCAGGCCCGTCACGGTTTGGAAGCCGACGGCGTGCTCGGTCGCCAGACCCTGGCCGCACTAAACGTCACGGCAGAAGAGCGAGCCCGCCAGCTGGCCGTCAACCTCGAACGCTGGCGCTGGCTGCCGCGCTCCTTTGGCGAGCGCTATCTGCGCGTCAATGTCCCCGGCTTCCACCTCGAAATGGTTGAATTTGGTCAGATCGTTCTGGAAATGCGGGTCATCGTCGGTCGCCTGATTCGACCGACCCCGGCCTTTGTCGGGCGCATGACCTACCTCGTCCTCAACCCTTACTGGGAGGTGCCGAATAAACTCGCTGTCGAAGACCACCTTCCCAAGATCCGGAAAAACCGTGCTTATTTAAAGAAACACGACTTCACCGTCTTCGCAGCAGGCAACAGGCGGGTCAATCCGGACTCCATCGACTGGCAGCAGCTAGGGAAAGGGAACTTTCCCTATCATCTGCGCCAGAACCCCGGGAAGAAAAACTCCCTCGGCCGGGTCAAATTCATCTTCCCCAACCCTTACGCCGTCTACCTGCATGACACCCCGGCGCGCGAACTCTTCGATCGCGAACAGCGCTCCTTCAGCTCCGGCTGCATCCGTATCGAAAAACCCCTGGAACTGGCGCTGCTGCTATTGCGCGGAACCCCCCTGGATTCGCCCGCCGCCCTGGATGAGGCGCTGGAGAGCGCCGTCAGCCGCACCATTACCCTGCCAGATCCGATTCCGGTCTACCTGGTCTACTTTACCGCCTGGGTTGATTCCAACGGCACCATCAATTTCAGGCCCGATCTTTATAATCGCGATCCGGGCCTGGACGCAGCCCTGTTTCAGGGAAAATTCCAGTGATATTATATCGTTCAAGCGGGGCTGTTAGGTGTCGTCGAAGCTGTGCATGTTCCTATATTGATTTCCCTTGGGATCTTAGCTATTCGCCCTAAGGTTCAATCCTGGTTCCCAGCACGTGCAGAAATTTGGCAAGCCAATCAGGATGCGCAGGCCATGCCGGCGCGGTGACCAGCTTGCCGTCAACGTGGGCCATGTCCGCTGGAATATCCACAAACTTTCCTCCCGCACCAGTTACATCCGGACCTACAGCCGGATAAGCGGAGCATTCTTTGCCCGCGAGCACTCCGGCTGCGACCAGAACCTGCGCTCCATGGCAGATGGATGCAATCGGCTTGTTTGCGACTGAAAAGTGCTGCACCATCTTCAGCACCATCTCGTTCAGGCGAATGTATTCCGGAGCGCGTCCACCGGGGATGACAAGTGCGTCATACTCTTCGGCCTTGATCTCTGCAAAAGTAGCATTCAGTGCAAAGTTGTGGCCGGGCTTTTCGCTGTAGGTCTGGTCTCCCTCGAAATCATGTATGGCGGTGCGTACCTTATCACCTGCCTTCTTGCCGGGACAGACCGCATGAACGGTATGCCCAACCATTAATAGTGCCTGGAAGGGGACCATTGCCTCATAATCTTCCACGTAGTCGCCGACCAGCATCAGGATTTTTTTCACACCCATAGTGCCTCCCTTACAGTTGTCTTCTGTTTTTGATTGTTCATGCCAAGAGCCGTTCTCACTCCACCCCCAACTCAACTGCATCTGAATAGACCAAACGCCGCTCGTGGCCGGAGCCGAACCTTTCGATCAGGCCGGCGTCGGGGACGTCGCCAAGGAACGCCTCGTACTCTTCCACCACTACCCGGAAGCGTGCGTCCGGATCGTTGACCGGGAGAATGATGGTCCCTTCCCAGACCGAGAGGGTCTTGAGGGCCTGGGCATTGAAGAGGGTGACCGGTTCGAGGGAGACCGGCACCCAGCCGATGTCTCCTTCTCCGGGGCCGAGCCACCGCTCGAGACGGGCCTCGATCTCGCTGGTGCAGTTGAACGATGCGTTGCGCCGGTAGCCGGTGCCGGAGACGGTTATCCGGAGCGCCGTCGGGGCGGAGGCATCACGGGCGACCCAGCAGATCCGGTCAGGGGCGAACTGGGCGAAGTCCGCCAGCACCACCCGGGAGAGCTCGGCCTGAGCTATGGATTTCGGCTGGTAGCGTGCCAGCGCCAGGCGGACGAAGGGGTAGTAGGAGTCGCCGGCGTCTATGTCGAGATCACAGTAGAACAGATGACGCTCCTGGTCGTACCCCACAGTGTGGCCGGCCACGGCGAACAGGGCGTCGGGTCTCTCCTCGATGGTGAGGGCGGTCTGTACCGCCACGTTCCGGGTGAAGTTCTGGAGTGACGGCACCTGCTGGACGGGGCCGGAGAGCCAGATCGGGTCGCGCCCCCACTGGCTGGCGTAGGGCTTCAGCTCGTCCGGCACCTCGATCCGCACCAAGGTGTCGCGGATCGGCTTGCCGGCGACGCACCAGTCCCGCTCGCCGGGCCAGATCACCACGCCGAGGAGTTCGCCGTCGCCGGAGGAGAACCAGGGTTCCTCCAGGTAGAGGCGCAGCCCTCCGCTGCGGCGGCTGAAGTTCCCGCGTTCGTCCTCTCCAGCCTCCCAGCCGAAGGTGGGGACGATGTAGAGGAGGCTTGGAGCCAGGGGCCGGGCCGAGTTGAGCACTTCCGCCTCGTAGAGGTGGGTATCGGACGCGGGGGGAAGCTCGGCTTTCGGCGGCCGGGTCAACTCGTCGGTGGTGAGGGTGGGGTCGAAATAGTCCCGGAAGCGGGTGGCGGCGGTGGCGTAGTAGCTCACCTTGCGGTATTTCGTGTCGCCGAACTCGTGGCGACGGTTCCCCCAGGGGACCGACGGGAGATCGGGGGAGGCGACCGGCAGGTCGAAGGCGTGGGATTCGCCGCTCTTGCGTGCAAACCCGATGCCGGTCGGCTCACTCCAGACGGCCAGGAGGTCCACCTTGCCGGTGCTCGGGGCGTGGACTCCCACGGTTCCCTCCAGGGTGGCGAAGGTATCCCCCACGGTCAGCTTCCGGGGATCGAGGCTCTCGATGACCGGCGGCGCCAGGGGCTGCTGCACGGCGTGGACCAGAGTCAGCTCCCGGAAGGGGGTGAGCATCCAGTGGAGGCCGTCCAGGGCGAGGGCCTTCAGCCGCGCGGCGTCGTCCGCATCAAAGGCCTCGGCCTCGATCCACTTCCAGATGGCGAGTTTTTCCAGATCGCCGGGGGTGAAGCGGGAGCTGAGACGGACCTTTGCCACGGTGGCCTTGGGGATCTCCACGGTCAGGATGCGTTCCGTCGCGTCCCAGGCCGGGGCGCCGCTCCCCTCGATAATGGCGATCCGGAACGGTTTCCCCTGCCACCAATTGGGGGCGGCGTCGAAGGTGACAGCCTGAATGGATTCCGGCGCCGTGCCGGGGAGCCTCCGCAGGACAGCGGCGTTGGCGAAGGGGTCGGCCAGGTAGGGAACCTCATTTGGTAATTTTTTGGGGTCGTAAATATCTAGAAGGGGTTCCGCATCTTTCTTGGCCAGGAGGTTCCAGGTGGCCGGAGTGGCGTCGACCCCCGTCGGGGTGTCCAGGAGCCCGTACTGCTCGATCATGGTAACGGCGGTCCGGGGTGGGAGCAGTAGCCGCTCCGAGGTCTCGGGGGAGAGGGCACCGTCATCGGCCGGACTGTCGTTGTAGCTCCGGATCACTATGCGGGTAGCCGATTCGCCCGGCAGGTCCGACAGGGGAACGGCGGAGACGATGGCTACGGCTGGCGATTCAACCGGCTCGAAGCGGCGGTAGGTGACCGGCGGCGAGGCCTGGGTGGCGTCGGTGGATGTGTGGGGAAGGCTGTTGCCGGCGATGTCCACGGCCCGGGCCCGGATCCGGTAGCTGCTGCTGAAGCGGAGCCGCGGCAGGGATTTCGGGGTCGGTTCGGCGGTTATTTCCAGGTTGAGGGTCGTGGCCGAGGGGTTGCGGGTTTTGCCGTCCGGCCCCAGGTTCTCCCCGTGGCTCAGGCCGTCGTTCTGGATCGCCTCGCCGGGGCGGGGGGCCACCAGGCTCCAGCCGTCCCAGTGAAAGAGGGCCTCGTGGAGAAAAAAGTCCTCCTTCGTGGGGTCTGTGTCCTGCATGGCGGCGGTCGTTATGGTCCCTTCGTCGTCGGTGGCGGTGATGACGGCCTGGGGTCCCGCCAGACGGCCGACGCGGTAGGTGACGCTGCGTCGGCAGAGGGAGCGCCAACTGCCGGAGCCGTCCAGCACATCCACCCGGAAGCCGCGGGTCACGTCATCGGCCGAGAGCTCCGGCGGGTTCTGGTGGTTGAGGTTCGTATTGGTCTGGGTGACCGTCTTGAAAGTGTTGGAGAGCCGTACCGCCCGGCCGGTGCGGACCACGGAGACCCCGCCGGCGCGCAGGGCCGGCAGGCCGTCGTCAGGGGGGGAGTCGGCTGTCTTGAGTCGCCCCTGCTGCCGCATGTAGAGCTGGTTGGCATAGTCGATGGCCTTCAGGGCGGCGCCGTCCACGTCCACCTGCTGGATGCTGAAATCGGCCGATCCGAGCCGCAGCATCCCGTCCGCCATGTCCGATCCCGCCTTTGGTGCCGGCAGGAACCGTTTCGTGGCTGTATCCAGGAGGTAGCGGGTCCGCAGGGGTTGGTCGTCGCTGGCGAACCCGTGCTCCACGCTCGCCACCTGCACGGTGTCGCTGGCGGGCTGGCCGGCAAGGGGGACGCTCACGTCGATCACCAGCCCCAGCCGCCGCATCAGGAGGGGATGGTCCCCCAGCATGGTGACGGCCTGGTGGAAGTCGAAGTCGGGGAGGGGGACCGGGACCTCCCGCTTGCCGCCGCGGAAGCGGTGGAAGTGCCTGGCCCGGAAGAAGTCCATGGCCGGCTCCGGCGGACCCGGCGGCAGGGCCGTCGTCTTCAGCTTTTTGTACCGGCCGAAAAGTTCCTGCTCCAGCCCGTCGTCCAGGTTCCACCACTCGCGGCCGTTCCCCTCGACGGTGCGGACCAGCGTTGCCCCCTTCTGGGCCAGTTCGGCGATGAGGGGGAGGTCAGTGGGGGAGGCGACCCCCACGGTGGCGTAAAGCTTGCGAAGGTATTCCACCACGTTGGCCACCGGGAAGGCGTGGATGAGCTGTTTGGTGTGGTCCGCGGGGACAAATGAACGGACAGTGGTCTCTTCCGCCGGGAAGAGGGCCTGCCAGAGGGCCGGATCAGCGGCGGGCGGCAGGATGGTCGCCGCTGTCGGTGCCTGGCCGCTGAACTGGATGAAGATCTGCAGCGGCTGGGCAGGCCAGTTTGAGAAGGCAGGAAAGGCGATCAGCTTCAGGTCGGGTCCGCCGGTATCGAGCCGGGGGGAGACCACCACCGACAGGAGCAGGTTCTTTCCATCGTCGCTGATTCCCTTCGGAAGGGCAGTCCATATGATTGTCTGTTTCATGGCAGTAACCCCCTATGCAAACGCCGCAGCGAAGGCTTCCCAGCGCGGCTGGGGCATCATGACGCCGAACGGTGGATCTCCGCTGGAACCGGCAAATTGCTTGCGCATGGTGACGGTGACGCTGGCGCTGAAGAGGAGCACCTCCACCTTCACCGATACCCGGCACTCGCCCCACGCCTTGCCGTGGCCGAAGTCGTATGAGAGACCCAGGTAGAATTCCAGCGACACTGTGATGAGCCCGAGCACCTGCAGGGAGCCGTTTGCCCGGACATAACCGGTCAGCTCCGAATGGTCGGTTGTTATCTCGATCCGGAGATAGATGCCGGCCATGAGCGAGATCCCGCCGCTGGCCACCCCCAGGTCGATTGCCACGCAGCCGCCGAACTCGATGGAGGCCTCCAGGGTCTCGACCCCGTCCATCCCCACGGCCAGGGCGAAGAAGCCGCCGCCGCCAAAGGGAGCCACTGAGACGATGAACGGGCTCTGCCGTTCGGAGACGTTGAAGCGGAGCCGCATCGGCTCGCCGGTGAACGGAAGGGAGAGGCGGGCGCCGAGGGCCAGGTTCTGGAGCGACACCGCGCCCACGGAGACTGTCGGGATGGTGAGGTTGTAGCCGGCGATGATCCCCTGGGGGGTCACGTCGAGGAAGGGGGGATCGGCAAAGTTGGCCGGCTGCAGGTAGTTCCGCAGTGTGTTCACGAACTCAAGCGCCCCGGTGAATTCAATTCCGGTGATATCCACGTGGACGTCGGGCTTCTTGCCGTCCCGGGAGGTGAAGGAAAACTCCTTGAACCCGACGATAACCACTTCTGCTAGGTTGATGGTGAAGTCGTCGAGCTTTCCCGTCAGCTGGAAGCTGCGGCCGCCGCCGGCCTTGGCGGTCTTCAGGATGCTGTCGAGGGAGAGCTTCGAGGAGCCCCCCTTTATGAAGGGGCCGCTGGTTTTGAGTTTCGTCGTCTCCCAGTGGAGGGTCGTGGTGATCTCGCTGGCCGAGTTGGTGGTGACGAGCTTCGGCGCCTGGGCCAGAAAGTCACCGGGGATCAGCACGTCCAGAATGTCGGCGAGGGTGATTCCCCCCAGAAGTTGGGCGTTCATGCCGGAGAAGAACTGAAGCGGATCGAAGTTCCCTTCGGCGAAGCTGTCGGCCGTGTCCCCCAAGGTGCCGAGTTCCCGGGAAAGGCCGCGGATCACCATGCTGGGGGTGGCGACCCCGCCGGAGCGGTCGGAACTCTTGCCGGCCGTGTAGTCCAGGGATGGGGCCGGAAGCATGGCCGGCACCTGGGCGAAGAGTCCGGCCTTGTTCTTCGCCGGGTCGAAGCTGTGCTCCAGGTAGCGGGGAGCCAGTTCGATTGTCGCCGGATCGTTGCTGCCGGTCATCTGCCGCAGGGCGGCAATGGCAATATTTGCCTGGTCCAGCTTCGGATAGCAGGGGGGCTCGCGGGTGCCGTCGGCAGGGGAGAGGGCGACGAAGCTCATGGCTGCCGTATCGAAGGTGGTCTTTCCCACGTAGCCTGTCGCCTCGGCCAGGGCCACCTGCTGACCGCCGAGGGTGGTCTTGCGCCGGTCCTTCTCCTTGGAGGCGTTGTAGGCATCTACCGCCACCTTGATCTCGGCGGCGTTGTCAAGCATGTCCGAGCGGACGAAGGCCAGGGGCATCACGAAATCCAGCTCGTGACCTTCCCAGTCCCATCCCTTCAGGTGGAAGAGGAAGTCGCCAGGCCCCACCCGGGGCCAGAAGGCGGCGATGGGGGGCGTCCCCACCGGTCCTCCCAGGGGGCGCTGGCCGGGATCGGCGCCCAGCGGCGATTCCTGGGGCGGGTTCAGGTTGGGGGTGACGAGGGTCGTGATTCGCACCCGCCGCAGTGGGGTCTCTCGGCCGCTGTGGGCGTAGGCTTTGCCACCGTAGGTCCGCTCCGGTTCCCGGATGATGATGAACATCCGCTGCCTGATGTACGCCACCGGGTCGCCGGTGGGGGAGAGCTCCACCTTGCGCTCGCTGATCTTCACCAGTGACGCCCGGTGGCCGAAGGGGAAGAGAAACCCCTTGTAGACCACCCGCACTAAGTGGTCGCGTCCCATGGTGGCCCGGTGCCGCCACTGCTCCACGGCGTAGCCCGCCGGCGGCGACAGATGCAGGTCGCTGTCGAGCCAGCCCCCCAGGGAGGAGAGCATCAGCTTGTTGATGGCAACCGGGGTCGGGGTGCCGATGGTGAAGTCGGCGGTCAGGTCCACCAGCTGGCGTCGGTCGTCCTGGTCCAGCGGCATCAGGAACGGCTTGTCGAAGTCGATGGGGATATCATGGTCGCGGGCCCAGATGGCCCGCACGGTCCGGTACTGGTGGGGTTCTTCGCTGACCTCCTCGCCCGTCTGGACGGCCAGCCGGGTGTGCCAGAGCTCGGTCCGACCGTCGTGGGTCACCGGGGCATCGGCGTGGACCCAGCTGCCGTAGCGGTTGGGGGAGAGGATCAGGCGGAAGGGAAGCTCGATCTGGGTTGTGGTGGCCGAGGGGGGTGACGGCTTCAAGAGTATCCCCGGCAGGATGCTGATGATGTCGATGGGACGTAGGTTGCCGAGAACCTTCTGCAGCGTGAGTGCGGTAGTTACCCGTTGAAGCGGCGCGGCCCGGTTCCAGAGTGGCGCTGCAGTCTTGAGGACAAGGTTCGGGCCCGGGAGGACGATCGGCGGCAAGCCCGGTCGCTTAAGCCGCACCGCTCCCGGCAGGGCCGTCGGCGCCAGGGATGGGGTGAGAGGCTTCCAGTCGAGGATGGTCGTGCTGGTCACGAGGAATGGCTGGCCTCCATTCGGCAAAGTGAAGACCAGGCGGCTCGGCTTGGCCATCAGTGCCTTCACCGGCGGCGAGGGAGGGTTGGAAATGCTCGGTGCCTGCTTCACCTGCTGGGAGGCAGGCATGTCTGAATCGCTCACCTTGTAGCTCGGGTCGGCCTCGAAGAAAGTCTCCTCACCGATGCTCTGGGGTGGGAAGAGCACCGCAAGGTAGCTGGCCCCGGCAGCGACCGGCTGTAGGCGCCTGGTGGTTCCTTCGGTCACCAGTCGCAGGTTGGTCCAGCGGTACCCCAGGTGGAGGAAGTCGTCGCGCCGGACCACGGCCAGCGACGTGTTGCGGGGAAGCCGGACCGTGGCGGTGCCGGCCGTGGTGTCGATCTCCACGTGGCCGAAGCTGGGCTGCAGGGTGCCCGGCAGCGGCCGCCAGGTAACGAGGAGCTCGGAGCGGGGAGGCGCCGGCTCAGGGCGGACCAGCATCCCCTCCACTCGGGGCGCGCTCTTGGTGAGGGTGAGGCGGCAGAGCATGACCGGGGGTGCGCTCCCCAACTGGAGAATGCCGGCGAACGGCGCCTGGCGGGACTGCGTCAGCAGGAGGCTCACCCCCCGGCTATGGAGCCAGAAGGGGACCTCGTCCACCTGAGCAACGAGCCCCGCGGCGGTCCGCTGCCGGCTGTCGTCGAAGAGCTGGGCGTAGCGTGGGTTGCGCAGCGGAATCCGGAACGGCTCGCCGTCGCTCCCCCGAAGACCACCGCCGGTATCTAGCCCCGCCAGGGTCGGGTCGGCCACCGACTGGGCGAAGAGGAAGCGGATCGCCTGGTCGTTCGGCAGGAGCCCCGTTTCCAGGAAGAGACCGTCGAAGCGGAACGGACCCAGGTGGATGGTTGGGCCGGGGGACGCGAACACGGGCTGAAGCGGGAACTGACTGTCCGACGCGAAGAGGATGCCGGTCCGGCGCAAAGTGTTCGGGAGGAAGAAGGCCGGGGCGCCGGGTGGCAGGAGCCCCACCAACGCGGCGTCGGCGGTCACGTTCTCCGGGAAGCCGGCGAGGCGGAACCCGTCAATGGTCTGTGTCCCCAGCAGCCAGTCCGGCGTAAAGGCGGCGATGCCGGGGCCATCGGCCATGAGCGCAGAAGCCGGCCCCAGTGGGCAGCACTCAAAATCCAGGTGGACCGGCGACAGGGCCCACTGGGCACGTTTCAGCCACGGGGAAAGGGGAAGGGTGGCATCGAAGCTCCCGTACTTGAGCCGGAGGCGGAGCGTCCAGGTGTTGTCAATGAGTCTGATGACCGCTTTCAGCGAGGCGGGGATCGAGGTGCCGGGGTAGAAGGCGCCGGCCAGGGCGATATCCACGCCTCCATCCTTCTGGGTCACCGTGAGGGTGGGGGTGCCGCCGAACCAGGCGGTCTCCAGGTGCCAGAACTGGGGAACACCCTGCTCCTGGAGCGTCAGCTGGAGCTGGTTGTAAAGGAACGAGAAGGGGCCGAAGGTGATGAGCTTCGGGGGAGGTCCCTTGGTCATCGGTATCGGCGCCGCCCTGGTGGGCCGGGCACCGAAGAGGAGTTCCTCAGCCCCTGCCAGCCAGTCAAAGCTGGCCTTCTGCGGGGCACGGCGGAATGCGGCCAGCGAAAGTTCAGCGGGGTCGAGCCGGGGGAGACGGAGTTCCATCAGCTTTTCGAACGAGAGGTGGGGGGTCTTCATGCGAGCCCTCCTTGGCGTTCCGCACTTCAGGCAGCGCGGGATTGCGGGTTAGTGAGCAACCGGGAGCAACCATTCCCGCCGGAGGAAGGGAAAAGGCGGGTTCGTAGATGTTTTATGAATTTTCAATTGTACTGCCGGTTTTGGGTTTGTCAAAGTGGAGCGATTTTCATCAGTACCATGGATATGTCGTCCTGCAGAACCGGAGAGCGGGAAAAGACCGTCACCTCTTTCAGAACGGCATCGATAATCCGCCCGGGCGGCTCTTCGTGGTTTGCCGCAAGTATGTCACTTAGCCGGCCAACGCCGAACAGTTCACCAGCTTCATTTTGCGCCTCAATGATACCGTCGGTATAAATTAGTAGCAGATCTCCCGTTTGCAATGAGATGCACTTTTCTTCAAAGGCAACTTCCCTCTTTATACCTAGAATAAGCCCTTCAGCATCCAGTTCCGTAAAAGACATCTCTCCGGGACGAAAGAGCAAAGGGGGATTATGGCCGGCATTTGCATACATGAGCAGGCGTCTGGCGGCGTCGTATTTTGCATAAAACATGGTGATGAAGAGTTCCGCCCTGCTCAGGTCTTCGTGGAGAAGTTCATTCAATTCCGACAGTATCTCACCGGCGCTACTGGTCAGGCGGATCTGCGCCCGCAGGACGCTGCGGGTTTCGGTCATGATCAGCGCCGCTCCGACACTGTGGCCGGAGACATCGGCGATGACCACATCGACGGTGCTTTCTCCCCGGGGGAAAAAGTCGTAGTAATCGCCACCCACATGGGTGGCCGGCACGCAGCAGCAGGCAAACTGAACCCCTTTCAATTCCGGATAGTTTGCCGGGAGGAGGGAGAGCTGGATCTGCTTGGCAATCTCCATTTCATTGAGTACTCTCTCTTTCTCCCGCCGCTCCAGTTCCCGGGCCTTCATTTCCGAATCGATCTTCACCGCCTGGGCCAGTTGGCCGGCGAGACTTGAGAGAAGATCGAGAAAGCCCGGCGTGAAAAGCCCTACAATCGATGTAGAATACACCGACAATATTCCCAAATGAGGCTCCCCTTCACGGACGATGGGGATATGGGCGAAAGAGCGGATCCCCTCGCGCTCGATCAACTCCTTCGAAACCGGTTTTGTGATATATGTGGTATCGTTCACAAATCGCGGCTTGTTTGAAAGGAAGGCATCACCGATATACCTGTTGATGTCCGGCACGATCTCCATTTCGGTGATGGCAGGTATATCTTTTCCGTAATGACTGCAAGTGGTAAGAGCACCCTTTGCGTTGATCAGCCGTATGATCGCCAGGTCAAACCTGAACTCCCGGCAGACGAGTTCAAGGAGTTCATCCATGATAATCCGGAGATCAAGGGTCCGGTTCATGATCTCCGAGGCCCGCAGTCTTACGTAAAGGTTTTCGCGGCTTTCCTTCAGATCGGTCCGGACCTTGCTATAGATATCATAAACGGGCTCCAGCCTGGAGCCCATGTCCGACAGATAACTTTCCACTACCGCTCCTGCTGCGGCCGCGCCCATGGCACCAGCCAACGTCTTTTCCGCAAAGCTCCTTAAAGCAGGGAGTTCAAACTCCGATACCCCTCCTTTTTCGTCTACCTCCCTCTCCCCCATATAATCGCTGATGGCGGCATGGGCCTGGGCTTCGCCGATGAATTTAGACATCAGATTGACAAACTGGACGATGGTGACCGGCTTGGACAGTCTTTTGGTCTCCGACGGGGCCTCCTCTTCCGGCTTGAACACGTCGACAAACTTTTTCGCCTGCTCCTGCTCCATGTCGTCTTGTGATATGGCGATTGAGAATATCAGGTAGCAGCCGATATTAAAGAACATGCTCCAGAACAGGGAGTGGGTCCAGGTGTCGAACCCGCTGAGTCCGAAAAGCTCGGTCGGCTTCAAAAAACCAAGACCAAAGGGACCATTCTGCAGGATATCGCTCTGCCACCAGCCGGATTCCATGAAAGAGGGGACCAACAGGGTATAAAACCATAACAGGAAACCAAGCAGGATACCGATGAACGCCCCCGTTCTGTTCCCCCTGCGCCAGTAAAGTCCGCCGATAAACGCCGGGGCGAGCTGGATGATGGCGACAAAGGAGACAATTCCTATGTTGATGAGCATGTAGGTTTCGCCAACGATTTTTTCGTAAATGTAGCCCAGAAAGACAACCAGGAAGATGCCGAAGCGCTTCAGGTTGATGAGCAGAACCGGAAACCAGCTTCTCGGTTTCAGCCTTACCACGATCGGCATGATCAGGTGGTTGAGGAACATGGTGGCGATGGCCACCGATTCGACCATGACCATGCCGGCGGCAGCGGAGACCCCACCCAGAAATGTGAACAGCGCCAGCCACTGATGGCCCGTCTTCAAGGGGAGTGTCAGGACGAAGAAATCGGCGCCCGAGCTGCCGCCGGTATGCAGGATGCCGCCCAGCGCTATCGGCACGACAAAGAGGTTGATTAAAAACGTATAGGCGGGGAAGAGCCACATGGCATTTTTTATGTGCTCTTCAGCGGAGTTCTCGATGACCATCATCTGGAACTGGCGGGGGAGGAGCATGACTACTCCCATCGACATGGTGAGCATCGCAAACCAGTTCAGATAGGGGGGTTCGCCCGGTTCACCAATGGTGGTCAGATGGTCCAGCAAGACCGAGTTTTGTGTCTGCGTGCGGGAAAAGATATCGGTGAAACCGTTGAACATGAAGTAGGTGACAAAGATGCCGACAGTCAAAAACGCTGCCAACTTTATGATCGAGCCGACGGCGATGGCAGCCACCAACCCTTCGTGGCGCTCGGAAGAGACCAGGCGCCGGGCGCCGAAGACGACGCCGAAGACACTGAGAATCAGCGCTGCGAAAAAGTCCAGATACGGTGTCAATGGGATGGTTTCATGGGTAAATGGGAGCTGGATCAGGGGGTAACCGCAGAGTATGTCGAAGGTTGTGGATACCGCTTTGAGTTGCAGGGCAATGTACGGCATGATGCCGAGTATGGCGATGATGGTGACAAGCACCCCCAGCCATTGCGACTTCCCGTAACGGGAGCTGATAAAGTCGGCGATGGAGGTTATGTTGTTTTCCTTGGCAATACGGACCATCTTGCGCAGCAGAAACCACCAGGAGAAGACTGTGAGGGTGGCACCGAGGGAGGGGAGAAGAAAGTCGAGACCGGTGGTGGCAGCTTTGCCGACGCTGCCATAAAAAGCCCAGGATGTTTCGTAAACAGCGATGGAAAGTGCGTAGACGAGAGAGTTGGAGATGACGCTCTGCCCCAGTTCCTGCTTTCGCTCTGCATAGAAGGCCACCAGAAAGAGGAGCGCGACATAAAGGAGGGATACCCCGATTACCAGTTCAAAATCAAGCATCAACGGCACCCCTCTCTGTCGCTTCCATTCCTTCGCCTGAGTCAATCGCCATGGTAAAGAGCTTGATAATAAATGTAGCGCAACTGGCCTATTTGTAAATAGAACAGGAGTATTCAGAGCAACTGTTAAAGAGCTGGATAAAGGAGTAAACGTTCAGCCGAACAGGTTTGCTTGCTTCTTGACCTGGGCGGTACCCCCAGAAAGCGCCTGTCTCGCGTCGTCCAGAGTTTTCTCAAGAAATCTGAAGTCGCTGGTAGAGTCGATGGCGATTACCACCTTGGAGGGGTCGCTGGTGGTCACGGATGCATCCTCCCCACGACCCACTGGCGCATCTCCTCGATCCGGGCGTCCTTGGAATCGAGGGATGCCGCCTTTTCCAGATCCTGCAGGGACTGGCTGAACTGCTCCAGGTTAAGATGGGCGTTGGCGCGGATCAGCCAGGTCTCGGCCACCGTATCGTTGATTGCAAGCGCGGCGGTCGCGGCTGCGATTGCTTCCTGATTGCATCCCAGTTGTGCCAGGCAGCCGGCGCGCAGGTGGTGGAGACGTGCGTCCTGGGGTGATTTCATCAGGGCGATGTCGAGCGTCTGCACCGCTTCCAGGTTGCGGCCAAGCTGGTGGAGAATGATGGCCTGATAGAAGCGGGCGTTGCCGTGATCTTGTTCCAGGTTGATGGTGACAGCGAAATCCTCCAGGGCCCTCTCTCTGTTCCCTGATAAAGCTCGTATTATGCCGCGCCGGTAGTAGGCTTCCGCGAACTGTGGAGACATCTCGATCACCCGCGTGAAATCGTCCAGGGCTTCCTTGTTTCGCTCCAGTGCATCCAGGGCGCGGCCACGCCACCAGTAGCCGCTGGAGAAGCCGGGCAGTTGGCGGATGGTTTCTTCGGCAGCCGGCAGCGCTTCTTTGGGGCGACCGGCATCGATCAGGTCGAGCACGGCATCGGAAAGGGCCAGTTTGCCGCTGTCCTCGCTGGTCACCACCTCGATGGCGGCGGCCCGCAGCTCCGGCTCGGTTGCCGTGACTGCGGCTTTGGCCAGGGGCACATACAGCTCCGGCCGGCGGGGGGTGCCGGGTGTCAGGGATATGGCCACCTGCAGTTCGCCGTCGATCTCGCGCAGCTCTGCGCTGGGCGGCGGCGGAGACTCAACGGCAGCGCAATAGTGCGCCAGCGCAAAGCCGGCTTTTTTCCAGGAGTTAGCGTCACCTGCGCCGGCAAGCGCCTCGATCAGGGTCTGGTAGCTGGTCTCGTTTTCCCACTGGCCGGCTGCTGCCGCGGCACTGCAGCGTACCGTCTCATCCGGGTCGTTGCGGGCCAGGCCGATCAATCCGCCGGCCACACTTTGGCTGTTCCAGCCGCCGGCCTGCAGGCTGCCCTGGTGCCGACGCAGCAGCTCGCCGAGAATCTTCACCAGCGCGACCCGGTGCTCGGCGTCAACCTCTGCCAGGTGATGGGCAATCTGCGACAGCAGCGAACGGAGCACAGGAGGTGCTGCTTTCAGGAATTCTCCAAGGTGCAGGGGGGCGTTGCGCAACCCCTCGCCGGGGGGCTCCTGCATCAGGGCATCCAGCAGCGGTATCGCCAGCAGATCGCCCCGGTCGCTGAAGCCGGCCTGGGTATAGCTTAGCCAGCGTACCACCGGCTCGGGATCCCTGAAGGCCCGCGTCAGCAGCAATGCCGCCTGTTCGCTGCGGTGGAGACCGCTGGCTGCGCCGATCACTGCCATGCGCGTCCCGTGATCTCCGCCGGTGAAGAGCTGGTCGAGCTTCGTCGCCAGGAGGTCACCGGCGCCGATGGCGTCGCAGAACTCCGCCCCGGTGAAACGCAGCCCCCGGGCAGCCGCGTCATCCAGACGGGCCGTGGCCATGGCCATGGCCAGACCCGCGGCGACCTGGAACCCCTCGCTGTCGCCGGATGCTGCCAGCCAGTGAGAGAAGCGCTGGGCGGCAATGCGGGCATGGCGCAGCACGTCCTTCACCTCGCTCCAGGGACGGCTACCGGTCAGGATGTCCTGCAGCCAGCGGGCGAGCGCAATGAATTCCTGCTTCGGGTCGTGACTGACGCTGCGCAGGTAGCTGGCCACGATGCGGTGCATGGCCCATCCGCGCCGGCCGCCGCCGGTTTCGGTGGCCTGGATCAGGCTGCGCCTGGTCAGTATGCCGACGGCCGCCCCCGACGACAGCCTTTCCAGCAGCAGCTCCGGCACCGGCGCCCGGGCGAGCAGGGCCAGGGCATGGGCCAGCAGCAGCGCATCGGGCTGGCCCTGCAGGGCCGAATATGAGACCCGGAACACCTCGGCGACCCCGCGCAAATACCCTTCCTCCACTTCCGGGCGCAGAGCCTCCATGGCGCTGTCGAGGGCCTGGGCCGGTTCCTCGCTGCGGGCCTTGGCCAAAAGCGATTGGGCCGTGACAAATCCGTCACCCAGATCGGTGTGGAGGATCTGCAGCCCCAGCGGCCAGCAGCCGATCCAGTTGACTATTTCCTGCCATTCCTTGTCAGCGAGCCAGTTGCGCACCACCGGCGGCTGGCTCAGCAGGTCGATGGCGGCGCTGACCGGCAGTTCCTGCAGTGGTATTGCGGCATCCATCTCGCTGACTCCGCGCCGTGAGGTGCAGAGCAGGCTAAGGTAAGGTTTGAGCGGGCACCAGTGGGTAATCCTTTCAGGCGGCTTGCCTGCTGCCGGCTCAGGGACATTGTCCACCACCCAGAGCAGGCGCTGGCTGGCTGCCAGGGGGCGCAGAGTTGCTGACAGTTCCGCTGTAAGCCGTTCCAGCGGAACGTCTTCCGCAACGGTCCGGCCAAACTGTTCGAGAACCTGGCGGAACTGTCCGGCCAGATCGTCGTTGTTACCCGAGGCGTCGATCCAGATGATACCTCCCGGATAGTGCACGCTGCCGTAGCGCAGCACATATTCGGCGGCCAGCTGGCTCTTGCCCATGCCGCCGGCACCCTGCAGCAGGCATGAGCGCGGAGCCTGTGCGCTGCCCCTGGTCTCCAGTTCCGAGAAGATCTTCCAGAGCAGGTCGCTGCGGCCGATAAAGCGCTCCTTAAGTGAGGCGGGCATGCTGGCAGGTGCCGCCAGGCGCGTCGGCGGTGCCGAGGGAGCCGGTATCAGCCCTCCATGACGCAGGCTCCTGACCGCGTCGTCGTCGATCCCCTCCAGTCGTTTGCCAATGGTCGTCTGCACCCCGGCCAGGCGTTCCTTCACCAGTGCGGCCAGCTTGTCTGTCTCCTGGGGCCGGGGCCACGATCCCTGCGCCAGGGGCGGGGGGAAGTGGCTGGTGATCGCTTCAGCGGCCGTGCTCGCTGCCAGCGCCACCAGCACATGCTCCAGGACAGGATCGATTCCCGCCCGGTAGCTGGCCAGGGCAACCCGGAATTCGTAGACGCACCAGGTGCGCTGGAAGTAGCTCTCGTCGGCGAAGACTACCACGGTGCGGGCGTTGAGCAGCCCGTCGGCCAGCCGAAGCGGGAAGGGGCTGCCAGGGGGGATGTCCTCCTGGTCCAGGAATACGGTGATCTTGTCTGCCGCCAGGGCCTCGCTCAGCGCGATGGCCTGCTCCCTGGTAGTGCTACGGCAGTAGGAGATGAAAACGTCCATCGTCATGGCAAGCCCCTTTGATTCCAATCTGATTTGAAATCGGAATTATCCCTCAGTCCGGTTGGAGCTTGCCTGTGCCGCCTCAAATCCCTTACGCACCCACATGGCAACACTCCCGATGTTCAGCTTCTTCAAACCTGGCGGCGGCTTGACATCCGGATCGAGAGGGTGGAGCTGCAGGGCCTGTTCACCTTTCGCTTGAAGCGCTGTCTTCAGTTCCCATTTTACCCACTTGGACTGGCTGGCGTTTTTTGACCAGAAGAGCAGGAACAGGTCGCGCTCCCTGATCTCGCTGTCCAGGCGCGGTTTGAACTCTTCGCCCGGATGGAGGTCGAGACAGTCCTGGTAGACCTTGATGCCGGCGCTGATTTCAATGGCATCCACCCGGTCCAGGACCCGCAGCCGGTCCTTGGAGGAGTAGGAGGCGAAGGCGGTCTTGGCCGACTCGCCGCTGGTGGTGGCCAGTTCATTTTTCTTCGGCTTTTTGGTGATCTCCAGATCGAGGCGCGGCCAGGCCACGATGGTCCCGGCGATGACCACGTCGAACTTGAGGGTGATCGTTCCTTCCTCGGCGTTGGCCGCCACCTTCAGATCGAATGTCAGCAACGAGCTTCCCCCTTGCCAGATAAAGGTCTGTTCGGGGGGGGTGACGGTCAGGCCGGTGCCGGAGAGCCGCACCGTCACGGGGGTATCCCGTTTCCAGCGGCACTCCTGGATGCCGAGCACCTTCCTGGCGCTGGGGGCCAGCGCGGTAAGCAGTTCGCGGACTTCCTGCTCCAGGGCTTTTTCGTAGGCCACGAAACGGGCGCTGAACTCGGCTCCCGGCTTCACCTGGCTGGGGGCCGAGGCCCCCAGCTGCACCGGCTGCAGTTCTTCACCGCTGTCGGGAAGGGTGCCGGACCTCTTCGGGATCGGTTTCAGTTCAGGTTCGGGCTCAGGCTCGGCACTGGCAGACTGTTCGCCCCATGGAGGTGCGGAGCGCTTCAGGCGGATGGGAAACCCGGTGGTGTGGGTATACATATAGTGCACGCTGTCGGGATTCAACTTGAACGAAAAGGCGCCTGGAGTGGTCGCTTTGATCCTGCTGACGACAGTAACGCCACGCAGATCCTCAGCGGTTCCGGCGTTTTTTGCCCCATCCCTGATCTCCTCCAGGGAAGCCTTGAGGCATTTCACCCGGTCGCTCTCCGGCGCAGATGCGATCACCTGCAGCAGGAAGTCGAACTGGTCCAGCACCGACTGGAACTCCCGCGGTGATCCGACATTCTTCGCTTTGGAGTAGCCGGCGATGATGTCGTAGGTGTAATCGGTCAGGTCGCCAGCAGCCAGGTGCCTGAGGAGAAAACAGTCCACCAGGGTGGCGGTGTTCCAGAAGTTCTGTCGGCTGGCATGTTCCTGCTCCGTAAGTTCAATGGCTTTTTTAACGGAATCGTCAAAGTCAACAGGAAGTTCTCCGTTCTCATCGAGAAGATAGGCCAGTGTCTGGGCTGCCAGCTGGTTGACGAGCGGGTAGAAATCGGGTTTTCCACGTTCAACCCCCAGTTCATAGGCACGGTGGTACTGTTCCGCCATGGTAGTGAGCGCGTCCCGTATTGCCGAGACCTCCCTGGCGATCATCATCCGCCGCTTGGCAACGCTTCCCAGCAGTGAAAGCCGTTCCCCGGTTTCGCCCAGTGCTTTGTTCAGTCGCTCAAGTCTCTCTTCCGCTTCTGTGATGAGTTTCACGGCCTGGGCCCGATCGGTGCCAGCCAGCTCCAGGGCCCAGCGTGACTGCAGGTTCCAGAGCTGCTCCGCGGTCTTGATGGTGGCGAGCCCGTTATCATCGGCTATGGCCCGGCGGTAGTGGGCAACTGCTTCTGCGAACCGTTTGATCTCGCCATAGGCCTGCCCCAGGGCTGCCTGCAGTGCTCCGGAGGCGAGCCAGCCGGGCGGGATGTTCTGCTCGATAGCCATGATTTTCTTCAGATTTGCGTCAATGGACGGCCCTTGGGCGGTCTTTGCGTCTGCGGCGATATTTTCAAGATCGACAATTGCTTCGGAGGGGGTGGTGTAGCTGTTTCTTGTTTTGCGAACCGCAGGGGCGGGGTCACCCTTGGCAAGAGTGAAATCCGGGTCGCCGTAACACTGGTAGGCGCCCCAGGTGTTGGCTTCGGGGTGGGCGGCGTAGGTGGCGCTGCGCGCAGCGTGGACAGCGCAGCCGAAGGACGATCCGCTCAGGATCTCACGGTAGAAGGTGGCGGCGAAGAGTGAAGCGGCTTCGTCCTGCACGGCCCAGCCGGCGGCCACCACACAGCGTACCCCCATCCGGATCAGCTCGGTGGCCACGTTGGCGGCCAGGTCTGGCGGTCGGTTGCCGGCGGCCAGCTTGTCGTCGATTTTTCCCAGATGACAGCAGTTGACAAAGACCAGTTGCGGCACCGAGCGCATCTGCCTGATCTGGGCCGCCGTCAGGAACTGATTCTCGCCGATGACCATGCCGGTGATCGCAGGGCCGTCGCCTGGCTTCTGGCAGCAGTCGCACGCTAGCGGGGGGTGGTAGTCGAACACGCCGTGCCCGGCCAGATGGATGATGCGGTAATCCCGGGCGAAGAGTTCCTTGAGGATAAAGGTAGCTTTGGCATCGGGACCGATCAGGGAGGTTACGCCATAGCCGACATTCTTCAGCGCCTGCTCCACTTTCCGGGCCTCCTGTTCGGCAGCGGGGAGGTTGATGAAGGGGGTGGGCGGGTTGCCGATGACCAGGGCCGTAGTGTCCCGTGCCGTCACCACCCGCTCGCGGAACTTATCCACCAGGAGCTGGCGCACCATGCCGGCCTGGACGGCCAGGGGCTTGCGTTCCTGTGTGCCGTCATCGCCCCGCCGCCGTTCCTGCATCATCTCCCAGGGATAACGGGCCGCTTTGTCGTTCAGAACCAGCACGATATCCTGGCGGTCGGGGGCGTATTCCTTGAGTTCATTGGGAACCAGCATCTCGAACAGGGTAATGGCAACCCCTTCGTTACTGGCGGTGCTTGAGGACATTTCTTCGATGAAACGGTCGGCCAGGTTCCGCTGGGACTGCAGCAGGTAGACCTCCGCCCTGGCCCGGTCGGTGAGCAGGTTGAAGCTAAGCCGCTCTTGCTTGTCTTCCGTGATCTGGAGTCGCTGCCACCAGGGTTCTTCCTCGATGTAGCTGGCCCGACGCTTGCCGCCCGCCAGGGGAAGGACCTGCGGGTCCGCTTCGATACTGAATTCCCTAGAAATTTCCGGGTCGTTACGCAAGCGGGCCAGGGTGCGCGCTGCCTGGATGGCCCGGTCCTCGTAGAGTTCCACGAACTCCACTTCCTCAATGGGGGCGCAGTCCGGACTGGCGGATTCTCTGATGTAGCGGTTGGCATCGATGATGGCTCGCAGGATAGCGGTGACCGCATCCGCCACCGGCACGCCGCCGGCACCGGTCCCGACCAGGAGCGGGCTGATGCCGGCGCGGCCGGCTTTGCCGCTCTTGACCTGCGGGCATTCGGCCCGGGAGAGGGAGTAGGAGCGCGCCCCCCGGGAGACCGCCCGCAGGAGCCGGCCGGGAGTAAGATCCCCCACCGCTCCCAGGCCGATGACGATGGCGCCGGGTGGTTTGCCGTCGTTTTGCTGAGTCTGTTCCCACTCCGGGTTGAGGAAGACCTCGGCCGTGTCTTCGTCACCGGGGTAGAGCCGGAACTTGTGCCGGGCGGTGAGTCGCTTGTCGAGGGTCCGGTCCAGGTAGGCCTCGGCGCTGATGATGGTGTCCCCCTTGTAGTGCCCCACCAGGACCGGATGGCTGGCAAAGGCCAGGTTCCCGTGGCGGATGCTGACCTGAATCTTGCGCTCGGTATGGCGCTTCCGTTTCGCCCGTCCCGCTCCCAGCGCAGTCCGCGCCAGGTCACTGAAATCAGGGTAGAGCGGAGCCCGCTCGGCCGGCAGCTCGAAGCGTTCGGCCGGGCCACGGGTTTCAGGGGCGCTGGTCGGCAGGCGGTCGGTGCTCCCCCGCCGGAGAATATCGCTGATGGCCTCAAAGCCCTCTTCGCAGGCGGGCAGGTCGCCGTGGGCGGCCGGCAGGTACCAGGTCTTGAGGCCGTCCGGGATACCCGTATCCCACGGCACCCGGCCGTCGCCTTGTGCCGTGCCGTGGAAGACCAGCCGCTGATCCGCTCCCTCCCCCTCGATGGTCAGGTCCGCCGGTGTGGCCGGCGCGCAGCCGGCGATGTAGAACATCCGCTGCGGGTCGATGGGGGACTGGGCCACTCTTGCCCCCACGGCCTTGGCCGCTGCCAGGGCGGCGGCGGTGGGGGGCTGCCAGGTCCCATGCTCCGGGTCGGCGGCCGCGATGGTCTGCCAGGTGGCGGCGTCGAAGAGGTCCAAGCCGCCTGTTGTTGTCGGCAACATTTCCAGCAGGCCGGGGAACTGGGCCACGATGGCGATCAGCTGGCGCTGGTCCCGTGTCGCGTCAAGCAGGGCCAGCTTGCGGATCAGGCTGTCGCGACCGGTCAGCACCTGGGTTACCGCATGGGAGCCGCCATTGGGGGTGCCGAGCATGATCAGCTTGGATTCGGGACGCTCCTTCATCCGCTCCCAGACCTCGGGATGGTCAACAATCATGGCCCGGGCCACGAGTCCCCCCATGGAATGGGCCACGATGCTCACCGGCAGTTTGTTCTTTTCGGTATCATCCAGGGCCTTGGTGATCGCCACGGCGAGACGGTCCGCCTCGTCAAAGAGCGAGAGCCGCCAGTCAAAGGGGAACGGCTCCACCCGGTGGGTTGTGGCCAGGTGTTTGACCAGATCGCCGTAGAACAGCCAGAGCGGTTCCTGCGCTGTGACCAGGTTCGGTGTGCCGTAACTCAGGAGGTTGAGCTTGCCGGCGGCGATGTCGAGGGGGTTGAGCCAGATCCTGTTGTCACCAATGGCCAGATGGCTTCCCATGATCCCCGGTAGCACGAAGACCACCGGCAGCGTGTCGGCCACATCCCGCTTCTCGTAGGGTGGGGTGCCGCTGTCGGTGGAGCGCACCGAGAAGGGTTCAAATCCGTCAGACTCCGTAGCTCCCCGGGAGAGGGTCCGGGCGAGCCCTTCGGCGCTGTCCTGGTTGGCGAAGTAGCTGAAGTGGTTCACGTCTGCGCCGCGCCGGAAGATGAAAGCGGCCCCCCCTGATCGTTCGGAACCGCCGAACATGGCATCGGTGTTCACCACCAGGTCATGGTCGTCCTGGTAGAGGGGATCGGTCAGGAGGGTGCCGATGGCGCTCAGGACGTTGTCTCCCTCGATATCCCCCGCGATTACCCGCAATTCGCCGCTGACCGGGGTCCTGGTCTGGTTCAGCAGAGCCACCAGCGGCGAGGAGGGGATCATCGCCTCGATCCCCGGCAACACGCTGGGATCACAGCGCTCCTTGGCCACCGCCATGATCAGTTCGCTGAAGATGTTGCTAAAGATGCCCCCGGTCAGTTTGCTGATGAAGCCGAAGTTTTCCAGCAGGTTGAAGAGCACTGATAGGTAGATGTCGAGCCGCTCGGAAGCGAGGTTGGTCCCACGGGCGGGGCAGGCCACCCTGGCAAAACGTTCGATGCGGAAACGCTTCTCCCTGAGCAGGCCGTTGAGATGTTCCAGATCCCCCCGCACCTTTTCGGGATTGTGCTGCGCGAAGAAGGCCAGGTCGGTCGCGTTAAAAGGATCGTTTCCTCCTTCCGCCCCGGACCGGCAGAGCAGTTCTCCCACCAGCCCCCCCCGCGAGTGGGAAACCATGTGCAGACGCGCCCCGGGCGGCAGCTTTTCGGCAACGGCGATGGCGTTGTAAATGGGGCTCTTGGAAAGGGTTTCGTGTTCCAGGCCGAAGACCCGCCCCTCGTAGGGGGTGAGCAGCTGTTCACGCTGGGTCCGCCGATTGTCGGTCCAAAGTTTGCCGAAGCTTCCTGTCGTGGATGAGGCCGTGCCGTGGAGGAAGAGCAGTGACGGCTTGTCAGCGGGCAGAGCGACCATTGTCTCCGTAACCGGAGTGAGTTTCAGCTCATCTCCCGCCAGGATCCGGTAGAGTCCGGGGCCCCGGTTTTCCTGCGGCGTTCCCAGCAGATGGTTCTCCAGCTTTTCGGCAATGAAGCTGGCCGCTTTCTCCGCCACATCGATCTTGAAGAACTTGAGGGTCTTGATGACGATCTTGCCGATCAGCCCGCGGCTGGCCCCCCGCCGGTCGAGGGTGGCCGGCAGCTCCACCACCCCGTCCGCGGCCCGGGTGCCGGCCAGGCCGAGCACCTCGGTCCGCAGCCGTTCCTGGGAGGTCCAGAAACGGGTACCGTCCTCCAGTTCCACCTCCACGATGTCGTCGGAATGGCTCTCGATCACCGGCGTTTCCGTCCCGCCGGCCCGCGATGCGCTGATCCGGAAGGTGCGTACCTCCTTGTAGGTAATCTGGCCGCTGGATCCGGGGAGCAGCAACGGGAGCGGTTCCGGAATTTCCGTGCCGGGGATGCGGAGTTTGATGGGGGTGGTGTCGCTGGCCATGGTCTGTTCCTCCTGGGATTGCAGCAGTCTATATGGATAAGTTTAGACTAAAAAAACGAATTAACCACAAGGTCATAGAGCTCCAGCAGTTGCTCATGGAGGTTCCCCTTGGACAATCGGTATTCTGTCGCCCCGTTGGGGCTGAATATGTTGTGGTTGTACAATTTACCCGTGGTTGACACTCCCGTGGTTGATACCACGGGCTATATCATGCCACCCCTTCGGGGTTTGAGTTATAAGCCCTGAAAGGGCGGTAGATTACAGCCCGTGGTGTAAACCACGGGATTATGATGTGCCGCTCCAGTAGAAGATTGTCCAGCCCGGGGTCCCCTCGGTGACGCGCTCGATCCTGGAAATGTTGCGATTCACGTTCGGGGCCTTGGCGAGGGTTGCCGAGAGCTGCAGGTTTCTTTCCGTAACCGTCATGTCGGCGCTTTTGTCCTTGATGAAGTCTTGCTTTTCTTTCAGTGGCATGGTGATTTTTTCAGTGAGCGTTTGGGAAGGCTGCGGGATCATCGCTCGAATGGGAAATTATTTTCCTTAATCCTTCCACCTTTTTCCTCAACCCATTAGCCTCATCTCCCCCGCTTGGCACATGCGACGGCAGCTTCCTTGTCCCCTTCAATGACACTTTGATATCCTTCGTTGCGGTTCAACCGCAGTGCGAGATCATATTCCCTGATGGCTTCGCCGCAATTTTCTTCGAAATAGAGTACGTTTCCCATCAGATTGTGGGCGCTGGCACTGTCCGGATTGATCTGCAGCGCCTGCTCCGCGGATGTCCGGGCCTGTGTGAGGTACTGGCGACGTACCTCATTGGTTAGTAGGCTTTTTGCTCCTGGACTCTGATAAACGTCTTTCTGTAAATAACCCTTCAACTCATGGAATCTTGCTTGCTGGGGAAACGTCCTGACGGCTTCGTCGGCTTCTTTCAATGTTTTTTCGATCTGTTCCAATGCTTCCGGTCTGCCTTGGCTCAGCATTTCCAACCCTTTCCACTGGGCCTGGTTCAAGCGGTTGAATACCTCGTTGCTTACGGCCCCAGTAGATGCGATCTCTCTCTCCTGTGGTTTATGAGGGATGATGACTTCTGACCCCTTGCGGTTGCTCGCAAGGTAAAGTCCTAAGCCGATGGCAATCGCGAAAAAGAGCGCTACTCCTGTCACCCAGAGACGGTTCCAGCGAAACACTGTCGCTGGTGGAGAAGGAACAGGAGTCGGTGCCACACCGGTTATGGCGGTGGAAATGCCGTCGCATAAGGCCTGAAATCCGCTATGTGAATTGTCACCACTGAAGTCGGTCAGGTCAGCGGTCTGTTTGCGCCGGAACTCCAACGGGATTTTGACATTGTCTATCAGTGCAGGCACCAGAACGCCCCGTTCGGCAGCCGAAGCGGCCTCATTCTTGACCCACTCGCTGGCGGCAGAGTTTTGCGACCAGAGCACAACAACACTCTTTGCCGTCTCGAGTTCGTGTTCGATTACCTGGTCGAAACTCTGACCGGGCACGATCTTGCGATCCCACCAAACAGACCACCCGCGCCCCTCCAGCGAGGCAGCCAAAGTACGGGCCCGCTCCCGGTCTTCGCTGGCGTAACTGATAAACACATCGGACATGAATATCCTCCACTCCAGGTCAGTTTATGTTGTTTGAACGCAGCTCGCTATTCCCGGTCTTGGCGGTGCAGCCAATGGGTAGAAAAAGCGATAGCGTCGCAAGTGCATAAATGAAAGGGTTTTCAGAGGCTGAATTCTTGTGCAGTCTATGTTCTTGTTGTTCATGGTTGTCTCCGTCTGCATACGGGCAAAGCAACTGTATATGATGATTTTCTTTGAAAGACGTGGAAGATGAAGAGCTGGATGATTTTCATAACCATTTCCAGGTGGAGCAGATGTCGATGATTGCCTTGGCGATGCGTTCGAAGGTTTCGGTTTGCAGGGGAAGTTTTGGGAGTAATGTGGAACAGTATTGTAGAAAATCTGAGCGTTCGTTGTTTTAATAAGGTCCTCGGAACTCCCCACATGATTTCTACCTGAACCTTGATAGTCTTTTCTCTTGCCTGCGCCTCGCGTTCTCTTCTCTTGTCCGTCACAACCGAGTATCGAGGAATTTTTCCAGCTTAGGTTTGGGTTGTTATCGGTGTGATCTTCAAGGAGAGCTTAAGCGTTTATGTATCCTCTAACGCCGCCACAAACCGCACGGCGGCATAAAACACCTCCGCATCTGTACGATATTCCGCCGAATTCCCATGGGTGATTTGCACCCAGTTGTGCATCTTCGGCTTCCCCATGGGGCGGAAGGGGCTCACGTCGGGGCGGGAGAGAAGCCGCTCGGCCAGATCCTCCGGTACCTTGATCCCGACGCCATCTTCGTAGACGCAGGCGAAAAGCTTGCGGCCTTTGAAGTAGGCGGGATAGCCGAACATCTTCCCCGCCCTGACTCCCGGAATGGGGAGGAGCAAACCGTCGAGCAGGTCTTTGTGCTCCGGATTGAATGATGCGGCTGCCATTGAGTTTACCCCGTTCCTTATACGGTGCTTATCACAATAAAATCCGACAGCGCTGCGCGGGTTTGCGGAGAGTAAGGCATTTCAGGTAGACTATGACCAGATCGGCGGTAAGAGCAGTTAGAATATATCGTTGCGGATTTTGCCCGCCGCGTGAATCACTGCCGCTGTTAACGACTTGATACCCGCTGCCCGGAAGGACCGCCGGATCAGCTGCTTCTCAGCTTTGTAAAACCGATTTCTGCTTTTTGCCCGATGGGGTGGACAATGAAGGCGTTCATGAGGCATTTCCTGTTTTGATAGTAATACCTGAACTCCTTACTTCGGCTGTTCGGGTAACTTTTGGCTCAGTTCAATCTGCGTCCATTGGGACTTTGCCGGTGATAGCCATTCATTACCATTATCCACTACCCTCAACTGTACCAGCTGATTGTCCTGTACGCCGTCCACATAAGCAAATGTTGCAAAATCTTCCGGGGCTATTCTAGCTTCGTTAGCAGATTTCCAGTCAGCCTTATCCGGGACTCCTTTAATCCATAGCCTGTATTTACATTCAATCGTTGAATCTCCGCTGGCGAGGCGAGCAGCAAGGCTAGGAGGCAATATCTGGAATTTAAGAGTACTGCCAAGTTTACTCTTCCATCTGCCGATTGTCTGGGAAAGTTCTAGAAACGATTTGATTTGATTGGATTTATCAAGATGGATGTGGTGATGCGATTGTGCCATTCCTTGCAGGGAGATATCACTTTCCAAGAGTGCAATTGCCATTTTCCCCTTTCCATAGGCATGGTTAAGTTCATCGACCACCCATTGATGTGTTGTCCATCCACCAGCTGACAAACTTTGCCGTTGGGTGAGCACTGCAACGAGTGCATCAGATTTTTCAATTTCTTCTTTCACAGCTGGAGTAAGTGTTTCCCCACCAAGATTTTCTCCTGTAAGGATCTCTATGTCATGACTTGTGAGCAATTGTTTCAAATTGCTGACACATTCTTTGTCTTCATCGCGAAAAGCGAAAGCAAGAAATATCTTCATTGCACCCCCCTTATGTGAAAGCCGAAAAGTGTTCTGCTCTAACTTTCTTTTCAAATACTGCCTGTCCGACCCGCTGCAGTTCCCTGATATGCTCTGTCGAATCGAGTTTCTGAACGTTCTTCGGTTCGATCTCGGGAAGACCAAGGAGTTCGAGTCCCCCCCGGGTAAGCTCGGCGTTGTAGCGCAGGTAGGTGAAGAGCTTGGGTATGACCGGTCCCTTCTTGCCGATCATGTCGCCCACCTCCCGGTCGAGGGGATCACCGGCCAGACAGTTGCCGAAAGTCCGGCAGAGGAAGTCCTGCTCGTTGAGAGCAGCGTACATAAGTGCTGAGGGGATCGAGCCGGCGTTGTAGATCAGGTTCATTTCTTCCGGATTCAGGTCAGAATTGGCCTCGGGGCTGGTGCCGGTTCCGACCGAGACGATCAGCAGCTTGTCTTCGCCCGCCTCCCAATTGAGGTTGTAGGGTTCCACGGTGGCCATCAGGAAGGCCTGGAAGGAGGGGTTGTTGTAGGTGGTGATGCCACCGTCGACAAAGACGAACTGGTGGGTTTTGATGTCGATGACCTCCGGCGGGAAATAGACCGGCGCGGCGGTGCTGGCCCGCACCAATTGCCAGAGCGGGAGCTTCAGGTTGCAGTCGGCGCGGTCAGGCTGGTTGTATTTGGCGCCGGGGTTGTTGGATAGCGGCCAGGGGGAGTCGGTGGTGGCGTTACGCATGACCATCATCAGCAGCGTCTTGAGCTTAGAGCTGCCGAGGGTCGTATCAGCACCAAAGACTTCCTTGAGCTTTCCGGCCAGTTTCTCGTCTTCATACTTGTAGCGGAAGCGCTTGAGGAGAAAGGCCTTGTCGAACATCTCCCTGCCGCTGGCAAGGTAGAAACTGCGGATCTCGTCGGTTGACATCCCCAGAGAAAGGCAGGTGGCGACGATGGCGCCGGTGCTGGTTCCCGCGAAGAAGTCGAACCAGTCGGCCAGGACCAGCTTGTCGTTATTCTGCTTGTCCCGCAGGATCTTTTCGATGCCGGCCAGCACCTCCACGGTCATCATCCCGCGGATGCCGCCGCCGTCAAGGGTGAGGATCTTCTTCTGTCCTGTTTTCTTGATTCTCTCTTCGAGTGTCATGGTCTGCTCCTTTTTGAGGGTTTTGTTCTGTTGATGATGTGAATTTATCTGCGCAGTTAGAGATTTCGGCTGTCGATCCAGGTTACCCTGCCGGTACGCCGTTTTACCTCATTGTACATGTGCGCCGTTCCCCCCGGTCCGTCGCCGCCGCCACCGTTCCAGAGACAGATGAAACGCACCTTGTCCAAGCCCCAGGCCAGTGCGGTATAGAGCAGCCAGAGGTTGCAGCGCTCGAAGGGATTAGCCTCTTCTTCGCCAACGGATCTGGGCAGCGGACCGAGTTCCGCAGGCATGATGCGGGGGGCATCTGTTAATCCGGACTTCAGAACGTAGAAGCGCTCCCGCCATTTCTCGCCGTTGACAGAGGGGAGGATGGAGCGTTCGATGAACTCCGGCTCTTCCAGCGGCAGCAGCAGGTGCAGGCGCACTCCACGTTCGCGGCAGGCTTCGAGAAACAGGATATCGCCCCCGCTGGCTCCCTGGGTGAGGGCGAGATCGCCGGGTCCGGCGCCTAAGGCATCCAGTGCGGCGGCGATCTTCTCGGCGGCGGTCGTCTCTTTTTCTGCGGGGAAGCGTGGCGTGGGGCGATCGGGGGCATCCATCATGTGACCGCTGAAGAGGAAAACCTGGCGCGGCTCGAATGGCGAAACAATGCGGGCGATCTCGCGGTCGACGATAGCCAGGGCGACCGCCGTTTCTGCTGGTCGGAACTCAAGATTTCGCAGCAGGGTGAGGGTCTGTCGGGTTGAGTCGAGGGCGAACCAGTCGCGGTTGGCGGCCGCTACGGTGGCTCCGTATTCCTTCCGGATGGTTTCCAGCGGATTGACCATCAGGCAGAGTTCGGCGTAACTAGCACGGGCCCAGTAGTCCTTGTGTTCACGCTCCTGTGCGGTGAGGGAGGCCCAGAGCACGCCGCCGGTCAGGTTGTCGATGACTGTCGGATTGGTCTCGCCCCCGAGGTGGCGGCGCAGCAGGTTCAACGTGAGCGCATTGATGCCGGAATAGTGGTGCGACGGGTCGGCAATAAAGGCTTTGGAATAGGGCTCGATCGCTTCGGCAAGGGCGGCGTCCTCGTTGATGGCTGCCTCGCGCATCTGTGCCGGGGTCAGCTCTGGCTGGCACCAGCGTGAAATCCAGTTGTCCTTTTCGACGCGGCCGGCAAGGGACCAGCATTCCGGATCGCTCGGGTAGTCTCCGGTAAGCCGGCTCCGTACCCATTCACGCGCTTCTTCGTAGCGACCGAGGCGGCCGAGGCAGACCGCCTTCTTTTCCCGGCTGGGTTTGTCGTCGGGATCGATGGCCAGCGCGGTCTCGAACTGTTCCAGCGCGAAATCGTATCGTTTGAGCTTGAGCAGTGCGTTGCCGGCAGCGCGCCGGGCTTCCAGATGCAGGGCACGGATGGGGGTCTCTTCGGCCAGAAGCAGGATGTCGCCGGGCCGGTTCTTCTGGCGGGCAATTTCCATCCGGCTGGCCCAGGCTTCATAGGCATCGCTGAATTCGTTGCGTTCGGCCAGCAACAGTCTGCGCCATTCCGGTTGTTCAAGGTTCGGGATGAGTTGGAAAACCGGGCTGACCTTGCGGCGTGTCGAGGTCGCCATTGTCTCGCGGGCCATTTTGGTAAGCGCATCGCGTTCGGCCGTTAGCGAAGCCGGATCGGGGGCGCCGTCCCGGAGAGAGTAACGCAGCTTCCGGTCGGTATATATGTCAAACGGCTGGTTCGGTCGGGGCCCCTGCACCAGTACTACGCCGCGGGCACGCAGCGCATGCCTCACCCCCAGTTCGTACCAGACGTTGGGGTTGTCCAGGGTGAGATCGGCCACCACGAGATCGGCGATCAGCAGTTCCTGGAACATGTCGGTGCGGATGTCGCCGGCGCGCTGCTCCTCGTCGGCCCGAAACACCTCCAGTCCCGCTGCTTCCAGCGCCGGTTTGATGTACTCGCCATAGACGCGGTTGAAATCGATGATCTGACCGGAAGCGTCCGGTTTGGAGCCAAAGGGCATGGCGACAAAGGCGTGAGGTTTCATGGTGACTCCCTATTGATTCCAACCAAGTATTGGAGGGCGCGCTGAGATACGTCTCCGTATAATCCCCCTCTCAGTGCCCCAGCCCCGCCAGATACGCCACCAGAAACTCGTCCCACGAACTTTTCTTGGTGAAATCCAGCGTCTTGTAGAGCGGCGAGAGCTTGCGTTTGGGGAAGTAGATCGAGAGTCCCCGGGAGTTGTCGACGGTCGCACCCTTGCAGCCGGTGGCGATGATGGCGGCTGCGGCGGCCTGTCTGACTTCGGCGCAGGCGGTTTTGACGGTCGGGTTGTTGACCCCTTTGTCCAGCAGATCGCAGAGGTCGAGCAGGTCGCAGTAGTCGTCGTAGGGGCGGCTGTATTCCTGGACCTGGGCCCGGGCGTTGATCAGGGCGGTGCGGGCGGTGGCGTCGGCCAGGATGGTTTTGAGGGCCTTGGCCAGCCCGTCCACGGCGGTAGCCAGGGGCTTGAGCCCGGCCAGCTTGACGGCTGACTGGGTGACGTTGTCGCTGGCCTTGTAGGAGGCCATATATTCTGTGACGATGGTTTTGGAAAACTCCTCCGGGGTCATGGCCGGCTTGGCGGCCAGGGCCTTGAGGATGCGGTCGTAGGGCCACCCTTCACCCGGCTCGGACTCTTCGGAACCGACGCTGAAGTCGGCCGCATCGCGCATCTGGTAGGCCACCTCCACCATGCTCATCAGGCAGGCGTCCATCCCGACGATGTCGATCTTGTGGGTGAGCTTCTTCTTGATGGCGGCCAACACCTTCTTCAGTTCGATGTTGTCGAGGAAATCCTGGGCCTGGTCGTCGAAGGCGATGCCCCGGTCTTTGACGGCGGCTGCCACCGTGGAGCTGAACAGGGCCCGGCTGGTGCGCCTGATGGCGGCCCGGGCCTGGGCCTGGGGCAGCACCTTGGCGTCGCTGTCTGAAACGGCCCCGCGGGTGACGATCGGCTGGCTCTTGCGGGAAACCGGCGGCTTTGTCCCGCTGAAGACATCCCCCTGGTAGAGGTTGGCGTCATCCCAGCCGGCGCCATGGTTCCAGAGCACCAGCAGGTAATGTTGGGCCGGATAGTTGCTGACACCCCAGGTAACGAAATCCTCCAGCACCTTGGGGTCTCCCATGTTGGTCTCCCCCAGGGTCTGCACGGCGTCCTTGGCAAGCGGAGTCCCTTTCTTGAGGCAATAGCGGACCGTGGCTCCCTTCGCGCCGGACCGGTCGAACTGGGCCAGGACGGCGATCTGGTCACTGCTGCCGACCGTCTTCATCTCGTTCAGATCGACAACCCCGGCGCTGTCCAGGTTGTTGTCGCCGGCCAGATAGACCATGATGGTCCAGTTCCGTGTGGTGTTCGTTTTCGTTGGCATGCTGTTCTCCTTTGTTTTGCTTTGGAATTGTTAATTTGAAGAGTATAGGCCCTGTCTGCGATTCGTCAAGGAAACGTGCCGTATTTATTCAGTAAATGTTGGTGTTGTCCGGTTGGTTTTTTGCCTATAGCCTCCCCTCCCTTGACGGGAGGGGATTGAGGGGTGGGTGAAGCTGCCGATAGTGTCAAATATGGCAAATTACCCCACCCCCTAACCCCCTCCCGCAAGGGGAGGGGGGACTTTAAGGCAACTGCAAAGACCAAAACGGATACTGCTGAGTAAATGTGAGCAGGAAATATTATTGCTGGTGCCCAGGCTGAATTTTTTTCAGCCATTAATCGGAACAGCGAACTCATTCCGGCGTCAGCACCTTGGCCATATCAAATATCGCAATTGTCGGAGCTTCTTCCGGGTCGGCGTATTCGATGATTGCGATTACTTTGATGGTGCCCCAGCCGTTGTAGGCTAAGGTGAAGTTGTCATTGGGGCCGGTTGTTACCAGCTGAACCGCAAACGATTGATGGGCCATGCGGTAGGTGATGGATGCCAGCGGGCGTTTTCCGGCCGAGATCGAGGCAGGGTCGGGAAAGATCTTGAAGTAGTAGACATCACGACCGTCGGTAGTCTTGAATCCACGGCTTTTGTAGGTGACCTTGAACTTGAGTTCCTTGTTGAAGAGTTCAGGCGTCGACAGGGACAACCGGTCAAGATTACTGAAGGGATCGTCGGAAAGGGCCGCTTTTATCAAGGCCACGCTTTCCTTGATTCTGTGCAGCCGCCGTTGAGCCAGTTTCTGTGATACGACGGCCTGGTCCCGTGACCGGCTTGCCGCTGAGCGTTGCTGGAAGGCGTAGATGGTCAGAGCGGCAAGCAGGGCCATGATGCCCAGGGAGACTGTTGCAATGATGCGCATCCGCTTCGACTTTTCCTTCGAGTTCTCCAACTCTCGCTCTCGCTGACGCTCTGCCCGTTCCTGATCACGCTTTTTCTGTTCCGCTATCTTGATCTCTTCCAGAGCCTGCTGCTCGACGAATCTGCGCCGCCAGTCCAGAACCGCCGGAGCGAGCACATCATGAAAAATCTCGTAACTGGTCGAAGTCCCGGGCTGGCCTGCCGAGGCGGCGATGGTGCGGAGAATCCGGCTTTCCGAGAGGACTTTTACCACCGGGAGCACCTGGTCCCCCAGATCACCGGCCCATTTGCCCAGATCATCGAGGCGGCAGGCGACCTTTGTGCCGGAAGGGGTCACCAGGCGGTCGAAAAAACCGGCACATACTGTTTGCTGCCGTGGTTCCAGTTTTGCCATGACCGCATCCAGATGGGTCCGCACGATCTCCTGGGCGCCCCCCAGTTGCTGCAGCGTTGACAGGCGGAGCGCGGGCGAGTTGGCGCCCATTTCCTCTTTCCACAGGCGCTGAAGAACAAGCTGCAGAAAGGGGGTCTCGATGCGGCTGTCGTCCTCCGCATCCTGCGGTTGGCCGGCTCCAGCCGAAGACGTGATAGATACCGATCCCGACCGGACCTGCTCGATGATCGAAATGACCAGGTTATCCTCGATGGTCACGGCCGGTTGCCCGGTTCCCAGGCGATCGTTGTAGGCGGCCAGCGGTTTGCGGATGGCATCCTCTGCTGCGGCTGCATCCAGGTGCCGCAAACGCAACAGATTTCCCATCAGGTTGGCTATGCGCGCCCGGAAACGATCAAGCCGCGACAGCCCGTCCTCCCGTAGCGCCAGCAGGAAATTGGCGTCAATGTCATCGCGATTCACCGCCCGGGCGAATTCGCTGTCAAAGGGGTTGTCGGCCTCTGATTCGGGGTGGTAGAGAAAGTATTCCTCGAACTGATCGAGCAGAATCAGGATGGTGCCGCCGAATTCCTCTCCCAGGCTGAAGAGAAGCTCGTCCAGGGGATGGTCCAGGGATGTCTTCACGGTTTTGTTGGTCGCCTGGGCAACGCTCTTCAGGCACTCGCTTTTCAGAGCAGCCATAAAATCGGGCCGTTGCCAATCCCGGAAAACAACCACGGCAGTGCGGGCCTTTGTACGCAGCATCGGCACGACACCGGCCATCAGGACCGAACTCTTGCCGACCCCGCTGGCGCCATACAGTATGGTCATGGATGAGGCGTAGAGATTCGAGGCGATTACGCGCTGGTCCCGTTCACGGCCGAAAAAGAAGTCACGCTCTTCTTCCGTGTATGGCTGCAGCCCCACATAGGGGCAGAAGGAACTCGGTAGTGGCATGCTACCCTCCCTGCTGCTGCTTCATTTTGAGGGTGAATTCATCCAGGGTCAGGTCGAAGATGCTGACATTGCGCTTCTCCCACAGTTTGCGGGCCAGTTCCGATGGCTGGAACTGTATCGCCCACGAAGGGAGCGGCTCCTCATCCTGATCGCCGCCACGCTTTGTTGAAAAGCATTTGCTCAGATTTTTCATGATCACTCTCAGGTTCCAGTCACTGAGGCTGTAGCCGAGAAAGAGAAAACTCCGCTCACGGAAATGATCGTAGAAGATGGCAGGGATGGCGGTGTTGGCCGTCATCCGGGAGAGGAATTCCACATAATCCTCTTCCGTGATGACGAAATTATCCCATTTTTCGGTGTCGCTCTCCAGGGTGCCGTGCATCTTATAGATGACCGTTGTTTTTGCCAGATCCAGGTCCAGATCGTTGGGGGCTTTGATGATCGGTTCCGTTTTGCCGTGGGGCCACCAGAGAACAGCATTGGCGATGTCTTTGCGGTCGGCGGGATAGATTACCAGGTCATAAGGCTTGCCGGCCTTCTTGAAAGCCTGTTCAAGAAGGGTATCGTAATTGGTTGCCACGATGACCTGATGGGCCGGTACGGAAGCGAGGAAGGTGTGCAGCTCTCCGATCTGATACTGGTGATTGAGTACCTCGCGCAGGCGTTCACGGAGGGTACGGCGCCCGGAAATATCGGCATAGTAGGAGGTGACTTTGGCCAGGTCATCCCGGTCTCCCGGATATTCGGAGGGGAACATGGTTTCGGTCGCGAGAAAGTTGGAAAGCTCCCGTCCGCTGGGGAGGAAGGCCGGGTTGTCGGGATTCCAGGGAGCCCCGGAGGGGCGGCCGGACATGGATGCTCCCGCCCCCAGAAAGGGAACGACTTTCCCTGATTTCATGCGGTTCCAGATGACTCCATAGGGTGGTTCCGCCATATGTCACCTCACGGGAAGCTGAAAGAGTGCTTTTGTTAGTGTTGTCTGGTTAGAACTTTGCCTATAGCCTCCTCTCCCTTGTCGGGAGGGGATTGAGGGGTGGGTGAAGCTGCCGATAGTGTCAAATATGGCAAATTACCCCACCCCCTAACCCCCTCCCGCAAGGGGAGGGGGGACTTTAAGGTAACTGCAACCGGAGACGTCAAAGATCTTGAGCAGGTTTGTTGCGAAAAGATTCGAGTAAGTTACATTGTTGTAATCATTATAATTAACTCTACCACATGATTCGCGGTCCGCATGCTTTCAGCTCGTCTTTGATGCTGATCTTTGTGTAAGGTAACTACAAAAAATTGCCATTTGTTTGCGCGTGTGCATGAACATTTTTGCTTGCGGAAATAACCACTTCGAGTAGCATTACGTCATGACTACCATTTTGAATGACACCCCATACGCCATTGGCATTGACCTGGGGGGAACGAAGACCGAGTCGCTGCTGCTCGCTCCGGATGGCACCGTCCTGCTGCGCCAGCGCCGTCCCACGCCCAGGGATGGCGGCTATGACGCCGTGCTGACGGTCGTGGTGGAGATGATTGGCGCTGCGGCGGCTCATCTGCCGCCTGCGGCAACCTACACTGTCGGGACCGGCATTCCCGGTTCGATCGACGCTGTTACCGGGCTGGTACGCAACGCCAACTCCACCTGTCTGATCGGGCGTTCATTGCAGGCCGACCTGGAACAACTGCTGGGGCATCCCGCAGCGGTGCGCAACGACGCGGACTGTTTTACCCTGGCCGAGTGCCGTGCCGGCGCAGGGCAGGGCTATGGTCTGGTTTTCGGAGTCATCATGGGGACGGGGTGTGGCGGAGGCATCTGTATTGACGGGGTGGTACGGGAGGGGCCGCACAGGATCGCGGGTGAGTGGGGGCATTTCCCGGTGGATCGGGACGGAGCGGAGTGCTACTGCGGCAAGCGTGGATGCGTGGAGACCCTGATCAGCGGTTCCGGGGTCGAGGGTGCTTTCTATCGGGAATACGGCCAGCGGCTGACCATGGACCAGATCGTTGCCCAGGCACGGGCGGGCGAACAGCGCTGCCGGCAGGTTTTCGAGCGTTTCCTGGACGACTTTGGGCGCTGTCTGGGCGGGCTGATCTCGATCCTTGATCCGGATGCGGTCGTGCTGGGGGGCGGGCTCTCCAACATCGACGAACTCTATACGGTCGGCATCGAGCGGGTGCGCCACTATGCCTTCCACGACAGGCTGCGCACTCCGATCCTGCAGAACCGCCTGGGGGATTCCGCCGGCGTGTTCGGTGCGGCCTGGATCGGGCAGGTGGTGGTTTCCAGCTGAAATTTGCAGTTATGGGAATTATACCGAGTATCTGCAGTTTAAATCAGCTCCATCTGGCCGCCGCCGGTTTTCTTCTGGTGCAGGTCGGAGCGGATCTCGATCTGCTGGTCGTAGCGGTTTAGCAGCGATGGGCTGTCGGGATCATGTCTGCAGCGGTTGGACTCGATCATGCTCTCGTGCCTGTTGGCATAACAGTAGACACATTTGAAGAGGCAGGTGTCGTACATGCCCATGTCAATCGACTCCACGCAGCAACAGGCGCTACGCTGGTTTTTGTCTTTCGGGAAGGTACGCTGGATGCCGAACAGTTCATTGATCAGTCTGCCGTCGATGCAGCTGCCATGATCAATACCGATGGCTGAAAGATCCAGCTCCTCGGCGCAGGAGAGGATCGTCATCTTGTGGCGGTCGGCGATCTCTTTCAGGCCCCGCGCCAGCTGTTCCAATTTCTCCTTCTGTTCAGGCCGGGTGATATCGGTTACCACGATGCCGGTCTGCTGCTGCAGTTTCTTTAATCTTCCCGCCACCTTACCGTAGAAATCCAGAAAACTGAACATCATCCGTCTGGTGGAATCCTGCAGCTGGCCAGCCAGTTGCTCGGCCTGTTCCAGGTGCCAGGACAGTGGTGTGCTGTTGCTCACGATGATCGGATCGAGGCGCCAGATCACCCGCTCCGGGCCGATGCGTCCGGCCAGTTCCTGCAGGGTGGCGATTCGCTCCGCGATGGGCGGCAGGTTCGGTTCGAACTCCCGGCCATAGGGATTGAGCGTGAACTGGAAATAATAACGATAGCCGCGCCGGTCCAGTTCAGCCAGATGGGGCAGCAGCGGGCCGGGGTTCTTGCTCCAGAAGCAGATGGCATCCACGTCCTCCGCTTTCAGGCTGAAGCCGCTGACCTGCCGGCTATTGAAGGGATTGACCCGGTAGAAGAAGCCTTCCCGGATGCGCCGCATGAACCATTTGCTGTAAAAGGCCGGTATGTCGGTGCGTCGGCTGGCAGATATGATCATCGAAAAATTTCACCTGAATACATCGATATAAAAGATGCGCAGCACATTATAGGCAGTTTTCAAAAATAGTAGCTGAATTTCTTCAGCTCATATTATCATTAGTGTCTGGAATAGTTTCACAATAAATTCAGCTGGTTAGATTTTACTGCAGTACTGTTTTAATTTTCAGGCAAATATGGCGCGACGTCCAGAACAAGGTTACCGAAATTCTCGACAGCGAGTCCACAGAGCAGTGGTTCGATAATTTTTTTGGCAGTAAAAAGGTTCAAATCGGTCCGATAAATGTTTTGTATTGACAGACTTATATTGTGCAGATTTTATGATAAACTGAATTAAATAGTTTTCATGTGTCGCAACTCAACGCCATCAGGAGGTTTCCATGAGTCAACAGGAAGGTTACGCGGATGATGTGGTGAAGGGTTTCATCGCATCGAGCATACTCTGGGGGGCGGTGGCGGTGCTCGTGGGGGTGCTGATCTCGTTCCAGCTGGTCTTTCCGCAGCTCAATCTCCCGCCGTATCTCACCTATGGGAGGCTTCGCCCGATTCACACCAATGCCGGCATCTTCGGTTTTGGAATCGGGAGCTTCATGGCATTCTTTTTCTACATTGTGCAGCGGTTGACCAAGACAAGGCTCTGGAGTCCGGGGTTGGCGAAGTTCCAGCTCTGGCTTTTCAACGTCGTTATCGTGCTTGCCGCCGTCACTCTGGCCATGGGGTTCACCCGGTCGAAGGAATATGCCGAGCTGGAATGGCCGGTGGCGCTCCTGGTGGTGATCCTCTGGGTCATCTTCAGTGCCAATGTCATCATGACCATCATCAAGCGGAAAGAGGAGCAGATGTACATCTCCCTCTGGTACATAATGGCTACTCTTGTCGGTGTTGCGGTGCTTTATCTGGTCAACAACGCCGGGATTCCGGTCTCCCTCTTCAAGTCCTATTCGGCCTATGCGGGCGCCAATGACGCCAACGTCCAGTGGTGGTACGGCCATAACGCCGTGGCAATGGTTCTCACCACGCCGCCTCTGGCCATTTTTTACTACTATCTCCCTAAAGCGACCGGTGTGCCCATTTATAGCCACCGGATGGGAATCATCGCCTTCTGGAGCCTCATCTTCATGTACCTCTGGACCGGCGCCCACCATCTCCTCTGGACACCGGTTCCCGACTGGGTCCAGACCCTGGCGATGGCCTTCTCCGTCATGCTGATCGCGCCATCATGGGGTGCGGTCTTCAACGGCTACTTCTCCATGAACGGGCAGTGGCACCAGATGCGGGAGAATTATCTGGTGAAGTTCCTGGTGTTCGGCATCACCTTCTACGGGCTGCAGACCCTCCAGGGACCGTCCCAGGCGGTCCGCACCTTTTCGGCCTTCATCCATTACACCGACTGGGTGCCAGGTCATGTCCACATGGGGACCATGGGTTGGGTGTCGCTCACCCTCTTCGCCGCAATCTACTATACCATCCCGCGCCTCTACGGCCGGGAGATTTACAGTATCGGCCTGGCCAATCTCCACTTCTGGCTGGCGGTAATAGGACAGCTCATCTTTTCCATCAGCATGTGGGTCGCCGGGGTGCAGCAGGCGACCATGCTCCACGCCACCAACTCGGACGGCAGCCTCCACTACAGTTTCATGGAGACGTTCATCGAGCTCTACCCTTACTGGCATATACGCGCGGTGGGCGGTGTCATCTATCTCATCAGCGTGCTCGTCTTTGTCTATAACATAGTGAAAACGATCACCAGCGGCGAGCCAGCCCAATCAGCCGTCAAGGCTTAAGGAGGAGTCATGCTGGAACGAAAACCTGTCATCTTTCTTTTGCTTGCAACTGTCGTCATTTTGATCGGGACGATCGTCACCATGATCGCGCCGTTCAAATGGATAAACGACCCGAAACTGAAGATCGCCGAGGTCAAGCCGTACACTCCGCTGCAGCTGGAAGGGCGCGACATCTATATCCGCGAGGGGTGTAACAACTGCCACACCCAGACGGTTCGCCCGCTGCTGGCGGATGTTGATCGATACGGCGATTATTCGAAAGCGGGCGAATTCGTCTACGATCAGCCGTTCCTTTGGGGGTCACGTCGGACCGGTCCGGACCTGGCCCGCATCGGCGGCAAGTATCCCGATTCCTGGCATTACAAGCATATGGCGGATCCGCAGTCGATGATTCCGAAGTCGAACATGCCGAAGTACGCGTTCCTGCAAAAGCCGCTCGATACGAGCCTGACCGAGAAAAAGATGAAGGCGCTTAATTTTCCCTATGTCCAGGCAGATATCGCCGCGGTGCAGGGGAAATCCGAGCTGGACGCCATCGTTGCCTACATGCAGAAGCTCGGCAATGACATCCCCTGGCGTAAGGCCGCCCAGGCTGCCGTCATTGGCGACCTGAAGAATCCCTATCTTGAGGACAAGACGGTGATCCCTGAAGGGAAAGTCATCTACGACAAGGACTGCGCCCAATGTCACGGCAAGGACCTGATGGGGGATATCGGACCGGGCCTGGCCGATCTCGATAAACCCGACGCCGACGTGTTCAAGACGATCTACACCGGCATCATCGCCGGCGGCATGCCCGCTTTCGGCGACCAGCTCGGCAAAGACCGGGTCTGGAAGGTGGTAACCTTTATCAAGAGCACCCAGAGGAAATGATATGGACCTGGCAAGCATTTATTATCTCGGCACGACTCTGCTCTTTTTCTTGGTTTTTGCGGTCATCGTTGCCCGCACATACAGCAGGAAGCGGAAAGAAGTGGAAGAATCACCCAAATACCGGATGCTGGAAGAAGACTAGAGGAGGGTATTCATAATGGCTGATCAGCACGATTATGACGGGATCAGATATCGCGAGGAAAAGAGTTCACCGGCCATATTCCGGCTTCTCTTTGGCGGACTTGTGGTCTGGGCGGTAATCTTCATGGGGTATTACCTGTTCAGCGGCTGGAGCTCCGAGGCAGAATTTCTTCAGAAGAAAAAGGTCAAAGAAGAACAGCTGGCCAAGGCGGCGCCGGCGTTGGGGGTCCACAAGGAAGGAAAGAAAGAGGACTACCTTGCGATGGGGAAAAAGGATTATGCTGCCAAGTGTGCTTCCTGCCATGGCGCGGAGGGGAAGGGGGGTGTCGGCACCGATCTGACGCGTAAGGAGTTTACATTTGGCAAGACCGAGAAGGATATTGCCGAGAGTATCAGCAAGGGACGGCCTGGTGGGATGCCGGATTTCGGAAAAGAGCTTTCCCATGAACAGGTGGAAGGTCTGGTGCAATTCGTTATGTCGCTTAAATAGGCAGTCCGAATGCTCCGGCATTTTTCCATAGAATCAAGGATGCCGGAGCGTTATTACATTGGTTGAACATGCCAAAAAACATGTATGTGGGTAAGTATAAAAATATATGGCATTTCACCTCCGTCCTTACATCGCACCAAAGAGAAAGCTTGTTCAGTGGCTGTCGTCAATCGTCCTTCTGCTGCTTCCTTTTGCAAGAATCCATGGCGAATCGCTTCTCAGACTGGACGCCCCGACGCGGACTATCCTCTTTTTCGGCGCGGGGATTCGAATCGAGGAATTCTATCTCTTTCTTATAGTCATACTGATTGTCGTTTTCGGTTTTCTGTTCGTAACAATGGTCTTTGGCAGGGTATGGTGCGGCTGGCTCTGTCCACAAACTACCCTGATCGACCTGGCGGAATGGTTCGAAGGCCGCATCACAGACCTGGCAGGCAAGAACCATTTCTCAGCTGCTGTACAGCATCTGTTTTGCCTTATACTTTCATCGGTTGTGGCGGCAAATCTCATTTGGTACTTCATCTCTCCCTATGACTTTTTCACGAGACTGCTTCAGGGTCGTCTCGGTTTCATCGCACTGTTTTCCTTCTGGGCGGTCGCCATTCCCGTCTACCTCGACCTGGCTTATGTTCGCCGTACCTTCTGCAAGACCATCTGTCCCTATGGCCGAATCCAGCTTATGGCCATGGACAGGAATACCCTGACGCTGGAATTCGACCCAGCGGTGGCCAACTGCTGCATCCGCTGCGGGTCGTGCGTCCGAGTCTGTCCCATGGGGATCGATATCAGGGAAGGACTTCAGGTGGAGTGCATCAACTGCGGCCGCTGTCTCGACGCCTGCCGGGGGGTAATGGGGAAACTTGACCGGGAGGGGCTTATCCATTATACCTTCGGAAGGGGCGTCGAAGGTGGCGGCAGACCGCTAAATCCCAAATCGCTCATGCTCGCCGGGGTGATGCTGCTTCTGGTGGTTATCCTTGCCGTCGGCGTTTCCAGCCGTAAGGAAGCAACCATCAAAATATGGCGGGCCGGTTCCGGAGAGGTCAGGAAGCTTCCGGGAGGACGGGTGGCGAATGCGTATTCCGCCTACGTGGAAAATCGTTCGATCTCTCCGGCCAGATATTCGATTGCGGTAGAGGCCCTGTCGGGGAACCGGATAGAGATCCTCGGGCCGGTTAAGGATATTGCGCTCGCACCGAACGAGAACCGCAAGGTCGATTTTCTTGTGATCATGAAACCGGTTTCCGCCGGTTCCGAACGGATCACAATTTATCTGCAGAAAGAGGGGCGGAGCATTTTCGGAGCTGAAGCTATGTTTTTCTCAACCGGTGATCAGCGCCAGTAAAGAGATTTATATGTCTGAATCATTAAAATCCGGGGGACGACCCTGGCAACTCATGATTGTCGTGCTCGTGGTCGCGTTCGTTTGCGGCACGGTTTATTTTCTGATCGCAGCCTCGCGTGGAGTGAGCAGGATTGTCGACAAGGACTACTACGCTCATGGTCTTGACTACGAAAAGGGTGAAGCGCGATTCGTCGCAGGGGCCAGACTCGGTTGGCGGGCATCCACCGCGATTTACGGTGATGCTCTTGTGATTCTGGTTAATGATTCCACCGGTTCACCAGTCAAAGGCGGAGTACTCACGTTTATTATTGACCGGGATATGTCCGGCGGTTCGGATGGGAGCGGGTCATCTCCCGCTTGTGCTTCTCTGGCCGCACGGGAGGAGCGGCCGGGCAGCTATCGCGCCACGCTTCCCCGAGAGTCGGGTAACGAACTCAAGGGGAGGGTGCTCTTCACCAAGGGTGACGCCGCACTTGTCGAGCGAATGGTGATCGTCCGTTGAACGTTTTCGTCGACAGATGTTTTCACTGTGGGGCTGACATCCTTCCGCATCAGTTGGTAACTGGCGGAAAAGACAATGAGGAACGTTCATTCTGCTGCCGAGGGTGTCTTGGCGCCTATCTCCTGATAACCGGCGCCGGGCTCGCCGATTTTTATCGCAGGCGCGAAACGGATGGCGTCGGATTGATCTCGGGTGCCTACCGGGAGGAGTACGGCGATAGCTATCTCGCCCGGTTCATTCAGCCCCACGGAGTGTATCACGCCATCGACATCCTCATCGATGGCATCCGCTGCGCCGCCTGTGTCTGGCTCAATGAGAAGGTGATCGGCCGGCTTTCCGGGGTGATCGATGTCAGGGTGAATTACGCCACGAATCGCGCCCGAGTTGTCTTCGACGAGGCGACCACCACACCGTCCACCATTTTTCACCGCATCGTTGAACTCGGCTACGTTCCCCGCCCGTATACCCGGTCGGCCGCCGAGGAGACGGCCAGCCGCGAGCGTAGGGACCTCCTCATCCGCTTCGGTACGTCCCTGTTCCTCACCATGCAGCTGATGGCCTATTCATTCGCGCTCTATGCCGGTTATTTCCAGGGGATGTCCCCTGGCATGAAGAGGGTGATGCAGTACTTCTCACTCCTTGTTACCGCGCCGGTGGTCTTCTATTCAGGTAAGCCGTTCCTCGCCGGGGCGTGGCGGAGCGTCCGAAATCGTGCACCTAACATGGACCTCCTTATCGCCATCGGCGCGCTGTCGTCTTTTTTCTACAGCATCTACGCCATGTTTTCGGGAGGGGAGGTCTACTTCGAGACGGCGGCGATGATCGTCACCTTTATCCTGAGCGGACGGCTCCTTGAACAGTCGGCCCGAAGGCGGGCCGTTTCTGGGGTCGAGCGGCTCCTGTCGCTTGCTCCCACCGAGGCGCTCAGGATTTCGGGTGATCTTATGGAGGTTGTCGATGTGTCGCTCCTGAAGCCGGGAGAAATCGTCCTCGTGGGGGCGGGTGAACGGATTCCGGTGGATGGCACGATTACAGCCGGATCGACCGAAGTTGACGAATCTCCGGCGACGGGGGAGTCGCTTCCCGTACCGAAGGGGGAGGGGGATTGCGTTGTGGCCGGAAGCATCAATCTCTCCGGGACGTTACGGGTTCGGGTGGAACGCCCGGCCTCCGACAGTTTCATCGCCCGTGTGGCGCGACTCGTGGAAGATGCCCAGAGCCGCAAGGCCCCGGTGCAAGGGATTACCGACCGGGTTTCGGCGGTATTTGTTCCCACCGTCCTGTTGTTGGCGGCTGCAACCTTCTTCTGGCTGGCGATGAGCGGGGCGCCGACCGGTGAGGCGTTGATGACCGCGCTGGCGGTGGTCCTTATCGCCTGTCCCTGCGCCCTTGGGCTGGCGACGCCGACGGCCATCCTTGCCGGGACGGGGGCGGCAGCCGCTGGCGGGGTGGTCTTCAGGGGAGGGGATGTGCTGGAGAGATTGTCGCGCATCTCGTCGGTCCTCTTCGACAAGACCGGGACGCTTACCTGCGGCAGGCCCGCGGTGATCGACGTCCAACCGTTTCCCGGCGTCGTTGCTGTTGAACTGGTTTCTCTGGCCTCCTCGCTGGAGGCCGGTTCACGTCACCCTCTGGCATCGGCCGTTGTTGCTTTTGCGACCTGGAAGGGAATGCCCGTCCTTGCGGCTTCCGATCTACTCACCGTCCCGGGAGGAGGGGTGATGGGAACGGTTGGAGACAAAGAAGTCGTCATCGGCAGCGAACGTTTTCTTCGGGATAGGGGTATCACCGGTATTCCGGACGGTGCCGCGCTCTCAGCGGGTGAGACGGTTGTCCATGTGGCGCGTGATGGCTCATTTCTCGGCTCAATATTCCTGCGGGACACGGTGCGTCCCGATGCGGGCGATGTGGTTGGATATTTCGTACGCCTCAACATATCCCCCCATCTGCTGAGCGGCGACCGCCGGGAGACGGCCTGCCGGATCGCCGCGGAGATCGGCATAGCGGAGAGTGAAGGGGATTTGCTGCCGGAGGATAAGGCGGCGTTTATCGACAGGCTGCGGGGGAGGGGAGAGACGACCCTGATGGTCGGTGACGGCATCAACGATGCACCGGCTCTCTCCGCCGCCGACATCGGCTGCGCCATCGCCGGCGGCACCGACATTGCCATCGAGACCTCCGATCTGGTACTGGCCCGCCCCGAGCTTTCGCTTCTTTGCTTTGCCCATCTGGTTTCCCGGAGGACCATGTCGATCATCCGGCAAAACCTTGCCTGGGCCTTTGTCTATAATCTCATCGGCATCCCCCTAGCCATCACGGGAAGGCTCACTCCGGTATACGCCGCCGTGGCCATGGCCCTGAGTTCCCTCTGTGTGGTGGGGAATTCGCTCCGCTTGACGCGGATTCGTCCTGGATCAGATAAATTGAGCTGATAAAGAGGAAAATTATGGAAAGTTCATTGGTGTTATTGCTGGTCTTGTCACTGTTTCTCGGCGCCGGTTGCTGGCTCTTTTTCATCTGGGGGGTAAAAAAGGGAGAATTTGACGATCTGGAGCGACCCAAGCACCGGATGCTGGACGATGATGAACCGGGGAAGAAACCATGACCGAGATCTGGCTTGCCTTTCTTGCCGGCCTTGCCGGCAGTCCCCACTGCGTCGGGATGTGCGGCGGCATCGTCACCGCCCTGGCGCTGGCGGGGCGTGACCGTTCGGTTTCTTCGGGACGGCTCTTTCAGCTCGGGTATAACCTGGGCAGAATAACAACCTATACTGCCATGGGTTTTGCCGCCGGTCTTCTTGGTTCATCCTTCAGCCTTCTTGCCGTAAGGGGCGTCTCTCTCTGGTTCTTCGCCGCCGCCAATCTCTTCGTCTTTATCATCGGCATCGGCTCGGCCCTTAATCTTTCCTTCGTCAGTATCTTTGCCCTCGATGGCAGCGGCGCGCACGTCTTTGCCAGGCCGCTCCGCTGGGCTCTCGCAGGTAGCAACGTCCTGCGTGCCTACCCCCTCGGCGTGGTCCTCGGCTTCCTCCCCTGCGGACTGGTCTATGCTTCTCTCGCTATCGCCGCCGGCACAGGAAGTTCGTTGGCTGGGGCCGCCATCATGGCGGCCCTTGGCCTCGGCACTCTCCCGCTTCTCTTTGCCGTCGGCACGACGGCCGTCTCACTTTCTTCACGCCTTCGAGGCATCTTCTTCCGCGTGACTGGCATCATGGTCGCTCTTATGGGCGGGGCCGGTCTGTGGCGAGTGCTCGGCAAGATGGGATACCTTCCGTCTTTTCCTTTTTGAATTCCACGTAAAGAAACTTTTTGTTTGAAGCGAATACGAGAAACGCAGAAAAAAAGGGCATCCACAGCATGGATGCCCTTTTTTGTTACCTATGTGTTAGCGATTACCAAGTAATCAATTCAAAAAACAAACCAAAACAGATGGTATCAAAAATAGTAGCTGAAATCCTTCATTTCAAAGGGTGAATCATTAATGCACTCAATGAAGACATCCACGATAAGGGGGTCAAACTGCGTCCCTTTTAGTGCCAAAAGCTCGCTGAGGGCGCTCTGCTGGTCAATCCCATCCCGGTAGGAACGGTTGGACATCATCGCATCGAAGGCATCGGCAATCGAGACGATACGGGCGTGCAGCGGTATCTCCTCTCCCTTGAGTCTGCCGGGATAGCCGTTGCCGTCCCAACGCTCGTGGTGATGCAGGATGGTGGGTAGAATCTGGTTTAGGTTCTCGATGCCGGCGATAAAAAGAGTCCCTTTGAGGGGATGCTCGCGGATCAGGGACTCTTCACGCAAATTCAGACTTTCCGGTTTGTTGAGGACCTTTTCCTCGGTGCCGATTTTTCCGATGTCATGGAGAATGGAACCGAGATAGAGGTCGCGCATTTCGGCTTCCGGAAGGTTCAGTTTTGAGCCGATGCTGAGGGCATATTCAGTGACCCGCCTGGCGTGCCCCTGGATGAAGGAGTCTTTCATTTCCAGAGCTCCCACCAGTGCCTGGATGGTGCTGTTGAAAAGACGGTCGTCCCAGATTCTATGCTCGCGCGTGACATCTCTAATCAGCATGGCGCTGCTGACCGATGCGGCCTTGTGGTTGTCGCACAACCGCGCAACAATGGCCAAGGCGAATGAGATGGCCGTGCCCGGGCCCTGGCTGGTGATGATGTTGCCGTCTGTCACCACCGCCTTGTCTTCATAAATTCCACCGTTGAGTTTGTCTTTGCAGCTATGGTTACAGGTTACCCGTTTTCCTGCGATCAGGTCTGCTGCAGCCAGGACTGTGGTAGCCGAGCCGATGGAGCCGATCAGTTTTTCGGCGTTGTTGAATTGTCGCAGTAATCGTCCGACGCGGCTGTCTGCCTTGAGATTATCGCTGCCGGGCTGCCCGCCAGGAAGCAGGATCATGCTGAATTCGGAGGCATTGACCCTGTCGATGGTGGTATCCGGGATTATGCAGATATTGCTGGCACTGGCAGTATAGCCTTCGCAAAGTCCCGCCAGAACAGTTTCAATCTCGGCCCTGCGCAGTACGTCCGTAACAGCCAGGGCTTCGATCTCCTCGAAACCATTGGCAAGGAGAATCAGTACTTTCGCCATAAAGCCTCCAATAACTTTTAATGAAATTAATGATAAAACCAATTTTTTTAAATATCAAGCAGTTAAAATGCGCATGGTACATGGTAGTAAGGCTGGATAGTAGTGGGACGTGAGAAGGTGATAAGGTTTATCAGCGACGACCGTCAGCCATTTTACGGCTTTCCGGAGTGCGGCGCAGCATCCACATGAACAACGGGCCGGCCAGTCCACCGACCCCCAGGCTGGCAAAGGCAATCCCCCATTCGCCGTTGATTCCGGGCAGCGGCTGCCAGCCGCGGAAGGTGTCCAGAGCCCAGCCGAAAACCGTGGGTGAAATCATTGCCAGGGAATAGCCGATCAGGGACTGCAGCCCCATGGCCGCCCCCAGATAGCCGGGGGCCACCAGTTCAGTCAGTCCGGTCGAGAAGACCGGTGATTCGGCCACGATCAGATAGCCGTACACCAGACCAACCGCCAGGGTCAGCCAGAGGCTGGTATTGATCAGCCAGCCGAAACAGAGCGAGATCAGGGTGCTGGCCAGCATGACCAGCGAAATGGTCAGAGTTCGGCCGAAACGGTCCGAGAGGGTGCCGGTAATGGCGGTTGAGATGGCGCCGATCCCGACCATGACGGCGGCAATGGTGGCGGCAAAGCCGGTGGCCTGGCCGCTTTTCACGCCCCAGCCGATCAGGGCGGTGGTGAAAAAGGGTGCCAGCCAGCTGCGCATGCCGTACATCTCCCACATGTGGGCGCCATAAGCGAGGATCATCAGCAGCGCCGGCCGGTTTTTGATGACTTCGCTGCTGAAATTGGAGGAACTGCAACTCGGGCGGGCCTGCGGCTGATAGCCACGAAAGAGCGGCAGCGAGAGCAGTGCCCCGCAGAAAACGCCGCCAGAGCAGGCCATGAAGGCGATGCGCCAGCCATACAGTCCGGTCATCCAGCCGGTGAACGCCAGCGAGAGCGAGGCGCCCAGCACCAGCGAGCCGACATAGATGCCGATGGCCCGGCCGCGCTTGGCAGGTGCAAAGCGTTCGGCCACCAGCTTGAGCCCTGGCATGTAGGTGCCACCCATGCCGATACCGGTCAGTACTCGCAGCATCAGGCCGCTGCTGAAGTCATGGGCGTACAGCGCAAAGAGCAGGTTGCCCGTCGCTGACCAGAGGGCGGCGCCGATAAAGATCCGTTTGGTGTTCATCCGGTCGGTCAGGGTGCTCAGTAATACTCCCGAGGCGATGTAACCGAGCTGGTAGCCCGAGAAAATCATTCCGGCCTGGGTGTTGTTCATGTCCCATTCCCGGCGCAGCAGAGGCAGTACGGCTGAGTAGTTGATAAAGACCAGCATGATCAGTAGCTGGCAACAGTAAAGCAGCATCAGCCAGCTGGAGTTGCCTAATTTGGGTTTTACCACCGGAGTGCTGCCGGGTAGGGCGGCTGCTTTTCCCTGGCCATGTTTCACGGGAAAAGTTCGGCTTCCCTGAAGGGGTGTCCTTCGCGGTCTTTGGCCGATACCTGGGCCCCCCCCTTTAGCGGCCAGCTGATGGCCAGGTCAGGGTCGTTCCAGTCAATGCAGCGCTCATGTTCCGGCGCCCAGTAATCGGTGGTCAGGTAGAGAAACTCGGCAGCGTCCGAGGTGACGCAGAAGCCGTGGGCAAAGCCTTCCGGAACCCACATCTGGCGCTTGTTTTCAGCTGAAAGCAGGGCTCCGAACCAGCGGCCGAAGGTGGGAGACGAGCGGCGGATGTCAACGGCCACGTCAAAGACCTCTCCGGTAACCACCCGCACCAGTTTCCCCTGGGGCTGACGAATCTGGTAGTGCAGGCCGCGCAGTACACCGCCGGTCGAACGGGAGTGGTTGTGCTGGACAAAATTGCTGCTCAGGCCGGTCAGTTCCTGCCAGGAGCGCTGGTTGAAACTTTCAAAAAAAAAGCCGCGGTCATCACCGAACACCTTTGGTTCGATGATCAGTACATCGGGGATGGTGGTGGGTACAATGGTCATGCATTTCCTCCGTTTTTCAGATCAGGCAGCAGAGGCATATCTTGCAAAATAACGACTGCTGCCGCAAGAAAATATTGAGAAACAATAATTTCAGGGGATGTTGGATTTTTTAAAAAGCGGGGTATGATTTTACCATGGTCAATTCTACAGTTCTTGATAATGGTGTCCGGGTTGTAAGCCACCGTGTTGCTCACATGCATACCGTTTCCATCGGCATTTGGGTCGCAAGTGGTTCCCGTCACGAATCCCCTGAAAACAACGGAATTGCTCATTTCATCGAGCATCTGCTCTTCAAGGGCACTGACCGGCGCACGGCCCGGCAGATATCAATGGAGATCGACTCCATGGGAGGCATACTGAATGCCTTTACCGGTCATGAGTATGTCTGCTACTACGCCAAGGTGCTGGCAAAGTTCCTGCCCCGGGTTTCTGACCTGCTGACCGATATTTTTCTGCATTCGGCTTTTCCGGCCGATGAACTGGAGCGGGAGCGAAATGTCATTTTGCAGGAAATCAAGATGCGGGACGACACGCCGGACGAGTTTATCCACGACCGCTTTCACCAGAGTTTCTGGTACGGGCATCCGCTGGGCATGTCGATCCTGGGCAGCGAGAACACGGTCGGCAGTCTGTCCCGAGACGACATCATAACCTACAAGCAGAGTCGTTATCGTCCCGAGGATATCATCATCTCGGCCGCCGGCAACGTCAGTCATGAAGAGCTGGTTGCGCTGATGCGAACGGCATTCTCGGCAGTTACATCGGACTGGACCCCTGTTTTTCAGGAAATGGTACCCCAGAACGGTCAGCGGGTGCATCTGTGTGAGCGCGACCTGGAGCAGACCTTGCTCTGTCTGGGAACCCGTGCCTTGCCCCAGCACCATCCTGACCGGTTTATCCTGTTCCTGATGAGCACCGTGCTGGGGGGGGGCATGAGTTCGCGGCTGTTTCAGGAGGTTCGCGAGAAGAAGGGGCTGGCCTATTCGGTCTACTCCTATGTCATTTCCCACGCCGATTCAGGTTCGTTGGTGGTGTATGCCGGCACGGAAAAGGCCCACTGCCGGGAAGTGCTTGACATCGCCCTGGAAGAGATGGGGCGCTTCAAGAGTGAGATGGTACCCAAGGATGAACTGGATTCGGCTCGCGAGCAGCTCAAGGGCAAACTGCTCATGTCCCTGGAAAGCAGTGACAACCTCATGACCCGTCTTGCCAAAAACGTGATCTACCTGCAGCGGCATCAGCCGGTGGAGGAAGTCCTGGCAGGTTTTGACGCGGTAACATCCCAGGACGTCCAGAGTCTGGCAGCTGGACTGTTCGACGGTTCCTGTCTGAACCTGGAGGTGATGGGCAAGACCGTCGATCTGGGACTGAAAGCGGATCTGCTCAAACTCTGAAGATTGTCTTTCAAGGCTGCTGAAAATGAGGCTCCCATGGCATTGGTCTTGGGGGCCTCATTTTTTTATCAGCCTCTTCCGGTATGTCCGAAGCCTCCTGCGCCCCGCACGCTTTCCTGACTGAACTCCTGCACCACCTGCAAAGCTGCCTGGGTCACCGGCACAAACATCATCTGGCAGATGCGCTCGCCCGGCTCGATGGTGTAGGCTGCCTGTCCGCGGTTGTAGATGCCGATCCCGATTTCGCCCTGATAGTCCGAGTCGATCACTCCTATGCTGTTGGCCAGTACGATGCCGTGTCTGATGCCGAGCCCCGAACGCGGCACCAGCAGTGCCACCAGGCCGGGGTCATGGATGCTGATGGCGATGCCGCTGGGGATCAGTGCCGTCTCGCCCGGCAGCACGGTCTGCGGTTCACTCAGACAGGCGCGCAGGTCCATGGCGGCCGCCCCATCGGTGGCATAGGCTGGTAGCGGGATGCTGATCCCCATCAGCGGATTCATGATTTTGGTTTCAATTTTATGTCTGTTCATGTAAATTTCCGTAGTTAAGTTTGACTGATGCGGTTGCTGCTGCCGGTCAGGATAGCAGAGAAGATTAAAAGCTGGAACCCAATTAATTCACATAATTCAGGGCATGTCCAAATAAATGCCGGCCGAAAGGAATCAATGCAATGAAAGACCCCCGCGTTGCCCGATTTGCTGAAATTCTGGTTGATTATTCCACCCGGGTGAAAAAAGGGGATGTGGTGCTGATCAATGCCGCCGGCCTGGAAGCGCTGCCGCTGGTCAAGGAACTGCATGCCCTCTGCCTGAAGCGTGGTGCCAAGTATGTTGAGTACGGTTTTACCGTGCCAGAGATCGACCGAGCATTTTACAACTTGGCCAGCAAACAGCAGTTGGCTCATTTTCCCCAGCACAAGCTGGACTTCTACAAGACTTTGACGGTCTATATCGGCATCGCAGCCGGAGACAACTCCATGGTTTTGGCCAATGCCCGCCAGGACGCGATGGTGGCCTACCAGAAACTTACCAGACCCTTGATTGACCAGCGTGTCAAGCATACCCACTGGGTCGTGACCCGCTATCCGACCCATGCCGCGGCCCAGGAGGCCAGGATGAGCCTGGAGGAGTATGAGGATTACCTGTTCTCGGCCTGCTGTATCGACTGGGCTGTGGAATCCCGCAAGCAGGATAGACTCAAGAAGTTGATGGATAAAACCGATAAGGTACGTATCGTGGCTCACGACACCGATCTGCGTTTCAGTATCGCCGGCCTGCCGGGCATCAAGTGCGACGGCCGTCTGAATATGCCGGACGGTGAAGTATTTTCAGCGCCGGTCAGGAATTCGGTCCAGGGTCATATCACCTACAACTGCCCCAGCATCTATCAGGGCAAGGAATACAATGCCGTCCGTTTCGAATTCAGTGAAGGCCGTATTATCGAGGCCAGCGCAGCCGGCGACATGACCGCCCCGCTCAACAAGATCCTCGATACCGATGAAGGTGCCCGTTATGTCGGAGAATTCGCCATCGGCGTCAATCCCGGCATCCGCCAGCCGATGCGCAATATTCTCTTCGACGAGAAGATCTTCGGCTCGATCCACTTTACCCCTGGCCAAGCCTATGATGAATGTGATAACGGCAACCGCTCGGCCGTACACTGGGATCTGGTAAAGCTGTTGACCGACGGCGGAGAGATCTGGTTCGATGATGTGCTTATCCAGAAAAACGGCCTGTTTGTTCACAAAGACCTGCTGGCACTGAATCCGACCTGACAAAGGAACTGTAGATGACAGAACAGAAACACCCTGATTTGGAATTTGAGCATGACGACTTCGAATTTGCCACCCTGGAGGATGAGCTCAGGGTGGATGAGCTTTGCCAGTCGCTGCTTTACCGCTTTTACCAGCATCTGCAGACCAGGGGGCTGGAAGCGCAGGAGGCGTCTGACCTGGCCTTTTGTGCCGACTATTACCTGCGCGATTATCTGCTGGATTTTGCCCGCCAGAACGTGGTGCGCCCCAAGCCGGGTATTGTCAGGCGGTTCGCTGCCAGCTGGTTCATCACCCGTACGCTGGATCCTGAAATAGAGGTGCTTGAGCAGCATCTGCGGGCTATCAAAGAGCTGTACCGCTTTCTGCATGAACAGCACTATATCTCTGCCGAAGAGCTGGCCGTGATCGAGGATGAGGCTGATCAGAGCGACTATTACCGGCAGCGCATTGAAAACTTTCTGGCCATTTCGGGTGACGGCTACCTGTCCTGGGAGGCGGAATGCCCACTCAAGGGCGATTTTTAGCAGTGGAAGGTGATGACATGATGGCTGAGACATTGAAAAAATTAACGGTAACGATCCTGGACCAGGAACATATCCGGAAAGACTGGTTCATCGATTTTGACGGCGAGGTTTTTCAGACTTTTTTTAATGGGTTGATTGCGGAGATGGGCAAACTGGGATTCAACCTGATCCTGGTCCGCAACCATTATGTTACCATCAGCATCAACAGTTATGCCGATCTGCTGAATACCGTCAAGATCTCATCCCCCGAAGGCGGGCATAGCAACCAGTGTGTCGGCCATATCATCGGCAAGAGCGAACGCCTTGACATCCTAGACGATATCAGGACGGCGGTGCGCCGCATCGCCTTTGCCCCGGAAACCATCGCCCCGGCCAGTGAATTCAGAAAAGTCTGCCACAATTGCGGCTGCGGCTGTTGATCTGTGGTTTCATTTGATTTTCTATGTTTTTCAAGGGAGGCTATAATCCATGGCACTAGCTGTAATTCCTGAAACAGTGCGCAAACTGCTTGCTTCCCAGCCGATCGAACTGCCCATATTTCATCCTGTGGCCATCAAGCTGCAGCGCATGCTTTCGAATTATGATTTTACCGTGGATGAGGTGGGCCAGGTTGCCAACGAAGATATATCCCTGGCCAGCCAGATGCTGAAGATGGCCAACTCTCCCATGTACATGGGACGCACCAAGGTGGCCACCATCAAGGAGGCTGTCATCCGCCTGGGGGCCCAGTCCGTCATCAATATCGCCATTGCCGCCTCCCAGTCCGCAGCCCATGCTTCCGAAAACCAGGCCCTTGACCGCCATATGAAAGCGCTCTGGCAGCACAGTCACTGCTGCGCTCTGGGCGCACGCTGGCTGGCGATTAACTGCGGCATGCGCGGCGTGGCCGATGAGAGTTATCTGGCGGCACTGCTGCACGATGTCGGCAAGCTTTATCTGCTCAAGGCGCTGGAGCGCCTGGTGTCGGCCGGCGTGATCAAATCCATGTTTGATGAAGAGCTGGTGTTGGAGATTTTCGAGGCCATGCATGTCGAACAGGGTCTGAGGCTGGTTCAACACTGGAATTTTCCGGCCATGTACTGCGATGTCATCAGGGCTCATCATGCGGAACAGTGGGATCCGGTCAACAAGATGCTGGCCATTGTGCGCTTTGTCAATCTGGCCTGCCACCGCAGCGGCCTGGGATGCATCCATGAACCGGAGCTGGCGCTTTCCGGAACGCAGGAGGCAGATGTCCTTGAAATCAGTGCTCTTCAGATTGCCGAGCTGCTGGCGCTGCTGGATGAGGCCAGGGATGCCGAAATATAACCAGTACTGTTTTTCAGGCCGATTGAGGACGTGGTGGGGTGGAAGTGGGCTCCACGAGGAGAACGGCATACAGTCATCAACAGGGGATTACCCTGTTCCCTATGCACTACCTTCGGCACCACACCTCCCTGTCCGACCAAGGCACGCTGCATGGGCGAGATCACTGTTGATGAGGTCTTCAATGCAGTCATGATGCTGCTGACCGCCGCTAATACACTTCCCTCGCCATGCTGCAAGCGTGACTGGATCGAGATTGCCGCTTGCTAGCCCTCGATCGACGCCGGTTCGCACAGGTTCTCTGCACAGTTGGCCTCGGCACCGCAGGTAAAGCAGTAAAACTTGGGGTTGGTGGTGATTTTAGCGATTTCCTCGGTTTTGCCGTTGCTTTTCAGCATGCACATGTGGGCATGATGGTTGTCCCCGCAGGAACAGGTACTCTTTTCCATAAGCCAGCCTCCTTGATATTGTTCTGATTCTGCCAAAAGTGTTCCCACCCTAACAGAAAATGTGCTAAAAGAGAATATTTTGATAACCACCTGAAAGGAATTATCACGTGACCTTTTCGCCCACAGCGGTCCTGGTGACCGGCGGCGCCGGTTTCATCGGATCCAATTTCATCCATAACTTCATCGCCAACAATCCTGCCTGCCGGGTGATCAATCTGGACGTCCTGACCTATGCCGGCAATCTCAGCAATCTCAAGGCCATCGAACATCACCACGGTTATCGTTTCGTCAAGGGCGATATCTGTGATGCCAACCTGGTGGCAAAGCTTCTGACTGAAGAGAAGATCGATGCCATAGTGCATTTTGCCGCAGAATCCCATGTGGACCGCTCCATTACCGGTCCGGAAATCTTCGTGCGCACCAACGTGCTGGGCACCCAGACCCTGCTGGAGGAGAGCCGCAAGCATTGGCAGTCCGGTGTGGTGCCGGATTTCCGTTTCTTCCAGATTTCCACCGATGAAGTTTACGGCAGCCTGGGAGATACCGGTTTTTTTACCGAGGAGACGCCGCTGGCCGCGAATTCCCCCTATTCGGCCAGCAAGGCCGGAGCCGATCTGCTGGTGCGGGCCTATCATGAAACTTACGGCCTGCCGACCCTCAACACGCGCTGTTCCAATAACTACGGCCCCTACCATTTCCCCGAAAAACTGATCCCGCTGATGATCCACAACATCATTAACCGCAAGGCGCTGCCGGTCTACGGCGACGGCCGCAACGTGCGGGACTGGCTGCACGTGCGCGATCACGCCGCCGCTGTGGAAGCGGTGCTGAAGAGAGCCGCACCAGGTTCGGTCTACAACATCGGCGGCAATAACGAGTGGTTCAACATCGATATCGTCAATCTGGTCTGCGACCTGCTGGATGGGCGACTGGGACGCACTGACGGAGAGAACCGTCAGTTGATCAGTTTTGTCAAGGACCGTCCCGGTCATGACCGGCGCTATGCCATCGATGCCTCGCGCCTGAAACGTGATATGGGCTGGGGCCCGGCCTATACCTTCGAGCAGGGTATCACTGAAACCATCGACTGGTATCTGGCCAACCAGGAGTGGGTAGGGGAAGTAACCTCCGGTGCCTATCGCGAATATTACAGCCAGCAGTATGGAGAGCGGCCATGATCCTGATAGTCGGTGCCAACGGCATGCTGGGCAGGGATCTTGCCGCCCTGCTGGGAAACCGCGCCCGTGGCGTGGATATCGCCGATATCGATATCACCTCGATGGAGTCAACCGAGCGGGTCGTCAAGGCCCTGCGGCCGTCCGTGGTGATCAACTGTGCCGCCTATACCGATGTTGACGGCTGCGAGACCAATGTGGAAACCGCCATGCAGGTCAATGGCGAAGGGGTGGCCCATCTGGCCATTGTGACCCGCGGCATCGGCGCCAAGCTGGTCCAGGTCAGCAGCGATTATGTCTTTGACGGCGGCAAGGGGAGTCCCTATCAGGAGGATGATGCACCCCATCCCTTGAGCATTTACGGCGAGTCCAAACTGGCCGGCGAGATGAACGCGGCTTTCAATCCCGATCATCTCATAGTGCGCACCCAGTGGCTGTATGGTCTGCACGGCAAGAACTTCGTCGAGACCATGCTGCGTCTGGCTGCGGAAAAGGATGAACTGAGCGTGGTTGACGACCAGATCGGTTCGCCCACCTGGACCGTTGATCTGGCCAGGGCCATTACAGCACTGATCGAAAAAGAGTGCCGGGGAGTCTACCATGCCGCCAATGGGGAGTTCTGCTCGTGGAACGGTTTTGCCCGCGCTATTTTCGAAGAATCCGGACTCAACGTAGCGGTTAAGGGAATGACCACCGGTGAGTTGAACCGTCCGGCCCGACGTCCGCTTTATTCGACCCTGGATTGTACCAAGCTGGAACATGATGCGGGCTTCCGGCCGCAACCATGGCGTCAGGCGCTGCGTTCTTATCTGGCATTGAGAAATAATTCAAATTAGGGAGCTATCGTTATGGAACTGGAACATGGAGAGCGCCCCTGGGGCTCATATCAAGTGTTGGACGAGAACAGCAACTACAAGATCAAGCGGATCGAGGTCAAACCGGGTGAACGCCTGTCACTGCAGAAGCATCACCACCGCAGCGAGCACTGGATCGTGGTGTCCGGCATTGCCAGGGTGACCTGCGGCGAGGAGGAGTTCTTTGTAAATGTCAACGAATCCACCTTCATTCCGATTGGTCACCATCACCGCCTGGCAAACCCGGGCAAGATTCCGCTAGTGATCATCGAGGTGCAGAGCGGCGAGTATCTGGGAGAAGACGATATTGTCCGTTTTGATGATGATTACAATCGCTGCGGAATTCAGGATGTCAGTTGACCGCGCCCGGACAGGACTGAGCCTCTTGTCGCTTATCCGTTGCTGGTGTCTGGCGCTGGGACTGCTGCTGATGGTCGGCTGTGCTGCTACCTCCGCCACGGTTATGGATGAGGAGATTGTCACCAACCAGAAACCGATGACAACCTATAAGTCACTGCTGCTGCGGGATTTCGAGTTGAAAAAAGAAATTTTCAGCGATGTACCCGAGTCTCGCATGGGTGAGCGTGAACGGCGCTATGCCCGTATTCCTGCCCAGTTGACGGATCAGATCCAGCGTTATCTCAAATCAAGGCGTATCTATGAATCAGTTTCACGGGATGAGATTCTAAACGACACCACTTTGATCCTGAAGGGTAAGTTCACCCGCATGGGGCGTTTCCGGATATCGATCGAAGCCATGCTGCTGGACGGCGCCACAAACCAGGAAGTGGCCTATTTCCGCCAGACGCTGTGGGATGTGTTCGACACAACCGAGGCGGTCGGGCGCCTGGCCCATGAAGTTTCTGATTTTATTGATCGAATTCAATACAAATGATGGAGGCAGTGTGTATATAGTTATCCTCGCCGGTGGTTCCGGTACCCGATTCTGGCCCCTGTCGCGGGCTTCAAAACCGAAGCAGCTCATATCCATCACAGGCGACCGGACCATGCTGCAGCGCACGGTGGAACGGGTGCTTCCGCTCAAGCCCAAGCGTATCCTGATCATTACCAATAAACTCCAGGCCGATGAAACCGAAAGGCAGGTGGCCGGATACCGCGGCGTTCACATCGATGTTATTGCCGAACCATCAGCACGTAACACGGCCCCGGCCATCGGATTGGCGGCTACCATCATTGCCTCCCATGACCCGACAGGAGTGATGGTTGTACTGCCGGCCGACCATTTTATCCTGGATGAGGACGCCTTGCGCGACACCCTGCTGTCTGCCGCACAGTCCGCCCGTAAAGGCTATCTGATGACACTGGGCATCATGCCGTCCCGTCCAGAGACCGGCTACGGTTACATCGAAGCCGAAATGGAACTACGCGGCGAGGGCCCCTTTCCGGTCAAACGTTTTGTTGAAAAGCCCCCCCTGGAGGATGCCCTGCGCTATCTGGAAGCGGGTAATTATTTCTGGAACAGCGGCATGTTTATATGGCGGACCGACACGATTCTGGCCGAAATGACTATCCACATGCCGGCCCTGTCCCGAGCCCTGACCGGAATTTCCTTTGACGGTGATGTCTGGGAACTGTCCGATCTGGACGGCCAGATTGAGTCGGTTTACAGCGCTGTGGAAAGCATTTCCATCGATTATGGTGTCATGGAACGCTCTACCAAGGTACAGGTCGTGCCGGTGGAGATGGGCTGGAGTGATGTGGGCAGCTGGAGTGCTCTTCCGGAGGTGCAGGCGCCCGATGAAAATGGTACTGTTTGCATCAATACGGCCGGCCATGTCTCCCTGGATTCATCGGATTGTCTGATCTACGCTGACGGCCGGACCGTGGCCACGGTTGGTGTGCACAACCTGGTGATTGTATCAACAGCCGATGCAATCCTGGTCTGTGACCGTGACCGCGCTCAGGATGTGAAGAAGGTGGTTGAGGAGTTGACCCGGAGCGGCCGCACCAGTTGTTTGTAGCTTTTTGACGAATCAAAAATAACGCTACTCAAGTCTTTGATTTAACTGTATTGTCAACCTTTGGTTCTGTCTTGGTTGACCAGTGGTGTGTCTATGGAACAAACTATACATGATGAATTACAGCAGATTCGAAACCGGGGGCTGTACCGGGCGACGCGGCTGATCCAGGGGCGGCAGTCGGCTCGGGTCGTGTTGGAGGGGTGTGAGACTCTGTTGCTCTGCTCCAACAACTATCTGGGCTTGGCGGAACACCCGGCCCTGACAGAAGCTGCAATCCGGGCCACGGAACGTTTCGGCACCTCCAGCGGAGCCTCACGCCTGGTTTCCGGCACCATGGAACTGCATGAACTGCTGGAAGCAGACGTGGCCCGTTTCAAGCAGAGCGAGTCGGCCCTGATCTTCAACAGTGGTTATGCCGCCAACACCGGCATCATTTCGGCAATCGTCGGGCGGGGTGACGTGATCTTCTCCGACCGGCTCAACCATGCCAGTATTATCGATGGTGTCCGGCTGTCCGGCGCCAAGCTGGTGCGCTATCCCCATAACGATGCCGCCACCCTGGCAAAAGTTATGGAAAAACAGCGCGGAACAGGGCGCTGTCTGATTGTCACTGATGGCGTTTTCAGCATGGATGGTGATCTGGCTCCGCTGAAAGAGCTGGCGGTTCTGGCCTCCCGGCATGGTGCCCTGTTGATGGTCGATGACGCCCATGGTTGCGGGGTGCTGGGCAGGGAAGGGCGGGGCAGTGCCGAGCTGCTGGGGCTGCTTGGCTCCATCGACATACATGTGGGCACCTTCGGCAAGGCCCTGGGCAGTTTCGGCGCCTATGCGGCTCTTTCCAGCGAACTGCGGGAACTGCTGATAAACCGGGCCCGCAGCTTCATCTTTTCCACCTCTCTGCCGCCGGCGGTACTGGCGGCTTCATCGGCAGCGCTGAGAATCGTCCAGTCCGAGGAGGGGCGCATACTCAGGGAGCGGCTTTACGCAGGCACCGCCCTGTTCAAGGAACGTCTCCATCAGGCCGGCTTCCGGACCGGTGACGGCACCACCCAGATTGTGCCGATCATGACCGGCGATGCCGATGTTACCATGCAGTTTTCCAAGCTGTTGCTGGCCGAAGGTCTTTTTGTTCAGGGAATTCGGCCACCCACGGTGCCGGCCGGCGCCTGCCGGCTGCGCTGCACGGTCATGGCGACCCATACTGACGCTGACCTGCTCTGGGCGGCGGAGCGCATAGCCGATGTGGGCCGTTCCCTGGGAGTGATCTGATGCCATGGTTTGTGAACAGAAGCGGCAACCGCCTCTGGTACGAGGAGCAGGGGCAGGGGCAGGTCATCGTGCTGCTGCACGGCTGGTGCATGTCATCTGTTGTCTGGCGCTGTCAGCTGGATCTGCTCTCAAACTCTTTTCGGTTAGTGGCGCCTGACCTGCGCGGCCACGGCCGGTCGGATCATCCCAAAGCCGGCTATGATTTTGAAAATTTTTCCACCGATTTGGTAGATCTGTTTCAGTATCTCGATATCAGTAATGCACTGTTGGCGGGGTGGTCAATGGGAGGGCAGATTGCCATGCAATCGCTGGGGTGTCTGGAAGAACGACTGGCCGGTCTGGTACTGGTATCAGCCACCCCCTGTTTTACCGCATGCGAATCCTTTCCCCACGGCCTGAACCGGGCCGAGGTCGATGGAATGTCGCTCAAGCTGCGCCGTAATATCGTCAGGGCTCTGGATGGTTTTAGGGCTCTCATGTTTGCTGCCGGAGAACTTGCAGATCAGCGGCTGGCGGTTCAGCTCCGTCAATTACTGGCAGAAGTTGCCGTCCCGGATGTCACTGTTGCCCTGCAAAGCCTGGAGTCGCTGGCCGGGAGTGACATGCGTCCCCTGCTCGCCTCGGTGAATCTGCCCACCCTGATCATCAATGGTGACCAGGATCGCATCTGTCTGCCTGGTGCTGCGGACTATCTGGCTCAACAAATTGCCGGCAGCGAGCAGATTGTTTACAGCGGTTGCGGCCATGCCCCTTTTTTGACGCACAGCAAACAGTTTGCCGACAGTCTGATCGATTTTTCCAGGAGGATTTGTGAGCAGAAGTGATGACAGGCAGAGGATCGGGCGGGCATTCCATCGTCAGGCCGGTGAATACGATCAGCACGCCGTGGTGCAGAAGCGGGTTGTCGCCGATCTTGTTCAACTGATTAAGCGGCATGTAACTGCAGCACCCGTTCGGCTGCTGGATGTGGGCTGCGGCACCGGCGCCCTGCTGTCCGCCCTGCAGGACTGTTTTCCGGCTGCCGGTCTGGCTGGACTGGATCTGGCCTTTAATATGGCTCGGCACAGCGCAGCACGGTTCGGTGACCAGGCTCTGATTGTCAACGGCGATGCCGAGATGCTCCCCTACCGGAGACGTTCGTTTGATCTGGTGGTTTCCGCTTCCACCCTGCAGTGGTTGCCGCGTCTGGACTGCTGTCTGGCGGAATGCTGCCGCGTTCTGATGGATGGCGGTCTGCTCTGTCTGGCTTTTTTTGGTGGAAGTACTCTGTGGGAATTGCAGGAAAGTTACCGGCAGGCACTGTCATCACACTTTGGCAATTCGGACAGCCGAATCGACAGGCTGCACCGCTTCAAGCAGTTGAGCGAGGTGGAGCAGGCGCTGACGCTACTGGATTTTGATCAGGTAATGGTGACCAGTGAAATCGTTATGGAACATCATGCCGATGTGGCGGCCCTGTTGCGGTCCATCAAGGGGGTGGGTGCTGGTACCGCCTCGCGCAGTGATACGGCTGGAGGTCTGGGGTGGCGGGCTGTCTTGAGTGACATGGCTGACTACTATCGCTCACATTTTGAAAAAGACGGGATGATTCCCGCCAGCTATGAGGTAATATACGTCGTGGCCCGTCGCGGACACTCAACCGGCAAGTGAGGCCACGATCGTACGCGCCAGAGGATGGATGACGCTGTAATGGACCTCGACCCCTTCGCGTTTGCCCTCGATGATGCCTTTGTGCTTCAGCAGCGCCAGATGTTGTGAAACCGTGGCCTGGGGCAGGCCGAGGCATTCCCAGATATGCTTTACATTGCACTCCTGGGTGCAGAGTCCGGTTACTATCTTCAGTCTGACCGGGTGTCCGAGCACCTTTAATACCTCAGCTTCCGCACTAAAATCCTTCTGTTTGTCAAATTCCATGGTTATGCCTTTGTAGTTTTTATAAATTATATATATGGATTTTTGTGGTGTCAAGATTGAAAGTGGTTACTCTTGTTCGAGATGTATCAGATGGTCGTCTGACTGGCGGATTAGTCCGGAAAAATCGCGCTGCTTAGGTGACATGCGGCCAGGTGGCCGTTTTTTTTCTGTTCCAGGCGAGGGCTCTCCTGACGACAAATTTCCTGTGCATAGTGGCAGCGTGGGTGAAAACGGCAGCCGGAAGGGATGGCCAGGGGTGAGGGGAGATCGTCTTTGAGCAGAACCGGCTTGGGTCCAGCTGTCGAATGGATTTTGGGAATGGCGGCGATCAGGGCTTCGGTATAGGGATGCAGGCAGCGCTGGAACAGCCGGGACGAAGGCGCGTTTTCCACAATGGTGCCCAGATACATGATGCTGATCCGGTCACAGATGTGACGCAGCACGGAAAGGTCATGGGAGATGATCATCATGGCCAGGTTGAAATCCGTTTTCATGGTCTGCAGCAGGTTGATGATCTGGGCCTGGATGGATACATCCAGTGATGAAACAGGTTCATCGGCGATAATGATCTCTGGCGAGCTTGCCAGGGCCCGGGCGATGCCGATGCGTTGGCGCTGGCCTCCGGAAAACTCGTGGGGGAAACGATCGTACTGTTCGGGGTGCAGTCCGACGGTGGTCATCAGCGTCTCTGTCCGGGAACGTCGGGAGGCTGCCGTTTCGGGGCCGGCTATCAGCAGCGGTTCGGCGATGATGTCGCCGACCCGCATGCGTGGATTGAGGGACGAAAAAGGATCCTGAAAGATCATCTGTGTCTGCTGACGAAAGCCGGCAAATGCGACGGCGGACATGCCGCTGATATCCGTACCGCGGTAGCTGACAATTCCCTGATCAGGAGTTATCAGACCAGCCATGATCTTGCCCAGGGTCGACTTGCCGCAACCTGATTCTCCGGCGATTCCCAGTGTTTCGCCTCTGGGAATTTCCAGGGAAACATCATCTACAGCAGTCAGCGTGGCCGTGGGTGAACCGGGAGTACGCTTAAGCTTGAAGTGTTTATGCAGGTTCACCCCATTGAGTATATTCGAATCTGTTGTCATGGCCGGTTCCAGCAGCGCACCTGGTGTCCCGGTGCAATTTCGATTAATTCGGGGACTTCTAGACGACATTCGGGCAGTGCCACCGGACAGCGCTCGCAGAAACCGCATCCCGCCGGTTGGTGCGCAAGGTTGGGGGGATGCCCGGACAAGGTCGCCAAGGGTTTGCCCGGTTCGGCGTTTTGTGGCAGCGATGCCAGCAGGGCCCGGGTATAGGGGTGGCCGGGATTGCGGAACAGGTCCGGGCTGGCTGCCGACTCTACAATCCGGCCGGCATACATGACACAGGTCCGGTCGGAGCGCTCCGCAACGATACCCAGATCGTGGGTAATCAGCAGCAGCCCCATCTCGGCCGATTGTCTCAGGCCGTCGATCAACTCCAGAATCTGGGCCTGAATAGTGACATCAAGGGCGGTGGTCGGCTCGTCGGCTATCAGCAGATCCGGGCTGCAGGCCAAGGCCATGGCGATCATGACCCTCTGGCGCATGCCGCCGCTTAACTGGTGAGGATAGTCTCTCATCCGGTCGCCGGAAGCCGGAATACCGACCGTGCGCAGCAGTTCTGCGGCGCGCTCGGCTGCCTCGCTACGGCTCATACCCCTGTGCAGCAGCAACGGCTCCATGACCTGATCGCAGATACGAAGCACCGGATTGAGGGATGTCATCGGTTCCTGGAACACCATCGAGATGCGGCTGCCCCTGATGGAACGCATTGCTTTGTCCGAAATATTCAGGATATCCGTGCCGTCCAGGCAGATGCTTCCTGAGCGAATGAAGCCGGGCGACGGAACGAGACGCATGATCGAAAGGGCTGTCATGGACTTGCCCGAACCGGATTCACCCACGATAGCGACAGTCTCTCCCTTGTTGATGGAGAAGCTGACACCATTGACCGCGTCGAAAGCTCCCTCAGTAGTTCTGAAACTAGTATGCAGTTGATTTACGGTAAGCAGGGCTGACACACTGAAATCCTCTTTTTAGTCTGAAGGGGTCTGGAAACAATCACGGTTGGACCGCAACCAACGCCAGGTTGTCGACAGAGGTAGCCACTCTGGAACGGAATAAGGTCCCCTCTTCGATGATTTCTACAAAAATCTGAACAATCTCCGGATCAAACTGAGTGCCGGCATTGTCGCGCAGTTCTTTGACTGCGGTTTCGATTGTAAGTGCCTTACGGTAGGGGCGGTCGGATGTCATGGCATCGAATGAATCGGCCACACTAAGGATTCGCGACTCGATCAGCTGCTCTTCCTTCTTGATCCGGTTCGGATAGCCCATGCCGTCATAACGCTCATGGTGCTGACCAATGCAGGTCCGCACGTCCAGCAGGAACTCGATCGGCTCAAGTATTTTCATACCGATAGCCGGGTGCATATGCAGTTCGCGGATGTCGCTGGGAGTCAATTTGCCCTGTTTATGGAGCAGGGAAAGGTCGATGCCGATCTTGCCGATATCGTGAAGGATGGCGGCTCGTTCCAGTACCTGCAGGCGGTCTTGGGGTAGATTCATACGGAGTCCAATCTCGATGCTATAGCGTGTTACCCGCTCCGAATGGCCTTTTGTATAGCTGTCACTGGCCTCGATGGCTGAAACCAGGGCCTGGATAGTGTTGAGGTAGGTCTGCTGCTGTTCTTCGTAAAGTGTGGCGTTTTTGATTGCGATGGCAGACTGGGCGGCAATGGTTGTCAGCATTTCCAGTTCGCCAGCATCAAATTGTGAATCGTCGATTTTGTTGACAACACTGATTGTACCGATGATTTCATCCTTGACAATCAGCGGAACACAGATCAGCGACTTGCGCTCATAACCAAGATCGCTAAAGCGATCAAATTGGGGAGTCTGGTTGATGTCTTCAATCAGCAGTGGCTGCCGGTTTCTGATGACCCAGGCTGAAACGCTGGAATCTTTCATCGGGATCGTTTTTTTGGGGATAAGTACCTTGCCGTTTCCGATCAGGTTGCTGACGTTCATGGTTCGGTTCTGTTTGTCATATAGTATAATGTAACCGATGTTGGCCTTGAGGGTAGTGGATATTGTACGGACAATCAGGTTGAATAGCCGGTCAATATCGATGGTGGAGTTGATTGCCAGGCCGATTTTGTAAATGGAGGACAGGCGGTCTACCGCACGATTCAAGCTGATATTCTTCTGTTCGATTTCACTGGCCAGATCGGTTATGGTGTAATTGGCTTGCTCCACCTCCTCAATACGCTCTTCCAGTGAGACATTAAGATTTTCGATCTCTTTGAGTTGTTCTTCAAGGCGCAGGTTCATCAGATGGGTTTCATGGTGGTGGGCGAGTTTTTCCTGGGCCCGGGCCAGTTCCCGTTCATGCAAGATGGTTGTGGACATCAACTCCTTCAGTTTGGCGGTCATCATGTTAAAATGCTGGGAGAGTCGCTTCATTTCGATGGTGCTGTTGATGTTGGCTGTGACGTCGAAATCACCCTGTTCAATACTATGCATTGATTGGATCAACTGGCGGATGGGGCGGTCGACATATGCAACAAGAAATATGAACAGTGCCGAGACAATCAGGACGATGATTAATGTTGAGGAAACAATGGTGTCGATCTGCCCCTTTCTGATGTGGCTGGTCAGGCTTTGCAGGGACAGTTCGGTTTCAAGAATGGCGATGGTGGCCTGCGTTGCCGCATGGCATCCCTGGCACTGGGGAGAGTTGACAATTCTGGAGTAGGAGTCAAACACATCTGATTTGCGCGAGAAATAAAAGCGGTCTACTGTCTGGGTTGCCAAAGCTTTGCACTCTTCGGCGGTAAGCCGTTGTCCGATTTCATTCTGGTTGGCGGAGTGCAGGATCTTGCCGGAGTGATCAACAATCCGCAAGGCCTTGATGTAGTTGTGGGTTTTGATGTCTGCCAGGATGCCGTCAATCTCGTTGGAATGACCGCTCTTCATGGAACTGTAAATACTGGTGACTATGCTCTCCACCAGAATGACAGAACTCTGCTCGGCTACATCTTCAAGCATTTTCTTCTGATGCCTGAGGTTGCTGACTGAAACAATCGAAATGATGGCGATGATGATGATCGCGACCATTCCGACGATTTTTATTTTCAGCGAGTTGAAGAACACTTCAGACCTTTCTCTGTTACTTACAAGCGGATGCTGCGCCAGATTCGATAAGCATTGATCGTCATATACCTGATGATGTCTCCGTCGAAAGGCTTGATTGTTTATGTAATTTGGCAAAAACGACTGCTAATGAGATCCTTGAATTAATAAAAACCAACAGTATAATGCAAGGTTATTCGATGTGTTGCGAAAATAGCAGCAATAAACCTGAAAAGTTGAAGCAGCTTGATGACTTTGTTAATTGACTACCAACGGAATAATGAAGAACGAAGATACAGTAATTGTGCCAACTTATCCAATAAATTGAAGTACTCTGTCGGCAGGGCGGATGAATATCAAAAAAAATTGACATTGAGCCCGTTCTTGTGGTTCTATCGACAAGTTTTGCGGTCACTATTTATGCGCATAAGTTTTCAGTTAATTGTTGGCATCGTGTTTGTCCTCTGGTGTATGGATGTCAGAACTGATGCCGCTATTCCTGTTGACATAATCCGTGTTGCCATAGTCAAGAACAGTGCCAGTGTCACCGTGGATGGAGATGGCCTGCTGGCTATTCGTGAAAACGGGGAAGCGGTGTCCCTGGCACCGCCTGTCATCATCAGGTCTGTCAGGGATACTGTTGTAGTGGATGGTGTCGCTTATCGCAGGTTGACCATGACCGCTCCGGCAGCGGTGATTGTCAATGGCAAACCTTATCGCGGTGTTGCAGAAATTTCTCCCACCGACAAGGGGCTGCTGGTTGTCAATGAACTACCTCTGGAAGATTACCTGGTCGGTCTCATCAATTGCGAAATTTCGTCGGCATGGCCGATCGAATCGGTCAAGGCTCAGGCGGTAATCGCACGGACCTATGCGCTTTACCGCAAGCAGGCACGCAGCAATGCACCCTATCACCTTGAGTCTTCGGTCATAGACCAAGTCTATGACGGCTGCCTGATCGAAGACAGCCGCGCCAGGCGCGCTGTCTCAGAAACTGCCGGCCAGATTCTGACTTATAATAATTCTATTATTCAGGCTTTTTATCACTCCAGCTGCGGCGGCAAAACAGAGTCGGCTGATAATGTCTGGGGGGCTGTCCTGCCGTACCTTAAAGGAGTTGACTGCGAATACTGCCTGACAACACATTCGGTGTCCTGGGAACAGAAACTGTCCCTGCGCGATATGGAAGAAAAGCTTCGTACTGCCGGGGTTAAGGTTTCCGGTCTGACAGATATCAGGCCAGGTTTGCGCAATGGTCGCGGTCGCCTGAAAAGCGTGATCATGGTTACAGCACGGGGTGAAGTCGCTGTCACGGGTGACCAGTTTCGCAAATACATCGGCTACGGTGTCATCAAAAGCACCAATTTTACTGTAAAGGCTGTCAATGGCGATATCCTTTTTTCAGGTCTCGGCAATGGCCATGGTGTCGGTCTGTGTCAGTGGGGCGCCAAACAACGTGCGCTGGACGGATTCAATTACGAAGAGATACTCTCTTATTATTATCCGGGTACAGAGTTGAAAAAGCTCTTTGATATTCGTTGAACGGTGTTTTATGTTAGTCAGGGATTTTGATTACGACCTTCCTCCAGAGCTGATAGCCAGGTTTCCGAAACCCCGTCGGGACGCATCGCGTCTGATGGTGCTCGATCGTCAGACTGGTAGTGTAACAGATGACCTTTTCGCCAATATCGGTGCCTATCTAAAGCCGAGCGATCTGCTGGTGCTGAACGACACCAAGGTTATTCCGGCCAGGTTGCTTGGTAATAAAGCTACTGGCGGCAAGGTGGAAATATTTCTGGTTCGCCCGGATGACAGTGGCAGTGCTGTGTGGAACTGCCTGCTGCGCGGTTCAAAAGGATTCAGGGCAGGACAGTCCATCACCCTGGCAGCCGGTATGAAAGCCATTGTAGTTGGACGCCGGGATGCCGAGACCTGGCTGATCGCTTTTGCCGGTGATGAGCCCTTTGAGCAGTGGCTTGAACGGGAAGGGCAGATGCCCTTGCCCCCTTACTTGCAGCGGTCTGCTGAAAAACTGGACAAAGAGCGCTACCAGACTGTCTTTGCCCAGATGCCCGGTGCAGTTGCCGCGCCGACCGCAGGATTGCACTTTTCGCAAGAACTTTTAGCAAAGATCAGCGAAAAAGGGACTGCCATGGCATGTTTGACCTTGCATACCGGTCTGGGCACCTTTCAGCCGGTTCGGGTTGAACAGGTGGAAGACCACCGCATCCATACCGAACGTTATTCGCTGTCGGAGACAACGGCGGACGCCATTCATTCAGTCAGGCAGCGCAGGGGCAGGGTAGTGGCGGTTGGTACCACAACAGCGCGCACCCTGGAGTATGCTGCCGACAAGGTTGGTAATGTCAGGCCTGGTGATGGCGAGGCCGATATTTTTATTTATCCCGGTTACAACTTCAAAGTGGTTGATGCGTTGATTACCAATTTCCACCTGCCGGAATCGACCTTATTGATGCTTGTGTCGGCCTTTGCTGGCAAGGATTTCGTTTTTGAGGCCTATCAGGAAGCTATCCGCCGTGCTTACCGTTTTTACAGCTACGGGGATGCCATGCTGATTCTGTAATATGTAAATCAGTTTCAAAATTAAACTACGGATTCTCAGGGTATTTTTTTGGCCGATTCAAATTTCACAGTCATTCATCAGGACGCATCCTGCGGCGCGCGCCTTGGTTCTTTGAAAACAACCCATGGCGTGATCGAAACACCCATTTTCATGCCGGTCGGAACAAATGCCACGGTCAAGGCCATGACTCCGGAAAACCTGCTGGCAATCAATGCCCAGATTATCCTGTCCAATACTTATCATCTCTATCTCAGACCAGGACACGCACTGGTTGAGAAACTGGGTGGACTGCACAAGTTCATGAACTGGCAGGGACCGATTTTGACCGACAGCGGCGGATTCCAGGTCTTCAGTTTGGGTGAGTTGCGAAAGATCAGCGAAGAAGGAGTCCGCTTTCAGTCCCATATAGACGGATCCTATCATTTTCTGACGCCTGAACTGTCTATAAGAATTCAGGAAGCTCTGGGCGCCGACATCATCATGTGTTTTGATGAATGCACACCGGCGACAGCCGATTATAATTACGTCAGGCGTTCCCTGGATATGACCACCCGCTGGGCGCTGCGCAGTAAAGAGGCCCATCGTCGCGAGGGGCAGCAGTTGTTCGGCATTATCCAGGGAGGCATGCACCATGACCTGCGCGCCCGCAGTCTGGAGGATATCTGTTCCATTGGTTTTGACGGCTATGCTTTGGGTGGTCTCTCGGTGGGCGAGACAAAGGAACAGATGTACGGCGTGATGGAGTGCTGTGCACCAATGATGCCCAAGGATGCCCCCCGCTACATCATGGGAATAGGTGCTCCCGAGGACCTGGTTGAGGCTGTCTGGCATGGTTATGACATGTTCGACTGTGTCATGCCGACCCGCAATGCCCGTAACGGCATGCTATTCACCAGTCAGGGCCGTATCAACATTAAAGCCAAAATTTATGAAGAGGACCAGGGACCGTTGGACCCGGAATGCAGCTGCCATGTCTGCCGCACCTATTCCCGTGCCTATCTGCGGCACCTTTACCGCTCCGGTGAGATCCTGGCCTCGAATCTGAATACATACCATAATTTGTATTACTTTCTTGACCTGATGCGACGCATGAGAAAAGCTATTCAGGAGAGCAGTTTTTCAGATTTCCGTCGTTGTTATTACGAAAAACAAGATACAAATCAGATTGCTAAAGGAGGGTAGTTAAATGTTTGGATTAGCTTTTGCGATGTCGGGTCCCCCAGGTGGTGCCGCAGCTCAATCAGGTGGTGGCATGGCCGCATTCCAGCAAGTCATCCCGCTGGTTTTCATGTTTGCCATCTTCTACTTCCTCTTGATACGTCCTCAGCAGAAGAAGGCCAAGGACCATAAGGCCTTGCTGGAATCCATCAAGAAAGGTGACAATGTCATCACCGCCGGCGGTGTTCACGGCAAGGTAGTCTCCGTGGATGACGGTATCGTCTCCCTGGAGATCGCCACCGGCGTTGTCATCAAAATCACCAAGCCATATATCGCTTCCGTCAAGAAGGATTAACCGGAAACACACCTAAAACAACTACCTTCGAAGGGAGAACGTGCTTCATGCCGAAAGGAAATGGCTGGCGCATTAGCCTGGTATTTATCTTCGTTTTACTGTCGTTTCTCTATCTGACACCGACCCTGGTGGCTAAGCTGCCATCCTGGTGGGGCGGTCTTCTGCCCAAGGACAAGATCCATCTGGGACTCGACCTGCAGGGGGGCACCCACCTGGTTCTGGAGGTTGACACCCAGAAGGCTGTGGAAGGCTCGCTGGATATTGTGGCAACCGACCTGGAAGACACATTGAACAGCAAAAACCTTCATTTCAAGCGGATTGCCCGCACCGGGGCCGACAAGATTTCCGTCCTGGTCTATGAAAAAGATACTGCTGCGGCGGTTCAGAAGCTGCTCAAGGACAAGTATCCCGGCTATGAACTGACCCCGCCCTATGATGAGGGCGGGTTTGTGGCGCTCAATCTGCGCATCAATGAAAAAGACGCCCAGGATCGCAAGGACAAAGCGGTTGCCCAGGCCCTGGAGACGATCCGCAACAGGATTGACCAATTCGGCGTATCCGAACCGGTTATCCAACGCGAAGGCCTTAACCATATCGTGGTGCAGATGCCGGGCATCAAGGATCCCCAGAGGGCCATCGACCTGATCGGCAAGACCGCCAGGCTTGAGTTCAAGATGGTGCGCGAGGATATTCAGCCCTCGTCATCCAGTATTCCCGATGATGCCGAACTACTGAAGGAAAAAACGGTTGACCAGGTTACCGGTGCTGTCAACGAGATTCCCATGGTGCTGCAGAAGAAGTCGCTCATCACTGGCGACCTGCTGACCGACGCCCAGGTGCGGATTGACTCCCAGTTCAACCAACCCTATGTGGCCATCGAATTCAACTCGCTGGGCGCCAAGCTGTTCGACCAGGTGACTGCCGCCAACGTAGGCAAGCGTTTTGCCATCGTGCTTGACAACAACATCTATTCTGCGCCGGTTATCCGGGAACGCATTTCCGGCGGTAGTGCCCAGATCTCGGGCAATTTCACCGAAAAGACCGCTGCCGACCTGGCCATCGTACTGCGGGCCGGAGCGCTGCCGGCACCGGTCAAGATCATCCAGAACGAAACCGTCGGACCGTCCCTTGGTCAGGATTCCATCAACAAGGGGCTGATGGCCGGCTTGATCGGCGTCCTGCTGGTGGTGTTCTTCATGGCGATATATTACAAGTTCTCCGGTCTGATTGCCGATTTCGGCATGATTCTTAATATTCTTTTTCTGATGGGCGCCCTGTCTGCCCTGGGGGCAACATTGACTCTGCCGGGCATTGCCGCCATCGTGTTGCTGATCGGCATGTCGGTTGACTCCAATGTCATCATCTTCGAGCGCATCAGAGATGAGCTTCGGTTGGGCAAGACACCCAAGGCTGCCCTGGATGCCGGTTACGACAAGGCTTTTCTGACGATTATGGACTCCCACATCACCACACTGATCACTGCGGCGGTACTGTTTCAGTTCGGCACCGGTCCGGTCAAGGGCTTTGCCGTTTCCCTCAGTCTGGGTGTCATCATCAACCTGTTCACCTCGCTGATCGGCACCAAGGTGATCTTTGACCAGTTCCTGCATAAGGGAACAGTCAAGAAACTCAGCATATAAAGGGGGGATCCATGGAACTTTTGGGCAAAACCAACATAGATTTCATCGGCAAGCGCAACATCGCATTCGTTATTTCTGCCATTATCTCGATAATCGGCATTATCGGAGTCATCCAGATTGCTCGCGGAGCGGCCAATATGGGCATCGACTTCTCGGGCGGCACCTCCTTGCAGCTCAAGTTCAGTAAACCGCTGCCCATAGCCGATGCCCGCGCGGCCCTGCACAAAAACGGCATTAGCAAGGTGGACCTGCAGGAAATCAAGGATGGCAACAAACTGTTGGTGAAGATCGACAAGAACACTTCTCTGGCACTGGGTAAGGCTGCTGATACCGTCCAGACCGCCTTTAAAAAGGAATTTGCTGACAATACCTTTACACTGGAAAGCTCAACCGAGATCGGCCCCTCCATCGGCGACAAGCTGCGCAAGGACACCCTGATTGCGGTTGTAATTTCTCTGGTAGGCATCATTCTCTACATCGCCTGGCGATTTGATTTCAAGTTCGGCATCGGTGCCATAGCCGCCACGACCCATGACGTTCTGGCCATGTTTGCCGTGTTTTTCCTTTTGAACAAGGAGATCAACCTGCTCTTCATTACGGCGGTACTGACCATCGCCGGCTACTCCCTGACCGATACGGTGGTTGTCTTTGACCGGATTCGCGAGAACCTGCACAAGAATCTCAAGGGCGCACTCACTACAATCTTCAACAGCAGTATCAACGAAGTTCTTACCCGCACCATCATAACTTCGCTGACGACCTTTCTGGCTGCCGGGGCTCTATTCTTTTTCGGCGGTGAAGTCATTCACGATTTTTCGTTGGCGTTGCTGATTGGCATTCTGGTGGGAACATACTCATCGGTGTTCGTGGCCAGCCCCATCGTGGTACTGCTTGAAAACCGTTCTTCGGTCAAGCAGGAAAACAAGGCCTAGTTGAAAATTAGATGCCAAGTCAAGGAGACCTGTATTGAAAAAAGATTCCATTCTGATAGCGGCGGTTGCTCTGGTGGTAGGCCTTCTGGGCGGATATCTGGTATTCAGCATCAGCAACGCCGGCAAAAGCCAGCAGGCTGTACCGGCCATTCCGGCTGGATCCGGTTCTCCTGCAGATTATTCCAGCCGCATTGCCGAGGCTGAGAAAATTGTCGCAGCTGATCCCAAAAATGTTAATGCCTGGATTTCCCTGGGCAACGATTATTTCGACACCGAACAGGCTCAGAAGTCGATCAATGCCTATTCCAAGGCCCTTGAAATTCAGCCCAACAACCCCAATGTGCTGACCGATCAGGGGGTCATGTACCGCAAGGTGGGCTGGTATGACAAAGCCCTGGCCAACTTTGAAAAGGCCCAGAAGATCGAGCCGAATCATCTGCAAAGCCTGTACAACATGGGTGTGGTCTATGCCAATGATCTGAAACAGCCGGACAAGGCCATCCCTTTCTGGACCAGGTATCTCCAACAGGATTCCACCAGTGGTACCGCCATCCAGATCAAGGGGATGATTGAACAGTTCAGTTCCGGCGCAACAAAACAGAAGTAAATACGTTTTATGAAAATCCCCCGCCAGTCGGGGGATTTTTTTTAACAGACGTGGAGCATGCATGCAGAAAAGATGGGTAGTGCGATCTATAGATTTATCTGGTAAAACGGGACCGCTGTCTGAAGCCGGATTGCATCCGCTGGTCCGTTCGATCCTCGTCTCCCGCGGCATTCTCTCGGACGACGTTGCCCGCTCTTTTCTCAACCCGTCCCTGGCCGACATGCACGATCCGGCCCTGTTGAAGGGGATGTCCGCCGCTGTTGCCCGTCTGCTGGACGCCAGACAGAGCAGGGAGCCGGTCTGTGTCTATGGCGATTATGATGTGGATGGCATAACCGGCACTACCTTGCTGGTCTCCTTTTTGCGTGAGACCGGTTTCGACTGCCGTTATTTCATCCCCAACCGCTTCGATGACGGCTATGGACTAAGCTGCGATGCCCTGGAACGGATCATCGCCATGGGGGCTCGACTGATCATAGCGGTTGATTGCGGCATCACCGCTGTTGATGAGGCCCTCTTCTGCCGCCAACGGGGTGTTGACTTGATTATTGTTGATCACCACGCCCCCCGTGAGACGATACCTGATGCAGCAGCCGTACTTAATCCGCTGCAGCCCGGCTGCGACTATCCCTTCAAATCCCTGTCAGGAGTTGGTGTGGCATTCAATCTGCTGGTGGGGCTGCGGGCGGCCCTGCGGGATCAGCTGGCTTTTGCTGACGGCAATGCCCCTGACCTGCGTCAGTGGCTCGACCTGGTTGCCTTGGGTACCATTGCCGATGTAGTACCGCTTACCGGTCAGAACCGCATCTATGCCTTCCACGGCCTCAGACAGCTTTCCGATTCCATCAAAACCGGAATCTGTTCGCTGAAACAGGTGGCTGGCGTCAAGGGGCATGTCAGCTGCGGACAGGTCGGATTCCGACTGGCTCCGCGTCTGAACGCGGCTGGACGGATGGAAAGTGCCGTACCGGGTGTGGAACTGCTGTTGAGCTCAGATCCAAGGGAAACCCTGCGGATTGCTGATGATCTGGACGCCGCCAATGCCGAGCGCCAGTCAGTTGAGCGGCGCATTTTCGAGGAAGCGGTGGCCATGGTTGAACTGGCCGGCGATTTTCCGGCCCGCCGCAGCATCGTGCTGGCCTCGGACAACTGGCATCAGGGGGTAGTCGGCATCGTCGCCTCCCGACTGGTCGAGCGTTATCACCGTCCCACCATTCTGATTTCCCTGGGCGACGACGGCCTGGCCAAAGGCTCCGGCCGCAGTATCCCCGGTTTTCATCTGCTGGATGCCCTTAAGCCCTGTGGACACTGCCTGTTACGCTTCGGAGGCCACCGCCATGCTGCCGGTGTTGGCTTGAAGAGTGAGCAGTTCGAGGAATTTGCCCGGACGTTTGAGGCAGAAGCCGGGCGTATGCTGAGCGATGATGATCTTGTGCCGCGCCTGAATATCGATGCCGAGGCACAGCCAGAGGAGATTACCGTTGATCTGGTCCGGGAACTGAAGCGTCTTGAACCATTCGGTGCCGGCAACCCCGAGCCGGTGCTGATGCTGCGCGCCATGACCGTGGTGGAGCGGCGGGTGGTGGGTGATGGTCATCTGTGGCTGCGCTTGAGCAGGCAGGGCATGACTTTCAATGCCATTGCCTTCCGCATGGCCCAGTCGCAGACCGATGGTCCGGTGGATATCGCCTTTTTCCCGGAAATCAATGAATGGAACGGAAGTTCCAGCCTGCAGCTGCGGGTCAAGGACCTGCGTAAGACGGAGTAATTCATGCAACGCACCGAACGATTTGATAGTGCCGACCGGATCATCAAGATCGGCTTCTGGGTGAATGCGGTACTGATGGTCTTCAAGCTGGCCGCCGGTTACTGGGGGCACTCCGATGCGGTCTTTGCCGATGGTATCGAAAGTGCCTGCGATTTCGTGGCCATCTTTTCCACCATGGTGGCGCTAAAGCTGGGACGGATGCCTTTCGACGAGCGGCACCCTTACGGCCATGGCCGGGCCGAGAGTCTGGCCGCGCTGCTGGTTTCGCTGGTGATCGTTGCCACCGGCGTCTGGATCCTGATTACTTCTGTGCATGCCGTTATTGATCACAACTTCAAAACGCCCGGCATGATTGCCGTACTGGCGGCGTTTCTGACCATCATCATCAAAGAATGGCTCTACCGCTTTACCCATAAAACCGGCCAGCATCTGGCCAGTCCGGCCTTGCTGGCCATGGCCAAAGACCATCGCAAGGACGCTATCACCTCCATCTCGACCCTGGCCGGTGTTATGGGAGCTTTCTTCGGCTTCGGCGTGATGGATCCCTTGGCGGCAGGCCTGACCTCGTTTTTTATCCTGCATATTGGCTGGCAGACCTTCCGGGATGCTTCCCATGACCTGATGGACGGCAGCGTGCCCCCCGATTTCATTCTGGAGGTTACGCGACTGGCGGAAAGTGTCGAGCAGGTGGAACATGTCCACGACATCCGCGGCCGCCGCTCCGGGCAATATATGATCATAGATCTCAAGCTGGAGATGGACCCGGGCATGACCGTCAAGGAGTCCCATGACGTGGCCACCCGGGTGAAAAAGCTGATTTTCGACGGGTTTCCCAATGTGGGCGACGTGATGATCCACATCAATCCCCATGAGGAAGAGCATGAGGATTTGATCAGGTTATGATTTGATGTAGAATTGATTAGCTCGATCGACTGCTCAAGGAGGTGGGATGTGAGTCGGACCAGTCATGGCGTTGCAAAGATTCCAGCACTCCTGCAGACTAAGAATCCCCAGGCATGGATCGGCCTGAAGGGGCGCATCTATTCAGGTCTGCAACTGGGCTATATTCTTGCCGTCAATTTCATTTCCCACCAGGGGCCTTTGCGGGCCTCCGCGCTGACCTATACCACCGTGCTGTCACTGGTTCCCTTTCTGGCAATCGCCTTTTCCGTGCTCAAGGGGCTAGGTGCCCATAACGCCATTGAACCGATTCTCGCCTCGGTTGCCGGTGATTCCCAGGAGCTGGTTGCCAGGATCATCGAATATGTCAACAATACCAATGTCAAATCTCTGGGGGCCATCGGACTGCTGGTCCTGATCCTGACGGTCATTTCGCTTCTTGAAAACATCGAACAGGCTTTTAATACCATTTGGGGGGTCAGCGAGAACCGTACCCTGCAGCGCCGTTTCAGCGATTATCTGAGCGTGGTAGTAGTGGGGCCACTGCTGCTGCTGGTGGCCATGAGCATGACCAGCACCCTGCAGAGCCAGTGGCTGGTGAAGTGGCTGATTGAGCATACCTATCTGGGAGATGCCATCCTGCTTCTTTTCAGGTTGGTGCCTTACGTCAGCATCTGGATTGCCATGGTCTTTCTCTATATCTTTATCCCCAATACCAGGGTGCGCTTTAATTCGGCCCTGGTGGGTGGTATCCTGGCCGGCACCCTCTGGCAGGTTGCCCAGTGGGCTTATTTTCATTTTCAGATCGGCATGGCCAACTACAATGCCATCTATGGAACCATGGCGTCTGTGCCGGTTTTTTTGATATGGGTTTACACCAGCTGGCTGATTGTCCTTTTCGGGCTGGAAGTGGTGCATGCCCACCAGTGCAGTGGCCATGGTCTGACCGCTCTTCTGCCGGTTTCCAGTGATCCGGACCTGCGGGAGAAGTTGTCTCTGGCGCTGATGGTTCAGGTCTGCCGCAGATTTCGCCAGGGCGGTCGACCACCAACGACAGACCATCTGGCCCATGATCTTGATGTTTCGTTTTACCGTATGGATGACGCCCTCAAGAACCTGGCCGCGCTTGGCTACCTGCTGCCTACTTCCGGCAGGGAACCGGGCTGGCTGCCGGCCCGTGATCCGGATGAGATCCCGGTCATTGACCTGCTGGCAGCCCTGCGTGGCATAACGACAACCGGGGATTCTTCATCCCCGGCCTTAGCCCTGGCTGAAGATGTTCTCAATCGGGGCTGGAATGGCACCCAGGCCTCCCTGGAAGGTTTGACCCTGCATAACCTGGCGATCGATGATACTATCCCTGCCCATTGACGAAATCCTGCCCGAACTGCTGGACACGATCCACCGGAACCGCAGCTGTGTGCTGCACGCCCCCCCCGGTGCCGGAAAGACTACTCGCGTTCCCCTGGCGCTGCTCGACATCATCCCGCCCGAAGCCGGACGGATTATCATGCTGGAGCCGCGCCGTCTGGCCGCCGTCTCCGCTGCCCGCTGGATGGCCCGCACCATGGGTGAAGAGCCGGGGCAAACCGTCGGCTATACGATCCGTTTTGACAGTCGCCTTTCCGTAAGAACCCGTGTTGAAGTTGTTACCGAAGGGATCCTGACCCGCCGCATCCAGCATGATCCCTTGCTGGAAGGAGTGGCAATGGTCATCTTCGACGAGTTCCATGAACGCAGCATCCAGGCCGATCTTGGGTTGGCTCTCTGTCTGGATGTGCAGCGCCAGGTACGGCCGGACCTGAAGATCCTGGTCATGTCGGCCACCATGGAGTGCCAGGCCATTTCCAGCCTGCTGGGCGATGTGCCGGTTATCAGTTCCGCTGGACGGTCGTTCACGGTTGATGAAATATACCTGGAAGGGCAGACCCGTGAGCCGCTGCCGGCCCGCGTGTCGGCAGCCGTCCGGCAGGCACTGGCCGAAACCGCGGGTGACCTGCTTGTCTTTCTGCCCGGCGCCGGCGAGATCCGCAGCTGTGCCAGCCGCCTGGAGCAGGCTGGGCTTGCCGGGCGCGGTATTGAAGTTCATCCACTTTATGGTGATCTTCCCTTTGAGCGCCAACAAGCCGCGATCCAGCCCGGACCCCAGCGCAAAGTTGTGCTTGCCACCAGCATCGCCGAGACCAGCCTGACCATCGAAGGGGTGCGGACCGTGATCGACAGTGGTCTATCCCGTCGGCTGAAATTTGATCCGGCCAGCGGCATGAACCGTCTGATTACCGTCCGCGAGTCCCGGGCTTCGGCTGAGCAGCGCAAGGGGAGGGCCGGCCGGCTTGGACCGGGTGTCTGCTACCGTCTTTTCAGCCGCCATAACTTCAGTGCCATGACCCCCTTCACTCCACCAGAGATCATGGATACTGACCTGTCGCCGCTGGTGCTGGAACTGGTCGCCTGGGGCGTCAATGATCCCGCCCTGCTTTCCTGGCTGGACCCGCCCCCCGAAGTGTCACTAGCAGCGGCTCGGCAACTGCTGGTCGAACTTGCCGCACTGGACTCTTGCGGCCGGATTACCCCACTGGGCAGTGCCATGACTAGCCTACCGTTGCATCCCCGTCTTGGTCGCCTGCTTTTGCGCTCAGTGGAGATCGGCTGTCCCGGTCTGGGGTGCGATCTGGCGGCGCTGCTCTCCGAGCGGGACATCATCCGACGCGGAGTCCCTGGCGATCATTGCCGGGAATATGCTATCGATCTTGTCGAGCGGTGGGAGTATCTGCGGGAATGGCGCGCCACTGGGCGCACCTCCGTTGCTGTTGACACTGCTGCCATTGCCTCGGTTGAACGGGTTTCGCGCCAGCTGCAGCGGCTTGTCGATGATACAGGCAATTCCAACAGCAACGCCGGAGACAACAACCATATCTGCCGCCTGCTGTTAAGCGCCTACCCGGACCGGGTTGCCAGACAGCGCGAACCGGATGGAGTGCGTTATCTGCTGGCCAACGGACGGGGTGCGCGCTTAGCCCGCCAGGGGTCAGTTTCAAGCTGCCAGTTGCTGGTGGCTGTTTCCATTGATGGCGGCGACCAATCCGAAGGGACCATCCATATGGCCCAGCCTGTTACGGAAGAACTGCTGCGCAGCGAACTTGATCGGCGAATAGAGCTACGTGACATACTTGTATGGGATGAGCGCGAGGGGCGGGTAAACGCGAACAGGGAGGAATCTCTGGGGGCTATCAGGCTGTCGACCAAACCGTTTGTGCCAAAGCCGGAAGAACTGCTGCCGGTGGTGCTGGAAGCGGTGCGGACCTCCGGACTGACCCTGCTTTCCCTGGATGAAACCTTCAGGCAGATCCAGGCGCGGGTGCTGCTGCTGCGCCAGACTTTTCCCGAAGACGACTGGCCTGATCTGTCCGACCAGGCCCTGCTGGCCTCGCTGGAAGAGTGGCTGGGCCCGGCTGTGGCAGATCTGCGCAATGCACAGCAGCTGGCAGCGGTCAACTGCGGCCAGGCACTGTTGGGCTTACTGGATTATCGCCGCCAGCACTCCCTGAACGAGCTGGCGCCGACCCATGTGGCGGTGCCCAGCGGCTCGCGCATCAGGCTGGATTATTGTGCAGGGGAATTGCCGGTACTGGCGGTGAAACTGCAAGAAATGTTCGGCCTGGCTGATACCCCGACAGTGGCCGGGGGCAGGGTGACGCTGCTGCTGCATCTGCTGTCGCCGGCCGGCCGGCCGCTACAGGTTACCCGCGACCTGAAAGGTTTCTGGGATGGTTCCTATCACCAGGTAAAGAAAGAAATGAAAGGGCGCTACCCGAAGCATCCCTGGCCGGATGACCCCTGGAGCGCCCTGCCGACGAAGCGGACGAAACCTCGATCTTAAGCTTTCAGCAGGAATTTCCAGTCAGCAACTGAACCCTCGGTTGCAGCCTTCACACCACGGTCGGGATTGGCTGCCAGATGACGCAGGATCGCGAAGATGGCTTCGGTCTCCCCGGGTTTCCCCAGTTCTACTGCGATCTCCACCGCCGTCATCTCCTGCTGCCGACTCTTTAGCAAATCAACAACCTCTTTCTGCAATGAAATCACCACACCGGCCGCCTTTTTGCCCGCCTCCACTCCCGGCTGGTGATAGGCGTTAATGTTGATCAGGCTGGCGTACAGACCGACGCTGCGCTCGAACAGGGCGACCAGAACGCCGATGGTGCGGGCATCCACCCTGTCCACGGTAATAGTCATCGATTCGCGATCATTTTCGTAGAGAGCCGTGCGGGTGCCCTGCAGAAAGCCGAACAGAAAATCGCCGCTGGTGATGCCGTCCTCGACCTGCATTGAGCTGCCGCAACGATCCTTAAGAACCTCGATGAATGTCACGAAAAAATTGGACACTCCCTCGCGCAGCTGCTGGACATAGGCGTGCTGGTCGGTGGAACCCTTGTTGCCGTAAACCGTCAGCCCCTGGCAGACGCTCTTGCCTTCCAGATCCAGCTCCTTGCCGATGGACTCCATGATCAGCTGCTGCAGGTAACGTGAAAACAGCAGCAGTCGGTCCTTGTAGGGCAGCATGACCATGTCTTTCTGACCGCGGCCGCCGGTGGCCTGGTGCCACATCAGGGCCATCACTGCCGCCGGATTGCGCATGGTATCGGGACGGCGGGTGATTTCGTCGCAGACCCGGGCACCATCCAGTAGCGCCGCGATATCGATGCCCTGCAGCGCCGCCGGCAAGAGACCCACGGCCGAGGTCACCGAAGTGCGTCCGCCGATCCAGTCCCACATGGGAAAGCGCTCGATCCAGCCACCCGCACTGGCCAGTCGGTCCAGTTCGCTATTTTCACCGGTTACGGCCACAGCCTGACGGGCAAAATCCAGTCCGGCACTGCGGAAGGCGGCCTGGGCCTCCAGCATGCCGTTGCGGGTCTCCTTGGTGGAGCCACTTTTGGATATCACGATGGCCAGAGTGCTGGCCAGCTTGTTGCCCAGTTCAGCAAAAACGCGATCCATGCCATCCGGGTCGGTGTTGTCCAGGAAATAGGTTTTCATCCGGTCTTCGGTCGACCAGAGGGCATCGGCTACGAATTGTGGTCCCAGGGCCGAGCCGCCGATGCCGATCACCAGCTGTCTGTCAAAGGTCTGGCCACGTGAGGCCCGGATCTTCCCGGAATGAATGTCATTCGCAAAGGCCAGAATGCGGCTTATGGTGGCCTGGATCTCGGCAGTGATGCTGCTGGTTGGCGCCAGGGCGGAATTGCGCAGCCAGTAATGCCCCACCATGCGCTGTTCGTCCGGGTTGGCGATGGTACCAGATTCCAGAGCGTGCATGGCTGAGAAGGCCTGCTGCATGTCCGGCTCTATGCGGCTGAAAAAGCTGTCATTAAACATCATCCGGCTGATATCAAGTGAGAGCCCGATTTCAGGGCAGCTGCACAGATATCGGCAGTAGCGGTGCCACAATTCGGTTTTGTCCATGCTGTCTCCTTGTGCGCCTGTCGATAATATCGCAGCTAGTGTGCGGCGGTCTTCAAACCGGACATTTCCTGCTCCAGTGCCTTGATCTGCAAACTGAGACTGGATACGGCATCTTCCATGACTTTGGTGGTCTCAAGGTTGCCGGTGGCCGATCGGGCCAGCTCTTCGGCCATGTCCACAATAGCTGCACTGCCGGTGGTCTGCTTTCGGCAGGCGCTGCTGATGTCTTTGATCATGCTGATGACCGCAGCATTTGAGTTGACCAGTGCCGAACCGGCCTGATTGTTGGCACCGGCCAGCGAACGGACCTCGGATGCCAACTGCAGCATGTTCTGGGCCGCGCCACTGATCAGTTCGGTATTTCCGGTCTGGGCTGTGGTCGAACCCTGGATCTGAACAACCATCTGGCTGATTCCTTCGATTTCGTTGCGCAGGCTGTCGCTCTGGCGGGTATGTTCCACTGTGGCCCGCGCTATTTCGTTGACCTGGCCCGTGGAATTTATCAACCCCTGCAGAATCTTGTCCAGTGCTTCACCGGAGCGGAGCGAAAGCCGTTCACCCTCCTGTACCTTCGATTCCGAAAGTCTGATTGCCTCGACCGCCTTGCCGGTTTCCTGCTGTACCCCTGTCACGATACCTGCAATCTTACTGGTAGAATCCTTGGTGCGCCGCGCCAACATTTTAATTTCATCTGCCACCACGGCAAAACCTTTGCCCTGTTCGCCCGCCTGGGCTGCAATGATCGAGGCGTTAAGGGCCAGCAGGTTGGTCCTTTCCGCCACTTCGTCGATCACCTGCAGGATGGTGCCGATGTCGGTGGCCTTCAGCGACAGATTGTCGATCACGGTACGGGCGGTCCGTGAGGCACTGCGGATTTCATTGATGCCGGCAATGGTGCTTTCCACTGATTGCTTGCCTGATCTGGCGTCACTGAGCACGCTGTCCGAAATACTGGCTGACTCCAAAGCGTTCTGTTCAATGTGTCGCACCGAGCGGTCCATCTCACCCACCAGGGTGTTTGTACGCGAAGAGGTCCCCATCAGGTTATTGACGCTGCTGTTGATCTCCTTCTGTGCGCGGGTCATGTCGGAGATGGCGTCGCTGACGCGCTTGATGGCCTGCACCAGGGAGTCCACACGGTTATTGATCTCGGCAATGCTCGAGGAAATCTCTCCCGCAGAGCGGGAATTGTCGGCGGCGGTGCCGGCCAGGCCCTCTACGGACCGGGTAACTGCCTCCACCGAACGGCTGATTTCCAGGGCGGCCTGCTTGGTGTTTTCCGAAGATTTGAACTGGCGTTCGGCCACGATTACACCGGTTTCGGCTACCTTGCCCACATTGATACCGATGGTGCGCAGTTCCCTGGTGGCAGAATGGACTCCGTTAACAACGCTCGAAAGTCGCTCCAGCATGCTGTTGAAGTTGGTGTTAAGCTTGCCGAATTCGTCATCGGTCTCATCTGTAACCCGCTCTGCCAGATTGCCCTCTGCCGCCCTGTCCATTGCTTGGGCCAGATTCCGGACACGCGGCACAAGCTTGCGCACCGCCAGGAGCCAGATTACGGCCACAAAAAACACAAAGTTGAGGATAAAAATCAGTGGAACCGCATTCGGCAGGCGCTCCCGGCACAGCACACCCAGCAGGGAAATAACGGCACCGGAAATCAACAGCGTGCGGATAAGTTTGGTACCGATACTGAGAAGATTTTTTGTCACGACACATGCCCTCTTGATACCGTATGATCAACACTTGTCTGCATGTATGCCTGTATCAGCGAAAAAATGGAACAAAAAAATAATTGTTATAGAATACAATTTTATTGTTGGGAGAAAAGGCGACAGTTGTTGGAAAGTTTAGAGTGATACCGGCATGATAAGGCTTAAAAAAAGGCGAGGTTGCCCCCGCCTTTTTTTAGTATCAAATCTGAATGTGACGACTATTTTTTGACATTGTAGAATACGTCGTGCCCCTTGAAAATCGCACAGGAGTCAAGCTCATCCTCGATGCGCAGCAACTGGTTGTATTTGGCTACCCGGTCGGTACGGCAGAGGGAGCCGGTCTTGATCTGTCCGGCATTGACCGCCACAGCCAGATCCGCCAGGGTGGTGTCCTCGGTTTCGCCCGATCGGTGGGAGATAACCGTGGTGTAGCCGGCCCGTTTGGCCATCTCGATCGCTTCCAGGGTCTCGGTCAGGGTGCCGATCTGGTTGAGCTTGATCAGGATCGAGTTGGCGATACCCTTCTGGATGCCTTCCTTGAGGATTTTGGGGTTTGTGACGAACAGGTCGTCGCCCACGATCTGGATGCGCTTGCCGAGACGGTCGGTCAGCAATTTCCAGCCGTCCCAGTCGTTTTCAGCCATGCCGTCCTCAATGGAGATGATCGGATACTTGTTAACCAGGTTTTCGTAGAAGTCCACCATTTCGGCAGCGGTCTTGACCTTCTGGGTTTCGTTCTCAAGAGTATACTTGCCATCCTTGAACAGTTCCGATGAAGCCACGTCCAGCGCCAGCAGAACTTCTTCGCCAGGCTTGTAGCCGGCCTTGACGATGGCCTCCATGATGACTTCCAGGGCCTCCTCGTTGGACTTGAGGTTGGGAGCGAAGCCCCCTTCGTCGCCCACGGCGGTGTTGTAACCTTTGCTTTTGAGTACGGACTTCAGAGCGTGGAAGATTTCAGCTCCCATGCGCAGGGCCTCGGCAAAGTTGCTGGCGCCGGCCGGCATGATCATGAATTCCTGAATGTCGACATTGTTGTCGGCGTGGGCACCGCCGTTGATGATATTCATCATCGGCAGCGGCAGTTCGCGGGCATTGGCTCCGCCGATATATTTGTAAAGGGGCTGGCCGGCCTCGTCGGCGGCAGCCTTGGCCACTGCCAGGGATACTCCCAGGATGGCGTTGGCTCCCAGTTTGCTCTTGTATTCGGTGCCGTCCATCTCCAGCATTTTCATGTCAATGGCGACCTGGTCGTCGGCGTCCATGCCGATCAGTTCGTCGGCAATCACGTTGTTGACATTATCGACCGCCTTGAGAACACCTTTGCCCAGATAGCGTGCCTTGTCGCCGTCACGCAGTTCCAGGGCTTCGCGCTCTCCGGTGGAAGCGCCGGAAGGAACGGCAGCCCGTCCGAAAGAACCGGACTCCAGGAATACTTCGACCTCCAGGGTCGGATTGCCGCGTGAATCAAGGATCTCTCTGGCGTATACATCTACAATCTCACTCATTACAGCCCCCTTGCATGAAATGGTTTTAGTTGGAAGCGTACCAACTCTAGCTCTGCTATCGTTTTCGCAGGTTGTCGTGCAGAGGCCTGCAAGTAAACAAAGCTGTTTGCGGCGACTCTCCAAGTCTAAAGCTTTTTTTATATAACACATCAATTTGCAAAAATACAGCAGGCAGAAGAAAATACGATAAACATTTCTAGTTCGGTCCGCTTCACAATAGGAAACAATAGTGGTATGACAGTAGTGTCGTTCCATCCGGCAGTGCTTTAACAACGTCATGGGAGTAGCTGTTCATGTCTGCTGATTCACTTGACAAGCTCACGATTGATAAATCCCGCTATTCCGGTGCCGCCGGAAGCCGGCGCTGGCGGCGGGCTGCCTGGTTGTTTCTGGCGCTGATGGTTTTTGCTGTGGTTGTGATAATCGTGCGCAGCCAGCCTGTCACCATAGAAACCACCTCCGTGGTCCAGGTTTATCCCACCCAATCCTTTACCTTGTTGAATGCCAGCGGGTATGTGGCGGCCCAGCGCAAGGCGGCGGTGGCCTCCAAAATCACCGGCCGGCTGGAATGGCTGGGGGTGGAAGAGGGGAGCCGCGTCACCGCCGGCCAGGTGATTGCCAGACTGGAGAATCGTGATCTGGACGCTGCCATTCGCCAGGGAGAGTCTGCCGTGCAGAGCGCCAGAGCTGCGCTGGAACAGGCCAGGGCTGATCAGGAAGATGCCGCTCTGGCGTTTGACCGCCAGCGCGAACTGCTCAAGCATGGCATAGTGGCCCAGGCCGAATTTGACGCGGCTCAATCTCGCTATAAACGGCTTAACGCTGCAGTTAACGGAGGGCAGGCCGCTTTGCAGAACAGCCTGGAGACTTTGAAGGGCGCGCGCATCGCCTACGACTACAGCCTGATCAGGGCACCCTTCGATGCAGTCGTTCTGACTAAAAACGCTGATGTGGGCGACATTATCACCCCCCTGGGGGCGGCAGCCAATGCCAAGGCAGCTGTGTTTACCATTGCCGATATGGATTCATTGCAGGTTGAGGCCGATGTGGCCGAGGCCAATCTGGGGCTGATCAGAAAAGGACAACCCTGCGTTATTACCCTGGACGCCCTGCCCAATGTGCGCTTCCGCGGTGTCATTCACACGATTGTACCGACCGCCGACCGCAGCAAGGCTTCGGTCATGGTCAAAGTCCGTTTTGTGGACCGTGACAGCCGCATCCTGCCGGAAATGGGCGTCAAGGTCGCCTTTCTGGAGCGGGAAGCGAAACCGGAAGAGCAGCAGCCACGCATTGCCATTAATCCCGCCGCCATCGCCAGATCCGGCGTCCGTGAGGGGGTTTACCGTGTAGTCGTCGACAAGGTTGCCTTCACTCCTGTTTCCCGTGGGGCTCGTCTGGGCGACCTGGTGGAGATCAGCGGCGTCAAGTCGGGGGACAAGATCGTTCTCACTCCGCTGGACAAGCTCAAGGACGGCGCCCGAATCAAACTGGCGGAGAAGAAGTAGCTCGTCATGACTACTTCCCAGGAACAACAGGCTGTTGTCAGTATCCGCCAGATCTCCAAGTCCTACCGGCGCGGTAAGCAGTCGATACCAGTGCTGGACGCCATCAGTTTCGATATCGCCAGGGGCGAGTTTCTGGCGCTGATGGGACCATCCGGCTCCGGTAAGAGCACCCTGCTTAATCTAATCGCCGGCATTGACAGTGCCGACAGCGGTACGATCACCGTGGGCGGTGTCGACATTGCCACCCTCAGCGAGGGTCAGCTGGCCAGCTGGCGTTCGGCCCACGTCGGCTTCATCTTCCAGTTTTACAATCTGATCCCGGTATTGACCGCCTTTGAAAATGTAGAGTTGCCGCTGCTGTTGACGTCTCTCTCACGCCGCGAACGACGCGAGCATGTCGAGACTGTTCTGTCGATTGTGGGTCTGTCCGATCGCATGGAACATTACCCCTCCCAGCTATCCGGCGGTCAGCAGCAGCGGGTGGCCATTGCCCGGGCGATTGTGACCGATCCCACCATTTTAGTGGCCGATGAGCCGACCGGGGATCTTGACCGGGTTTCGGCCCAGGAAATCCTTGACCTGATTGCCCGGCTGAATGCCGAATTCGGCAAGACCATCATCATGGTGACCCACGATCCGCGTGCCGCCGAAAGGGCCCATGTCATCAGGCATCTGGACAAGGGCGAGTTGTTGGATGTTGATGTATGATTCCAGACCGAAGGAAAGCAAATACCATGACTACTAAAATTCTGGTTGTTGATGACGAACTGAGCATGCGCGAGTTCCTCGCCATTCTGCTGGAGCGGGAGGGGTACCAGGCTTTTGCCGCAGACAGCGCCGAGCAGGCCCTGGCCATGATGGAGAGCAATCTGTTTGATCTGATCATCTCCGATGTTCAGATGCCAGGTTTGAGCGGCATCGACCTGCTGACGCGGGTAAAATCATTGGCACCCGATACGGCCGTGCTGATGATGACCGCCTATTCCGAGACCGAGCAGGCGGTGGAGGCCATGAAACTGGGGGCCTATGATTACATTGCCAAGCCGTTCAAGATCGAGGAGATCAAGGTTCTGATCCGTAATGCCCTGGAAAAAAGCGACCTTAAACGGGAAAATACTTTGCTCAAACAGAGTGTTCAGCAGCGGGACAGCTTCTGCGGCATTATCGGCACCAGCCCCAAGATGAAGGAGATTTTTTCGCTGATCCAGAAGGTGGCGCCCAGCAGCAGTTCTGTAATCATCCAGGGAGAGAGCGGCACCGGCAAAGAGCTGGCGGCCCGTGCCATCCATAACTGCAGTCCCCGCAGTAATAAGCCTTTTGTGGCGGTCAACTGCGGCGCCATTCCGGAGACGCTGATCGAAAGCGAGCTTTTTGGCCATAAAAAAGGTGCCTTCACCGGAGCGGTTGCGGACCGGCCCGGTCTGTTCGAACAGGCCGAAGGGGGTACCCTGTTTCTGGACGAAATCGGAGAACTGCCGCTGCTGATGCAGACCAAACTGCTGCGGGTAGTGCAGGAACGCGAATTCCGGCGAGTGGGCGGAGACAAGGTTCAGAAAACCGATGTGCGCATCCTGACCGCAACCAACCGTGATCTTCAGGAACAGGTCATAAACGGTGGTTTTCGCGAAGACCTCTTCTATCGCATCAATGTCGTCCAGATTCTCCTGCCGCCCCTGCGGGAGCGCATCGAGGATATCCCGGTTCTGGCGGATTATTTCTTTCACAAATACAGCACCAAAAAGACAAAGCGTTGTGAAACCATCACGCCGGCCGCACTCAAAGCCCTGATGAACTATGCATTCCCCGGCAACATCCGGGAACTTGAAAATATCGTCGAACGCAGTTTGATCCTGGACGATTCGGTCATAACCGAGGGGAATCTGCCCAAACAGGTCTTTGCCGGCCGAACCCCCTGTCTGAATACGGAAGAGGCTCTAATTCCCGAAGAGGGGTTGGCCTTGGAACCGTTGCTGGAAGGGCTGGAGAAACAGTATCTGCTGAAGGCGTTGGAGAGAACCAGCGGAGCCAAGAAAAAGGCGGCCGAGTTGCTGGGGATGACGTTCCGGTCGTTTCGTTATCGTCTGGCAAAGTTTGGGCTGGATTCGGATGGTGAGTGACGATAATTGTCAGCTGGTGTGACGGACATGGTTATTGTTAAGTGGACTCATGTCTGACTTCCTACGTAAGTAACGTTATTTTGGTGAGTTATGGATGAACATAATATTGGCCCGGCTTTTGCTAAGTGATTGACATAAGCAGTTAACTGAATCCCACACCTGGCTCCCAGACAAACACAAAAAAAAGAAAGGAGAAACAAAATGTTAAACAAAATGCGTAACAGTAAAGGTTTTACCCTGATCGAGCTCTTGATCGTCGTCGCGATCATCGGCATCCTGGCCGCCATCGCCATCCCGCAGTTCTCTGCCTATCGGCAGAAAGGTTTTAACTCTGCTGCGGTTTCAGACATCAAGAATGCCAAAACCGC
>DBMM01000138.1:19360-28879 GCA_002298925.1 Geobacter sp. UBA698 | reverse complement strand
ACTTCCCGGTAAACCGGGATGACATCACCTATACAGATTGTTTTTTTCACATCCTGAGTACCGCTATGGAAAAGTCGTACCTTCTTTCCCGCCTTCGTGTCCACTTCCCCCCTCAAAGACTGTTGCTGCTGTGTGACTTGGGCGGCCAGCGGGGAGCATGCCATTACTGTCATTGCCAAAACCGAAAAAATAGTAACGATCTTTTTCATTGTTCCATCTCCTTTACGATTTCCGGTTTTACCAGATGTAAGCAATTTTAAAGTAAAAAGCGTTAGTTACCGGGGTGTTCTTTCCGTCGACACCGTAATCGTATCTCATGGTAAGACTCATGGGATTGGTAAAATGAATCATCAGCCCGCCACCGACGGTCAATTCATTGCTGGCGGAACCAGGGATATCTTTCCCGGTGACTTCATTATTTGAAGAGCCGGTCGTCTGGTAGTCTGCTGCTATGAATGGTTCCAGATACTCATGGGCTCGGTAACCGGCCCTCAGGTTCGCGTGGAACGTGCTCCCCGGATTGACATCATCGGCACCCGTTATGTGCCGGGCCGATTTGAAAATAAAGCCGGTTTGGCCATCAATATTGAGGTCGCCCAACTGCACATCGCCGACGATGGTTGTAAGACTGCCCCACGTCTTGTCAGATACCGCTTCAGCACCGACTGGAATCGACAAAAAACTCTGTAGGCCTAGCGTGCTGTTCTTGCTCGGCTTCATCCAGACGGCCAAGCCGGTCAAGGGGTCTCCCAGGCCGGTTGTGGAGAGTCCAGGACCCTGGACGCTGATCTCCGGCTCCAGGAACTCCCAGGCAAAACCAACGTCCGGGAGCGACTTGAAGGTAAAGAATCGTACGTACTTGGTGAAACCGACCGCCGTAAACGTACCGGGACCGGTGACTCGCTTGCCGCTGCCGTCGAAGGCCATGTTGTCTGTCTGCACGAATGAGTATTGGGCTACCGCATTGAATGATTCGTAGTTTACCGGAAGAGCATACTCATGCGGTCCGATCACACTCAAGGGGATACCCGAGGCGTCGACATGTGCGGAATATGCGATAAAAATGAAGTTGATCGCCGTAAACACTGCAATTATATTTTTTCTGATGCCCCATGTGGCGTTTTGCATGGATATTCCCCTTTTCAGACAACAATTCCGTCCTGAGAGCGTATCTGGCTACTCCGATCTAAATCCGGCATTCATGACCCCAATGAAAAATTGTAAATGGGATTACCGTTTTCATCGTCTGCCAGAAACGTTACCTCCATGCCAATGGTAATATCCGTTTTATCCGTATACCCATCGATTCGGGCCATTCGCTTTTCCCTTTTTTCTTCCACCACCGCCAAAACGTAGGGGGTCATTTCCTGTAACGCCTCTATGCCGCTACGCACGACGGAATAGGAATATATGATGCCGCGTCTCTCCATTTCTCTACCTCCCCTGGAAAATGCTGACAACGCAGGTGGCAGCAGTGCCTCCGATGTTGTGAGTCAAGCCAATGTCCGCCTTCTTTAATTGCCGGGCGCCAGCTTCTCCCCGCAATTGGGTGACAATTTCGTATATCTGACTGAGACCGGTTGCCCCGATCGGATGTCCCTTGGCCTTTAATCCGCCGCTCACATTGGTCGGAATCTGACCATTGGCTGCGGTTTTACCTTCTGCAATGGCAATTGCCCCTTTTCCTTTGGCAAAAAATCCCAGGTCTTCGCTATTGATAATTTGTGTGATGGTGAAGCAGTCATGCACCTCGGCCAGATCGATCTGAGTGGGGGTGACGCCTGCCATGGCATAGGCCTGTCGCGCAGCAAGCACGGTAGCTGCAAAGGTTGTCATGCTCCCTTTGGAAGCCAGGCTCAACGAGTCACCAGCCTGGCCGCAGCCGACTACCTCCACCAAGCGCTTCGGACAGAACGCTTTTGCCACGTCGGTTGCCGCCAGCACCACAAATGCGGCACCGTCCGAGACCAAGGAACAATCGTAAATCGTGAAGGGATCTGCTATTGGAAAACCGTTCTTCACTTGCTCCACGGTGATCCTCTTTTGCATCTGCGCATCGGGATTAAGCAGGGCGTTCTCGTGATTCTGAACCGCACACAGTGCCATCTCGTCCCGCACATTGCCGTATTCGTGGAAATACCGATTGGCAATCATGGCAAAGATGGAAGGAAATGTTGCACCGATACCAGCCTCCCGATCAAAATCAGAAGCGGCGGCGATCCCCGCGGTTACCGCCTCGGTTGACAGATGGGTCATCTTTTCCACGCCACCGACCAACACGACGTCGTACATGCCCGACGCAACGGCACTCACGGCCTGCTTGAATGCCAGACCGCCCGAGGCGCACGCCCCTTCAACCCGTATGGTCGGGATATTCCCCAGTCCCAGAACTTCGGCCGCCAGTGGCCCCAGGTGTCCCTGGCCGCAAAAAGGTTGCCCGTTAAAGTTGCTCATGAAGAGAGCTTCAACAGCTTCACTTCCTAGACCGGTATCAGCGACAGCCTTTGTGCCCGCTTCCAGGATCAAATCTTTCAACGACGTTTCCGGGAATCTGCCGAATTTGGTTTCGCCTATGCCAACTACGGATACACTACGCATTTTTCACCTCTCTCCGTCTTGCTGGTAATTGATTTACCGCACATCAATCGTCTTCAGCTGCGGACCAATTATTAATTTTGCTTCGGTTACGCCTTGCACATCTTCAACCGAATACCCTGGAGCGATTTCCTTCAACTCCAGGCCGCTCTTCGTGACATCGATGACGGTCCGGTCGGTGATAATGCGATTTACAACCCCTTTGCCCGTTAAGGGGAGGGAACAGCTGTTCACAATCTTGGGCTGACCGCTCTTGCTGCAATGTTCCATGATCACCACGACCCGTTGCGCGCCATTTACCAGATCCATGGCGCCCCCCGGACCTTTCACCATTTTGCCGGGGACCACCCAGTTGGCCAGGTCACCGCCAACTGATACCTCCATGCCGCCCAGGATGGAGAGATTTATGTGACCGCCACGGATCATGGCGAATGATTCGGCACTGCAAAACAGGCAAGCACCCGGGATCATGGTGATCGTCTCTTTTCCGGCATTGATCAGTTCTGGGTCGACTTCATCTTCCGTCGGATAGGGACCGATCCCAAGCAAACCGTTTTCCGACTGCAAGACCACATGCTTGTCCTTGGGGATATAGTTGGCAACCAGCGTGGGAATGCCGATTCCCAGGTTCACATAAAAACCGCCTTCTATCTCCTGCGCGGCACGCTGCGCTATCTGCTCTCTGGTCAGAGCCATATTTTTCTCCTTCGTCTCTCTCTTACAGCTTGTATCGTTGCAATTATTACAAACATCATAAAAGCATTACTCACGCAACGACGCGACGACGCCACGAAAGGCTTATAAGCAAATCTTTTGTCTTGGTTTCACGTTGCGTCGTCGCGTCGTCGCGTGAAACAAGAATTTGAAGTTCCGGCTGGTCCGACTCAGGCGCGTACCGTTCTGCGCTCAATGCGCTTTTCATAACCGGCACACTCGATGACCCGTTGAACGTAAATCCCCGGGGTATGGACAAAGTTGGGGTCAAGCTCACCGACCTCCAGCAACTCTTCAACCTCGGCAACGGTCACCTTGCCGGCTGCAGTCATCATCGGGTTGAAGTTACAGGAGGTTTTGTTGTAGATAAGATTGCCGCCCCTGTCCCCTTTCCAGGCTTTGACGAAGGCAAAGTCAGCTGTCAGGCTGGTTTCGAGAACGTACTCCTTGCCATTGAAGACCCTTACTTCCTTCCCCTCGGCAAGCTGTGTTCCCACGCCGGCCGGGGTGTAAAAAGCCGGAATGCCGGCACCGCCGGCCCTGATCCTCTCCGCCAGGGTACCTTGCGGAACAAACTCCAGCTCCAGCTCACCGGAAAGGAACTGCCGTTCAAACTCCTTGTTTTCGCCCACGTACGAAGCGACCATCTTCCTGATCTGTCTGGTGGTTAGCAGGGTGCCAAGGGCGTAGTCGTCAACACCGCAATTATTGGAAATAATCGTCAGGTTTTTGGTGCCTTTCCGCAACAACGCCTCGATCAGCTTCTCCGGGATGCCGACGAGACCAAAGCCCCCAACCATGATGGTCGCTCCGTCTTGAATGTCATTTATGGCTTCGTCAATTGAAGTCCGGACTTTCATGAGTTCTCTCCTTGCTCCCTAGATTCTGTTTTTTTCAACAATGCTTCCACGTAGGGAATTGAAAAAACGGCCGGGCGTTTTCGCCCGGCCCAGTCAGATCTAGTCAGCATGCTCCGGAACCGGCAGGTTGACCCACTCCTTGTAGAACGTCTCAATGTCCGGTTCAAAGTCATGAATCACCGGGTACCAGGGGGTCGGTGCTTCTACGTCGAGCATTACGCCGCACTCAGGACAGTAAAACTCGCGGTACACCTGCCATTCGGTATCAGGGGCCATGAGCGACGGATAGACGTCACGCATCGTCTCCTCGTTGTCTCGCACATAAATAGCGGCGTTAAGTTTCCAATTTTCACGGTAATCGCCAAACTCGTGTCCACAGTCGCACTTGGTAAGCCACTTCTTGGTTTTGGCCGACTGGGCAATGTACAGATGTGGCCCCAGTGGCAGCACGATCTTGTCTTTCCAGGGCACCTTGGCCTGCAATACTTCCAGGTAAAGACCGAAGCGTTCATTGTCCTTGGGCATGGAAAGCATACGCATGGTGGTATCCCAGTCGAGTTTTCCCTCGGTCAGGTTATTGACCTGTTGCTTAGTATAGGTCGACATGATGTATCTCCTTGTTTTGTTCACTGCCGGCCATTTGGCGGGAGTGATCAATATGTTGGTTATCTTCTGTTATTCTTCCACCAGCACCACAGTATGGACATCTGGAAGCTTGGACAAATCCTCACGGTATTTCGAACCGTAAGAGTGTATTCCAAGATCCGCCTCTTTCAGATCCCAGCCTTCGGGCAGATTCCAGAATGCCTTGAACTCAGCCAGAAATTTCGGCGAAAGTTCGAAACTCGTTGCAAACATATGCTTCACTGCCGTACTTGCACGGCCGATGAGTATGCGGTCACGCTCTTTCTTCATCCATTCGCGGGTCGGTAATGCTCTATCAAGCCGCGCCTTGCGGAGTTCGACACGATAAGCAGCGGTTTTTTTCGCATCGACGCTCCAGACACCCTTGTTGTCCTTCTCGATTACCGCGCCGTGGACTTTGGTGGCGTACTCGGGCAGCAAGAAGTTGTTGTTCAGATCACGTGCGATTGCATCGATTTCGCGGTCGAGCGGATCGCCGAAACCGGGGCCGCCACGCAGATAGTTGAGGTAGAGATCGTAGTCTTCGTAGCAGGCCTCAGTGGTCATGCACTGCTTGTCACGCTTGACATCAGCCCTGACATTGATGTGCTGTTCATACTCCGCTGCGGCCGGGTTGAGATCGCCACCCAACGGCAGAGTGTCTCCGAAGGCGATCCGTTCCTTGATACCTGTATTGTGACCTTCGAAACGGTACCCGGTGGCAGACGGGTAACCACCCATCATGCCCCAGTCACTGTTCATGTAGCCATTCCCCATGAAAAACATGGTCCAATCATGGGCATTCCAGACCATGCGCAGGGTTTCGAAGCCGCAACCACCACGATACTTGCCATAACCACCGGAGTTGCACTTTACGTTGCGTCCAAGGTAAAGGAGCGGTTCCGCCATTTCCCAGATCTCGATGTCACCCATGTCGCCTTCGGGGTTCCAGATCGCAGCGGCGTGGTTGAGGCCATCCTTGATGGCTCCTGCGCCGGTACCGCAGGAACTGGCCTCAAAGCTGTTTACGGCGTGGATCTCGCCATCCTGGTTGATGCCGCCACCCTGCAGCCAGTTGGAGGTGTTGGCGTTGCCGGCATTGACTTCTTCCAGGTAGCCGCGGCTGAAATAGGCTTGGGAAAGCCCGCGCCACATGGCGCTCCAACCCGAGACCAGGAAGTGCCAGGCGTAGGCGTGGGCGGTGCGCCGATCATCCGGGTTCATCCATGTGCCCTTGGGCAGATTGAACTCGGTGCCGTAGTAGGACCCGTCGTTGATGCGCTGCGTCGGCACCAGTGTCTGGGTCATCATCACCCAGATACCGCTGGTGAAGGCAACATGATGCGCGTTGTAGGAATGCCAACCCCAGCGGCTGGCGCCATCGAAATCCAGCCGCCAGGAACCGTCGCCGCGGATGGTCATCTCGACCGGCGAATGCATGATGGTGTCAATCTTGGCAAAGGCGGAAGGGGTCTGTACGTCGGGGTGAGCATAGGGCACATCCACGAAAGCCACCTTGCGGTACGTGCCCGGCATCGTCATCGCCTTGAGTCGGCTTTGCAGACCGCGGCGTCCTTCCTCGATAACCTCAAAGGCAAACTTCTCGTACGCCTCCAGCCCCTCTTCCGCGACCACTTCCTCCACCAGGTCGCGGATCATGTGGCAGCCGGCGATGCGGGTCTTCTCGTCGAGAATCCAGTATTTGGGTGTACGCACTGATCGCTGGCTTTCGTGCAGCCAGTCACGCAGTGGTTGATCGTTGACCCCGGTCTTGCGGCAGGTGATCATGTAGCCATCACCGAAGCGCTGCACCTGGCCGGTCGACATCGAGCCGGGCGTAATCGAGCCGGTATCGATCACGTGGGTCACACCACCGACCCAGCCGATCAATTTGCCCTGGACAAAGATTGGCACTATGGTGGCGATGTCGCACGGGTGCACATTCCCGATAGAGCAATCATTGTTGGTGAACATGTCACCGGGGTTGATGCCGGGATTGGCCTCCCAGTTGTTCTCGATCATGTACTTGATCGCAGCGCCCATGGTGCCCACGTGGATGATGATTCCGGTGGAGGTCAGTACGCAGTCGCCGGCTGCATTGTAGAGTGTAAAACAGAGCTCGCCCTCCTGCTCGACGATCGGACTTGCGGCGATCTTCTTGGCGGTCTCGCGCGAGTGGACCAAGCCGCCGCGCAACTTGGAGAACAGTTTTTCGTAGCGGATAGGTTCCGACTCGCGTAGTTCAAGGCGCTCGAGACCGTTATAGTAGCCGGTCTTTTGGGTGCGTTCGAGGATCTCATCGCGATACTGCTTGAGAGTCTGACCGTTTCCGAGCAGATTGCCGCAACCTGGTTTGGTCTTGGTGTGGATGGGTACAACTTTGGCCAAGCTGGGTTCAGCTGTGTCGAAGTCAGCTTGCGTTTTGGAGTTCTTATCCGGGTTGGTTTTCAAGTTGGTTTTCATATGATCCTCTCCTTATTTCAATTCTTTAAGATGGAAAAGGCGGTGTTTGTCTACGTACGTGGCAAAACCATCCGGCAAAACGAACGTGGTCGCATCTGATTCGATGATGGCCGGGCCGGTGATCTCGTTGCCCGGTCTGAGCGCTTCCATCTTCCAGAGTTTGGCATCGACCCACTTCTTGTGCCGGTAGAATTTGCGGGTTCCCAGGAATGCCTCTTTCGGTGGGGTGGGGCCCTCTATGGGATCTTCGGGCAGGGTGGGTTTTTGCACCGGAACGAGACCACGCATGATCGCACCGGTGACCGAGAAGCCGAGTTCGGGCGAACGTGCCGAGCTGGCATATACCCGGGCATAGGTGTCTTCGTAGGCCTCCACGATACGATCCCAGTCTTTGGCGGTAGTTGCGGAGGTAATTGGCGAGGTGATCTCCAGGTCGTTCAACTGCCCCATGTACTGCATGCGGAAGCCGGGCTGCAAAATCACATCCTCGGGTTTGAAACCGTTGATCTCAAACTCTTCAATGACCTTGTTCACAAGCTCTTCCCAGGCTGCCTGGAGGGTCTTGCAAGCTGCCACCTTTTCTTCATCGTTGCCGGTCTGCGGTACTGCAATATCCACACTCTTGTCATAGCGATACTCAAAATCGGCACAGGCACATCCGAAGGCCGAGAAACCTGCCGCCCAGGCCGGCACGATGACGTCCTTGAAGCCGGCCCCCTCGGTGTAGCCGTAGGTGTGTACAGGACCCGCTCCTCCGTAGGAGAAACAGACGAAGTCGGCCGGGCTGTACCCCTTGGCACTGATATTGGCTCGCAGATAGTCACGCAGTTGCAGATCCAGCAGTTCGATGACTCCGGCAGCCGCGTCCTCGACGGAGAGCCCCAGCGGGTCGGCGATCTGCACCTTGATATGCTGCCGGGCACGCTTGACGTCCAGCTTGATGGCACCGCCCAGGAAGTTTTCCGGGTTAAGATAGCCAAGTACGACGTGGCAGTCGGACACACTCACCGTGTCGATTCCGCTTTCCGGCCAGCAGGTTCCGACGCGGTAACCCGCGCTGTCCGGCCCCAGCTTGATACCGCCACTGTAAGGATCGATACGCACGAAGCTGCCGGCGCCAGCACCCACCGAGTCCATTGCCACCAGCGGCAGCGAAAGAACCAGCCGGGCCATGTCCGGATCGGAGATAATGGAGAAGTTGCCCTTGGTGATCAGCGCCATGTCGAAGGAGGTGCCACCGATATCCGAGCAGGCGATGTTCTCGTAGCCCAGCACCTCGCCGAGCAGCTTCGAGCCGATCACTCCGCCGATCGGACCGGAGACGATGGTGCGCGACAGCTCTTTGGCCTTCCACGAGATGGTGCCACCGTGGGTGGCCATCACCCGCAGGTCGAACTTTGCGCCGTGCTGTTTGAAACGGTTGCTTACTTTCTGGAGAGTCTTTCGCGATGGCTCAGCAGCATAGGCTTCCAAGATCGTAGTATTCATGCGGTGGCTTTCCTTACGGGAAGGGTAATAATCAACCGAAGCGAAAACCGGGATATCGACTCCCATCTTTGACAATTCGTAACGGCAAACATCACGGGCACGCATTTCGCTCGCTGCATTCTTGTGGGATTGCAGCAGGCAAATCACAATTGCCTTTGCTCCAGCCTCGACCAGCTCTGCCGTCGCCTGGCGAACATCATTTTCCCGTAGCGGAATGACGACTGTTCCCTGCACATCGGTCCGCTCAATCACGCCGCGGGTTCGCGACAACGGCACGATCGGTTCGTCGTAGCGATGCGTATTGAGGTGGATGCGATCCTCCAGGGCGTAGCCAAGGTAACTCTGAAGTGCGCGGCCCATCGAATGCACCTGCTCGAACCCCCTGTTGCAAATCAGACCAACATCCAGACCCTTCCTCTGTACGACCCGGTTCAACATGGCGGTTCCGGAATAGACGCAGGTCACCAGCTCCGGATAAATCTGGTCCACGCTGCGCCCCCAGTGGGCAAGAGCATCCTCTGACGAGTTGAAGATGGCGAGTGATTCATCCTCCGGATTGCTCTGTGCCTTGCCGACGACGAATCTTCCGTCCTGACGAACGAAAAACGTGTCTGTCATCGTGCCCCCGGCGTCAATACCCAATACCTGTACTGGCGAGTTTTGAACTTCCATAAATTTTCTCCTTGCGTGAGTGATGTGTTTCCATTGTTGGCCATCATTTTCCAAGCTCTTCCTGGTATCTACATCTCGACTGCCATAAATCCACCTCCCTCTG
>DBMM01000138.1:0-19263 GCA_002298925.1 Geobacter sp. UBA698 | reverse complement strand
GATTCAAGAAGAGATGCAGTCGTGTGCAAAGAGGAAATTACAATACTCAAAACACTGTTTAGTCCCGAATATGAAACAGCCCAGTCCCATTTCTGGTACAAGCTGTGGGACTGGTTGGCCGGTTCCATGATGAATTGAGGTCTCGAAAACCTCTACAGCCCGTATTTACAAGCGATCAAGGTCAAAGGATGGTTATCGGGAGATCTCACTGCAATAGGAGTGCGCTACGACAAACGAGGGGCAACGGCAGGGAAGTTGCGTGAAAGTGCCATCACAGCGATTGGAAATAATGATTTTACTGATATATCGTTTGGTTAGTATTGTTTATTTATCGACTTGTTTTTCCCGACAATGCTGTGATAGGGTTAAAAAGATGTGATAAACATTGTTTTATATGGCTGCAATAAACCGATACGTTTCAAAGAAGTTACGCAAGGGATGCATGCAGGAGGTACTCCATGGTTCCAGAAAACCTCAACATCTCCTACCGGAAGGATCGCCGGAAAATTGATAAATTATGGGTCAAATTCGAAGTTGGCCGCATCTCCTTCGAGCAGCTTGATCCATACGAGAAAACATTGATTAAAAACTGGATGCGTTGCAGGTCCCTCGGTATCAATCCTGGTGCGCGTGAAGGACTTATCCTTTCTGAAGCGGAATTCAGGGCTGCGCTCACAACCAGCAGTTTAATCCTGGAAAAATCGTCGCCTATCATAAAACGGGTTTCAAATCTTCTTACGTGTGTGCCCGGCATCCTCATACTTACTGATCAAAAGGGTACCATTCTCTCCATTACCGGTGATCCCTACATACGCTTGCGGGCTGCCGATGATTCGGGCCTGGTTGAAGGAGCAAGCTGGCTTGAGTCCAGTCGGGGGACGAACGGTATAGGAACTGCCATATCTCAAAAAGAGCCTGTCCACGTCTACGCCAATGAGCATTTCTGTGAAGGGTGGCAAAAATGGTCATGCGCAGCAACACCGATCCTGGACCCTTATAACAATGAGATTCTAGGAGTCATTGACTTTACAACCTTTGATAAAGACTACCGAGAGGATGCGCTCGCACTTACCTTTGCACTTTCAGGCCAGATAATGTCTGAACTGAAACTGCAGCTGGAACTGGAGCGCATGCAATTATTCCAGCACTACAACGAGTATTCAGACCGTTATCCTTCAGAGGGCATCGTCATTCTGGATCGCATGGGGAGGCTTGTTAAAAATAGTTCGGGCATCAATCCGGATGAATGCGATCTGCTTCTTGAAAACTCGTGTGATAAAGAACAACCCAAAAAGGTGCAGAATATCTCGTTGAATGGTTCTGAGTCCCATACCGGCTCTCTCCTGGTGTTTAGTGGTAAAAAAGCATCCGTTATTTCATTGCCAACAAGTAATTCCCAGACACCTCTTGTAGAAGTGTTTGGAGAATTTGCAACCGCCAATGAGAACCTCAAGCTGGTCATGAAACGGATCAGCAAGGTCATGACATCGGATATCAATGTTCTTCTGTTCGGAGAGACCGGAACCGGCAAGGAGATCATTGCCAACTACATTCATACACACAGCAAGCGTAGTTCAGGTCCTTTCGTAGCGGTAAACTGTGGAGCGATAAGCAAAGAACTTTTCGAAAGCAAGTTTTTCGGATATGAGCGCGGAGCCTTTACAGGAGCCGACCCCAGGGGAAGGAAGGGGCTTTTTGAGTGTGCCAACGGCGGAACGCTTTTCCTGGATGAGGTTGGAGAGATGCCTCTGGATATTCAGGCAGCGCTTTTGCGGGTACTGGAAACGGGGCGCTTTAATCAAGTGGGATCCGACAAGGAAATTGCCACAAACTGCAGGATAATTGCGGCTACCAACCGATCCCTGTCCGATGAAATTGAGCGGGGAACTTTCAGGGTTGACCTCTATTTCAGGCTCGGTGTTGCGACTTTTGACATTGCTCCTCTGAGAGAACGTCCCGAAGATATTCCCGTGATCATTCAGCGCACCATGAAGTCATTGTGCCAGAAGCACGGCGTGAATCCATCGACCATAACTCCGGAAGCAATGGAAGTCTTTTCCGCGTACAGCTGGCCCGGAAACGGGCGCGAAGTCAGAAACGTAATCGAATCGGCCATGATTTGCTGCGGGGATACAATATCTGTTCAAGATCTGCCAATAAAAATCAGGAATTCACAACAGCCAACACGAGATACACACCCGCGAACGGACGTAATCACATCCTTGGCTCCTGGCAACAGTTCCGAAGCTGTCGACTACAGAATCAAGTCCAGTTTTTCTCAAAACGAGGTACAGCTGATTAAGACCACGCTGGAAAAATATAAGAACATTGCCCTTTCCTGCAAGGCGCTTGGTGTGTCCAGAACAACTTTCTACAGAAAGTGTAGTATGCACGGGATTACGCCGAGTAATTATATCTGATAATCGTAACTGTCAGTTGGCCGGGGGATGTTCTTCCCCCCGGCCGTGAAAGGAGCACAAATGGCAGTATGTGCTCGTCCAACACCTTTAAATCAGGCCCAGAACATAACCTCTAATCTTCATCCGGCGCGGGATGAACCAGGCAGCTGGCCGATTCCTTCTGGGCCACATCGCCGGTCTTGATCTTTCCGGCAACAATCTCCGCTTCCAGGTAGTGTTCCCCGACGTAGGAGAGGATCTTTACCTTGCCGACCTCGGTTTTCTTGATGGCCCCGTAGGCGTAAACTTCCCGGTACACAGGTATCAGATCACCAATACAAATAGTCTTTTTCACATCCTGCGTACCACTGTGGAACAGGCGAACTTTCTTTCCCGTTTTTGTCTCCACTTCCCCCCTTAATTCCTGCTGCTTTTGTGTGACTTGCGCGACCGCAGGCGAGCAAGCCATAATGGTTAATGCCAGGACCAGGAAATACTTTACAAAGATTTTCATATTCACATCTCCTTTGAAGTTTGTTGATGTGCCGCAGATCAGTCGTCTGGTAGCTTTTTTGTCGCTTACCAGATGTAGACAATTTTGAAGTGAAACGCATTGGTTACCGATGTGTTTTTCCCGTCCAGGCCATAGTCGTATCTCATGCTAAGACTCAGCGGATCGCTGAAATGGACCATCAGGCCGCCTCCGCAGGAGAGTTCTTTGCTGGCGGAATTGGGAACCGACTTGCCGGTCACTTGATCCGTGGTATTCCCGGTTGTCTGGAAGTCGGCGGCGATGAACGGTTCCAGATATTGATGGGCACGATAACCAAGCCGAAGGTTTGCATGAAATGTGTCGCCCGGGTCCACATCATTAGCACCGGTCTGGTGCCTGATTGATTTATGGATAAAACCGGTCTGGCCATCGATATTGACGTCGCCCAATTGCAGATCGCCAAAGATGGTTGTCAGGCTGCCCCAGGTCTTGTCCGACACCGCGTCAGAGCCGACAGGAATCGATAGAAAACTTTGCAGCCCCAGGGTACTGTTCTTGCTCGGCTTTATCCAGGCAGCCAAGCCGGTTAAGGGGTCTCCTAAGCCACTTGCTGACACGCCGGCTTTCTGGACGCTGATCTCCGGCTGCAAAAACTCCCAGGCAAAACCGACATCGGGCAGTGCTTTGAAGGTAAAGAAGCGGACATACTTCGTGAAACCAACCGCAGTAAAGGTGTCGGGGCCAGTGACCCTTTTGCCCGTATTATCGAAAGCCTTATTGTCCGTCTGGATGTAGGAGTACTGGGCAACGGCGTTGAAGGATTCGTAATTCACCGGAAGGGCATACTCGTGCGGTCCTATGACGTTCAAGGGAATGCCGGCTGCAACAACAGTCGATGAATACATGACCAATGTGACTAGTATTGAAAGTAATTCTATGGCGGTTAAATTTAATTTCTTCATTGACATTCCCCTTATAAATCGCGGCTTATTTACTGTCAGAAATCAGTCGAAATGAATCACCGGTTTCAAAATGCCATCGGCCTTGGTTGTCATCATATCCAGTGCCTTCTCCACCTGGGCAAACGGAAAGTGATGAGTAGTCAATTTAGTCGGATCTACTCGTCCGTTTTGGATAATTCTCATCAGCCTGGCCATCCGTTCGCTTCCGCCCGGGCAGAGCAGAGTCTTAATGGTCTTCTCGCCCATGCCGACCCCCCATTCAAGCCGAGGAATATTGACATAGTCACCGTGACCCCAATAGCCGATGTTGGATATCGTTCCACCGGGACGTGTAACCTTGAAGCAGTTCTCAAACGTTGGCTGTGCTCCAAGTGCCTCCATGGCTGCATCGGCGCCATGACCTCCGGTCAACTTCAAAACCTCGGCAACCACATTCTGCTCCTTGAAGTTGATGGTGACGTCTGCGCCATACTCCTTGGCGAGTTTCAGCCTTGCCGGGACGCAATCTACGGCGATGACCAGGCCTGCCCCCAACAGTCTCGTACCGGCAACGGCCATAAGTCCAACCGGCCCCAAACCGAAGACAACCCCGGAACCGCCCAAAGGGATATCGGCATTTTCTGCTCCCTTGAAGCCGGTAGACATCATGTCAGTGGCATAGCAGGCAGCTTCGTCTGAGACTCCGCTTGGAATCAGAACGACATTGGCCTCGGCATCATTGACATGAAAGTACTCCGCCATGTTGCCGTCTTTCTGGGTCGTAAACTTGTAGCCACCAAGTAGTACGGTGCACTGGGAAGTAAAGCCCCGCTGGCAGTTTTCACATTTGTAACAGGGGGTGATGGCGTTGACCGCAACCCGGTCACCTTCCTTGAAACCTTTGACCGCACTGCCAAGTTTGCAGACGATCCCGACCGCTTCATGTCCCAGGACCCGATCCCTGATGTCTCCGAGACCACCGGCAACAGTGTGCACATCGGAAGTACAGACCATGGCCAGGGTGGTCTTGATGATGGCGTCGTTCGGACCAGGTTCAGGAATGGGGCGATCGACAATTCCGACTTCGTTGATGCCTTTCATTACAAGCGCCTTCATTGTCTTATTCATTTCAATTCTCCTCATCGAACGTAATGCTGCAAATTATTTTGCAGTTGGAAACCAACCAGACCAAACCTGTTGTATGCCGTTATTAAACAGAAAACTCACACATCAGGATGAAAGCTTGGCAAAGGTGTATACGGGATCCCCGTTCTCATCATTCTTCAAAAACGTCACCTCCATACCGATGGTGATATCTGTCATATCCGTATGACCTTCGACACGCGCCATCCGTTTTGTCCGGTTTGCTTCCACCACTGCTAATACGTAGGGCGTTACATTCTGAAAAGCTTCTGTGCCGCTATGCACGACTGAATGGGTGTATATTGTTCCGCGCTTCTCCATTTCTCTACCTCCCCCGGAAAATACTGACAACGCAGGTGGCTGCAGTGCCCCCGATGTTGTGAGTCAAGCCAATATCGGCTTTCTTTAGCTGTCGCGCGTCACCATCCCCCCGCAACTGGGTGACTATTTCGTAAATTTGACTGAGACCGGTTGCCCCGATCGGATGGCCCTTGGCTTTTAACCCGCCGCTCACGTTGATCGGAATCTGGCCATTGGCAGCGGTTTTCCCTTCTGCAACGGCAAGCGCCCCGGCTCCCTTGGCAAAGAAGCCCAAGTCCTCGCTATTGATGATTTGTGTGATGGTGAAGCAGTCATGCACCTCTGCCAGATCGATCTGCGAGGGTGTGATTCCCGCCATGGCATAGGCCTGTTGTGCTGCCTGCACGGTAGCTGAAAAAGTTGTCATGCTCTTCTTGGAAGACAGGGTCAACGTATCCCCAGCCTGGCCACAGCCGACTACCTCCACCAGGCGCTTACGAGAGACCGCTTTTGCCACATCGGTTGCGGCCAAAACCACAAACGCGGCACCGTCCGAGACCAGAGAGCAGTCGTAAATCGTGAACGGATGGGCTATCGGCAAGCCGTTCTTTACCTGCTCCACGGTAATCCTCTTCTGCATCTGAGCATCGGGATTAAGCAGGGCGTTCTCGTGGTTCTGCACCGCGCACATGGCCATCTCCTCGCGCACATTGCCGAATTCGTGGAAATACCGATTGGCGATCATGGCAAAGATGGAAGGGAATGTGGCCCCAAGACCAGCTTCAAGATCCATGTCCGAAGCGCCGGCAAGGCCCGCGGTTATTGCTTCGGTTGACTGATGGCTCATCTTTTCCACGCCACCGACCAGCACAACGTCGTACATGCCTGACGCAACTGCGCTCAAAGCCTGCCTGAAAGCCAGACTGCCAGAAGCACACGCCCCTTCAATCCGGATCGTTGGGATGTTCCCCAGTCCCAGAACTTCGGAAGTCAGAGGTCCCAAATGTCCCTGACCGGAAAAGGATTGCGCGTTAAAGTTGCTCATGAAGAGGGCGCCAATATCCTCTCTGCCGATACCGGTATCATCGATGGCCTTTGAACCCGCTTCCAGGATCAAACTTCTCAGTGACTTATCCGGAAATCTACCTATCTTGGTCTCGCCTATACCAACAACGGATACACTACGCATTTTTCACCTCTCAGATTTTTTGATGCTTGAGCTAGAGCACAGCAACAGCCTTTAGCTGCGAATCAATACTCAGTTTTGGGCCGGTAACACGTTGAACGTCTTCAACCGTATAACCATGAGCGATTTCCTTCAGCACTAAACCGGTTTCAGCAACATCGATGACCGCCATGTCAGTAATGATACGATTTACTACTCCTTTGCCCGTCAGCGGAAGCGAACAACTGTCCACTATCTTGGGCTGGCCGTTCTTGCTGCAGTGTTCCATGATCACTACGACCCGCTGCGCCCCATGGACCAGATCCATGGCGCCCCCGGGACCTTTCACCATCTTGCCGGGCACCACCCAGTTGGCCAGGTCTCCGCCAACCGAAACTTCCATGCCGCCCAGAATGGACAGGTTTATGTGGCCACCGCGGATCATGGCGAATGATTCGGCACTACTGAAGACACTGGCGCCCGCTGTCATCGTGATGGTCTCCTTGCCGGCATTTATCAATTCCGGATCCACCTCTGCTTCCGTCGGATAGGGGCCGATCCCGAGCAAGCCGTTTTCCGACTGCAAGACCACGTGCTTGTCCTTGGGGATAAAGTTGGCAACCAGTGTAGGAATGCCGATACCCAAGTTCACATAAAAGCCGCTTTCTATTTCCTGGGCGGCACGTTGCGCAATCTGCTCTCTGGTTAATGACATGGTCAGTTTCCTCCCGAGGCGCGAACAGTTCTGCGTTCAATACGCTTTTCATAACCGGAACATGCGATGACTCTCTGCACGTAAATCCCGGGGGTGTGGATAAAGTTAGGATCTAGTTTTCCAACCTCCAGCAATTCCTCAACCTCGGCCACAGTCATCTTCCCGGCGGCCGCCATCATCGGATTGAAATTGCATGAGGTCTTGTTGTAGACCAGGTTGCCGGCAGTGTCTCCGGCCTGAGCCTTAACAAATGCAAAGTCTGCGGTAAGTGCGGTTTCGAGGACATACTCCTTTCCGTTAAAAGTCCGCACCTCCTTCCCTTCGGCCAGCTTGGTTCCCACTCCCGCCGGAGTGTAAAATGCAGGAATACCAGCTCCGCCGGCTCTGATCCTCTCAGCCAGTGTGCCTTGGGGAACGAACTCCAGTTCCAATTCACCGGACAGAAATTGGCGTTCGAACTCTTTGTTTTCGCCTACATATGAGGCAACCATCTTCCGTATTTGTCTTGTCGAAAGAAGTGTTCCCAATGCGTAATCATCAATGCCGCAGTTGTTTGATATGATTGTCAGGTTTTTAGTCCCTTTCCGTAGCAATCCATCGATCAACTTTTCAGGGATACCAACTATTCCAAAGCCACCCACCATTATGCTGGCCCCGTCCTGGATGTCCTTAATCGCTTCTTCAATTGAACTCTGAACTTTCATCTGTAATCTCCTTGCTCAGAATGTCGCATCTAAACTAGTTTGACTTTAATCTGGCGATTGTTCTCGGAAGAACGACCGGTTATTTTGAACGAAGGTGTATCGCCTGAACATTCCAGCCATCAACCTTGAAGGCAGTGGAACCACCTCTGTTCATGTTATGAGCCAACCAGCACCTTGTTGGAAATGGACAGGCGGCAATACTTGGCAGAGTGGCGCTGGTTCTGTTTTGTTGCTCTGAAAGTTCAAAACGAATGGTCTCTACCTCTTCAACAGTCAGGTCGCGCGTGATAAAGACCAGTCGACCTAGCCGATCTTCGAACAGACTTTGTTCGGGCCACTTGGCAAGAGTGGTAGGTGGATAAGCCACATCCTGAACGCAGTGGATTACTCGCGGCAACGAATCACCGGCAATATTCATGAGACCCTTAACCCGTAATATTTTGGAACCGTAATTTTGAAGGATCCGCCCCATGGTTACTGTGAAGTTGTACCAACGGACAGGATCTGGAAAGTTGATCACAAAACTTGCGACTGACTCAGAATGATGTCCCTTGGCTCCAGAGGATGTACGCGATGCCGCAATTCTCTTCTTGCGCCTGACAAAGACAGGGCCGGAACCTATTGCGATCGTTCCACGGTTTTGAACGTGTGCTTCTCCCAGCCATGCTGCGACATTGGTCTGTTTGCCGGCAGATGAATAAATCCCGCATCCGAAAAGCGAGCTTGGACTGACCCGGCCTTGGTACACTTCAATTCTGGTCGCGCCGGGATTAAGTTCATCCAGTCTCCTGTCAAGCTCGCTACGGTATGAGGTATTAGCAAGATCACATTTGGTAATCAGCAATCGATCCGCCATTGCAATCTGTCGCATGGCTTCCTTGTGATGTTCAAGTTGCTGCAAGGCGTGCGTAGCATCTACAACCGTAATGACGCCGTCACACTGGTATCGAGCAGCTACAAACCAGTCCTGTGTAAGCGTTGATATGACCGGAACAGGGTCGGCAAGTCCGGTGGTTTCAATTACAACGCGAGTCACCGGCGGGATTTCCCGTGTTGAACTCCGTTGGGCCAGGTTTTTCAAGGCCTTGACCAGGTCACCCTGAACACTGCAGCAGATGCAGCCGGAATCAAGAATCATCATTGATTCATCAACCTTGTCAACCAAGTGATGATCAATACCGACTTCTCCAAACTCATTAATCAAAACCGCCGCTCCTGCCATGTCGGGATGATGCAGCAACTTATTAAGAAGAGTTGTTTTTCCAGCTCCCAAGAAGCCAGTGAGCAGCGTTACAGGAATTCGTCTGTCGGCTCCTGATACCGGGGTATTGTTCAACGGCACTGATTCTTCCATGTCCTGCATCTCCCCTTTGAATTACGCGGACTTCAATTTCGTCAGAATTTCCAAAACATGCTCCGGCTTCGATTCTTTCGGAATATCAAGAAAGTAGAATTGTGTTGGACATAATTCCGGAATCTGTTCCCCTGAAAATACGACGTTTGTCACATCAATACCCTGGGCACTACCGGCATGCGGGAATTTGCCGGCGCCAATCAGCACGTCAATCTCCTGTAGCGCGGAGTTATCGACAGCTTTCCCTGCTCCCATACGTAGAGCCAGTGGCCAGCGATAATGTTTGGCAACATTGATCAGTGGCCGATACAGCTCCATATCGCTGCTGCCCAGATCAATATCCGGAAATGATTCTTCGAGGAGTAGTCCTCCGACTGCGGCACTGGATACCGAACGGGCAAGATCGGCCAGATAAATGGCAGAATCCTCAATGCTATCCCCGTCCGGCGCCGCATCATCACGACCAGCCGCCCGGTTAGCCCGGCATAGCCAGTAACCGGGTGACGGCATTGACAATACCAGTGGCAACTGGCCTCGAAGTTGAGCTAATACCGCTTCGATTATTTCAGCCAATAGTTCACGTGGCTGGGACTGTTCCAGCAACTTTCTCAATGGATAGGAACGCTTGCGCTTTCCTGTCAACTCGGCCTTAATGGATTGATTACGCAACAGCCATGCGTCAAAGAGCTCGCCGACCTCAATCACCGCAACATCCGGTTTCAGCAAACCCTGGGCCTGAGAGAAGTATGTAAGGAATTTGCTCGCACTTTCCCAGGGATCTCCAGACTCCCCTACCAGTAAGCGTTTCGTGTAGGAAAAGGATTTAATCCACGTTCGGATGTTGACGCGGGCATTTTCAACGGCAATAAGATCGGCGAGGTTCTTGCTCATTTCTTTTCATCTCCCATTGCGCCCAAGGCGACAAGTCGTGCTTCCAGCTCATCAATGCGGACATCTTTCGGGTGGCGCATGTAATTTGGTTTTGGCTTGTTAGCGTCACGTGTAATGTCCGGACTGCCAACATACAGCGTGCTGACGTCATCACCCCAGCAGCCGAAATACTGCAGATGTGACGGTGGCTTAGGCATATTCCAGGTCTTTATGAATTTATCGAATGGCACTCCGCGGGAGATACGATCCTTGCGCTCTTTATCGCGGAGGGCCTTGGTTGCCTCGTGGTTTATCGCAAGAGTGTTGTGGTCGAACTTCACTTTGTAGAGCTTTTCTGCGACCCCCTCTGAAATAAGCCCCTCCTCGATATCCTTGATCACCGCATGGGGATCACGTTCCAGGAGGTCGCCATAACCAGCACCCGCCCCCTGGGAGATCATAAACATCTCACCACGTTTGGATATTTCGAAGCCCATTCCCATGTGATGAGTAGTATATGAAGCATCTTCAAACGGCTGTTCATTCATGATTTCCGCAATAGAATGCTTGAACTTATCCGGTTCATTGAGCAGCACGTCATAGACATCGACACCCTTAACTTTGCACAGCGGGTAGGCGCCGCATGAATACCCGCCGAACAGGCCCTGCATTGGCGGAATTTTTGCGCCTTGGCAAACAGTCATAAAGCCCCACTGTTCGCTGTCCTTTGTTGCAACCATCATGGTATAGCCCTGGCCACCACGGTACTTTCCGGGAGCAATTGCATCCTTGGTCATTTTCTTGGAAACCAACTGCAGGAAAGGTACTTCTTCCTCATTCAACTCCTGTTCACCGATGTCCGCCATTGTTGCGAAAATCGGGGCCAAGGCCGGTTCACCATCCATATCCGAACGAGCTCCATGTCCCATGCCGTTAAGATCGGCACAGAGGTTGCCAAGTGTCTCGCCATGCTGGCTAACGCCACCCCAGATAAACGTGTTGATCATGTTGAAGGTTGGTGCATGGACCTTGGTGTACTTTTCAGGACAGCTATAAAGGAATTTCGCCACGGCATGCTGAGCCGCAGTAAAGCCGGTGAAGATCGACATCAAACTCTGGGAGTTGGGCGCCTCGTAGGAGCAGTCGACAATCGAATGCGGATCAGTGATCACTTCGATCGGAGCAAACGCCGCTTGTCCCCGTGGCAGATCAGGCCAGACGTAGCAGAGGAACATCTGGGCAATCATCCCTTTCAGGCCTGCAAGAACTGTATTGGTGGCACGGTTGGTAAATTCCGGACTTGATCCGCGAAAGTCGAATATCAGGCGATCTCCGGTTTTGGTCAGCTGGCAGTTGATCTTCACCACGCAGTTTTCACGCAGGGTTGAGTCCTGGATGATGTACGTTCTTGATGTCATGTCCGGCCATTCTTTAATGCGGCGAACAACTTCGGCTCTTACGTTCTCCATTGACATGCGGAGGGTGGCAATCAGGGCCTGCGGTCCATCTGTTTTCAGGGTTTCCTCGACTCTCTGTTTGATGCGCAGGCACGCGTACAGCTTTACCTTCATATCTTCGTACTGAAGCTTGGGCTCACGAACCGAGTTTTGGAGAAAGGTCAAAATATCCCGCTTGATTTCGTAGTTTTCGACAACACGGAATGGGCTCATTTTGAGGCCTTCATCGAATGAGGTTTCAGCCATGGAAGGCATACCACCCGGTTCAATGGCGCCGTTCTCACCCTCATGCACCGTCGAGGCGACCCAGCAGACCAGCTTTCCTTCCCAGAAGATCGGCAGGATCATGCTCTGGTCGGTGTTATGGACATTTCCATAACGCGAGTCGTTATGGATGAAACCATCTCCTTCGCGCACACCTACCGACGGGTCATTCATCCAGTTCTTGATGATAAATTTGATCGGGTGATGAACCAGCGTCGAGAAGATCAACACCCCACCGGCACTGGCAATGGCCAGGTCACCCGATGCGGTGTACACGCCGGTAATGACGTCACCCCACTTGGCGCCTGGTGCCGCTCCCATCGCTTCAACCATTTCATAGCCTTCATCACAACCAGCCTGAACACGGTCACGGATTTTGGCGGTGATATGCACATCATTGACCTCGTTGATTGCAGCCTCTTCGTCTTCACTGCGCGGCATGAGATCGTGTCGTCGCATGATTTCCGGATCCGGCCCAAGAAAGAGAGTCGTGTCACTTAGGAATTTCTTGATCAGTGCGATTTCCTCCGCACTGGGGGTCTTTGCCACACTGGGCATAATCGATTCACTCATTTTACAATCCTCTTGATGGTTATAAGGTTGATTTAACTACAACGGCGTCATGCACGCAGGAACCAGGAAGCACCTTGTTTAGCTGAAACAAAATTCCAACCCGGATTCACCAAATAGGTTGTTACCTCGGAGGCGATTACCGCCGGCCCAATGATCTGGACTCCTGGTTCAATCATGGATCGATCCCATACAGGTGTCTCAGTCGGGCCTTCGTGACCAACGAAATAGCACTTGCGTGTACTTTTGGGTGCGGGTGGGGCTTTACGCTTGGACGGTGCTACCGGCTTTAAGTCCTCAAACTGAACCGTCTCATGGCGGACATAGGCTGCAACGCGGATAGTATTAATTCGGATGCCAGCTTCAGGGGCCTGGCTTCCTTCACCAAAACGCTTGCCATAGTCCAGTGAAAACTGAGAAATGATCGCCATTACGTCAGCCGGGCCATGCAGTTCATGGGCAGGAATAACTGCTGTAGTCTGTACCAACTGATTGCCGTAACGCATGTCGAGTTCAAGGCTGTGCAGAATCTGCTCACGGGGAACGCCTTGGCGGATCAGATCTTGAGTCCCGGATTCCTTCAATTCCTCGACAATACTGTTGAAGCGATGATAGTCATCATAGATATGGCGACTATTAGAGTCATACAGCACCATGTAGAGAGACTTTTCGTGAATATGAAGCTGGTGCATGTTGCCGGCACCGACCGCAGAGAACACTGAGCTGAAAGGAGGTGCCAGAATTTTATCAATCCCGAGGTTCTGCGCAATTCCACAGCAGTGCAGCGGACCGTTGCCACCGTAGGCAAGCATGGTAAAGTCCTTGGGGTCGTAGCCCCTTGCCCGCATTTCAGTGAACAGGCCATTAGCCATGTTGTCGTCAACCTTCTGGCGGATAAGTAACGCTGCTTCTACGGTCGAACAATCAAGATCATCACACAGTTCATCTTCGATGGCGGCCGCCGCTCTTCGCGGATTTAAAGGGATTGAACCGCCCGCATAGTTTTTAGGGTCCAGATAGCCGAGAACCAGGTCAGCATCGGTTACCGTCGGCTTCATACCACCCCGGTCATAGCAGGCCGGACCGGGATCCGAACCAGCGCTCTCGGGGCCGCACTTGACGGTTTCATACATACGGTCATAGGAGGCGATAGAGCCGCCACCGGCACCAAGGGTCACCAGATGCACCATCGGAACCGAGACCAACCAACGATCAACGACCGGGTTAAAGTCGTAGTGTTTGATGCCTCCCTCAACTACGATGCCGATGTCATAACTGGTGCCACCCATATCGGTTGCCACCACATTGCCCAGTGCGGCCTGCATTGCCAGATGTTCGGAGGCGGCGATACCGGATACCGGTCCGGAGTGGATGGTCTGCAGTGCATCGGTAGAATTCAGTTGTGCCATGCCGCCGGAGTTATGAATCACCAGCATCGGCTTTTCATATCGATGGGCTCGCAGGTTTTGCTCCAGTGCGGAAAGGGCATGATACATGGTCGAATGGAGATAACCGTCAACAATGGCGGACGTTGCCCGGACATACTCGCCTTTACGACCAGCTACCTGGTGGGACAAAATGACTGGAATTGCACCCAACAGATGAGACGGATATTCCTCCAGCAGAATCTCCTCGATACGTTCCTCATTCATTGGATTCACAACGCTATTCACGAGAGCAACGACGATAATCTCAGCGCCCTTATCCACCAAGGAACGGATCTGGATACGGACATCATCTTCATCCAGTCTCATGACCAGATTCCCTTCAAAATCAAGGCGCTCTCGCACACCACGGATCATATGGGGAAGAACCAGCGGAGCAGGTCTGGCTGCATTGGGAAGATCCTGTTTGCCAAGGTCATCCAGCCCCTCTCCATAACCGCGAGCACGGCTTAACGGAACCGTCGCTTCAAAACCGGCAGTAACAAGCATGCCGATCCTTGGGCCTTTGTGTTCGATCAATGCATTTGTACCAAGCGTAGTTGCATAGCGAACGGAATCGACTCCGGCCAGGATTTCTTCCAGCTCCAGCCCTAAAACGTGGTAGGCTTTGCTCAGCGCTTCGTTAAATCCAAGCGCCAGATTGTGGTGGGTGGTGAGAGCCTTTTCTTCTATGTACTGACCATCCCAGACCACGAAACAATCGGTGAATGTGCCACCGATATCGACAGACACGCGCCTCATACTGCCTCCTTTATTCTTCTCTCCATGTTACAGTTCCATTTTCGCTGGCATTAACCAGATGGATCTGCCTGGATTTTTAGTTATTCCAATTCCAAATCAAAGCGCCATCTTCGTTAACTCGTCTTCGGCTCCTCAACATACTGATTGTATGCCTTCTTCGCCTCAATCCTCGCCGCCTTGATTTCATCTTTGATTTGAAACCGGAGTTGATTAGTGGCTACCGTGTCCGGCGCCGAGGACTACTTCTGGACCTTTTACTGGTTCATGGACTTCTTCACGAGTTGACCATTGCGCCTTAAGAGCATCCAGATCCACCTCCATGTCATAGAGCGGTGGATGGCCGGGAATTGCGTATTCAGTCTCTACCTGTGTCCCACACTTCGGGCAGTAGTATTCTAAAATGCGTACCCACTCCGGATCAGGGCTGAAGGTGAAGCGATACTTCTCGGGATCAATGATGGGTGGGTGGATATCTCTGGGGTCACGATTGTAAACAAGCATCCCCTCCTTATAGCTCTTCTTTGCAGAACCCACCTTATGGTTACAGACCCTGCACTCCCATGTTTCTTTCTCCAGATCAATGCGGAGATATTCAGTCATAAGTACTTTCATGGTTTTCAGCCTCTCTTGTTAAGTAGAATGTCACCAGCGTCGCTGATAATAAAACTCCATCCGTCCAGGACCCGACAGGTGAAGTAGTCTTCTTCAATAATGGCGGGGCCGTCGCCGTGATCGCCGGTTCTCATCTCGTTGAGGTTGAATACTGGTACTTCAACTCGTCCTTTACCCTTGATCAGCAGTGTCCTGTTGCTGTTTAATATTGCCTTTTCACCTTTTTTGTACTTGACGTGACTTTCTCTTTCAGTACGGAGTACTTTGACTGCTTTCAGTTCGACCTCAACATGATCAGCCTTCAGGAAGGGAGTAGGAACTTCCGATTTGGAAAGAGAATGGGTAATTTCCTTGCCATCAACCGTAGCCACAAGTTTTACGCGCAGATCGTAGCTTCCGTCTGTGAAGCCTTCCGCGTACATGTCACGAGAAGCTTTTGCCTGGAGTTCTGAAAGTGTTTCCTCCAGCTTGTTCTCATTGATACCGTGGATCGTAGCGGTGTAATTTTGCGAGATGTCACACTCGCCAATACCGTAAGCGCTGAAGACAGCTGCCATTTTGGGGACGGCAACAGTATTGATTCCTGCCTTTTCGGCGATACCGCATGCGTTCAAAGGTCCAGCACCTCCGAACGCGAGGAGGATCGTCTCTTTTGAAATCGACGTGGATTTATGCAGTTCGACAGCTACTTTTTCTTCATATGCATGTTGCATTTGCAGTAATGCTTCCTCGAGATTAACGCCAAGGGGGGTTGCAATACTTTTCATTACAGCACCTGCAGCACGTTCTGCATCGAGGGCTAAATCACCACCAAAATATGAATTCGGATCAAGGATTCCGCTCAACAAGCTAGCGTCAGTAATTGTCGCTTCTTTGCCGCCGCGACCAAAGCATGCCGGGCCTGGAACGGCGCCGACACTCTCGGGTCCTATAACGATTCGCTTGTCCTGAACCCTGAAAATTGAACTGCCTCCAACCCCAGCGCTAATAATGTCGCAGAGCGGGAACGAAACCGTAATACCCTCGACATTGCCGCGACGTTTTTCTGCTACGGTGTCATTTATGTACTGCCCAATGTCCGTCGTGGTTCCGCCGATATCAATGGCTACAACGTCTGAAAATCCATAAAACTTGGAAAAGGTTTTCATACCCTCCATGCCGCCACGAGGACCAGAGCTGTATGTTTTGATGGCAATCGACTTGGCTACGCGGGAAGAATCACCATCGTTGCGGAAAATCTGTAATGGATTTTTAGTTCGATAGCTGCGCAGTCTGTTCTCGGCGTTATAGAGGAAGTTTTCCATGGCAGGGTGCAGGAAAGAATTGATCAATGCCGTCCAGGTACGCCGAGCCAGATGGGTATCTGTACTTAAATCACTGCCATACAGAATTGGTACCGCACCCAGGAGATGACGAGGGTATTTGCGTAAGGCGACTCTCTTGAAAATGGACTCTGATTCGATGAAATCTTTTCCGCCAAAACTGACGACTAACCGGTTGGCGCCTGCTGCAGTCAATTCATTAATGGCCTTGACTATCAAGTTGTCACGGTCTTCACGCTTCATCAGATCATCATCCAAAACCACCACACGATTTCCCACCAACGCGGCGTACAACTCCGGATCATGTTCCGCCAAGCTAACCATTATGTCATTTGTAGCGCCATGAATGATCAGTCCGAGTCTTGGCCCTTTACGCTCGCATATTGCGTTTGTGCCCTGTGTGGTTGAGTAGCGAATGAGATCAACCTCTTCAAGCAGACGAGCAACATTAGGCTTGCCGTAGATCACGCCGGAAGCCTTCTGCAGTCCCTCAAAGAAACACTTACTGAGATCATAAGGTGTAGTCAGTACCTTGGTTTTATTGACTAACCCGTCATTCAGAATACAGATATCGGTGAGTGTCCCACCATTATCGATGTTGATTTGCAATCCCATGCTGCGTTACCTCCTACCTTCGGATTTCGTTGTTGACAGTTAAATTGGCGGCTGCTGATTGATTGTGTTTTGTGATCGTTACAATTCACCTCCATCTGCTTGATTTCGATTACGAAGCGTTATTGATTTTTACAAACATTGTTTTTCTAATTATCGGTATCTTTAGCATGCACCATGCCATATGTTTTTGGACGGGCCTCGTTGCTTTGTAATATGTTGTTATTGTTGAATTTATTTTGCATATTCAGGTTTTTATTTTCTGTGAAAGATAAAACATGATTATTGCATTGTGCTGGGTTCGTCCCATGCCTGAGATATATTTCATCTCAATTTTGAGACTTTCTCAGTAATGAGACACTGAGATAGCAGTACTACGAGCAGTACAACACTCTGATAGCCTGTTGGTTCTGATGCGTATCCATTGGCAGTAATTAAATTATGCTAAGGCATCGAATCAATTTTTTGTCTTGTTTATGGATGGTGCAGTACAATTACAAGGAGATCAGAACGGAAACGGGTGGGCAGTCAGGAAGCTGTGGTTAAGGGCAGGAGCCTGGAATATGCCGGTATATCAGCCGGTTAATCTTTAATGCGGGGCAGTCGGCGCACTCGGGTTTCACCTATACTGGAGAACCGGAATATGCGTCAAGCATGACGATCAATTTTCTCGAAGCGACAACTGCTAACAGCAATAACAGCCTGATGTATTCGATTGCGGAAACAATATTTCAGTTTGGTACGATGTTTGATTTACATTTTTGATAGCCATGTTCTTTTTGACAATGATGTGCTAAACTTAAGCAAGTTTATAGGTCAACAAGGTTTTATTTGTTTTCAAAAATACTATTTTTCATTACTCCGGCAATTAAGCATGTAAGTAATGCTGAAGGGGGATGCGTTTTGTCGTGCCCATAAATTGGTGAGGCAAACCTGCCACTCTCGAGAGGTTGAAACGGTAAAATATAGAGCTGTATAAGGAGGCATCTCATGGCTCTGATGAACCCATACGTTACTTACCCGAAGGACCGTCGCAAAATCCATAAGCTTCGGGATAAATTCGAAGTTGGACGTTGTCCGGAAGAACAACTCGATCCTTATGAGAAGACTCTTGTCAGGGACTGGATGCGTTGTAAGTCGCTCGGCATCGATCCGGGTATGCGCAAGGGTATAATCCTTCCTGCGGATGAATATAAAGCTGTCCTCGCAAATAACTGTTTTATAATTGAAAAAGCCGAGCCGATTCTGAACAGGGTTTCGAATCTTCTTGCCGGTGTGCCTGGCATCCTCATGCTGATTGACAATAAAGGAACCATATTGTACATCATCGGAGATCCGTCCGTTCGATTGCGGGCAGCTGAGAATTCCAACCTGATTGAGGGATCGCGCTGGCTTGAATCGATGGCGGGGACTAACGGCATAGGGACTGCTATAGCTCAGAAAGAGGCCGTTCATGTTTTCTCAAACGAACATTTCTGTGAAGGCTGGCACCAGTGGTCATGTGCTGCAACACCCATCTTTGACCCCTTTAACAACGAGATTCTCGGCGCCGTCAATTTCACAACCTTTGACAAGGACTACAGAGAAGACTCACTCGGATTGACCTTTTCATTGACAGGGCACATACAGGCCGAGTTGCGCCTGCATCTGGAATTGGAACGAATGCAGCTTATTCATGGTTTCTCGGACTATTCATCCCGATACCCGTCAGATGGGATAATCGTTCTGGATAGTAAGGGACGTGTAGTCAGAAGCAGTCCAGGCATTGATCCGGATGAATGCGATTTACATCTAAGAGGTGGAAGCGACAAAGAGACCCCAAAAAAGGTGCAGCAGATCTATTTGCCCGGCACGGAGAGGGAGATCGGTTCTCTTTTCGTGGTCCAACGAACTCCCCCCGCGATGATATCGTTCCCAAACAAATCAACTCATTTCTCATGTGTAGCTACATTCGGAGAATTTGTTACCGCCGATGAGAAACTGAAAAAAATCATGGAACGGGTTACCAGGGTCACCCAATCGGATATTAACGTACTGTTGATAGGAGAGACCGGGACCGGCAAGGAAATTATTGCCAATTACATCCACATGGAGAGCAAGCGTCACTCTGGCCCTTTTGTTGCGGTCAACTGTGGAGCGATAAGCAAAGAACTTTT
>DBMM01000073.1 GCA_002298925.1 Geobacter sp. UBA698 | reverse complement strand
TGGAGCCTGAGTAAACTCCCGCGTCAGATACATTTGTAAAAGTGCCTGAAGCAGGGTCCTCCTGCCATTGGTAGCTCAGGCCTGTTCCGGTGGCATTTATCGTAAAGGTAGCGTTATTACCCGCTATAACATATAAATTCGTTGGTTGACTGCTGATCGTTGGAGCTTGATTGACAGGTGAGGCTCCCCCTCCACCTCCGCCGCCGCAACCTGTCATGGTGAAGAGTATGCCTGTTACAAATGCTATAACCAATGCCTTGATTTTCATTTGAAATCTCCATTTCAGACTTAAAATTCGTTTGAACAATAATACTACCATGTTTGATGGTGTCTTACAAACTGATTGGCCATAATTAGCGAAGCGCGTTGGTGCGATATCTTCTTTGCTTGGGTTGCGGATGGCCAGTAAGTCGAGTCGCAATCATCTGCCGTAGTGTTCGATGTAAGACTGCACCTGGCGGGCTCTCTCGGAGCTGCTGTCCAGTGTCAGATAGCGCTTCCAGATATCCTGGGCCCTGTCAATGCGGTTCAGGTCAAAGGCGTAGACATAGCCTATGTTATAGAGGCTTTCCAGGTTGTTGGGATCATATGCCAGGGCCTTTTCGAAATTTGCCAGGGCCTTTGTAAAGTCGCCGGTCTGGCGAAACATGGCCCCCTGGTCGTTCAGCACGTCACTGTTGTCGGGTTTGATCGCCAGTGCCCGGTTATAGGCTTCGATGGCCTGTCTGGGCATGTCGGCATCGAAGTAGGCGTTGCCCAGTGCGGTCCAGGCTTCCTGGTCGACAGGGGCGCTTTCCGTACGGCGCCGGGCAATTGCAATCTGCTCCTTGGCTTCGTCGGATATCTGGGGTGTGGGGGCAGCGGCAGATGCTGTTTCTACGGCTGCGTCCGGTGCTTCTTCAGTGTCCGTGGCGGCTTCATCCAGTTCCGGGCAGACCAGCAGGGCGGCCCGATCCAGCACCGAACCGGTGACGATGGTATCCGGCTGACCGTTTCCCTTTTGGCGGGACAATCTTTTCCCGCCAGCTCCCAGCACGTCGATCATTCCCATGACGGCACTTTTTTCGCCGCAGTCAATTTCGTAGTTTTCCAGGTGCAGGCGGTATTCTTTGGAGCCGTATTCGGCGGCTGCTTCCCGGCGTTGCCGCTCACCCCGCGGAATGAATCTGAGCCATACCATCAGTCTGCCATTGGCGTTCAGGCGCACCGAGTCGCTGGCCAGGGCCACGTCGTGGCGTTCCGTACGGGCGAGCTGCCGCCACTGGACCGCCGAGGCGCTGCCAGACAGGGTGGTTGCGATTAGTGCAGCGATCAGTATCAGTCTGAAAAGGAGTATCCGGCCTGGAGATGATGGTTTTGTTTTCATCTTTTTCCTCAGAAATGCGTAAAATGATTTCGTCATTGTACTGCTGTGCCTGGTATTTTCAATAAGGATTTTATGCCTGCTGAGGAAATAAAACGGCTGGTCCCGTTCCGGCTTGACGTTGACCTGTAATTAAGGTAGCTTGCGCTGATTGTCGGGTGCTGGATGGAGTGTTTATGCGTGTTATAGCAGGCAGCGCACGGGGCATACGGCTGTCGGCACCGGCCGGCATGCAGACGCGCCCCACTGCCGACCGGGTCAGGGAGGCGCTTTTCAGTATCATCCAGAGCCGCTTTGAGTTGAATGGGGTCCGGGTGCTGGATATTTGCGCCGGCAGCGGTGCGCTGGGAATCGAAGCACTCAGTCGCGGGGCGGCAAGCTGCTGTTTTATTGAGCAGGAACGGCGCGCCATGGCATGCCTGAAAACTAATCTGTCCGCTGCCCGCTGCGTGGAGCGCGCCAGTCTGTTGGAGACGGATGCCGTCAAGGGTTTGGGGCTGCTGGCAAAACGGGGCAGTCGCTTTGATATGGTTTTTTTTGATCCCCCCTATGCTTCCGGACTGTACGCAACGGTGCCGGAACTGCTCTCCAGCCAGGGGTTGGTTGCGGCTGGCGGTCTGCTGGTGGCGGAATGCTCAGCCAGGGACATACTGCCGGAGCAGGCGGGATCTTTTGTGAAACTTGACCGTCGAGTGTATGGCGATACGGCGCTGGAATTGTATCTTCAGGAGGCTGAATGAAAAAGATTGCCGTTTATCCCGGTTCGTTCGATCCCATTACCTACGGCCATCTGGACATTATCAAGCGCGGTCTTAAGGTCTTTGATGAGGTTATCGTGGCAGTGGCCTGCAATTCCCAGAAAAACGCCTTGTTTACGTACGACGAACGGGTTGATCTGATCCGCGCTGTGCTCAGTGACGAGCCACGGGTCTCGGTTGATACATTTAAGGGGCTTCTGATAGATTATGTTTCCGTGCGTCAGGCCCACGTCATCATTCGCGGTCTGCGCGCCATTTCGGATTTTGAATATGAATTCCAGATTGCCCAGATGAACAGTTGCATCGGCAAAGGTGTCGAGACTCTGTTCATGATGACCTCCCTTCAGTACGGCTACCTTTCCTCTTCCATCGTCAAGGAGGTTTGTTCGTTAAACGGTAACATCGACGGTTTCGTGCCACTCGAAGTGAAAACGGCCCTCAGGAAGAAATACGGGCTGGACTGACACCCGAGCCGGCATCGAACCGGCACCATTTTAAGCAGATAAAAAAAAAGGGCCCGCGCACGCGGGCCCTTTTTCGTTGCAGAAGGAGCCTCCGGGTCAGGTCAGATCCTGGACGCCTTGATAGATGATGTCAAACAGTTCCTGGATGTTCTCCTCGGCGATGCAGGAGAAGGCGATGCGCAGGTCGGTCTTGGTGGTGGAAATGGCGCCGACCCCGTACTTGTCCAGCAGGTGGACACGCAGCTTCTCGGCATCCACGTTCTTCAGCTTCAGGCACATGAAGTAGCCGGAGTTGAAGGGGTAGTAGGTCCAGGCCGACTCGTACTTGCCGCTGTTGAGGACCTGCTTGGTCTTGAGGGCGCGTCCCTTCATGACCTGGAATTTCTCCTCCTTCTGGGCCAGAAACTGGGGGGAGCGGAGCGCTTCGATGACGAAGGTCTGGGAGGGATGCGGACAGTTGGAGATCTTGGCGCGGATGATCCCCATGGTCTTTTTCTCAAGCGCGGTGATGACCGGTGCATTCTCGGAGTTGTGGCCGTCGGCGAAGGTGATGAAACCGGTGCGGAAGCCCCACACGAACTCCTCCTTGGTGGCACCGTCCAGCTTGATGGCCAGAACGCGCGGGTGGATGTTGGCCAGCTTGCCGAACAGGGACTCCTTCAGGCTGTCCTCGTAGAACAGCCCGAAATAGGCATCGTCGGAGATGGCGACCACGTTGCAGCCCGCTTCGGCCACTTCCTTGATGGCGGCCACCAGGGCGTCTCCCTCGGCCACGGTCGGGGTGTAGCCGCTCGGGTTGTTGGGGAAGTTAAGGAGCACTATGGCTTTGCCTTTTTCTTTGGCGCTGTTCTTCAGCTCGGCCTTGAAGGCCTCAACATCATAGCCGCCGGTGGCGGTGAAGGTCGGGTGTTTTTTTACAATGGCGCCATTGCAGGTGCCGAAGGTCAGGTTATAATTGCCCCAGAGCATGTCCGGCAGGATCAAGTGGTCCCCTTTGTCGACGAACATGTCGCCGACAATGGAGAGTCCATGGGTAAGGGCGTTGGTTACAATCGGGTTGCTGAAGTGCTTTCCCTGCTGACTCGGATTCTCGCGCAGTTGTTTCTCGCGCCATAGGGCGCGCAGTTCCGGTTTGCCGGCCGGTGGAGCATAGGGATAGATGTCTTTGGGGTCGAAGGCGGAGAGTTTGTCCTGTATGCACTGGAGAAACATGGGGCCGCCGTTTTCGGTGGCGATGCCGATGGTGGCGTTGTATTTGTGGGCCTTTTCTTTGGCCTCAGCCGACTGAGTCAGGATCCCCTTGGGGAAGAAGAGGTTCTTGCCGAGGTCAGACAACATCTCCAGCACATGGGGGTTGTGCTGGGTGAGCAGATCGTTCAGTTCTTGTGCCAATGGGTTCATTGATTTCCTCCTGGGCTGATGTAAAGATTGGCGAGCAATCGTTGGCTGAGCCGAACCTTTTAAGGTATTAATTGAACAGTACGGATTGCGCTTTGTCAATAGAGAATGTATACTTACTTTTTATATTCAAGGCGTCACCATTAATTAGATGGACAGACTGTCGGGGCGCCCATTCACCCATTCATCAGCACGTGCGAGGCCAGACATGATCACCAAAGACATGATTATCGCCGACATCATCAGGGAGCACCCTCAAACCCTGCAGGTTTTCAAGCGCTACAACCTGGACTGCTACGAATGTCAGATAGCTGATCTGGAGACCCTCGAGCATGGTGCCGGTGTACACAAGGTGAACATCGACGACCTGCTTGCTTCACTGAATAGTTTGATTGCCTGATGCAACCCCGCCTGAGCTGTTCACCCCACACATTGATTGTTTTTCGATGGATCCCGAGCCATGAGTGACATGGTGTCTTACGCCAGTTATTTTTCAGCAGGAATGAAGATAGGCGTCAGCATCCCCTTGGCTGCCGATGCCGGTCTCTTTAATGACTGGGCTAGGATCCACGAGGTGGACGAGGATCTGGTGGTGATGCAGCTTTCCCGCGACCACCTTCCGGATGGTGTCTTGCTGGATGTGGGGCAGCTCATCGAGTTGAAGGGTGGCAGTGACGAAACCGGCTACAGCTGCCGGGCCATTGTTGTTTCCGAGGGCGAGGAGCGGGAGCTGCTGGTTCGACTGATCGGCGAGATTGTTACAGACGAGCTGCGCGAGTTTTATCGTGTCGATGTTTTTCTGCCGATCAAGTACTACATCTCCGCTGAACAGCGCCCTAACGTACTGGAAAATGACTGGCTGGCACGCCGTGAAAAACGGTTGGCCGATGAATTGCTCCGCAGGCAGCAGCGCTGGGAAAGCCGCCTGGCAACCGCCAATGCCGACCTGCCGCAGGAACGGCATCTGGAACAGCCGGACCATGGCCAGGGCCAGGATCCGGATCAATCCTGGGATACCATTGTCCCGCTTGCCGCCAATATCAGCGGCGGCGGCATCCGTATCATTGCTCACCAGGAATTCAGCATTGGCCAGTATGTTCTGCTGGAAATCCTGATGCCGGTGCCGAGACGCATCGTGGATGCGGTCGTGCGGGTCGTGTTCATCAATCGTAATCCTGTCGTGATTGGGGAACGCGATAGTTACAATGTTGCCCTGAAGTTTGTTTTTATCGACGAACGCGACCGTGATGCCATTGTCAATCATATTGCCGCCATCCAGTTGCAGCGTCTGCGCCAACTGCGGGAACACTATGCCACCCGCACCGCCGTCGACTTCACGGGCGAAGCGGGTGAGGCGCTTCAGTCCAGAGCACAGCTCACTGCTCGTCGACTGCTGTCCGGCCTGTTTTTCTTCTTGATTGTCTTTATTCTGTTTTATTATTTTAATGGTTACCTGTCCCATCGTCCCAAAGGCGAGATCGAGCAGATTTTCGACAACAGTGTCAGGAGATACCAGGAACTCAGGCTTAAATAGGGACGTAATACCTGAAAACATGGGGCTAGATCTGAGGCAGTAACCTTAGGGTCTTGCTCTGGGTGGCTGCTTTATTGGACAGGGAGATTAATGAGATGATCAGAAGTATGACAGGTTACGGCAAGGCCGAAGCTGCCGCTGAGCGGGGGCGTTTCACGGTTGAGATCCGCTCGGTCAATCACCGCTATGGTGAAGTCTCGGTGCGCATGCCCCGCGGTTTCCTGGCTCTGGAAAATGACGTCAAGAAACAGCTCGGCACTGTTCTCAAGCGTGGCAAGATTGACGTCTATGTCCAGTGGGACGAGGCTGGCGGGGAGGTCGTAATTCCCCAGGCGGATTTGGGATTGGCCCAGGCTTACGCCGGGCTGTTTCGCACTCTGTCTGCTGAGGTGGGGCTGACGGGAGAGGTGCCTCTCTCTTTGCTCATCGCCCAGAAGGGGGTGCTCAGGGATGTGTCCGCTACCATCGACGAGAGCGAGTATCTGCCCCAGCTGCTGTCAGCTGTTCAGGCGGCGGTGGCTGCCATCGACGCCATGCGCTCCCGGGAGGGCGAGGCGCTTTGCAGCGACTTGACGGTTCGTCGTCGTCAGGTGGCGCAGTGGATCGATCAGATTGCCGTCCGTGCCCCACAGGTGGTCAGCGAGTACCGCCAGAAGCTGAAGGTGCGTCTGGATCAGCTGTTGGAAGGGGTCGAGCTGGATGGGGCCAGGCTGGCGCAGGAAGTTGCCCTGATGGCCGATCGCTGTGATGTAACCGAGGAACTGGTGCGTCTTGCCAGTCATTTTGTCCAGTTTGACGAGGCTCTGGGCCTGGCTGAGCCGGTGGGGCGCAAGCTTGATTTTCTGATGCAGGAGATGAACCGCGAGGTCAACACGATCGGTTCCAAGTCCAGCGACGCCGAGATAACTTCGCTGGTGATCCGCATCAAGGCCGAGATGGAGAAAATGCGCGAGCAGGTGCAGAACGTGGAGTAAGTTTCTGTTGTTTGTGGGACGGAGAATCTGTATGGCCAAGATACTGATAGTTGATGACGAATCCTTCATCCGTGAATTGCTTCAGGATTGTCTGGAAGATTTTGTTGCCAAAGGGGTCGAGCTGCTGGCTGCGGACAATGGAATCGATGCCCTGGAAATTATCAGGAGAGAAAAGCCCGACCTGGTGTTTCTCGACATCATGCTGCCCCGGCTGAACGGTTACGAGGTGTGTGCGCTTGTCAAGGATGATCCTGGTCTGAATCAGGTCCATATCGTCATGTTATCGGCCAAGGGGCAGGAGTTTGACCGCCAGAAGGGGCACGATATGGGCGCTGACCTGTATATGAGCAAACCGTTCATGGCGTCCGAACTGATTGATGTGGCGGCCAAGTTCCTCGGCATCAATCCGGACTGATCCGCCCTGTCGTCTGTCTTTATGGCCCCCCGTCCGTTGCTACGCCCCTGCCGGGGCTTTTCATTTTCTCCGTTGCTGTGCTACTCTGCTTAAAAATTCCTGAAGAGGCCACAATTAATGAAACGTGAAGGTCTGATCATGATCATCTCCGCTCCCTCCGGGGCGGGCAAAACCACATTGTGCCGTGAGCTGCTCAAGCGTTTTCCCGGCATGCGCGAGTCGATCAGCTATACAACCCGTCAGCCGCGGCCAGGCGAAGTGCATGGCGAGGATTATTTTTTTGTCAGCCGCGAGGAGTTCCTGCGTATGGTGGCGGAAGATGCCTTTGCCGAGTGGGCCGAGGTGCATGGCAACCTGTACGGTACGGCGCTGCAAACCCTGGAAGATGCCCGCAGAAACGGGGTTGACCTGGTACTCGATATTGACTGTCAAGGCGCCTTGAAGTTGAAAGAGCGCTTCGAAGGGGGCGCCTATATCTTCATACTGCCCCCCAGTATGGATGAGTTGCGCCGTCGGCTCGAGAACCGTTCCTCCGATACTCAGGATGTGATCGATCGTCGCATCGAGCGGGCTGCTGCCGAGATCAAGGAGGCCCGTTGGTATGACTACATCATAATCAACGACCGCTTCGAGCATGCTTTTGAGGATTTGTCGGCCATTGTGCTGACACACCACCGCAAAACCTTTCGCATGATGGAGCAGGTGGCGAAATTGTTTGATATTTGAAGACGGATAAGGTAAAAATACTGTTCCATTAAAGTCTTACCTAAGGAGTAGCCCTATGGCACGAGTAACCGTAGAAGATTGCCTTGATAAAGTAGAGAACCGTTTCCTGCTCGTCATGCTGGCGTCCAAGCGCGTCAAGCAGCTCTACAAGGGGGCCAAGCCGCTGGTTGAGTCCAAGAACAACCGTATGGTGGTAACCGCCCTGCGCGAGATTGCCGCCAGCAAGGTCACCTATGAACTGACCAAGAAACAGCAGCGCGCACAATAGCAGTTTTAACAGGGTGGAACCGTTGCCTGCGCCGGTTTCACCCTTTTTTTGTCCTTCCTCTGTAGTACTCATTTCCAGCTCTCATCAGGCGACTAGAGACCCATGATCAGGCTCAACGACATCCTCGACAAGGTTGCGGTGTATAATCCGACCGCGGATATGAATCTCATCCGCAAGGCCTACGTCTACTGCGCCAAGGTACATCAGGGCCAGACGCGTCTGTCGGGAGAACCTTACATTATCCATCCCATGGAGGTGGCTGGCCTGCTGGCCGAGCTGCGTCTGGATGTTCCCAGCATTATCACCGGCTTTCTGCATGACACCATCGAAGATACCCTGGCAACCACCGAAGAGTTGACCGAGATGTTCGGTGAAGAGGTGGCCACCCTGGTGGACGGCGTCACCAAGATCAGCAAAATCCACTTTAAAACCAAGGAAGAGAGTCAGGCCGAGAACTTCCGCAAGATGCTGCTGGCCATGGCGATTGACATCCGCGTCATTCTGGTCAAGCTGGCCGACCGCCTGCACAACATGCGCACTCTGGAGTTTCAGCCCGAAACCAAACAGCGCGCCATTGCCAGGGAAACGATGGACATCTATGCCCCTATCGCCAATCGCCTGGGCATCTCCTGGGTCAAGGTGGAGCTGGAGGATCTTTCGTTCCGTTATCTTAATCCAGAGATTTACTTCGATCTGGCCCGCAAGATTTCGCGGAAGAAGCAGGAGCGGGAAGCCTTTGTGGCGGAAGCCAAGGCGGTTATAGCGGAAAAACTGGCTCAGCACGGTATCCAGGGTGAAGTTTCCGGTCGCAGCAAGCATCTCTTCTCGATCTACCGCAAGATGGAAAAGCGCAACGTGGAGTTCGAGGAGATCTATGACCTGATCGCCCTGCGCATTCTGGTGTCCGATGTGCGCGAATGCTATGAGGTGCTGGGGGTGATCCACTCGGCCTGGAAGCCTATACCGGGGCGATTCAAGGACTACATTGCCATGCCCAAGGGGAACATGTACCAGTCGCTGCATACGACGGTCATCGGTCCCCATGGCGATCGCATGGAGGTGCAGATCCGCACCCACGAGATGCATACGGTGGCCGATGCCGGCATCGCGGCGCACTGGAAGTACAAGGAAGGCAAGGGCTACGATGAGAAGGATGTCAAGCGCTTCGCCTGGCTGCGGCAGCTGTTGGAGTGGCAGCAGGAATTGCAGGACTCCAAGGAGTTCATGGACTCGGTCAAGGTGGAGCTGTTCCCTGAAGAGGTCTATGTCTTTACTCCCAATGGGGATGTGAAGTCTTTTCCCAAGGGTTCGACACCGATCGATTTCGCCTATGCCGTCCATTCCGATGTGGGGCACCGCTGTGTGGGGGCCAAGGTCAACGGCAAGCTGGTGCCGCTCAAGCATGAGCTGAAGAACGGAGACATCGTCGAGGTGATCACGTCGCCTCATCACACTCCCAGCAAGGACTGGCTCAAGATCGTCAAAAGCTCCCGGGCCCGCAACCGGATTCGGACCTGGATCAAGACCGAGGAGCGCAAACGCAGTATCGGTCTGGGGCGGGAGATCTGCGAGAAGGATTTCCGCAAGTATTCCCTTAACCTGCAGAAGATTCAGAAGGCGGGCGACTTCAAGAGGATTGCCAATGAGTTCGGCTTTGCCGCCGACGACGACTTGCTGGCGGCTGTGGGCTACGGCAAAATTTCGGTTGGCCAGATTATCGGCAAGCTGCTGCCGGAGGAAAAGATCCAGGAGCGTGCCGAGCGCAAGGAGTCACGACTTACCTCAGTCCTCAACAAGCTCAAGGGCAAGTCTTCCGGAGCGGTTGTGATCAGCGGAATCGACGATGTGCTGGTACGTTTCGGTAATTGCTGCAACCCCGTGCCGGGGGACGAGATCATCGGATTCATTACCCGCGGCAAGGGTGTTACCGTGCATACGGCGGATTGTCACATCGCCATGGAAACCGACATCGAGAGGCGCGTTGATGTGACCTGGAACAAGGTCAAGAGTACCGCACTGCCGGTCAAGATCCGGGTACTCTGTCACGATGTCAAGGGCATCCTGGCCGGAATCACCCTGGCAATTACCAACTGCGAGGCCAATATTGCCAGTGCCCATATCCAGAGCACGGTCGACAAGCGTGGCGAAAATATCTTTGAAGTGAACGTGGTGGACCTGGCACACCTGCAGAAGGTGATGAATGCCCTGATGAAGGTCAATGGGGTGATTAAAGTGGAAAGGATAAAACAATGAAACTAAAGGTGATCTCAACCGATAAGGCCCCGTCGGCCATTGGCCCTTATTCCCAGGCCGTTCTGGCTGGAAGACTGCTCTTCTGTTCGGGGCAGATACCGCTTGATCCGGCGACGGGCGAGATGGTGACGGGTGACGTGGTGGCTCAGGCCGGGCTGGTGATGAAGAATATCGCTGCCATGCTGTCGGCCGCCGGTGCGGGTTTTGATGATGTGGTCAAGACCACCATATTTCTGACGGATATGGCTGATTTTTCCGCCGTAAACGAGATTTACGGCAGCTGTTTTCAGAATCACAAGCCGGCGCGTTCGACGGTTGCCGTCAAGAGTCTGCCGCGCGGCGCCCTGCTGGAGATCGAGGTTATTGCTGCGGTCCAGGGATAGTTGTTTCGGTGGCATGTCAGACGTAAAATAGCCGCAGCGCTTGGGCGCTGCGGCTATAGCAAGAATCGGAAGCTGTGAAGCGTTTTTTAGAGGGCCTTGGTGACGTGACCGGAACGGATGCAGCGGGTGCAGACCTTGATCGACCTGACATTGCCATTCCTGACAGCCTTGACCTTCTGAAGGTTGGGGTACCAAACGGTACGGGTTTTGTTGTTGGCATGGCTTACGTTGTTGCCGAAGCTGGGACCTTTACCGCAGATTTCGCAAATTCTTGACATATCGTTATTCCTCCATGAAATTCTGAAAAAGATTCTATACCAAATCTGTTGAAAGGTTGCAAGTGAAAACTCGCCGGTCCCTATGAATATCATCAAAGCCTTGATCACATTGCTGGCTGTCATTCTGGTTGTTCTGGCGATGCTCTTTATCGATTTCACCTACAAAACCTTTTCCTATCGGCCGCGCGAGGGCAAGGCGGATGCCATCGTGGTGCTGGCCGGAGGCAAGGGCAGGGTAGAGGAGGGAGTGCGGCTCTATCGGGAGGGCAAGGCGGACTGGCTCTTCTTCATCGGGGTCGATCCATCCGTTCGCCGTTCCGATCTCTATCGTCCCCGGCCCGGCGATCCGTCACCCGATGGGGTCGTCCTTGAGAAGTCATCGCGCAATACCCTTGAAAACGCCATCTATGGCCGTGATGTCATCATGGACAAGGATGTGCGCTCGATCCTGTTGATCACCTCGCGCTACCACATGAAGCGGGCCTCGATCCTGTTGCGCAATGCTCTGCCCAAGGATGTGGCTATCTACCCCTATCCGGTGGATACCAAAAATCTGAAAGAGACCTGGTGGAGCCATGAAGGCAGCTTCCGGCTATTGTTCGGCGAGTTTTACAAATACTGCATGTTTCGTGCTTTTTTTGCATTGGCGCCAGGTGAGTTGCGCAACAATCCTAAGCCAGCCAATTCTTCCGGCTGAGAGACTTCCCTAAAGCCGTATCTTTTGCTACATTCTATAAATCCAATTTATTTTTGAAAGGAACACGTAATGCGCTATATCAGTACCCGTGGCGGTATTCAGCCGATATCCTTCAAGAACGCCGTCATGATGGGGCTGGCCACCGATGGCGGCCTGCTGCTGCCGGAATCCTATCCCCAGATCAGCCGCCAGCAGCTGGACGGCTGGCGAAAACTTACCTATCCCCAGCTCGCTTTTGAGATAATTTCCCGTTTTGTTGACGATATACCTGGCGAGGCCCTCAAGTCCCTCATCGATCGTTCCTATGCCAGCTTCAGTCATCCTGAGGTGACTCCGGTCGTGCATCAGAATGGCATCCACATCCTGGAGCTGTTCCATGGCGTCACCCTGGCCTTCAAGGATGTGGCCCTGCAGTTTCTGGGCAACCTGTTCGAATATATTCTGGCTGAGCGCAACGAGCGGCTGAACATCGTCGGAGCAACTTCCGGCGACACCGGCAGTGCCGCCATTCACGGTGTGCGCGGCAAGCAGGGCATCAATATCTTCATCCTGCATCCCCTCGGCAAGACCTCACCGGTGCAGGCCCTGCAGATGACCACCGTCACCGACGCCAACGTCCACAACATCGCCGTGCGTGGCACCTTTGATGACTGCCAGGACATGGTCAAGGCGCTGTTCGGAGATCTGGATTTCAAGGAAAAATACTCCCTGGGTGCGGTCAACTCCATCAACTGGGCGCGGGTGCTGGCTCAGGTGGTTTATTACTTCTACGCCTGGCTGCAGGTAACTGCAGAAGGTGAGAAGCCGGTCTATTTTTCGGTCCCCACCGGAAACTTTGGCGACATCTTCGCCGGTTACGTGGCCAAACGCATGGGGCTGCCCATTGAGAAGCTGCTGCTGGCCAGCAATGAGAACAACATCCTGACCCGCTTCGTAAACCAGGGGGACTACTCACTGGCTGGTGTGGTATCAACGGTGTCACCCTCCATGGATATACAGGTGGCATCCAACTTCGAACGTTACCTGTATCACCTCTACAAGGAAGACTCCTCCCGTGTGCGGGCCGCTTTCGGGGAATTGCGGGAAAAAGGGCGGATCACCTTCAGCACCGAGGAAATGAAACAGGTGCGACGCGATTTCTGCTCCGCTTCTGTTGATCAGCTCCAGACACTGGAAACCATCGGCAGCTTCTATCGTGAGACCGGCTATCTGCTTGATCCGCATACCGCCGTCGGAGTCCGCTCAGCCCTGGATCAGCTTCCGGCCGATGCGGTGCGTATCTGCCTGGCAACGGCCCATCCGGCAAAATTCGGCGAAGCGGTCGAAAAAGCCATCGGTGCGCCGGCACCGGTGCCCGATTCCGTGGCTCAACTTTCCGGTCTGCCGACCCGCTGTGAAGTAATGGATGCTGAGCTTGAGAAAGTTAAAGAGTTTGTTGTTGCAAATATTCGCTGAATTTTAGTGACGGCCAACATCAATTAAATGTTGACAAACGGCCCATCTGTTGGCATTTATACAGTCCGACGCGGGAATAACTCAGTGGTAGAGTGTCAGCTTCCCAAGCTGAAGGTCGCGGGTTCGAATCCCGTTTCCCGCTCCAATAAATAACCAGCTACATTTTGTAGTTATCGGAACGAAGCCCCTGGCTTTGACCAAAACTTTGACAAAAAGTGGCGGCAAGGTCCGGGGCTTTCACCGTTTCCGGGCTTTTGTTGACAACCGCCATCCTTTCCCGATAGCGATCCTGAAAATAAGTCCTCAGTGTAAATCGGCTTTCAAATCAGACCATTATCGGCGTCGCAGTTGACCCATCCACCATTCATGACTCACCGATATTCCTATAAGTGGTGGGTCAAGGCTGACGCCGATGCTGGGACAAAGGCCGAAGCAAATACACACATTGGGGGTTAAGGCGTAGCTCCGAATGCCTCGGGCATCAACATGGAGCCACCAATACCAGTGAGGGTAACAGATCAGATATTGGATTATTGTTATGCATCAACACTCCTTGAATGCTTGACTCATCCATTTATTGGTAGCATTATTCTAAGATAGTAATAAAGCTGACATATTGCGATCACTGTGGCAAAACGATTGAGGTTCTGGTCATTGAGTATGACCTCAACCATGGGAATTGGGGCGCGTTCTTTCCCAGCGGCAAATGATAGTTTAGATTGAGGAATTCTGGTGTCACCTCGCTCCTCAATAACTAACCCACGGCTTCCCCCGTGGGTTCTCTATTTATGATTATGAGGATATAGGAATGTTCACACGCAGACAGTTCATAGCAGGCGCGACCGGCTTTCTGCTCGTACCGCACAGTGCGCTGGCGAAGACACTCATGAAACATAGTGCCAGTGCCGGCACAGGTGACCTCGACGAGAGTGGCGACATACCGAACGATATCGCCTTGGCTCCGAACTTAACCGCCGAGGAGTTCATTGCCGAGCAGCGCGACGAGCAGGCTCTGGAGCGTTTGGTTGGCGATCTGGTGGAGCGCAAGGTGACCGATCAGCCACTGTTCAACGAGGGCAAAATCATCCTCTACAATACCCATTTCAAGGAGCGATACCTCTTCAAGTTCAGGAACGGGTACGGCGAGTACGACCCCAAGATACTCGGATCGCTAAACTATTTCATGCGGTGTAACTACGACAACAAGTACACCGAGATGGACATCGCCACCATAGAGATGATCAATTACGTCGCCCAACTGTTAGGTGTACGGGAAATCCACATCCACTCGGCGTACCGCACGCCTGAATACAACGCCATGCTCGCAAAGAAAAGCGAGAACGTCGCTCGCAACTCGTTCCACATGCTGGGCAAGGCGGTGGACTACTCGATCCCGGGCATCCCCATTCGCAAGGTCTGTCAGTACGCGCAGCTGGCGCGCAACTACTTCGGCTATGGCGGCGTAGGCTACTACCCGCTACAGAACTTCGTGCACAACGACAGCGGGCCGCTGCGCACCTGGGCGAAGTAGCTGTTCACAAAAACGCCACAGCATTGATCAACCAATTTTTACCAAAGAGCCTTATATGATTGAATTGCAAAACGTTACCAAACGATACGAATCGCTTATGGCTGTTGACGATGTATCCTTCTCTGTCAAGACAGGTGAATATTTTGCTCTACTTGGACCCAATGGTGCCGGGAAGACGACAATCGTTAAGATGCTGCTCGACTTTACACGACCGTCATCGGGAAACTTATCATTAAACGGCATCCCAAGTACACATGCAGAATGCCGACAATCAATCGGTTATCTTGCCGAAAACCACCATATTTCACCATATCTTTCAGGGTGGCAATACCTTCTACGCTGTGCTGAGTTATTGGATATAAGCCGGTCCGAGGCTTTAGATCACTGCAGGCGCATTGTCGAGCTGATTGGAATGCAAGGCAGGGAGAATGCAAAGGTCAACACATATTCCAAGGGCATGGTTCAACGGTTCGGATTAGGCGCTGCACTCATGGGAAATCCAAAGCTGTTAATTCTAGATGAGCCCACCTCTGGGTTAGACCCCATCGGTATCAGGGAAATACGCCAACTCCTGGAGTCGCTTAAAGGTCAAGGCATGACTATCTTCCTGAATTCACATCTTTTGTCGGAAGTTGAAAAAATTTGCGATACCGCAGCTATAATCAACCGTGGCAAGCTCTTGGTAAAAGACACAATTCCCGCCATTGTCAAAGACGGTGAGACGCTGGAAGATGTGTTTGTAAGACTTGTGAAAGGTTGACATGGAAACTTCGAAAGCACTTCCCCCCGTAACAAGGATTACTAAATATACGCTTATTGACGAACTGCAGCAGAGAAGTTTCATCGTCATGTTCGTTTTCTGCGCACTCTGTGTATTTCTTATTCGTGGTTGTTATCAAGGCAATTACATGGTGAACGGACAATCACTTGATGCCGGAACCGTTGTCAGAACTTTATCAAAAGTGACCTTCCACGTTATTGGTGCTGGCGTGATGGTCATAGCGGCCTTGCTTTCGATGCGAATATTCAGGCGCGACCGGACCGAGGGGATGCAATCGTGTATTTTGTCAAAACCGATAGCCCGGTGGCAGTATGTTATGGGAAAGATCATTGGATTATGGGTATTATCAACACTTTTCATGTTCATCTTGCACAGTATTGTTTTCTTGATCACATCCATCAGTTTGAAGATTTTCATGCCGGAATACCTCGTTGCCTCACTGTTATGTTCTATCAACCTGCTCTTTGTGGTTATTGCTGTGCTTCTTTTGTCGCTCCTGATGCCCGACATAGTCGCTTTTCTCTGTGTTCTGGGTGTCGGTATCGTTGGCTTTGTGGGCGACGGCATAGCTGCTGCCAGCCGCAGTCAGATGGCGCAGGCGATGCTGCAGCAATCGAACGGCCATCCACAGTCCGACTTGGTATGGTGGAAAGTTGTTTATTTTTTCTGGCCGAAGCTCTTAGGGGTCCAACAGTTGGCATCTTCGTTGATTGAGAGTGGATCATCCCATGGATTCGGCCCTTTCTATCCACTCATCAATGTCCTTGTTTATTGCCTAATTCTTGGAGCATTGCTTTTCAAGCGTTTTAGGAATGAAGATATTGTCTAGATTTTTGGGATGATCGATCGCGAAACACACTGTGTGATGGTTATCTGTAACGAACTGCAAACATTGGACACAAAACTCCAAACATCGTTATCTTATTAGCAGGTTCGAGCCTGCAATGGGGAGCCAATGCTGACTCGAACGTGAGTGGGAATGTTATAACCTTTTGCAAAACTTTCGCAGGTAGTGCTGGATTGAAGCCGAAATCAAATGTATTCATTTGGGCGGATACCACAAGGAAGGTTGATTAAATAATGTTAATATTGCAGCATTTATTTGTTGTTGTACGGAAAAGGTACTTTTAATTAGCCTTCTTCAAATCCGATACCCACTCCAAAAAACATCAAGGGGTTTAGGCAATTAGTCCAACCTCTTTTTTATTGCTTACTTCGCCCTTTGCACCCGTTTTTGCATTCGTTTGTTTCTGAGATACCAAGAAATACTCTTAGACGTTTTGAAGGTTGGTGCGACAAGCACACGTTATTCCTCCTTGATTGATCCGATTCTATATGGGCCGCCTGCTCAGGCTGACGTTCTGTCCTTCTCCAGAATATAGAGTCCCATTCACCATACTTATGGTCAGAAAGGGCATCTGCCTGTCATGCTTCATCCCGCCAGGATCTGACGTTTCACCCATCATATGCGCACATTGCCGATGTTTCAAATAATACTCACTGGACACTTCCCCATCTCTTCCACGAAAGTGAATCTCAGTGTTCCGGATGGACGAGATCAGCTATTTCTAATGCCACTGCCTCGACCTTCCCAGCAGCAACGGTGCCAAGGAGCAGTTGATCGATAGGTTCAAGGCCGGTGGGAACAGCTGCGGCGCTACGTGGGGCTGTTCCGCGGCTATCTTCTGGGATGGTGAGTGACTGGACTTATTGAGATTGCTGCAATTCGATGGTAAAACTACAGGTAGAGCGTATTCTTACTTTTTTTTATAACCCGTCTGACCTGGAGAGGAGAAATACATGAGCGTACACCCCCTGGCTGGAAAGCCGGCCCCACGGAATGTCCTCGAAAACATCCCGCGTCTTGTCACCGACTACTTCACTCTCCATCCCGATGTCGCCAACCCGACGGAGCGGGTCGCCTTCGGCACCTCGGGCCACCGGGGTTCCTCCCGCAAGAACAGCTTCAACGAGGACCACATCCTCGCCACCACCAAGGCCATCTGCGAGTATCGCAGCGCCAACGGCATCGACGGTCCCCTCTATATGGGCAAGGACAGTCATGCCCTGTCGGAGCCGGCCGAGGTGACGGCCCTTGAGGTGCTGGCGGCCAACGGCGTCCAGGTTCGGCTGGCGACAGGCGGCGAATACACGGCGACTCCCCTCATCTCCCATGCGATTCTCGTCCATAACCGGGGGCGGACGAGCGGCTTTGCCGACGGCATCGTTATCACCCCGTCCCACAATCCCCCCGGGGATGGCGGCTTCAAGTACAATCCTCCCCACGGCGGGCCGGCAGGCACGGAGATCACCACGTGGGTCGAGAATCGGGCCAACGAACTGCTGGCCTCCGGCAACAGAGAGGTGCGGCGCATCTCCGAGATTAAGGCCCGGGGTCGGGACTGCGTTCAGGAGCACGACTTCGTCTCCCCCTACGTGGCGGACCTGGAGAACGTCATTGACATGGCGGCGATCCGTGCCTCCGGTATCAGGATCGGCGCAGACCCCCTCGGCGGCTCGTCGCTTCCGGTCTGGCAGCGGCTTGCCGAGGCCTACGGGCTGAACCTGGAGGTGGTGAACCCCGTCATCGACCCCACTTTCGGCTTCATGACCCTCGACCACGACGGCAAGATCCGGATGGACTGCTCGTCTCCCTATGCCATGGCAAGCCTGATCGGGCTGAAGGACCGCTTCGACATCGCATTCGGCAACGACGCCGACAGCGACCGCCACGGCATCGTGACCCCGAGCGCCGGCCTCATGAACCCCAACCACTACCTGGCCGTCGCCATCTGGTATCTCTTCCAGAACCGTCCCGGCTGGCGCGCCGACGCCGCTATCGGCAAGACCCTGGTCAGCAGTTCCATGATCGACAGGGTGGCGGCGCATCTGGGCCGGAACGTGGTGGAGGTGCCGGTGGGGTTCAAGTGGTTCGTGGACGGGCTTCTCGACGGTTCCTTCGGCTTCGGCGGCGAGGAGAGTGCCGGCGCCTCCTTCCTGCGCAAGGACGGCACGGTCTGGACCACGGATAAGGACGGCATCATCCTGGGGCTTCTGGCGGCTGAGATCCGCGCGATCACGGGGAAGGACCCGGGCGAGCAGTACCGCGCCCTGACGGCGCAGTTCGGCGAGCCGCTCTACGCTCGGATCGATGCGCCGGCCAGCAGCCCCCAGAAGAAGGTCCTCGGGGCGCTTTCGCCCGCCCAGATCACCGCTGATACCCTGGCCGGCGACACCATCGTGGCCAAGCTCACCAAGGCGCCGGGCAACGGCGCATCCATAGGCGGGCTCAAGGTGATCAGCGAGCATGGCTGGTTCGCGGCACGGCCGTCGGGGACCGAGGATGTCTACAAGATCTACTCCGAGAGTTTCCGGGGGGCGGACCACCTGACGCGGATCCAGGAGGAGGCAAAGGCGATCGTGAGTGCCGCCTTCGCGGGGGCGGGGGTATAGCTTTGGGCGATGTTGTCCCCTCCCTTGGGGGGATAGCGAGGCAAGGGGAAGCCGGCGCTCCACGGAGCGCCGGCTTCATCATTTTGCACGGCTGGAGAAAACATGACATCAAACGATATCCGGACGGCCGATGACTTTCCGGTTGTCAGCGGAGGGTCTGCCACCTGCGTGCCCGCGAATGGGCGCAAATAAATCTTGACCGCGAGGACAAGCTTAATTGTCCTTGTTTGACACCGTAGTTTAGCACGATTCTGGTAGCGCAGATCCCGAACAAAAATTTGTGGAGCTGCTGCGGGAAATCCGTTTGTGCTCGCTTCCCTCCTGAAATGATTCCTCCAGCCGGGTTATTTCCAATAAATCTACTCAAGCGTGTATTAAAAATACTCACTACTGAGTCTGGTGTTGAGGAGTGTTTTCTCCGGTTTTCGTAACGGAGTTGCTTAACTGGCCGGAATTGAGGTTGAATCAGGGGTGTGTGCGATGTGCTTTCAGTATGGCACGCTCCCTGCTAGTGAAATCAGTCTTCCTCCGTAGCGAGGCGATTCATAACAGAATAAAGTTCACGAAGGTTACAACCATGAAAACCAAGCGACCACCAGAAAAACAGGGGCTTTACGATCCTCAATTCGAGCACGATGCCTGCGGCGTCGGCTTCGTTGCCAATATGAAGGGGAAGAAGTCCCACGAGATCGTCAGTCAGGCGCTCGAAATCCTTGTCAAACTCGATCATCGCGGCGCCTGCGGTTGCGAGCCGAACACCGGGGATGGTGCCGGCATCCTCATACAGATGCCGGACCGCTTCCTCCGTTCGGTCTGCGCTCCGCTCGGCATCGAGCTGCCCGAGCCGTTCCAGTACGGTGTCGGCATGGTTTTTACCTCGCCGAAGGCGCCCGAGCGTAACGCCGCCCGGCATATAATCGAGAAGATTCTGGTCGAAGAGGGAGTGGAGTTGCTGGGATGGCGCAACGTGCCGACCGACAATTCCTCCCTGGGACAGACCGCCTGGGAAGGCGAGCCGATGGTGCGGCAAATGTTCCTCAAGCGCCCGCTGGAATGCGCTGACGAACAGGCCTTTAACCGCAAAATGTACATCATCAACCAGCGGGCCACCAATGAGATCCGCCGCGCCGAAGTTGACGAGCACTGGTACGTCAGCAGCCTCTCCACCCGGACCATAATCTACAAGGGCATGCTGATGCCGGTGCAGGTTGACCAGTATTATCCCGAACTGCGCGACCCGGAAATGGAAAGTGCCATCGCCCTGGTGCATTCCCGCTTCTCCACCAACACCTTTCCCAGCTGGGACCGGGCCCACCCCTACCATTTCCTGGCCCACAACGGAGAGATCAACACCCTGCGCGGCAACGTCAACTGGATGAACGCCCGCCAGAACCTGTTTGCCAGCGAACTGTTCGGTGACGACATCAAGAAGGCGCTGCCGATCATCAACACCAACGGCTCCGATTCGGCCATGTTCGACAACTGCCTGGAACTGCTGGTCATGAGCGGCCGCTCCCTGCCGCACGCCGTCATGATGATGGTGCCGGAGCCGTGGGAAAACCACACCGAGATGAGCGAGGAAAAACGGACCTTCTACGAATACCACTCCTGCCTGATGGAGCCTTGGGATGGTCCGGCCGCAGTCTGCTTTACCGACGGCCGCAGCATCGGCGCTGTCCTTGACCGCAACGGCCTGCGCCCCTCCCGCTACTACATCACCAACGACGATCTGGTCATCATGGCTTCGGAAGCCGGTGTTCTGCAGATCGAGCCGAGCCGTGTCCTGAGCAAGGGGCGGCTCCAGCCGGGGCATATGTTCCTGGTGGATACCGAGCAGGGGCGCATCGTGCCGGACGAGGAGATCAAGGCCGAACTGGCGGCTGCCAACCCCTATGGCCAGTGGCTGAAAGAACACCACATCACGCTGGAGGACCTGCCCTGCGCCTGCGACGTTCCGCTGCCGGAAGAGGACAATCTGACCCAGCGCCAGCAGGCCTTCGGCTATACCTATGAGGACCAGCGCGTGGTGCTGGGGCCGATGGCCACCGACGGCATCCAGCCGCTCGGCTCCATGGGAACCGATACGCCGCTGGCGGTGCTTTCCGACCAGTCCCAGCTGCTGTACAACTACTTCAAGCAGCTGTTTGCCCAGGTTACCAATCCGCCCATCGACCCGATTCGCGAGGAGATCGTCACTTCGACCATCACCCTGATCGGTTCCGAGGCCAACCTGCTGCAGCCGAACGCCGAAAGTGCCCGCAAGATCAGGCTGGAGCACCCGCTGCTCAGTAACCATGAACTGGAAAAGCTGCGCCGGATCGAGCGCCCCGGCTTCAAGTCTTCCACCCTGTCACTGCTCTTTCCGGCCATGCGCGGCGCCTCCGCGCTGGAAAAGGCGCTGGAAGTGCTGTTTGCAGCCGCCGATGCGGCGATTGAAACCGGCAGCAACATCCTGATCCTGTCCGACCGCGGCGTCAACCGCGAGAGTGCCGCCATTCCGGCGTTGCTGGCCGTATCCGGCCTGCATCACCACCTGGTCGGCAGCGGCACCCGCACCAAGGTTTCGCTGGTACTGGAATCGGGCGAACCGCGCGAGGTGCATCACTTTGCGGTACTGCTCGGCTACGGTGTCACCGCCATCAATCCCTATCTGGCGTTTGAATCAATCGATGACATGATCCGGCAGGGCATGCTGCCCGGCCTCGACCACCAGAAAGCGGTCAAGAACTTCATCAAGGCCTCCATCAAGGGTGTCGTCAAGACCATGGCCAAGATGGGCATCTCCACCGTGCACAGCTACCGCGGCGCCCAGATCTTCGAGGCGGTCGGTCTGCATCAGTCGGTCATCGACCGCTACTTCACCTGGACGCCTTCCCGCATCGGCGGCACCGACATTGACGGGATCGCACGGGAACTGATGGAGCGTCACGCCCGGGCCTATCCCGAGCGGGTGGCCCCGGAGGCGACTCTTCCCGCTGGCGGAGTTTACCAGTGGCGCAAGGACGGCGAGGAGCACCAGTACAATCCACTGACGATCACCTCGTTGCAGAAGGCCACCCGTACCGGCGATTACAGCGAGTTCAAAACCTTCTCCTCCCTGATCGACGAACAGAGCGAGCGGCACTACACCCTGCGCGGCATGCTCAAGTTCAAGGGAAACATGCCTTCGGTGCCGCTGGAGGAAGTCGAGCCGGTTGAATCAATCATGAAGCGCTTCAAGACCGGCGCCATGTCCTACGGCTCCATCAGCAAGGAGGCCCACGAAGCGCTGGCCATCGCCATGAACCGTATCGGCGGAAGATCCAACACCGGTGAGGGGGGCGAAGACCCAGAGCGCTTCACCTGGACCAACGAGCAGGGCGATTCCAAAAACAGCAACATCAAACAGGTGGCCTCAGGTCGTTTCGGCGTCACCAGCGATTACCTGACCAATGCCGGCGAGCTGCAGATCAAGCTGGCCCAGGGCGCCAAGCCGGGCGAAGGGGGCGAACTGCCCGGTCACAAGGTTTACCCCTGGATCGCCAAGACCCGTCATACCACGCCGGGGGTCGGCCTGGTATCGCCACCGCCGCACCATGATATCTACTCCATCGAGGATCTGGCGGAACTGATCCACGATCTGAAAAATGCCAACCGCCGGGCCCGCGTCAGCGTCAAGCTGGTGTCCGAAGTCGGCGTCGGCACGATTGCCGCCGGGGTTGCCAAGGCTCACGCCGACGTCGTACTGATCAGCGGTTACGACGGCGGCACCGGAGCATCGCCGATCTCCAGCATCAAGCATGCCGGCCTTCCCTGGGAGCTGGGGCTGGCCGAGACGCATCAGACCCTGCTGCTGAACAACCTGCGCAGCCGGATCATCATCGAGGCCGACGGCCAGCTCAAGACCGGTCGTGATGTCGCCATCGCCGCCCTGCTGGGGGCCGAGGAATTCGGCTTTGCCACCGCCCCGCTGGTGACGCTGGGTTGCGTCATGATGCGCGTCTGCCACAGCAACACCTGCCCGACCGGCGTGGCGACCCAGGATCCGCAGCTGCGCAAGAATTTCACCGGCAAACCGGAGTATGTGGTCAACTTCATGCGTTTTGTTGCCCAGGAACTGCGTGAGATCATGGCTCAGCTTGGTTTCCGCACCCTGAATGAGATGGTCGGGCGCTGCGACGTACTGGAGGCCAACAAGGCCATCGACCACTGGAAGGCCCAGGGGCTGGACTTCTCCAACATCCTGCATCAGCCGAAAGTCGGGCTGAATGTGGGGCGTTACTGCACCGAGCAGCAGGATCACGGCCTGGAGAAATCGATCGACATGACCAGGCTGCTGGAGCTCTGCCAGCCGGCCATCGAGCGTGGTGAAAAGGTCAGCGCCGAGCTGTCGATTACCAACGTCGATCGCGTGGTCGGTACCATCCTGGGCAATGAGATCACCCGCAGTCATGGTGCCTTGGGACTGCCCAACGATACGGTCTCCCTGACGTTCAACGGCTCCGCCGGGCAGAGTTTCGGGGCCTTCATCCCGCGCGGCATCACCCTGAAACTGTCCGGAGACGCCAACGACTATCTCGGCAAAGGTCTCAGCGGCGGCAAAATCGTGGTTTATCCGCCGGAAGGTTCAACCTTCAAGGCCGAAGAAAACATCATCGCCGGCAACGTGGCCTTTTACGGCGCCACCAGCGGCAGCGCCTATATACGCGGCATGGCCGGCGAACGCTTCTGCGTTCGCAACTCGGGCGTCAACGCGGTTGTAGAAGGGGTCGGCGATCATGGTTGTGAATACATGACCGGCGGTACGATCGTGGTCCTCGGCCGGACCGGACGCAACTTCGCCGCCGGCATGAGTGGCGGTGTGGCCTATGTTCTTGACGAGCAGGGCGATTTCTCAAGCCGCTGCAACAAGGAAATGGTCGGCCTGGAAGAGCTTGACGACGCTGACCACGCCCTGGTCAAGGTCATGATTGAAAAACATGCCGAATATACCGGCAGTGCCCGGGCCGGTATTGTTCTTGAAAACTGGGGGCAGTACCGCTCCCGCTTCGTGAAAGTCATGCCGATGGACTACAAGCGTGTTCTGCAGGCGCTGGAGCGGGCCCAGGCGGCCGGACTCAGCGGTGACGACGCGCTGGCCGCCGCCTTTGAAGAAAACGCGCAAATCGGAGAGCATTGATTTTGTAGGGATGCAAGCAGTGCGCCCCTGCAAAAGCATATATAAATTTTAGATATCAAACATAGGAAAACAATTATGGGAAAACCAACTGGATTCATGGAATATACTCGCGAAGTGCCGGCGGACCGGTCGCCTCTGGAGCGTATCAACGACTGGAACGAATTCCATCTGCATATGCCAGATGAGGAACTGCGTACCCAGGGCGCCCGCTGCATGGATTGCGGGGTGCCGTTCTGCCACAGCGGTGTGCTGATCAGCGGAATGGCCAGCGGCTGCCCGATCAACAACCTGATCCCGGAGTGGAATGACCTGATATATCGCAACCTCTGGCCTCAGGCACTTGACCGGCTGCACAAAACCAACAACTTTCCGGAGTTCACCGGTCGCGTCTGTCCAGCCCCCTGCGAGGGGTCCTGCACGCTGGCCAGCATCGATCCGGCCGTGACGATCAAAAACATCGAGGTCAGCATCGTTGAACGCGGCTTTGAAGAGGGGTGGGTCGTTGCTGCTCCTCCCGCCCTGCGCACCGGGAAAAAAGTTGCCGTGGTCGGCTCCGGACCGGCCGGCCTCTCCGCCGCCGCCCAGCTCAACAAGGCCGGTCACAGCGTGACGGTCTTCGAGCGTGCCGATCTGCCGGGCGGCCTGTTGATGTACGGCATTCCCAACATGAAACTGGACAAGCGCCAGGTCGTGCTGCGCCGCATCAAGCTGCTGGAAGAAGAGGGAATCACCTTTGTCTGTAATACCGAGGTGGGCGGGAGCGAGCTTCCCACGGAAAAGCTGCGCAGTGAATTCGACGCCGTGGTTGTAACAACCGGCGCCACCCTGCCGCGCGATCTGCCGATCGATGGACGGGCTCTGAAGGGGATCCATTTTGCAATGGAGTTTCTTACGGACAACACCAAGGCCCTGCTGAACGGCAGTGACGATTTCATCTCGGCCAAAGGCAAGGACGTCATCATCATCGGCGGCGGCGACACCGGCACCGACTGCGTCGGAACTTCTCTTCGTCACGGCTGCAGCAGCGTTACCCAGCTGGAAATCATGCCCCGCTCCCCCGATGAGCGTGCCGCCGACAATCCCTGGCCGGAGTGGCCCAAGACCCACAAGGTGGATTACGGCCAGGAGGAGGCGGCTGCCAAGTTCGGTGGCGATCCGCGGGTGTACCTGACTACCGCGACAAAATTCGAGGGAGATGGGGCTGGTAACGTCAAGGCTGTCCATACCGTGGAAGTTGCCTGGCAGAAAAACGAAAAAGGGCAGTATGTGCCCCAGCCGGTTCCCGGTACGGAGCAGGTGCGCCCGGCCCAGCTGGTGCTGCTGGCCATGGGCTTCCTCGGTCCGGAGCAGGCTCTGGTTGATTCTCTGGGATTGGAAAAGGACCAGCGCGGCAACATCAAGGCCGATTACGAGAACTATAGCACCAGCATCCCGGGGGTCTTTGCCGCCGGCGACTGCCGCCGTGGTCAGAGCCTTGTGGTGTGGGCCTTCAACGAGGGGCGCGGCGCGGCGCGGGAATGCGACCGCTACCTGATGGGGAGCACGGAATTGCCCTAAGCAGCTGTAATCAAATATACCTCCACGGGTTTCCCGCGGGGTTACAAGGGCAAAGCCCCCTGTCGAGCATCTCGGAAGGGGGCTTTATATTTATGGTGGCTGATTATCGCTCCAGCCTCAAACTGCGCAACCGCTCCTTAAGGTATACCGCCATCCTCTTCATTCAGACTGAGCTCGTGGAATTCCATGGAGAGCAGGTCGATCAACAGCTTGCGGCCGCGCAGGGGAGTGCCCTGCTTCAACAGCAGCTTGCAGACTTCCGCCACCTGCAGGCTGGCGACCACCGCCGGGGTGAAAGAGGGGTTGCCCAGTTGCTGTTCGATCCCTTTTTCCCCGCTGCGGGAGGCATACATCTTCTGCAGAACCGTATCGCCCGGAAACTGTGTGGTCACATGGCCGTACCAGCCGGCGATGGCCCCGTGCACCAGCGGGATGCCCAGCTGGCGGCAGGTTTCGGCCAGCTCCAGCCGGACAGCGATATTGTCGAGGGCATCGACCGCCAGGGTGCAGTCCGCCAGCAGTTCAGAGCCGTTAGCGGGTGAGAAGGCCGCCTGATGGGGGACGACGGTTACGGCCGGGTTGATGTCGCCTACACGTCTGACAGCCGCTGCGACCTTGGGGCTTCCCAGTTCAGCCGGTGAACTCAAGAGCTGCCGGTTCAGGTTGTGCTCCTCGAAAACATCCGGATCGATAACCACCAGCGTGCCGACCCCCAGCCGGGCCAGTTCTTCGATGACATAGCCGCCCAGTCCGCCGCAGCCGATGACCGCCACACAGCTGCGGAACAGGGTCAGCTGGTCGCCGACGGTCATGGTCGTGCGGTTGCGCTGATAGCGTGCCGGCAAGATGCCCCGCTCCAGGGCCGCTTCCTCCACCTGGGCCAGGGGCACGCCAAAGCGTTCGGCCGCCTCGATCTGGAGTTTCCAGGGCAAAAGACGGCTCACGCTCTGTTCGCGTATGAAAATCGGCAGTGTGGTCATCATCAGCCCCCGCCCAGCAGCGGGAAGATCGCCAGCGTGTCGCCGTTGGAAAGCTTGTGGTTGAGAGCGACGTGCCGGCTGTTGACCAGCATGATCCCCAGGTCGTTCTCGGGGATCCCCAGGGTTTCGACAATGCTGGCCACCGTGGTCCCCTCGGGATACTCGCACTCCTGAGTTACGAAACGTCCGGTCCGGAAGGTGGCAAAAAGTTTGACGGTGATATTCATGGATTATCCTCGCAGGTGACGGTCAAAAAAACGGAACTGCTGCCGTTGAGGCCATTGTATAGCATAAGTCTGTCGGTGTCGACAGTCTGACCGTTCCAGACGATGGCGCTGCATCCCTGCCAGAAACCGTCCGGTTTGCTTCGCAGGAAATCTGCCAGCTCAGTACCGTCCATGCGCAAGCCCCGCCGCAGGAAACCGGGTCCCAGCTCAGGCAGCAGCAGGTTGAAGAGTTTGAGACGCACCCAGGCCTCCTGGTTATCGCTCTCGTCCCCTTCCTGCTGATGGGTCATGGCGCCGCGCATGGCGGCATAATATCCGCCCCGGCGCATGGTGGCGCCGACCAGTCCCGGCATGGCGCCCGACAGGGCGATGGTGGCTCCGCCCTTGACCATTGCCGTGGAGACATCATCGATGGCCCGATGATCGAGAAATACGGTGGTGACCCGTTCCGTTACATAATCGGCGGCGATTCCCCACTGATCAGTGAGCAGTTCTCCCAGGGGACAGCCCACCCGGCAGGGAACCACTACTCCGCGCTGCAGTAGTTGATAGAATTCACTGATCTGGCTGGCCGCCATGGTCAGTACGAGACGGTCCTGGTGCGGGTTGTTCATCCGGTTCCCTTCTGGTGGGGCGTCATAAAAAAAGCCTGGGGACGGAGAGCCGTCCCCAGGCAGGGGGTGTTACCAGTTGAAGAGGGTATCCAGCTCCTCGTCCGGTACCGAGAACACCTGGTTGTGCGGTGCAACCGGCTCGTTGTAGAAGAAGCGCGGCAGCCGGTCGTGATGTTTGGTGAATCCGGCCCGGGTGTTGAAATCGCGCTCGGCCGAGAGCACCTTTTTACCCAGCGCAACCACGTCGTCACCGGTCATGGTGATACCATGGAAGGAGCCGAGCATGTCCAGCAGCGCCTGGAAGGTTTCCGGCTGGTCCATGATGGCGAAGGCGATGAACAGGCACATGCCGGTGGAATCGATGGCGGCTGTGGCGATCTGCAGGTTGCGCGACAGCTCCACCTGTCCCTCGGGCTTGAGCGGATCCACATCGCCTCCCACCTTGAGGATGTTGGTGGCGATGGCGTAGCCGGCGGTGTGGTCGGCCCCCTGGGTGGTGGTGGCGTAGGTCACGCCGATGCCCTGGATCGGGCGGGGATCGTAGGCCGGCAGGGCCTGGTCCTTGACGACCGGTACCCGCTCGACGCCGAAGACCTTGCCGGTGATGGCGGCGCCGCTGCCGAGCACACGCCCCAGCGGAGTCCCTTTCTGGACCTCTTCCACCAGACGGATGGCGCCAGCCTTGTCACCGAACTCGATGATGCCGGCATCCATAGCCACGCCGATGGTGACCCCCATCTCGATGGTATCCACGCCGATGTTGTCGTCCAGGAAATCGAGGTGGGCAACGGTGTCCAGATCGTCGATGCCGCAGTGGCCACCGTGGGACCAGACCGTCTCGTACTCCGGCTGCTTGGTCAGGTAGTGACCGTCCTTGTCATTGTAGACCCCCGAGCACTGGATCACGCAGCCGCGGTGGCAGCCGTGAGTAGCCAGCCCTCCGCGCTGGATTTCCAGTGCGGCCTGTGTCTCGCCGCTCAGATTGTTGGAACCGGCGAACTGGCCATCCTTGAAGTTGTAGCTGGGGTAGCCGCCGGCCTCATTGAGCACGTTGGTCAGGACGTTGGTGCCGTAGGCCGGCAACCCCTCGCCGGTGACCGGATGCTTGCGCAGTCCTTCGACGAATTTGCGGTTGGCATCGCGGTACTTGTCCGGATCTTTGGGAGGGCGCATCTTCATGCCGGCATCGTCGATGATGATGGCCTTGACCCGTTTGGCACCCATGACGGCACCTACGCCGCCGCGACCACAGTGACGGGTGGGGCGCAGCTCCGGATCGGTACAGGCGATGGAGGCTGCCAGCAGCTTGCGCTCGCCGGCCGAACCGATCGACATGTAGGCCACCTTGTCGCCGTACTCAGCGCGCAGTTTCTCCACCAGCGGGTAGTTGTCCAGCAGCTTGAGGCTGTTGTCGACGATGACCTGGATGCCGTCCTTGTTAATGATGATCTTGTAGAGGTCGTCACCTTCCGGTTTACCTTCCAGGATAACGGCGGCATAGCCCAGTCTGGCCAGTACCTGGGCGGCCTGGCCGCCGGCATTGGACTCCTTGATGGTGCCGGTCAAAGGGCTCTTGCAGCCAACCGACAGACGGCCGGTCATGGAGCCGGTGGTACCGCTCAACATGCCGGGTGCGATTACCAGCTTGTTCTCGGCTCCTAACGGATGGGCCAGCGGGTGAACCTCGGCCGCAACCACCAGCGAGGTCATCGCCCTGCCGCCCAGCCCGGCATACTCACCCAGACCGCCTACGGTTACCTTGGGGCCGCCCGGGGCCCCCATGTCGATGCGTGCAATCTTGTCCATACTCTCCTTCTCCTTTCACCTTGTTCTGTGACATGCACAGAGTTAATGCTCCTTTTCGAAGGAAGGCTGTGCCGTTTCCCGCCCAACCCAATGGCCCGGCGCCGTGGGATCTATCCGTTAGGCGGTCAGGGCTCGGAGTGAATCATGTACGTTCAGACCTGTGTTGACAACTCCATCCGGCGCATGAGCACGACCCGGTATGACGAGAAACTGCCCCGGCGCAGACAGCCCCAGAAAACGCCGCTGCCATAGGCGATATGCTCAAGGGTATATATGGCTGCAAAGGCAATGAATGACTGGGACGGTTTCTTGATGGAAAAATCGACTCCGGCCGAGCAGGCCAGCATTCCTAAAAACGGCAGCCAAAGCCAGGGAACCAGCAGCGCGGCCAGGATCAGCAGGAGCGAGTAGTAACGGACAAGGTGGAAGCTGAGATAGTATATCAGGCTTCCCAGGGCCCGCAAGCGGCCGGCGGCTATGGCCGGGAGGCCGAAGGGAATCCCGCGCCGGACCATCTTGCGGCGGACGGAAAAAGTATCCAGTGTCAGTAACAAAACGGCTGCCGCCAGGCTCCACCAGCCGACAACGGGAGACAGTGCCAGCAGCGCCAGCAGAACCGCCAGCAGCGGGGGCACCACCATCCGTTTGCGGCGCTGGGGATGGATGCGCTGCAGGATCCCTTCGGAGGTGCCGTAGTCGAAGCGGCGCGACATGAAGGAGCGCACCGAGCTGCGGTGCTCGTGGAAGACGCGCCCGGCCGGCAGATAGGTGATCGTCCAGCCGCTGTCCCGCAGGCGCCAGGTCAGGTCCACATCCTCGCCCACATGCATCTCGTCCTTGAAACCGCCGGCTCTCAGAAAGGCCGAACGCCTCACCAGCAGGTTGCAGCTCGGCAGGTAGAAGGTGTCGTCGCCGCTGCTGCCGGAACGCTCGCGGCTGCCCAGCGACAGGCTGGACATGACCGTTTCGTAGCGGTCGATGACCGATTCGGTGCACATGCCGTCCACCAGTCCGCCCACGGCAGCGGTGGCCTCATCGCGGAAGGAGGGTATCAGTTCGTTCAGCCAGCCGCTGGTGGCGGTGCAGTCGGAATCGATGAAAGCCAGGATGTCACCGGTTGCGGCCCGGGCGCCCACATTGCGGGCTGCTGCCGGTCCCCGGCCGCTGCCCCCCGACGGTATCACCTTAGCTCCCTGGAGGCGGGCAACTTCCGCCGACCGGTCGCTGCTGCCGTCGTCCACGACAATCAGCTGCAGCAGTTCCTGGGGATAGCAGATGCTGGCAATCGATGCCAGGCAGCGCTGCAGTTCGTCGGCGCGGTCCTTGACCGGTATGACGATGCTGACGGTGGGCAGCTGATCCGTTTGTGTCGTGGCAGTATTCGTGCGCAGTGCAAAGCCCTTGGCAGCCAGTTGTTCCAGTACGGCCGCTTCCGCCGCTGTGTCCGGGTCAAGCGGTCCGGTCATCATCCGGTCGAGCAGGTCCTTCAGTGAGCGGTTCAGTCGCAGCACACACAGCGGCGCCTTGCAGACCAGGAAATGTTCCCCGTCCCGTTCCATCAGGTGTACCTGCCGGGCCAGCTGGTAGCTCATGGTGCTGCCTTGAGCGTCAGCCCTTCTTCGTCAAGGATCTGCCAGATGCTGTCGGCGGTGGCATTGGCCGCAAGCTGGTGAAGTTTGCCTTCGCGGGCCTTGATGCCGCCCGAAAGCAGCGACAGGATCCGTTCAAAGGCCGGCAGGGTTGCGTCCGGGGTCACCACCCGCACCGGGTCCGGCCGCGGCACGCCGAATTCGGCGCTGGTCAGATGCGAGCCGGTCGCACCGACCTCCCAGAAGGGCAATCCCAGCTGCGACAGGTCCCAGTTTTCGATTGACGCCGCAATGGCTCCGGTAAGCGCCTCGACCGAAGGGTAGCGCAGGGTTGCCCCCTCTTCGAACAGCAGGGTGCAGGGGTAGGGGGCCACAACCTCCTGGCGGCCGCCGCGATCACTCTTGCGCAGGACCTGGAGGGCGTCCTTCCGGGTGCTGAAGGCCACCACCGAATTGACGCAGGCTTGTGAACGGAGCGCCGAGGCCAGGGCCGGCACCGGATCGTCGCCCCGATCCGGCAGGCGGTTGCCGCTCAGAAACAGCGTCGGAGTCATGATCTCCAGCACGCGGGCCAGCACGCGGGCATCGGCAACGGCATCGCCCCGTTCCAGGCCGTGGTCCCAGAGCCGGATCAGCCGGTCGGCTCCGCTGGATGCTGCCAGGCGCAGCAGGTCGTCGAGCCGCTTGGGACCGATGGCCAGGACCGTCACGCTGGCGCCGAGTTTATCCTTCAGCTGCAGGGCCTCTTCCAGGGCGGTCAGGTCGCCCGGATTGGGCAAACGGCGCAGGCCCCGTTCGCTGATGCCGGCACCGCGCGTGATGGTGCGTGCCGGTGGGCGTGGGTCGCTGGTCTCACGCAGCAGGACAAGTATGTTGATATTGTTTGTTGGCATGGGTAGCTCCAAAGACAATTTTAAATTTTGGATTTTGGATTTTGAATTGAATTCAACATTCACAATTCAACATTCAAAATTGCTGTTCACGTCATCCGGTAGGCCACACCGTAGCCGCCCCGCGGGTAGCGCCAGAGGGTGAAGGCATTGCGGTGGCAGACGACGTAGCAGGTACCGCACTCCAGGCAGCCGTCGTAGACAAAGGTCATCTTCTGGTCGGCTTCCGACCAGGTGTAGCAGTGGGCCGGGCAGGAATTGGTGCAACCGCGGTTGTCGCAGCCGACGCAGACTTGGTTGTCCAGCACGATATGCGGCTCGCGATCGATGGTGAAGCTGGTATGGTCGAAAATCTCGTCGATGTTCATAGTGATCTCCAGGCACTGAAGGCGTCGGCAGCCAGATTGGCCAGACCGACCTTTTTCTTGGCCACTTTGAGGAACAGTTTGGTCATGTTCTCCTTGGGCATCCCTTCGATGCGATAGATGCTTTCCATCAGGCTGCAGACCAGTTCCGGGTACTCGTTGTAGATGCGGTCGTTATGCAGCATGTGCGGTGCCTTGCGGCACGTTTTGAGGTCTTTGATCACGAAGCTGTCGTTCATCAGTTTGCGGAAAGTTTCCAGACCGCGCTTGCTGAAATCATTCGCTTTGTGGGCTTCAATCACCGCCTTGCCGGCCAGGACGCCCGAGTGGGAGGCCAGGTTGATCCCCTCCAGGTTGACGCCGGTGGCGTTGCAGAGAGCGGCGGCATCGCCGGTGACCAGGATGCCGTCACCGGTCAGCTCCGGGATCATGTTGTAGCCCCCCTCGGGAATCACGTGGGCCGAGTATTCCTGCAGACGTCCGCCCCGCACCATCTTGGCCACCTGGGGCTGCTCCATGAACTCGTTGAGCAGGTCGTAGGGGGTCTTGCCGCTGGTGCGCAGGCTGGCCAGGTGAAAGACCAGGCCGATGGAGAGCGAGTCGTAGTTGGTGTAGAGGAAGCCGCCGCCGCGCACGCCGGCCGTGCAGCCGACGAATTCATTGGCAAAGCCCTGCTCGCGCACCAGACCGAAACGGTCGTCGATCATCTCGCGGGGCATGTCGATCAGCGCCTTGACGCCGACCGCCATCTGTCCGGGATCGAAGGTCGGCTGGCGCAGTCCGGCCTTCTTGGCGATGAAGGAGAGCACGCCGTCGGCCGCAATCACGACCGGGGCCAGCAGTTCGCCCTGGCGGCCGACCAGGGTGACGCCGGCCAGTTTGCCGTTCTTGTAGACCAGTTCATCGACCGTGGCGCTGGTGATCAGGGTGGCGCCGGCCTTGACCGCCTCCTGGGCCAGCCAGTTGTCGAAGCGGGGGCGGAAGATCGTGTAGCCGTTGTAGGGGGGCTTGTCGAAATTGCCGGCCTCGATGATCGTGTTGAAGCTGGAATCGCCGGTCATGAAGGTGACGCCCTTTTTCATGATGTGCCGTTCCAGCGGCGCCCGGTCCCAGAAATCGGGAAAGATCTCTTCCAGTGAGGGGAGCCTGTGCAGCACCCCGCCGAACATGTTCTTTTCACCCGGGAAGGAGCCCCGTTCCACCAGGGCCACATCCAGCCCGGCCCGGGCCACGGTCAGGGCAGCGGATGAACCGGCCGGTCCGGCTCCGACTACGATTGCCTGAAATGTCTTACTCATGCCGCACCTCCCTGGCTGGCTCTGGCGCGCTCCAGCAGGCGCGGCACCACCTCGCTGAGGTCGGCCACGAAGCCTTCATCCGAATTCGTAAATATGGGGGCCTTGCTGTCATTGTTGATGGATACGATCCGGCGCGAGTCCTTGATGCCCCCCACGTGGTGCATGGAGCCGGAGATGCCCAGGGCCACGTACAGGCGCGGGGTCACGGTGCGGCCGGTCTGGCCCACCATCCGTTCGAAGCCGGTCCACCCCAGGTCGTAGACCGGGCGGGTGACGCCGAAGGAGACATTCAGGATCTTGCAGAGTTCCTTGAGCTGCTCGAAGGTGGCCGGGTCGCATCCCTTGCCGGCGCTGAAAATCACCTCGGCCTCGGTCAGGTCCACGGTCTGCGGATCGGGCGGGATGCGCGTGATGATGGTGACCGTGTTTCCGGCCGCCTCCGGCGGCGCTTGCCAGGTGGTAATCGCCGGGTTGCCCGGGCGTACGCTCGGCAGCAGCACCTGGCTCAGGCTGCGCAGCGGCACGGTGATGACCAGTGGTCGCTGTCCGTCCCACAGGCTGGTTTCGGCGATGCGGCCACCCAGGGCTGCGCGGGAAAGGTGCAGGGCACCGTCTTTCTTGCGGATGGTGGTCACTTCGGTCAGCAGGGCCGCATTAAGGGTTGCCGCGATCACCGGCGCCAGGGTCGCCCCCAGGTCGTTATGGGGCAGCACCAGGATTGAGGCCGATTCAGCGGTCACCAGCCGGGAAAGCGCCTTTCCCAGTCGCGCCGGCGTGTCCAGCAGCTGTTCGCCAGCATCGATGGCGGTAATGGCCGGTACGCCGTATGCGCCCAGTCCGGCCAGCGCTTCACCCCGGGGTTCAGCCAGTGTGACCGCGCTCCAGGCCGATTCGGCAAACCCTGACAGGCGTGCGGCGTAGGAAACGACTCCCCGTCCGGTCTCGTCCAGTTCGCCGCCGGGCAGGTCCACCAAGGCGAGGATTTTTCCGGAAGTGGACATCAGATTTCCCTCCCGACGCGGTGGCCTTCCCAAATGGCCATGTCGACCTTGCGCGGTGCCACCGAATCACCGATACGGTACAACTCGTTGACCTTGCCCTTGAGGCCCATGTAGAGGCTATCGTCGGCCTTTTGCCCCATGGCCAGCACGATTGCGTCGTAGGGACCCCACTCGTTCCAGGCATTGGAATAGACGTTGAAACCCTTGACCGTCTTGGCGCCCGCTTCTCCGCCGACTTCCATGACGGCGATGTCCGGGGTGAAGGTGACCCCCTTCTGCAGCAGGCGCTGGCGGGCCAGATACAGGTCCTGGCTCGGCCCCAGCTCGGCGGCGATGAACAGGCTGGAGGTGATCATGTGCACGGTCTTGCCCTGGTTGGCCAGGAATTCGGCGGTGGCCGAGGCGCGGTGATGGCCGTCGTAATCGATCAGGCAGACGTTGTTCCCCAACTCGACCTCGTTGTTCAGTACCTGCCAGACGTTGCAGACCGATGGTCCGTCGGCACCGGGCACCGGATGCTGCTTGGGCTGGCTGCCGGTGGCGATGATGACCACGTCCGGCTTGTCCGCCAGCACCTTTTCAACGGTCATCTCATCCCCCAGCTTGACCTTGGCTCCGGCCTTGGTGACCTGGTCCTTCTCGTTGCGGATGATGACCCCGAACTCGTCGCGGCCGGCACCTTTCATGGCGGTCAGCACCTGGCCGCCCAGCGCCTCGTTCCGGTCGTAAAGCGTAACGTCATGGCCGCGTCTGCCGGCCATCTTGGCAGCCCACAGGCCGCCCGGCCCGCCGCCGACGATGACAACCTTTTTCTTGACGGCAGCCTTCTGCAGGGTGCCTTCGCCCCACTGCTTTTCCTCGCCGACGGCCGGATTCTGGATGCAGCCCAGGCGCTTGTTGACCCCCATGCGGCCGATGCAGCCCTGGTTGTCAGCCACGCAGTAGCGGATGTCGTCCATGCGACCTTCAAAGGCCTTCTTGGGGAGAAACGGGTCGCAGATCAGTGCCCGGCACATGCCGATCATGTCGGCCTGGCCGGCGGCCAGTACCTTCTCGGCCATGACCGGATCGTTGATGCGGCCGGTACAGAACACCGGCAGCTTGATCCGCTCGCGGATGCCGGCCGCCAGGGGGATGGTGTAGCCCAGGGGGGTATGCATGGAACCCTCGACCAGGTACAGGTTGTAGAAGGTGGCGATGGAGAGATCCATGAAGTCGATCAGGCCGCTGGCCTCGAAGCGGGCGCAGATCTCCTGCACCTGGGCCAGATCCAGGCCGCCCGGGATCATCTCGTCGGCGCACATGCGGATGCCGAGGGTGAAGTCATTGCCCACCGCCTTGCGCACGGCCGAGATAAACTTGAGCGGTGCCCGCATGCGGTTTTCCAGTGATCCGCCGTACTCGTCGCCGCGGAAGTTGGTCAGGGGTGACAGGAACTGGCGCGCTAGGCTGGAATGGCCGAACTGCAGCTCGATGCCGTCGAAGCCGCCTTCACGGGCATGGATGGCGCTTTTGCCGAAGTAGCGGGCCACCTCTTCGATGTCCTCCGGCTCCATTTCCTTGGGGGTCTCGCGGAAGAGCACGTCCGGCATGGGGGAGGGGGCCCAGACCGGCAGACGCGAGATGGCGCCGTCGCACTGCTGGCCGTTGTGGTTCAGCTGGGCGAAGATTTTGGCATCGTACTGATGGACGTAGTCGGTGATCTTCTTGAAACCGGGGATCACTTCGGGGTGGTAGACGTCAATCAGCTTCTCGTAAGCCATGTCCGTGGGGTGGACGCTCATCTCCTCGGTGATGATCAGGCCGGCGCCCCCCTTGGCCCGCTCCCCCCAGTAGTACATCTGGCGTTCGCTGGGCAGGCAGTTCACGGCGAAGTTGGTCAGATGCGGCTGGAACGAGATACGGTTCTTGACTTCAACCGTGCCGATCTTGAGAGGGGAAAACAGGTACGGAAACATCATGGTGGTTACTCCTGTCAAAGTGTTATCTCCCCGCTTTCAAAGGGGGGCTGGTGGGATTTGATGTTTATGTTCAATCGAAATCCCGCTGAATCCCCCTTTTCAAAGGGGGACAGGTATCGTCAGGCGGCCAGTGCCAGCCTGTCGGTGTCGGCGATGGAGGTTACGCAGCGCTCCAGGCACTCCGGGTCTCCGCCGTTGATGTCGTTTTTAAGGTGCCAGGCAACGGCCGGACAGCCGCCGTGGCACTGGTCGAAGCGCTTGCACTCCTCGCAGGAATGGATCCTCAGTTTGCGGAATGAGTCGTAGATCTCGGAGTTGTCCCAGATCTCCTGAAAACTGTTCTCCCGCAGCGAGCCGGCCTTGAAACGGTCGGTCTGCAGGAAGGCGCAGGGGTACATGTTGCCGGTCGGTCCCACGCAGCAGGTCAGTTTGGCGGCACCGCACAGGTTCAGGCCCAGTCCCTGGCGCTCCTGGGAGGTCAGCGAGAAGAAGCTGTCGCCGGTGCGCACGTCGCCGCTCTCGGCCAGCCAGTCGGAAAAAGCCAGCAGCTGGGCGGGGGAGGGGCGCAGCGATTCCCAGTTGTCGGCGCCGCGGCCCGAGGGGCGGAAGCGGCTGACCCGCAGAGAAACACCCAGGGCATGTGCCATGGCATGCATGGCCGGTATCTCGGATGCATTCTGGGCGGTCAGCACGGTATTGATGCTGGTGGGTATGCGGGTGGCGGCCAGGAGCTTGACCGCTGCGGTGGCGGCCTCGAAGACCCCTTCGCCGCGGATGGCGTCGCAGGTTTCGCGGCAGGAGCCGTCCATGCTGACCTGGATGGCCACCTGGCGACTCCTGGCCAAGCGCTCGACCCGCTCGGCATTGAGCAGTGTTCCGTTGGTGGAGATGCAGGTCATGATGCCTCTGATGTGGCAGGCATCCAGGATCTGCTCGAAATCGGGGCGCATGAACGGCTCGCCGCCGCCGAAATTGATCTGGAAGACGCGGGCCTGATGAAGCTGTTCCACCAGGTCGAGTGCTTCGGCAGTGGTCATCTCATCCCTGGCCGGCTCGCCCGATGATGACAGACAATGGCTGCAGCGCAGGTTGCAGGCCAGGGAAACTTCCCAGGTCAGATTGACGGGGGATCTCATCCCCATTTCAACGTATTTATTGCTCACGGAGAAATCCCTTCTGTAGAAGTTGGTCTACAAACTTTTTCAATGTCTGTTTTTGGCTGTCCGACAACCCCTCCGGCAGTTCATCCCTGCTGCGGGCTGTCTCGAAATAGTCCTGCGGGAGGAGGTTGCCGGTTGCAGCGAACAGAAGGCGCGGTCCCCTTGAATCGTAAAACAGGAGACCGAAACCTTCCTGCCGTACGCGGCAGGCGGGGTGCAGTTGTGTCGTGCTGACGCCTGCCGCCGCCATCTTAGTAAACCCCGCAGATGCCGTCGATGGCCAGTTCTTCAACCTTGATTTCCTCTAGAATGCGAGGCTCCTCGTTGTTGCATGTCTCTGTTTTCTGTACTTCAGTTTCCATGGTTATTCTCCTTTCAGGGTTGTTACGCGTTTAAGGATCTGTTCGCGTTGTTGTCGAGTGTATTGCAACCGCAATGCCAAACAATAAAACGCTGATATATGCTGGAGTTGAGAGGCATCAGCCAGCACTTGCCGGCAGGGCAGGTACGTAATGTGGGGAGAAAAAGGACAATCGCGGAGATGTGGTCGTTGCGGCGTTAAAGTGGGGTTGCTGCAAAATGCCCCAGCGTGGAAATTGTCTACACCCCAATCAAACCGATGTTTGTTGATTGGGAAAATACCTGCTATTCTGTAACGGAATCGCTACGTTTTTTTTGAGTTTAGGAAAAAATAAAGGGGAAGCATGATGACTGAACGCAACTCCCACTGCAGCTGGTGCGGTGCCCTATTCGAGAAAGCGGCCCCCTGGCCGAGGCGTTGTAGCGGCTGCGGCAATAAAAGCTATCTCAATCCCCTGCCGGTGGTCGTGGCCATCGTGCCGGTCGCCGGCGGTCTGGTTGCGGTCCGCCGGAACATAGAGCCGCGCAAGGGGACCCTGACACTTCCCGGCGGATATCTGGATTGCGGAGAAACCTGGCAGGAGGGGGCCAGTCGCGAGCTTCTGGAGGAAACCGGAATAGCGGTCCCGGCCGGGGAATTCCAAATGTACGATGTTGCCAACGGACTGGATGACACCGTGGTGATACTGGGGCTGGCGTCACGTCAGCCGGCCGGCTGTCTGCAGCCGTTTTCATCCGAGGAGACCCAGGAGGTGGTTTTGATTGATCGGCCGCTGGAGCTCGGTTTTCCGCTGCATACCCAGGTGGTGCAGCGTTATTTTTCCGGAATGGTGAACCTATAAACGGCAGTTGAAACACTGAGACACAGAGATCACTGAGAAATCATTGAATAAAAAAGAAATGAATTTATTAACCTGTTAGGTGAATCCACAAATACAGAACAACTTGAAGTAACCATTTGATTAATTTCTTGTGTTGCTCTGTGCCTCAGTGTCTCTGTGTTGAACTGCTTTTTTTAAGGTGAATGCTGCCGGCGGGTCAACGGTCAAGCGCTTCGCGCACCCGTCGCAGCAGCTCCAGGGGGGGCACCGGTTTTATGAGCAGCTGCCCCTCCTCGACCAGGGTGTCGCGGCTGGCGATGACATCCATGGTGTAGCCGCTGGTGAAGAGGATGCGTATGCCGGGATCCTGCTCACGCATCCGGTCGGAGGCCTCCTTGCCGTTCATGCGCGGCATGACCAGATCCATCAGTACCAGCCTGACCTGTCTGCGGTGTGCCGCCAGGGTCGCGACCGCCTCCACTCCATCCGTCGCCAGCAGCACCTGATAGCCGTAGCCGCTCAGTGTCTGTTGCACGAGCGTGCGCACCGCCTCGTCATCCTCTGCCACCAGGATCGTCTCTCCCCTGCCGCGGGGCGGGGCTGGCGGCGGGGGCTCCAGGGTGACAGCCAGTTGCAGTCTGGCCAGCGGAATATGGATTGTGAAGGTTGTGCCGACATTCAGCTCACTGCTGATTTCGATGAAGCCGTTGTGCTGCTTGATGATCCCGGAGACGATCGACATGCCAAGGCCGGTTCCTTTGCCCACCTCTTTGGTGGTGAAAAACGGCTCGAAGATCCTATTTCGGGTCGTCTCGTCCATGCCGGTGCCGGTGTCTGATACCATGATGCAGGCGTAGCGCCCCGGCTGGGAGCTGCCGTTGTGGTTCGCAGGCGGCTGATCGACCTGCCTCACTCCGGTCTCGATGGTCAGCACGCCCCCTTTCGGCATGGCGTCCCGGGCGTTGGTGGCCAGATTGATCAGGACCTGCTCGATCTGGCCGCTATCGACCTGGGCCAGCAGGGCCTCCGGGGCGGTAATCGTCCTGAGCTGGATGTCTTCGCCGATGATTCTGCCCAGGAATTTCTGGATATGGGTAACGATGTCGTTGATGTCGGCCAGGCGGGGTTTGATCTGCTGTTTGCGTCCGAATGCCAGCAGGTTGCCGGTCAGCTGGGCTGCTTTCTCCGCTGCATCAACGATCAGTTCGAGCTTGTGCCGCTGCTGTTCATTCAGGGTCAGGTCGGCTTTCAGCATGGTGCCGTACCCCATGATCACCATCAGGATGTTATTGAAATCGTGGGCAACGCCACCGGCCAGGTGCCCGACCGCCTCCATCTTCTGGGACTGGAGTAGCTGCTCCTCGAGTCGTTTGCGCTCGGTGATGTCTTCCGCTATGCCCAGCAGGTAGCTGGCCTTGCCCTGGCTGTCGAAAAGCGGGATTTTTTTGGTGCGCAGGATCCGGTCGCCCTGGCGGGTCTTGACCAGCTCCTCCGGTATTTCGAGCATCTGGCCCTGGGCCAGTACTTCCCGATCCTTTTGGGTGAAGAAGGTTGCCTGCTCTTTGGGGAATAAGTCGCGGTCATTCTTTCCGAGCAGTTCTGCGCGGGAATACCCCAGCAGCTCCTCGCCGGCCTTGTTGAGGGCGACATAGTTCAGATCGACGGCCTCCTTGACAAAGACCATGGCCGGGATGTTGTCGACAATGTTCTTGAGAAATTCCTCGCTCTCGCGCAACTCCTCAAGCCGCTGCTGCAGTTCGGGGTAATAGGTTTTGCGGACAGAATCCTCACCCAGGCCGACCAGCTGGTCCCTCAACGAGGCCAGTGCCTGGCTCTCCTTAGAGCGATTCTTCATAGACGACCTCGATGTCCCGTTTGGTGGCCAGGCGCGGGTTGGTCGCCATGCAGGGGTCCTTCATGGCATGCTTGCTATACAGGGTCAGGTCGCTCCGGTTGACACCCAGATCTTTCAGATTCCTGACAATGCCGGCCGCCTTTTTCAGTTCGCGGACGTGTGTCAGCAGGGCCTTTTTTTTCTCCTGGCTAGTGCGTCCGCGCAGGTCCAGACCCATGGCCTCGGCAATTTTTTCAAAGCGCTCCGGTGCAGAGGGGAGATTGAATTCGATCACGTGATCGAGCAGGATGGCGTTGCATTCGCCGTGGGCGATATCCAGCGCTCCGCCCAGGCTGTGCGCCATGGCATGGTTGGCGCCCAGAATGGCATTGGAAAAGGCCAGACCCGCCTGGAGACTGCCCTGCATGATCTGGGTGCGCAGCTCCAGATCGTGGGGGGCGGCTATCGAGGGGAGCAGGTTCTCCGAAACCAGGCGGATCGCTTCGAGGGCGTGCAGGTCGGTCATGGAAGAGCGGGCGATGGAAACATACGCCTCGACGGCGTGGGTCAGGGCATCCAGCCCGGTGCAGGCCGTGAGATACGCGTCCATTGTGGTCAGGGTGGCCGGGTCGATCAGCGCCAGGTCGGGAACCACGGACTTGCTGACAATGGCGAATTTCACCATTTCCAGTGGGTTGCTGATGATGACGAACTGGGAGACATCGGCAGAAGTGCCGCCGGTGGTCGGGATGCAGATCAGGGGTGGCATGGGTGCCTTTACCATGTCCACCCCCTCGAACAGCAGAATGTGTTTGTGGTTCGAGGTGACGATGCCGATCCCCTTGGCGCAGTCGATGGGGCTGCCGCCACCCACCGCGATCAGGGCATTGCAGCTTTCCGCTTCATAGACCGCCACACCGGCCATGATTTCCTCAACCTTGGGATTAGGCGTCAGGGCGGTGAACATTGCGTAGGGGAGTCCCGCCGCCTCCAGGCTGTCGGTGACGTCTTTGGTCCAGCCGGCGGCCACCACGCCGGGGTCTGACACCACCAGTATCTTGCGCCCACCCAGGTTGCGGGCATACCGTCCGGCCAGGTGGCGGGAACCGATGCCGAATATGAATTCCGGGGCGACAAACTTTCGTATTTCGAAGCCGACAGCCATGGCAGTACCTCGGTTTACCCGGGACCTAAACTGACGCATGTGAAAAAAACAGGGAGCACATTCTTCAGGCAGGAGAAAGATTCAGAAAAATACCCACGCCAGCAGCCGGTGTGGTAAAACCCTGAATGCTGCAGATGTACTGGGTCAGTTCAGCTGTGATGATGTGTAAAAATGCATCAGTCTTCAGATTAATTATATTGTAATTCTCTAAAATATCTACAACAAGCGCTGTTTTAATTTAAAAGCGCCTATGCCGCGGCCGCCGCTCGGCAGGGGCGGGCGATCACCGGCTGATCGAGATCTGCTGACATTAACGGAGGGGGCGGTACACGACCGGAATGGGAAACATTCGATCCAACATCACCAAGCTGTACGCCTTCTCCTTTCTGCAGATGACCCTCTTTCCGATGGCGATCATCACCCTGTTCTGGAAGGATCATATCGGCCTGTCCCTGACCCAGATCCTGCTGCTGCAGGGGATCCTGTCCGTCGTCATGGTGGTGATGGAGTATCCCACCGGCTATGTCAGCGACCGGCTCGGCTACCGCGTCGCGCTGACGCTGGCCTCACTGCTGGGCATGGCCGGCTGGGGCGTTTATACCCTGGCGAGCAGTTTTTACCATGTGCTGGTTGCGGAAATCCTGTTGGGGATCGCGCTGGCTTTTATAAGCGGTTCGGACAGCGCCCTGCTGTACGAGACCCTCAAGGCCGAAGGTGGCGAGCAGGAATATGCCCGCTACCAGGGGCGCATGGGGGGCTTTGCCCAGGTGGGTGAATCCCTGGGAGCCATCTTTGCCGGTGTGATCTATGCCTATGCGCCGCTGCTCCCCTTCATCCTGCAGGTAGGGGTCTGGCTGCTGGCCCTGCTGCTGACGCGCTCGATGGTCGAGCCGCCCAGGCTGCTGGCCGCGCCCGCCAGCCACCTGGCCGACGCCCTGCACTCGGTACGCTATGCCTTCGTGGAAAACCGCCGCCTGCGCTCGATCATCCTGCTGAACGCCGCCCTGGGGTTGGCCTCGTTCTACCCGGTCTGGCTGATCCAGCCTTACATGCAGCACGCCGGCGTGCCGCTGGCCTGGTTCGGGCCGGTCTGGACCGGCGCCAACCTGTGCGTGGCGCTCGGCTCCCTGGCCAGCCATCGCCTCAATGGCATCATGGGGGACAGGCCCATGCTGCTGCTGTTCGTGCTGCTGGTGTGGGGCGGTTACTTAGGGCTGGGGACCAGTGGAGGCGTGTGGGGTTTTCTGTTCTACTACCTGCTGACGATCATGCGCGGCCTGCGCGGTCCGCTGATGCTGGGGCATGCCCACCTGGAAAGCCCTTCCAGCCACCGGGCCGGCATCCTGTCGCTGCAGTCGTTCTGCTTCCGGCTGATGTTCGCCATCAGCGGCCCGCTGGTCGGCATGCTGGCCGATGCGTCCGGTGTCCGTCAGACCTTTCAGTATCTGCTGGTCGGATTTCTGGTGCTGCTGCCGCCGCTGGCGTTCGTGTACGTGCGGCATTTGCGGGAGGAGGGGACCTGAGCTATATTTTACCCAGCTTTCGTTCGAGTCGCTCGATGACCTCGGCCAGAGTGCCTTCGATATCGTCTCCATACACGGTAAAATAAAAGTACTGGCCGGAGTGGTGGGACCAGTCCAGGTTTTCGACCGGCAGCGGCTCCAGCAGGGATTCCATCTTTTCATAGGAAATGAACGGATCGCCATCGGGCCACTTTCGATCGAGCTTTGCCTGCTGGGCGTTCGTCAAGGGTATCCTGTATGTTATCGAATAAACCTCCGCCTTCATAACCTCAGATTCTCCCTTACGCTACTGAATCTTGTCCAGATGCTGTTGTTGCTCCGCCCCCAAAAGACACCTGCCACTGATTTATTATAACCCAAAACTGAAATCTGAACCTATCCTTCGTCGTACAGCCCAGATGTTAATATATTTTAAATTTTGTAGTATAATGTTTTTTAAGGTTGCCGGACGAATCGCAGCGTCTGCGCTGATAATTTTTGTGAACCCGGATCGCGGGGTAACGGCATGAAAAATATCTTTGTATTCGTTCTCACCGTGGCAATGTTGACTTCTGTGTCAGTTGATAGCGCCTGGTCGGATGGGCGCCCGGTAAAAGATCAGAACCTGTTTGGAAGGGAAGATGTGACGGCAGGGTACCTGAACCGCATCGAGGAATACGTCCGAATAACGCATCAAAAATGTGTCGTTGAGGGAGATACGCACTGCATTCTCCAGAACGATGAGCTGCATATCGGGTACGGCGAGCCGATTGTGGTTGCGGGGAAGCTCACGGGGGCAACCTGGTTCACGAACAGCATCTGGCACACTGTCACGTTTGGCGACCAGAAAAGCATCAGATTGAAATCGATCCTTTCGGTGGATGGTAATAAACATGAAGAAGTCGTCTATTCCGTTGGAGCTGCTGGCTTGCGGCCGGTTGCAGCTACGCTTTCTCCCGGTATTGTCGCGAACCATTGCAGGGGCGGAATAAGCCCGGAATGGAAGGAAATCTGTTTTCTGGCTCAATAGCGTGCAGCAACAGCCGTACCGGGGAGGGGGTTGGAAAAAACTAATCGTCGGATCGGCTGTCGTAGTAGGCGGGAGTGGTTGTTATTGTCTGGGGTGGAAAGTAAATATGGACCAGAGGCTGGTTTATGGACAAGGCCAACAAAATCAATATCAAAATGCTTCTCGCTGGCGCGATCATGGCGCTGCCCTTGGCGATGTCCGCGGCAGGCTCGGCATGTCAATGGATGCAAGCGCTACCGGCGCTATCTTCAGCTGAACAGGTCCAGGATGATCGCGAAAATCCGGTGGATTTCGTCTCCGCAGTCTGCATCTCCTGTCATGACGGCATGGTGTCAGCTAACGTCCATTTCAAAGTGTGGGATCGCAACGACAGGGGCGCAACAATGAACGGATCTCACCCAATTGGTCAGAATTATGAAGAAATTCAGCTACATAACTACAGAATGTTCGCTCCGGTTGACAAGGTCCAGGCAACCTTGAAACTGGTCAATGGGCGTGTATCCTGTGTTACCTGCCATGATGTTTTTAATCCGAACAATACCGATAATCTCAAATTGGCTGTCGATAACAGAGGCAGCAAGCTCTGTTTTACATGTCATCTGAAATAGTAGTTTTTCCCGCGTCATAATTCCGGTTAAGTAGTTGAATGTGGTTGTTTGTCATGAATTTCGGGGAAGGGAGTTTTGTCCCTTCCCCGAACTGTTTAATTGTTATCGCTGTAGAACCCGTCGGAGAGCGTTTTAAGAAAGAGTACGATGTTTTCCACCTGCATTCGCGGGAACATGCTCAATTTGGCGCGGTTCTGGTCTACTTCCGGCGGCGGGAACATGCCGGTCATGCCTCCCATGCCTCCCATGCCGCCGGCCATGCCTCCCATCATCCCGCCGTCCATCATGGCGCGCCAGTGGTAGAAGAAGACGATATCCTGCAGGGACTTGAAGTAGCCGTTGTGACCGTAAGCCTTCACGAAGCCCGGGTAGGGACGCAGGTCCACATTGCGGAGTGTCGGTACTTTCTGTTTTCCCATCTCCGGTCCGTAGACCGTCGCTGCATAGCCGGCGTTCTTCAGGTAGCCACCCAGACCGTAGTCTATCCAGTTCACACCATCCGGGTTCCACTCTGCCGGCATGGTGTAGAAGGGGTTGGCCGGGTTTTTAGGGATGCCAAGGTTGTCATAACTGAAGTCGGTGAAGAGCGGATAACCGGCTGAGCCCGCCTTGAGGGAGTGGCAGGACGAGCAGTTTCCGCGGCTGGGATCATTGAAGACCGCCAGTCCCTGGAGCTCGGTGTCGGTGAGCCCCAGATTGCGATAACCTGCCCAGCCGTTTGTGCCGCTGCCGGCACATCCCATCATGCCAGCCATGCCTCCCGTGCCGCACTTGATCTTGGTGACATCCTTGCGGGCTTTTTTGGCACTATCCCAGAACAGGTCGAATTTCGAGCTGAAAAGGTTGACCTCCCTACTTCTCTCGTAGGCTGCCACGGAGCGGCCGATTTTCTCGTACACGCCGTTTGCATCCTTGTCGCAGTCGAGAGTACCGGCGCCCCACACCTCCTCGAAAAAGCCAGCGTAGTTCGATTTCTTGACCTTCATGCAGAGGTTCTGGGCATTGTCGATGGCCTGCTCCAGCGGATTAAGGAAGGGGCCCTGGGCCTGCTCGGCCAGCGGGTCGCCGAGAACGGCGCCGGTTGCCCGTCCATCCCAGAACATTCCTCCGATCCATGTGCCGGTTGAATCCTTTTTGAGAAGCGGACTGTCACCAGCATAGGCGGAAGCGGGCGGTTTCCGGTTGCCAAAGCGATGCGAAATTGCGCCTTCGTAGACGGCTCCCCCCGCGTTGGTGGCGGCATCAGGTCCGGTGTAGCCCGTTTCCGGCGCGTGGCAGCTGGCACATGACTGGGTGCCGTTCGCCGAAAGGCTTGTGTCGAAGAAGAGTTTCTTGCCGAGTGTCTCCCTGGGAGAAAGAGCGGCGGCTGGTGATGCCATGGCGGCAGCCAGCAGGAAAGCCCCTGCCAGTGCCACTGTTTTTGTCGTTTTCATTATCTATTCTCCTTTCAGGTTGATGCGTTGTGCCACGGATTAGAGTATATGAGTGACTTCCTTTTCTATAGTTAGATTAAAAACTACTTAAATAGTGGTCTATCCCCAAAAAAGCGAAAGGGCCTGCATTGAGGCCCTTTCGTCAATCGTGTTTTGGTATTTCTGCTCAGTTGCCCCCGCCTCCTGAGCAGGGGGCAAGTGTTGTGGAAATTTTGAGAATAATGCCTCACCCCCTGCAAAACATTTTCCTGCTTCAGCACCGTCTCCCATAATAACGCCAGCCGCTAAATCCCAATAGTCCTACGGCCAGAAGCATAAAAGTGGCAGGCTCAGGGACCGGTTCATAGGAGACATTGGAAGCCGTAAAAAAAGGTGCGTCCATTGAAAAAAACATTGTCGCCTGGTCGAACGCAGATCCAGTGTAAGCCAGCAAACCGGTGGCAAATCCTAAAGTCGGATCGGCTGTCGGATCATACGCGAAGAAATTTGCTGCAACGGAGATGGAGTCAAGGAAAACCCCGTTTCTGAAGAAAAGAGCAATTAGGGAATCCGAAATTTGGGATCCGTAACCCGAGGCCGAAGTAGCATCCAGTAGCGAGAAATCCAGAGCCAACATTGTGGCCGGGATGCTGAAGTCGAGATTAAGGCTGCCCACGGTAGTGCCAAAGATGCCGGCACTGTCAATCACGGCATAGTCGACGCCATTTGCATTGTTATCGTAGCTGATAGTGACCCCGTTGAGGGTAACCGGTGGATTTGGAATTGTGACATCCTGTACATTCGTTATACCGCTGAAATCAAGTGTAACCGGAGTGGCCAGGGCTGCTCCCGCAACTACGACTTGTGTTAACAATATGATGGCAACAATAAAACGTTTCATATTAGCCCTCCTTCAATTATATGGCCGGTAAGGGACTAGCCCTTACCGGCCAAGTTGACCTATGGCAGCGTTGCTGCGGTCAATGTGTTGGAATACGGTGAAGCACCTGCCGCATTGAAGGCCTGCACGCGGTAAAGATAGGTGGTGTTTCTGGTCAGTCCGCTGTTCCGGAAGGATAGCGTGTTGGCCGCTGTCTGGCCGACACGTGTCCAGTTTGGAAGTGCCGGAGGAGCAGGACTCCGTTCGACATAGAATCCCTGTCCATTGGCGACGTTGTTCCAGGTCATGATGATGAAATTGATGCCACGAGTGACGAGCCTCAGGTTCGCCGGCGCCGGTGGAGTCAACCCAGGCGTTGAAACGGATGCGGTGTTGGACCAGGCCGAGCTGCCGTTTGCGTTGAAGGCCAGGATCCGGTAGTAGTAGGTCGTTGCCGCTGCAGCCGTGGTGTCGGTAAATGTGCGTACGCCAGTCCCGGCGGCCGCTGGCGGGTTGAAAGTCGTGACCACGCTGAAGGCGGGGTCAGTTGCTCTCTGAAGAGTGAATCCGGTTTCATTGTTCGGCGTCGTAGAGTTGTCACTCCAGGTCAGGGTAACGGGCGCCGGAGTCGGTGCGGCCGGTCCAGCTATGGCATTCAGTTCGGAAGGCGCATTGGGTAGTGGAGGAGGTGGTATGGTCAGTGGTGCTGAAACCGATGTGACGGTCAAGCTCGGGAACTCACCCCCGTAGCCGACAGTGTTCTGGGCCACGACCCGGTACGTGATGGCACTGGCCGGATTGTACGGTTGAGGATCAGTGAACGTGCGTACCCCGGTCGTATTAGGGTCTTGAAGTGGTGACGGACTGGTCCCTGCATTGGTCCAGGTTGTGCCGTCCGTTGTTTTCTGCACCAGGAATGATGTTTCATTGATCGAGTTATCATTCCAGGATAGCACCACATTGCGATTGTTTCCGGTCCCGGTGAGCGAGGATGCGAGTCCGTTGGGCTGTTTCGGCGGAATGGCCACCGACACCGGCCGCATCATGTCCATCTCCTCATGGCTCAGGATGTGGCAATGCCAGACATACTCCCAGCCGAAGTTGACCAGCTGGTTAGTGATGTTGGCAGTCGGGTTTCCCAGGACATCGATGTTGTTGAACATGGAAGTGTCACCGGCCGGCATCATCGGGTTCAGCATGCGGATGCTGTTCGGAATCTCGAACGGCAGTGACGGGATGACCGGCCTGAGGGCCACAATTGTGTCTTCAAGTGGGCTGACCCGGACGGTGTCCTTCCAACCGAGTTCGTTGGCATCGGGCGGGATGATGATGTTGTCCCAGGTCACCCGGTTGAGCAGCTGCACGTCGTAGAGGTGGAAGTGGATCGGGTGGGTGTCCACGCCGTTGTGGGTGATTTTCCAGATCTGGGTGCCGTCCTGGGTGGCGATGGGGGTAACGTTGATACCCTTGGGCAGGTTGGTGGCGTCGATCATCTCCGTCGCCGGGTTCACATACGGATAAAGAGTCACGTTCTGATTGCCCGGAGAGGCCGGAACCGCCTCAATGCCGATGTTGGCAGTCATACGGCCGAATTCGTCAAAGGCGACCGAGTTCATCTCGTCATGAAGCGCCTTGGGCTCTATGAGGAGCTTTAATTTGGCCACCGTAGGGCCATACTGGGGATCCAGGGTATTGAAGCCGAACTGGGTGCCCCCCTGATTGTTAATACGGGCCAACCCGTCGCACCTGGTGATGGTGCTGCCGGGGTTATTGCAATTACTGCTTGCAGCGAAGGTGGTCCCATAGGCCGAGTTGTAGGCGGCCTGCCCGACGATAATCGGGTGCTGGCCGTTCATGAACACACCAATTCCGGTAGTGTTGGTCGCGCTGGCCGGCTTGAAGGCGTTCTGGAGCGCTGTCAGGTCGAATGCCTGCGCCGGAGAGCCGGCGATCTTCACCTGCATGATGGTGCGAGTGTTAGGCCCGTAGCCCGGCACGATTGCCGCAGGGCCGACAGGTGACTGGTCGGGATAGCCCGTGTAGTAATCGTAACTGGGGACCCTGGCCGGGAAGGCCGCCGGGGCATCGTTGTAGAGGATCAGTGTCTTGCCTGCAAACTTCGAGAAGTCGACGATCACGTCGGCCCGTTCCGCAGGTGCCAAAAGCAAAGAGTGCAGATCGACATTACCAACGTCGAAGCGGGTCGGGTCGGTGATCCAGGTGGTCGGCTGCTGGCCGTCGATTACTACCGGAGCCGGCAGGAAGCCGCCCTCGGTGCCGATCTGGATCCAGGCAGGGCCGGCGGTCGCAAGGTTCTTCTGGACTGGCATAGGAAAGACGACAGGGTCAAGCTGCGCGGCCGCAACCTCGTCCGGATTGAGCGCAACCTCGGTAGCGCCGATAATTTCACCCTTGCTATTTGTACCGGTGCTGGCGGTGGTGGGGTCGCCCAGGTACCACTGGAAATTGAAGAAGCGGTCATTGGCCGCATTCAGCATACGCAGACGGTAGGTTTTGGGCTCCAGTGTAACGGTTGGATAAGCGGTACCGTTGACGATGGGCGTGTCGTTGAACTGCTCCATGCCGACCGAGATGTTCGGCGTACCCGGAATGAATTCAGGCTCGCAGAAGGGGTCGGTCTGGTACTGCCAGGTAGCCGGTTCGTCAATCTCGCAGGCGGAGTTGTAGTAGGGGTTGACAATCGGCCCAAAGGTTGGCGTGGCCGGCGGCCAGAACCAGGGGCCGTACATCCAGCGTCCGTAGCCGCTCATACCCCCCGCTTCACCAGGGTTTTGGGCCGGCATATAGACGTGGTGGTACCAGAGGTTGCCGTAACCGCCCCAGCGGCTCTCGTCCCAGGTCGGATCCTGCTCGTAAAGCTGCCCGGTACGGCTCGTCTTGTCGCCCTGCGGCACGAAAGTCCGGTCCTGAACAACGAGCGGGATCGTGTCGGCAGGACCGGGAATAAGGTTGGCGTTGACCAGGGCCTTTTCGGTATCGTCGGTGATCAGGTAGCCGGCAGCCTCACCAGCATACACATTCAGGCGGGTGATGCCCCACGAGTGGTCGTGGTAGAACATCAGCCGTGCACTCTGCTGGTTGGTGTAGTAGAACGTCTGGCAGCCATCTGTGGCCGAGTTGCACACGTTCATATCCGGCACGTTCTGCACACTGACTCCTTGAGGCCAGGGGGTCGTTTCGCCTGCAGGCGTGATCCACTGATGCGGAGTGCCGTCACTGATCCAGGGGGTAACGCCGCCGTGCAGGTGCAGGGTGGCCCGGTTGTCCTTGAAGCACCCAGCACCCTTCGGATACTCAGTGCACATCGGGTTGCGGACTTCGTCCATGACGCTGCCATTAGCAAACGGAGGCCCCATGACCATTGGCCCCATACCAGAGCCCATCATGCTGGAGTCGGTCGGCAGGAACAGGTCGCCGCCCGTGCCGATGGGGAGCAGGTTGCGGAAGACAATGCGAACCGGCCGGTTTTTGGTGGCTGAGATGGTCGGTCCGAGGTACTGGGGCGGGGTGACCGCCAACCATTGGGTACCATCACTCTTCAAAACGGGAACCTTGGTTCCATCCAGCATTTCGTTCGTCAGCGGGTAGTGCTGGCTGATGCCGGCATTCGCTGCGGTCTCCAGTTGCACATAGCCGCGGACGAGCGTGTTTGGCAGACTGGAGGAAAACGATGTGCGGTACTGCACCAGTCCGATCACGTATTCGTCGGCCTCGATACCGTTGTATGTTTTGGCTTCCGCTACACCAAGCGGGATGTACTTGCCGCTTGTTGGGCAGTCGGGCACCGCAGGAGCAAGCGCGCCGCCGGGGTAGCACAATCCGGGTAGCGGGTCGGTGAACTTCTTGATGCCGCCGGAGACGGTTGCAGGCGCGGCGACTATGGCCGCGATGGAGTAAGTTCGGGCCTGTGGAAAGACGGGGAAGGCGGATCCACCAAGGGTAATCGTGCTACCCTGGACAGGCGCCGTGTTCGCCGGGTAATAGATGCTGTCCGTCCCTGTCCCGATGTCGATGGGAATCCCTGCCCCGTAGTGGGCGAGCTGGTCACCCGCTTGTACGGCAATTCCGGTCACAGGGAATGTCAGCTCCTGCCCAGCAGTGACTGCCGGCACTGTAAGCTGGCCGCTGTCATATACCACTAGGCCGCCCCGCAGCACGTAGGCGTGAAAAGTGTTCGGCCCCGACCCGGGTTGAACGTAGATCTTGAACCCGGTTAGGGTTCCGGCAGGCAGTTGATTAGGATTGACCACGAAAACGTTCGTCGCACCGTCTGTGGCGGTCCCTCGCGCGGTTACCGCATTGCCGGTCGGCGTGGTGACTACCGGCAGTTGACTGAGTGCCCAGTTCGGGTACGGTCCGAAGTAGTGCGGGACTTTCGTTTCATCCGTGGGCCCTGCGGGCATCGCCTGCGCCTGGTTTATTCCCCAGAGAGCGACCAGCATTGCCAGGCACGTGATGATCATAAATTTCTGCCTGTTCATAACTCCTCCCTTTCATTGTATCAGCTGTCGTTGCTTTCATTTGTTCCGGCAGCTAAATGGTGCCTATCAATCCCCGCTCTGTGCCTTTCGCCTCTGCTCTTGGCCTTTTTTCTGTATCTCGCGCATTTTCTTGTCGCGCTCAAACTTGCTCTGCATGGCCTTCTTCGCGTTCTTGATTCCCTGTTGTTGTTTCGGCTTGTCAGAAGTGCCCGCCGGAGCGGCGTTCACCGCTGCGACCAGGGAAACTGACAAGATACCTCCAACTGCCAGTGCAACGAGTCGTTTCATAGCTGTTACCCCCCTTTCAACTGAATGGCTTCGTGTTGTAAACTCCTTGTCGATTAGTTGATCGCATGGAGTTCGGTCTCGGAAACAACATACTCACTCTGAATGCCACTTCTCTGTTTTCTCCTCCTTTGTGTGATTGTGTTCCAGTCCTCCTGGTATTAAATAGATTTTGAGTGTTAGGCCTTTTTCAATAACCGCGTTGATCTATTCAACAGATGCCTGGGGAATAGGACGAAAAAAAAGCCGGGCGTCAAAGTGTATCCTTTGGCGGCCCGGCTATCTTCGAAGTGAAGACCCGTAGCTTTCCGTCACCTGTTCACACAGGTTTTGGCTTGATCTCGGATATCGGTCTGTGAGCCCCTCACGTGATGAGATCATGACAGAACAATACCAATTTATTTTAATCTAAGTTATACCGGTTTAATTGATGTAGTTCAGTAAA
>DBMM01000078.1 GCA_002298925.1 Geobacter sp. UBA698 | reverse complement strand
CTCAATCCTTCTCCGCGCAAGTCCGACAGCAGTCTGGCCAGTTCCTGCTTCTCCAGGTGCCTGAGTCCCGCCGCCGGTTCGTCCAGAAGCAGCAGAACCGGGTCAGCGCAGAGCGCCCGGGCGATTTCGACGATGCGCTGCTTGCCCAGCGACAGATTGCCAGCCGGGACGAACATGCTCTCCTCAAGCCCCACGCGGCGCAGTTGCTTTGCCGCTTCGGCGCGGATCTGGGTTTCGGATGCCTTGTTCAAGCGCATGCCGGCGGCGAAGATGCCGTCGCGTGTGCGCAGGTAGCTACCAATCATGACATTCTCCAGGGCGGTCATGCCCGGGATCAGCCGTACATGCTGAAAGGTGCGGCTCAAGCCCAGCCGAGCGATCCGGGGGGGACGCAACGCTGTGATGTTTTCGGAACCGAAGTGGATCCTGCCACCCGTCAGGGGCAGTTCTCCGCTGATCAGGTTGAACATGGTGGATTTGCCGGCCCCGTTGGGACCGATCAGACCGACAATTTCGCCGGCGGAAAGTTCAAAGCTCATTTTTTTGACCGCCAGCAGGCCTCCGTAGGCTTTGGTTACCGCGTCTACCTTGAGCAGCGCTTCACCGCGGGTGGGTTGCGGTCGCTGCGCCAGGGTGGAAGTCCCGTTGATCGGTTTGTTCGGTTTCGGCGGCAGCAGGCGTTCAATCAGGGACCAGATGCCGCCCCGCATCCATTGCAGCACGACCACGATCATGATGCCGAAGACGATGATTTCAAAATTGCCGGTCTGGCCGATCAGTTTCGGCAGCACACCCTGCAGGACCGTTTTCATAAGCGTGATGACCGTGGCGCCAACTATCGCCCCCCACAGGCTAAACGGGCCGCCGATGACGATCATGAACAGGAATTCGATCCCCTGGCCAAGTCCGAAGGGTGACGGGTTCACGAATCGCATCATGTGGGCATAGAGCCAGCCGGCCAGGCAGGCCAGGACGGCGGAATAGATGAAGACGATGTTTTTGAGGCGATGACCGCTGGCGCCGAAGGCTTCCACCATGGAGACCCCGCCCTTGAGCGCCCGGATCGCCCTTCCCTCGCGGGAGTCGAGCAGGTTTGTGGAGACCCATAACGTAGTCAGGCAGACCCCCCAGATGATGCAGTAGAAGAGCCGTTCGTCCCTCAACTCCATGCCGAACAGCCGCAGGGCCGTGATGTCGGCGATTCCGGTGGAGCCGCCCAGGGCCGGGATGGTCCCGAACAGGAAATAGAGGCTGATACCCCAGGCGATGGTTGCCAGTGGCAGATAATGCCCCCCCATGCGCAGGGTGATCGCCCCGAGCAAAAAGGCGATCGCCATGGTCAGCACCAGGGCGATCAGCAGGGTCAGCCAGGGGGACCAGCCGAATTTGACGGTCAGCATGGCGGTGGTATAGGCGGCAACTCCCATGAAGGCGGCCTGACCGAACGAGGTCAGTCCGGCGACTCCGGTCAGCAGCACGAGACCCAGCGCAACCATGCTGTAGAGTCCGATGTAAATCCCCAGGGTGATATAAAACGGAGAGAACAGTGGTACGAATGCCAAGAGCGTCAAAAAAAGTATCAATCCGACTCGCCGCATCATTCTTCCTCCTCGTAGTGAACGCTTGCAAGTGATCGCCACAGCAAAATTGGGATGATCGCGGCAAAGACCATCACGTCCTTGTAGCCGCTGAGCCAGAAGGATGAATAGGATTCCAGGAAACCGACCATCAGTGAACCTATGGCCGCCAGCGGGTAGCTGGCCATGCCGCCGACGATGGCGCCGACGAAGCCTTTCAGGCCGATCAGAAAGCCGGAATCGTAGTAGATGGTGGTGATCGGTCCGATCAGCACACCGGACAGACAGCCGATGGCTGCCGCCAATCCGAACGAGTACGTGCCGGCCAGGTGCGGGTTGATGCCGACCAGGCGGGCCCCGTTGCGGTTGAATGCCACGGCCCTGAGCGCCTTACCATAGATGGTTCTGCTGAAGAACCAAGCCAAAAGCGAAATGAAAATCAGACTGGTCGCATATACGCAAAGACTCTGCCCGGAGACGTTGAGTGTTCCCAGCGTGAGTTGTGCGTCGGAAAAAGGGGGGGTCCGTACCCCTTCCGCACCGAAAAACAAGAGTCCCAGCCCGACCAGTACAAAATGCACCGCCACCGAGGCGATCAGCAGCACCAGTACGGTAGCGTCGGCCAGCGGCCGGAAGGCCACCCGGTAGACGAGGGGGCCCAGGGGTGTAACGATCAGCATGGATAGCAGTATCTGCCAGCCCAACGCCAGGTGCAGGGTCAGGCAGATTTTTACCAGGGTTGCAATTGCAAGGGGCGGTGCCAGCGTTAGCGCAAGCACCCCCGGCAATTTGCTCCCCGCACCCGACGACAGCAGCCGGAACGCCTCCAAGATCGCGGCCATGGCGGCCAGGATCAGCAGCAGCCAGACGGTTCCGGGCATGACTCCCAGCTGCAGGCTGGCAAGCGTTAACGCTCCGTAGGAGACGAACTCGCCCTGGGGTATCAGTATTACTCGAGTAACCCCGAAGACCAGAATCAGAGCCACGGCCAGCAGGACATATATCGCGCCGTTGGTCAGGCCGTCCTGGGCAAGAATCAAGATCGTCTGTAAATCCATGGGATCCTCGCTTGGGATTAAAAGAAATAATATGCCGCAATGCGGAAGACGTTGTTCTGACCGTAGTTAGCGCTCGTGGATGTGGTACCACGATCATATTTTGTTTCAAGATGTTCGAACTCGGTTGCCAATCGAATAGCGGCATTCAGGTCATAGGTGAGATTGGCATAGATAAG
>DBMM01000088.1 GCA_002298925.1 Geobacter sp. UBA698 | reverse complement strand
TTAAGATCATTATGATCAAAACAGCGATTATCTGCCGGATTGCTGACATTCAGCACTCCGATCACCTTACCGCCGATCACGATGGGCACACAGATGAAACATTTGTTGGGTGAATCAGGTGTACGAGCTAAAGGTAAAAACTCAGATTGCTCTATATCCTGCACCAGCAAGGGTTGTGCCGTAGCCGCGACACGACCGGCAATCCCATTGTTGACCTTGACCGCCTCCGTGTAGGCTTTGGGCGGGAATTCACCATATTTGGCAAACATCCTCAGACACATCCCCTCTCCCTCTCCTTGCTCGTCCTCGCGGAACAGCATCAGTGAACAGTTGCGGGTATTGAGGATATTGGCCGACATGGCAACGATCTCGTCCAAACTCTCATCAAGGCTGGCTTGCTGGTCGAGGAACGATGAGAGGCCGATCAGTTTGATAAACTGATTGTGGTGAGAATTGGTATCCAGTGTCATGGCAACTCCGGCTTGTGGAATAATTCAAAAACTTAAAAAGTCATATCAAATTTAGCGCCAAGACACACAGACACACGCCCGATTTAAACCAAGATCCCCATATACTCGAAGATCACCAATCCGCGAAGAATGATCATGGAGAAACCGTTCGCGGTCCATGGCTTCCCCTGATAATATACTCCTTGAGTCCTGATGCCTCGGCAGCTTTTTGGGCTTCATCAAATCCTGCAAAGGACCCGACCGTCGGCTTGAAAAGACCGCCTTCTGCCAGCAGTTCCAGCTTTTTGCCAGTGAAGCGTGTTGCCACTGAACTCAACCGTTCTTGAGCATTTTTCATGGATTTGTAGGCTCCAAACTGCAGCAGATATCCGACCGGCCTGACCTGATCTGCTTTAACATTCATAGTGGGCACTGCCTGTTTCTCTATCAGCTGTTTCTGACGGAAGTCAGCATGTTCTTTGATTCTGCTGGCGTGACCCTCAAAATCAGGCCGGTACAACTCTTCCATAACAGTCCAGCGATCAAGACTCACAGATGCCGCCGCCTCCAGGGCAGCAAAGGCGCTGCTCAATGCTGCTGCGCTTTGGCTGTAGCTATCGTAGGCATCCCAAAGAGCCGCTTCGCTGGTAATGACGTCATCGTGGCGAACAGCCCCTTCACTGTACTTGTCTAAAATTTTCAAAAAGGCAGCTTCTCCGGCTTTCAGCCCCTTTTCGTTGGCAACAACCAGACTCTGCTGCTCGATGACATCTCGCCAGGTCTCTTCGATCTCAAACCGCGCACTTCGAGACAACTCTTCCCTGGCAAGATCCAATTGGCTGCGCTGGGCGACCGCCTTGCTAACTTCGGCGGTTGTGCGCCCCCATTCGAACAGCGACCATTCCGCCTGAAGCGTTGCTGTCCAGATTTCAGGACGGGCAAAATTGGTTTCCCGTTGACGCAAATAATTGCCTTCCAAAAACAATTGAGGATAATAACCACTACGGGCAGTGCGGACTCCGGCATTGGAGGCGGCGGTCTTTTCCAGCGCACTTTTAATATCTTCACGCCGTTCTATCCCACCTTGCAACAGGTCATTAAGCTCCGCGGTCAGAGTCAGCTTTTCCGGTTTGCCGCTAACCTCCAGTTCCTCGTCCGGCTTAGCTCCAATCAGCTGCCTCAACCTGCTCAACACAAGTGCGGAACGGTTTCTGGCCTTGATCAAGCGGGTCTGGGCCATGGCGATGTCAGCTTCGCGCCGGAGCAATTCCTCACGATCGGCATAGCCCTCTTCCTGGCGAGCCTTTGAGACCCTCAACCGCTCATCTGCTGCCTGAAGAGCCTTCTCGGCCGCGCCTATCCGGCATGAGGCAATCAGGGCTTCACTGAATGTTTTTCGTACCTGGAAGAAGAGCAGGGTTCGCTGTCGTGAATGTGCGTAAGCACTGGCGGCTGACTCATGCCGGGCACGAACATAACTGCTTGCCAGCCTACCACCGACAAACAAAGGCTGCCGCAGACTCAAGCTGGCACTGTAAGAGTTTTTTTGACCAGTCGAGACAGTAACTTTTTCAGAAGGGATATTGGCACCAAAAGCTCCGCTATCAATGATCAACCGATCAGCATTATCCGCCAGAGTAAAAAAACCCTTCAACTTCAGGGATGGCAGCAGGGCAGCGCGGGTTATGCTCACATCCTCTCTCACTGCCTCAGCTGCGGCAGCTGATGATTTCAGGGCACTGTTTTGCACCACAGCCCTCACATAGCACTCTTCCATAGTGAGTGCCCTGCCCGGTGCAGGCAGCATCAGAATAGCAAACAGCAATATCAAGGCTGGTCTATTCATCCTGCTTACCTGAAACGAACCGTGACGGTCATGCCGTTTTTGAGGCCTTTATAATCATCAAGATCAATATGGATCTTCTGGGTGTTAATATCAAAAATGGCAGTCGGATCGAAGCTTTTCTGGGTTTTTTTCTGTACAGTCGGGAATGTTTTGTCAACCCTGCCCCTGAAGACCCTATCCCGAAAGGCATCAACAGTGACCTCGACCTGCTGCCCCTCCCTGACCTTACCTAAATCGGTTTCTTCCAACTCGGCCCTGATCCTTAGAGATTTGACGTTTACAATACGCAAAAGTGGTGTTCCGAAATCACACCCTTCCCCTCTCTTCTTATGTTTATCAATGACGATGCCATCAATGGGGGCATGAATGCGGTAATCTTTCATAACACCCTCCACATACTGCAGGTCGGCGCGGGCACGCTCCACATCCGCCCGTGCCTGGTCCCGCTCCTCATTACGAACACCATGGCGGTGCTTGGCCAGATTGGCCTTGGCACCGGACAGATCGCCTTCGGCGACACGCATCCGTTCCTCGGCACGGTTCAGTTCCACCTGGGCAGTTGCCCCCTTTTCAAAGAGCCGTCGCTGACGCTCGTATTCGTCCCTGGCCTGATCATAGATGGCCTTGCTTCGTTCACTGGCGCTGGTGACCATGGCAATATCCTCGCTCCGGTAGCCTGTGGTCGCCTCCCGGTAACGGGCCTCAGCCGCAGTCAGGGCGGAGCGGGCCTGCCGGCGCTGTGCCTCGACCTTGGTCTGGTCAAATTCAAGCAGAAGCTGCCCTTTTTTAACCTCAGCACCCTCTTCGATCATGACACGGGCAATGGTGCCCTTGACCTGGCTGCTTAACTCCACATCATCAGCCGATTCAACGACACCTTTGGCGGTAATGCCCGCCTGCTGCCCCTTGTCAGTGACCGAGGGCAACTTCTCAGGGGTCTTCTCCACCAGTTTCGGGCCGACGATTGCAAGCAGTGCCGCCAGAAGCACCAAGGCCCCTATGAACAGTATTCCGAAACGCCCGCTTTTCATGCGCTACCCCGCTTTTCCTGTCGAATGCTCCCATCCTCCATATAGAGCACCCGGTCGAACAGGTCCTCAATCCGGTTATCATGGGTGGCAACCACTACGCAGCGCCGCTGGGCGGTGGCCATCTCTTTCAGCAACTCCATCACCTTTCTGCCATTGTCATAATCCAGGTTGCCGGTGGGTTCATCGGCCAGAATGATGGGTGAATCAGCTGCCAGCGCTCTGGCCACTGCCACCCTCTGCCGCTGGCCGCCGCTCAGATCACGGGGAAGAAAATGCATCCGGTCGGCCAATCCCACCTCGGTCATCATGGCCTGTGCCCGCCGGTCCGCATCCTGTCCGGCAATACCCTTCATCTTCAGCCCCAGCATCACGTTTTCATAGGCGGTCAGGGCCGGAAAAAGGTTGAAACCCTGAAAAATGAAGGAGATGAAACGTTTGCGAATACCGGGCAGCTGATCCTCGCCCAGATTGGCAACCTCGTTGCCATAGATGCTGATCGAACCGGATGTGGGTCGCAGAATGCAGCCCAGTATTGACAGCAGTGTCGTCTTGCCACTTCCCGAAGGTCCGAACAGGCCGACCACCTCTCCTTCCTGAAGCACCACATCGATACTTTCCAGGGCGGTTACCTCTATCTTCCCTTCTCGGTAAATCTTGGCAAGTTCTCTGGTTACGATCGGATCGGCCACGCTACCCCCGGAACAATATGGCCGGATCTATGTTCTTGATCCGGCGAACGGAAACAAAGGCCGCAGAGAGACACATCAGCAGGGTCAGTCCCAGCACCAGAAAGTTGACCCAACCACGCACCACCATGACCATCCCTCCCAGCTCATAGAACTTGACCGTGGCAACAGTTATGAGCAGGCTGACAATGTAGCCCAGTATCGCGTTGATCATGGCCTGGGAGAAAATGATCCGATAGATGTCACTATTGTTCGCACCGAGTGCCTTGAGGGTTCCGAACTCCCTGATATGCTCCATGGTGGAGTTATAGATGGTCTGCCCCACAATCAGCATGCCGACAAGAAAACTGATTACGATCGTCAGCATGAATGAAAAACCGACTCCGGTTTCTATGGCCCAGTATTTGCGGGTTTTCATGCTGAAATCGGCATGGGTGAAGACATCGACTCCTTTGAGACGGCCCCTCAGCCGCGCAATTACCTGCTCCACCGGCACCCCCGGCTTGACCTTGGCCACAACGAACACCGTGCTGTCGGATCCCATGTAGGGCACCAACCGCTGGGCTAGTACGAACGAGGTAAAAAGAATCGGAGCGGTGGTGAATGATTTCACCCCCCGTGAGATACCGACAATCTGGAGACGATGGGAAAGCACGTCCCGGTACTCGCCCACCTGGATTTTACCTAGCCGCTTCATGGCGGATTCGTCGACAATAGCAAAATTGCCGTTCTTCAATCGGCGGGGATCACCCGCCATCATCTCCCAAGGACCGCCATCACCGCTGTCCGGATTGAAACCGACTATCTCGACCTGTTCGGTGCCCCCCTCCTTCTGGCGAATGATACCCCAGGCTACGATCAGTTTATCTGCCGACTGGATGCCGGGATCAGCAATGGTGTGATTATAGATATATTCGGGGAATGGTTGGGAAAAGTCGAAATTCTTGCTGTTTTTGGAAGTGACCCATATGTCACCGGGGGTGTGGTCGATGATGACGGATGAAGTTTCCATCAGGCCAAGAAAGATGCCCAGTTGATTGAAGATCAGCCCGACGGCAAAGACCACACCCAGAAGTGTGATCAGTGAGCGGACTTTGTCGTACAACAGAATGCGGAGGGCGACATAAAACATGGGGCGAATATAGCATAGATTTTAATTTATTAAAGTCTTATAGCTCAGCTATGGCAGGTCCTGCCAATCTGATCAAAAAGAGGGGCGTGCCTCCTGACACGCCCCTCTTTACCTGGTGACCGTTCTGTAATTATAGTTTCATCCTCCGGCGACATACCGCTACTCCGATCAACCCCGCCCCAAACAGCATCATCGTGGAGGGTTCCGGAACTGGAGTTGGCACATTCGCCTGGCCTTGGATGACATCATTTCCACACGTCATGGCCCACGAGAATGCCCACTGATCACTCAATGCAACAATGCCGGAATAATCGAAATTTATTGACAGATCACCGTAAGTTACACCATTTTTAGTGAAGGCACTGTCGGATATGGCCCAGGTTCCGGCAATTAACGGAATAGCATTGGTTGCCGGATTGAACTGTACATACTGGTCAGCACGGTAGACCCACTGATTTGGATCAAGACCGCCCAGATTAGATTTTATGAAAGATCCATCCTTGGTCGCATAAAGCGTTGCGGTACCTTTTTTGATTGGGTCACCATTAATAGTCGGAACATGCGGGGTAAGGAGGACGGCATAGTCCCAGTTTGTTTTGTTTGTTGAACTTGTGTCCGACAAGTATTTGTCCGTACCCGTACCGGATGGCTTCCAGCCACCCGTCCCGATGAACAGATCCCCAATATGGGTTTTATCGCTCCAGATTTCAGAGGAGCTCGTCTGGGAGACGAAAGAGGTGAAAATGTCAACTGACAGATTATTACCGGCATTTTTAACATTCATGCCGTCAATATCATAATACCTGTAATCACCGATAACGTCCGTATGGGCCCAACTGTGCGTGGGATCGCCACCGATGTAGGTATCACTGATCGTGTATACCTGAGCCTGGCCGGCTGTCACTGCTGCCACCAAAAGAACGACAATAATGAGCATTGATGTTTTCATTGTAACGACTCCTTAACATTGCATCTTTTTTAAGTCAAATGGCTGTACTTTTATCTTTCCATTTAAGAAAAGCACTAAGCATGCCGAAAAGAATATTACCCTGTTTTATTACATTATTCCCTAACAGCTCTACGGCACGCGCCACTAAACACCGCAGCAATAAACGCCTGACATGTTTTCAGAGATGGCAAGGAAGATGCTTCAAACTATCCAATAGCGCAAAACAACCGCCAAATGCCTGACAAAATGAAACAGCCAGAGGCAACATGCCAACGGAGGACATCACCACAAAAAAATAACTCAGATTAACGTAGAAAGGGGGATTTAGAGATGCTTGGGGAAGAACGGCCCAACCATGGGATTACCAGAAGTACCACTTCCCGCTGGAAACAACATAGACGGCCAGGGCCAGATTGGTGACTGCGTGGACCAAAATGCATTGGGCAAGACTACGGGTACGATAGAGGACAATACTGTACATAATTCCGGCAAGCATGCCTGCCAGAATAAAATGGTGCTCAAGACCGAACAGCACGACAGTGATCAGAAAGGATGCCCAGGAGAAATGGCCTACAGGCACCTTTTCAAATTCGTGGTCAGCAATATAGCGGATCAGGTATGATCTCCAGAAAAGTTCTTCCATGAGCGGAACAACCAGCACTGCACCGAAAATCCTGAAGGCTGTCATCGCCAACGGCACAGCGGTACCAGGCAACAGTGTCGGGTTAAATCCCTGGGGAGTGCCCGCGGGTGACAAGACCCAATCCATATTGATCCAGAGGAAAAATACCAGCAGCCCCAACATAATCACCGAAACAGTAACGGGAATACGAGTCAGATCTTTCACGGTCAGTTCGGTGTATGCCCGGCGATAATGAAACATCAGGGCGGCAACCACCACGGCTTTGACCGGGTAGAGATAATAAAGCGTTGTATCGGTAAGATTAAACAGGCCTTGGGAGGCAGCAAACCGTGCGATCTCGTCAATAGCTATAAATGCCATGAATACGGCAAATGGCAGGTATCGCGCCCGGGCAGCATATGCGGAGGATTCTTTCGTCATGAAATTGATATAACTGAAAACAGATCACGGCGCAACAAATTTCATTAATATTTACCCAGCAATATCCTGATAGAGTACGCCCATATATTCTAGTTCTTAATGCAATTACTTAATTATACCTTGATAAGATTATCCTGACTTGATACTATCCACGCTTAAAAATGATTAGCTGATTAATTAAAATCAACCTGAAAATTCTTGTTGTCCTTATGCCCGCCTCGGAGGTTTGTCAGTGAAAAAACCATTACTCATTCTAGCTTTGATCGCAGCAACGGCATGCGGCGGCTGCGGCAAATCCAAAGAGGGTTTGCAGGCCGAAGGAGTCAAACAGCTCAATGCCGGCAACCCGGGCGGCGCCATCGTGCTTTTCAAAAGCGCACTGGAAAAGGATGAGAACTTTGCGGAAGCCCGTTACCAGCTGGGACGGGCTTACGCCGCCATGGGCAAGCGTGAGCTGGCTGAAAAAGAGTTCACCAAGGTCCTCAAGCAGAATCCCTCGCGGGATGAAATCCAACTGGAACTGGCCAAGCTGGCCATTGCCGGCAACAAGGGGGACGTGGCCGCCACCCTGGCAGGGCAGTATCTCGCAAAACATCCCGATAATGCCGACGCCCTCGAGGTAATGGGCATCTCATCTGCAATCAGAAAGCAGTATCAGGAGGCCGAAACCTATCTGCTCCAGGCGCTCAAAGCCTCCCCTACCCGCTCAAACACCAAACTGGAATTGGCCTCGGTCTACGTGGCAGCGGGCATGGAGCCAAAAGGAAAGGCGCTGCTCGAGGAGGTCATTCAAGCTGACCCGAAAAGCACACGCGCCTCCTACATGCTGGCGGCCATTGAAAAGAGTCGCGGCAATAACGACAAGGCCCTGGAGATCTATCGCAAGCTGCGCGAGAAAAATCCGTCGGAAACATTGGCCGCCTACAAGATCGGCCTGATCCAGATCGAAAAAGGTGAACTCGACAAGGCCGATGCTCTCGCCGACGAATTGGTCAAAGGCTTCCCCAACCGGGGTGACGGACACCGCCTGAAAGGGCTGGCGAGCTTTTATCGCAAAAAATACGCAGAGGCGGCCACCTCCCTGCTGACCTCCCTCAAACTGGCGCCAACCCCGGAAGGGTACTATTTCCTCGGACTCACGTATTATAGCCGCGGAGAAATGGAAAGCGCACTGAGCCAGTTCCGCAAAATCCTGGACAACATCCCGAACGCCCGCCAGGCACGACTCATGACTGCCACCGTCCTGATGGCCCAAAAACGGATCGATGATGCCATCACCGAGATCAACAGGGCACTGGAACAGGACAGTCGCGACGCGATTGCCCACAATCTGCTGGGCAACGCTTACATGGCCAAAGGGATGTTCGACGAAGGGATGCGGGAACTGAACCTGGCAACCAAAATCGACCCCAAAAGTGTTGACGCCTATCTGAAGAAGGGCCTGTTCTATTTCAGCAAGGGGAAGAACAGTTCCGGCGAAACAGAGTTGGCCTCTGCAGTCCAGGCGGCTCCCGATGCCCTTAACAGTCGCTTGCTGCTGACCTCATACTATCTGCACGAAAACAAGACCGCCAAGGCCTTGTCCACACTCAAGGCCGGCCTGACCGGCAAGAAAGGGGATGCCCCCCTCTACAACGGCATGGCCGCGGTGCTTTTCAGGGAAAACAAAAAGGAAGAAGCGCTGGCCTGCCTGCAGAAGTCCAAGCAACTTGATCCGGCCTTCCCGCCAACCTACCAGGTGCTCGCCTCCTACCACGCCGCCTCGGGCAATTACGCCAAGGCAGGCGAAGAGTATGTCACCCTGCTGCAGAACGATCCCGCCAATCTGCAGGCGATGCTGGCGCTGGCAGCGCTCAATGAACTGCAGGGGAAAGACAGCGAGGCTCTGAACTATTACCAGAAGGCGGTTGCCACCAAAAAGCCGGCAGCGTTCCTGGCCCAGGCCGGCTACCACGTCAAGAGAAAAGAAGCGTCCAAGGCCATCAAGGTGCTGGACGAAGCCATCAAGCTCGATGCACGCAATCTGGCGGCCTTGGAGATGAAGGGCAAGATTCTGGTATCCGAAAACAAAACCAAGGACGCTCTCAAGATTTTTGAGGAGATCGAAACCCAGAATCCTGACGCGGGTCTGGCGCTTAAAATCAGCACCTACGTCCAGATGAAACAGTATCCCAAGGCGCTGGAACAGGCCCGCCGGATCATCGACAAACATCCGAAATCCGCCCAGGGCTATATCGTGCTGTCGTCAATCCATGAACAGCAGAATGATCTTGACAGTGCTGTCAACGAGCTCAAAAACGGCCTGCGGGTCGACCCCGGGAATGTCCAGGCCCTGCTCAACCTGGGGCGAGTACATGAAAGACGCAAAGAATATGATCAGGCCATGTCCAGCTACAGCGAAGCCGTCCGTAAAAAACCTGACTTTGCACCGGCGATCTTCGCTCAAGGCGCCTTGCTTGACCTGACCGGCAAAAAGAAAGAGGCGCTGGCCAAATATAGAAACGCCCTTGAAAAGGCCCCCACCTATACACCTGCGCTCAACAATCTGGCCTACCTGTATGCCGACGGCTACGGCAACAAGGAGGAGGCCTTGCGTATGGCGGTATCCGCCTACAAACAGGAACCGGCTAATGCCGGCCTGATGGATACGCTCGGCTATGCCCTGCTCAAGAACAACCGCAAGGACGATGCAAAAAAGGTATTGGAACAGGCCGTGAAACTGCTGCCCGACAACCCGACGGTAACCTATCATCTGGCACTGGCCTATAAAGAGTCCGGTGACAGGAAAAAGGCATCTGAAACGGTACAAAAATCCCTGGCCAGTGGAAACTTTCCGGATGCAGTCGCTGCCAGGGCGCTGCAGTCCGAATTGAAAAAGTAAAGGCCTCACCTACTGTATGATTTCACGCTTTGTTCTGCTGATATTTGTTGACGTACTGCTGGCGTTCGCGGCTTTTTTTTCCGCCGCGATCGTGCGTTTCGGGTACGTTGAGACAACCATCACGCTTTTTGATTTTAGAGGATTCTCTACTGCCGTTTTTTTTGCGGTTGTCAGCATCTTTTCTTCTCAGCTGATGGATGTCTATGACTTCAGCAAAAACAGTAATAAGCTCGAAATACTGATAAATATCGTACTGGGAACCTCTACATCTTTCTTCATGCTTTCCATCGCCTATTATCTGGAACCATCCGTCATGATGGGCAGAGGATTCCTGATCATATCCATAGCACTGTTTGCCCTGTATCAATTCTTATGGCACTGCCTTTTCCTGATCTACCGCCACCACCCGCAATTTTCACAACGAATCCTGATCCTGGGGACCGGCCCCCTGGCACAGCAAATGGGACAACTGGTAACATCCAGCTTCAACAGCTACACCCTGACAGGCTATGCAACCTGCAGCTCCAATGAAAGCAACCATAGTGATAGAGAAAACAACGCCCTCAGTGTTCCCCCCGAATCCATCCTGGGCAGTTCCGACCAGCTGGTGGCGGTCGCCTCGGAAGCGCGTGCCGACACGATTGTGGTGGCGCTCTCTGAACGGAGGGGAATTTTCCCGCTCAGGGACGTTCTGCATTGCAAATTGAAAGGGATTGAGATCATGGAGGCACCCAGCTTTTATGAGCGCGTCCATGGCAAGTTGATGCTGGAACACATCACCCCCAGCTGGATCATTTTTTCCAGCGGCTTTCGTCGAACGACGCTGCTGACACTCTTCAAGCGCTGCAGTGACATTATTCTGGCAGCCCTGGGCCTGTTACTGACGGCCCCCTTTTTCCCGCTGATCGCCCTTCTGATCAAGATCGATTCTCCCGGCCCGCTTTTTTTCAGGCAAATCCGGGTGGGAGGGAGTGAAGAGCAATTCAATCTCTACAAGTTCAGAAGCATGCGCCAGGATGCCGAGCTGGCCACAGGCGCGGTTTGGGCTCAACAGAATGATCCGCGTGTAACCAGGATCGGGTTATTTATTCGCAACACCCGAATTGATGAAATTCCGCAATTGTTCAATGTCCTCAAGGGTGACATGAGTTTTATCGGCCCCCGACCCGAGCGCCCCGAATTCGTCGAGAAGCTGAAGATCGTGATCCCGTACTATTCGAAACGACACTTCATCAAGCCCGGCGTGACCGGATGGGCCCAGGTCCGCTACCCCTACGGCGCATCCGTCGAGGACGCCGTTGAAAAGTTGCGCTACGACCTCTATTACATTAAAAATCTGTCCGTCTCATTGGACCTGCTGATATTTTTTGAAACCATCAAGGTCGTCCTGTTCGGGAGGGGTGTCAGGTAGGCGGGACTAGAGGTTAGAGGTTAGCACCCCACCTCGGGCAGAGCTTTGTCTGGGCATAAGTTTCGCAGGATGCGCTTCGACTCCGCTCAGCGCACATCTGTTCCCTGAGCGGAGTCGAAGGGAACTT
>DBMM01000089.1 GCA_002298925.1 Geobacter sp. UBA698 | reverse complement strand
CAACTGCCGGATTTAGGTTTATTAGCCAATATACATTCTAGTCTTATTAAAACAAAACAGCCACCCAGGATCCCCTGAGTGGCTGTTGATTTTGGTCGGTGCGACTGGATTCGAACCAGCGACCACTAGACCCCCAGTCTAGTGCGCTACCAGGCTGCGCTACGCACCGATACAATGTTACAGCTGGCACCGTAATGCCAGCAAATCTGATCTTATTTCTCTCAACAACCCGAGCTGTTCGGTTTTATGAGTGGGGGGGATAACTGCATCCGTCAGGATCTTGCCACGGAGTGAAATTCTTTGTTTGACTCCAATAATCGTAAATTTTTCAGTATAAAGAAGCCGTTTGACTTCTAAAATCAGTTCGAGTTCTTTTTTGGTGTAAAGACGCTGACCGGTACTGCTTTTTTCAGGTTTCAAGAAGTCAAACTCTGACTCCCAGAAGCGAAGTACCGATGTCTTTACATCTGCCAGCTGTGCAACTTCACCAATTTTATAATAGAGTTTATCGGGTAACAGGGCACTCATATAAAATCAATCAAAACGATTGTTGTGCCTCGTTGTTGATGGCGCTTTTAAGTACCTGGCTCGGCTTGAAAGTAAGTATCCTGCGAGCAGCGATTGTGATGGTTTCACCTGTCTGTGGATTGCGACCCCTGCGGTCAGCTTTCTGTTTGACCACAAAATTCCCAAAACCGGCTATCTTGATTTTTTCGCCTGCTTCCAGCGTATTTTTAATTATGCTGAAAACTGTTTCCACCATCTCGGCGGATTCCTTTTTAGAGAAACCTATCTTCTGGTGAATTCTTTCGACGATGTCGGCTTTGGTCATAACATCCTCAATCTGCTGCGTTTTCTTATCGATAGTCAAAAGGATATTTTTTATAACATAGGAAAACCCATTTCGCAACAGGTTTTTATCTTATGGATACTTTTACTTTATTCACAAGATTATCTACCACTTTTGCATGCAGGCCTGCTATTTCTTCGTCCGTCAAGGTACGATCATAGGAGCGATAACGAATACGTACTGCGATACTCTTGTGTCCCTCGGGTATTCCGGCGCCGCAGTAAAGATCAAATATCTCCACTTGCTCGATTTCCTGGGCTTTGACACCCCTGACAGAGGACACGATGCTTTCCGCTGAAACTCCATCGGAAACAAGCAGAGCAATGTCCCTCGTGCTGTCCGGAAAGCGAGACGGAGCAGAAATAGTGCGCTTCTGGCGACTTTGGACAACCAGCTTTTCAAAATCAAGCTCAAAACAGTAAACCGGCTTCTCCAGTCCGAACGATTCCTGAACGGTTGGATGGATTTCTCCGATCGAGCCGATACGTTCCTTGCCTGCCATTATACTGCAGGACTTTCCTGGATGGTAATACTGTTCGGGTGTATCGCTGACCCACCTGACTGCAGGTATATTTAATAGCTCAAGCAGGTTTTCGACTATTCCCTTGGCATCGAAGAAATCAATGGCAGCGCGGGCATGGCTCCAGTCTTCCCTATCGCGCTGGCCGGTTAAGACTCCTGTCACAAAGATCGGCTCACGAGGCATTTCAGCATCTTTTATCGGCATATAGACTCTGCGCATTTCAAATAGTTTCAGATCCAATGAGCGGAAACAGACATTTCGTGAAACGGTTTCCAGTAGGCCTGGCAAAAGACTGGTGCGCATGACTGACTGTTCATCAATAAGTGGGTTGACCAACCTGATTACCGAACGGCGCGGATCATCAACGGATAGCATCAGCTTGTCAGCTGCATCCGGAGTAGTAAAACTGAAGTTGATGACCTCGTTCATACCGTGGGCAACCAGTACGTCCCGAACCACGCGTTCCAGGCGCTGATGCGCCGAAGGCCTGTCAGAAACGACCATTGCTGTTGGCATGGTAGTAGGAATCCTGTCGAAACCATTTAGTCTGGCAATTTCTTCCACCAGGTCGATCTCTCTCTCAATATCGATGCGATAGGAGGGAGCAAACACCTCCAGTGAACCGTCGTCACTCTCTGTGACAACAAACTCCAGGCGCCTGAGAATATCGACGATTTCCGCGCGCGGCAGATCTATGCCAATCAGGGCGTTGGCCCTTTCCGGCCTTAGCACGATGGATGCCGGTTCTGTTTTTACGGGATAAATATCCAGAATACCCCTGGAAACAGTGCCACCAGCAAGTTCGACAATCAGGGACGCGGCGCGATCCAGGGCGCGAGTCACTCCGTCAATATCGGTACCGCGCTCAAAGCGGTGTGATGACTCGGTATGCAGGCCCAGCCGCTTACTGGTGGTGCGAATGGCAGAAGGTTTAAACCAGGCGCTCTCCAGGAGAATACTGGACGTTGCGTCAGATATTTCAGAGTTCAGCCCTCCCATGATCCCGGCCAGCGCAACCGGCTGTTCACCGTCGCAGATAACCAGATCACCAGCCACCAGAGTGCGCTGCTGACCGTCCAGAGTGGTAAAGAGCTCACCTTCGGTGGAACGACGAACAACGATCCGCTGTTCAGCCAAGTGGTCGCAGTCAAAGGCATGCAGAGGCTGTCCCAGTTCCATCATAACCAGATTGGTAACATCGACCACATTATTGACTGAGCGCACTCCGACGGCATTAAGACGCTTGACCAGCCATGCCGGCGACGGGGCAATACGAGAACCTGTGATGTGACGGGCCGCGTAACGGGGACACAGGTCTGCGTCCTTAACTGTTACTCCGATGACATCCTCAACCGCTGTTGTACCCTCGATAACAGGTTTATACGTAGTTTTGATCCGAACACCTAGTTTGGCCGCAATTTCACGGGCCACTCCCAATACGCTCAGGCAGTCGGCGCGATTAGGCGTCAAGCCGATCTCGAGAAAAATATCCTTGAGACCCAATGCCTCAAAAACTGGCGTCCCGAGCTTGAATCCTCCAGGTAGCACCATGATACCGGCGCTCTCGTCCGCCAATCCCAGTTCCTTTTCGGAACAGAGCATGCCGCAGGACTCTTCGCCACGAATTTTTGAACGCTTGATCCGAAAATCTCCGGGAAGAACCGCACCTATCTGGGCTAAAACAACCGTATCGCCTACTTTGAAGTTCTGGGCTCCGCAGACCACATCCAGTACCTCTGAGCCGTTGTTGATCCGGCATAACGAGAGTTTATCCGCATTGGGATGCTGCCGCTTCTCTTCGACCAGGGCGACAACAACATCATCCATTCCGGCTCCCTGCAGTTCCATCCCCTCCATTTCCAGACCTAGCATGGTCAGCAGATCAGCCAACTGCTCGGGAGATAGATCAAAATCAACAAATTCCTTGAGCCAATTACTGGTAACTTTCATAGTCGCACACCATACTCTTCGGGTAAATTCAGGAAGTATCTCAAATCAGGACGTTTAGCTAGAACTGCCGCAGGAAACGGACATCATTTTCAAAAAGAAGACGCATGTCGCTAATACCGTATTTAAGCATTGCGATGCGCTCGATCCCCATGCCGAAGGCAAAGCCGGAGATGTTATCGGCATCGTAATTGACATGGCGATATACTTCAGGGTCGACCATGCCGGCACCCAGTATTTCCAGCCAACCGCTCTGCTTGCACACACGACAGCCCTTGCCACCGCAGATTACGCAGGCGATGTCCACCTCAGCCGACGGTTCGGTAAAGGGGAAAAAACTGGGGCGCAAACGAACACCGGTCTTCTGACCGAAAAGCTGATTAGTGAAAATGGTCAGGATGCCCTTCAGATCGGAAAAGGAAACACTTTTGTCGACCATCAGCCCTTCTATCTGATGAAACATGGGGGAATGTGTCGCGTCGGAATCGCAACGGTAGACCGTGCCCGGTGCAATGATACGCAGCGGCGGCTTTTTTTTAAGCATGGTGCGAATCTGGACCGGTGAGGTGTGGGTGCGCAGCAGCAGACTGTTGTCCACGAAAAACGTGTCCTGCATGTCTCTGGCCGGATGTTCAGGAGGGAAATTAAGGGCTTCAAAGTTATACCAGTCATGCTCGATCTCAGGACCTTCGGCAACTGAAAAGCCGAGACCGGCAAAAATATCGCTGACCTCTTCAATCACCTGAGTGATGGGATGCTTGGTGCCGAATTGTGCTCGACGACCAGGCAGCGTCACATCGATGTGCTCAGACTGGAGTCGCTCCGCCTTGGCTTGTTCCCGTGCTGCTGATAATGCAGATTCGAGGACCGATTCTATCTCGTCTCGGATGGTGTTAACCAGTTGTCCCACCACGGGACGTTCCTCCACCGAAAGAGAGCCCAAACCCTTCATCAGAGCCGTTAGCTCACCCTTGCGCCCCAGAAACCTGATCCGCACATCCTGAAGCGAATCTTGGCTAGATGCTGAAGCAATAGCTTGCAAGGCCTCATGTCTCAAAACTTCAAGCTGTTCCCGCATAGTGTTTTCCTTAAAAAAAAGGAATGGGAGTGTTTCATCCCATTCCCCATAATTAATACAACAGCGCTGCCGGAGTTAAATATTGGCTTTGGCCACACCTGCAATCTCAGAAAATCCCTTGGGATCAGAGACAGCAATATCTGCGAGCACTTTGCGATCAATTTCTACATTTGCTTTTTTGAGACCGAAGATGAACTTGCTGTAAGACAGCCCGTTCAGACGTGATGCTGCATTGATGCGGGTAATCCACAGGCTGCGGAAGTCGCGTTTTTTTACACGCCGGTCGCGGAAAGCATAATTAAGGGCCCGGTCAACTGCCTCGGTAGCGCTGCGGAACAATTTGCTGCGTGCGCCACGATAACCCTTTGCTAGTTTCAGTACCTTGTTGCGCCTGCGTCTCGCTTTAAAACCTCTTTTTACACGTGACATGGTTCTACTCCTTCATCATGGATTTCGCCCGATCCACAAGGGGAGACTTTCCTCGTGGTTCTTGGCATTGGCCCGTCTATTTGTACGGGATCAGTCTAGAAATGTTTTTCTGGTCCACATCAGCCACCATGCCGCCCTGGCGAAGGTTGCGCTTCCGCTTGCGGGTCTTGGAAGTCAGAATGTGGCTTGTAAATGCACCTGCACGCTTAACACGTCCTGAAGCAGACTTTTTGAAGCGTTTGGCTGCACCGCGGTTGGTCTTGATTTTAGGCATGATATCTTCTCCTTCTCAATAAAATGAAAACGGAAAACCGTTATTTTTTAACCTTAGGGGCAACAATCATAAACATGTTGCGTCCATCTACACGGGGTTGGGACTCAATTACAGCAATATCTTCCAATTCAGCGGCAAAACGCTGAATTACTGCCCGTCCGATATCCATATGAGTAATTTCACGGCCACGGAATACCAGAGTCACCTTGGCCTTGTTTCCTTCTTCAAGAAAACGCCTGACATGTTTTACCTTGAACATCAGGTCATGGTCATCTGTTTTTGGCCGAAGCTTGATTTCCTTGACCTCAACATGAACCTGTTTTTTCTTGGCTTCCTGCAGCTTTTTGCTCTGCTGGTACTTGAACTTGCCATAATCCATTATACGGCAGACAGGCGGAACCGCTGTAGGTGACACCTCTACCAAGTCAAGTTCTTGCTGGGCAGCCAGTTCGAGTGCTTTTGAAGTCGGAATGACACCAAGCTGCTCGCTATCCGCACCGATTACACGTACTTCTGTGGCACGAATGGCATTGTTTATATTAACTGTCGGTTTTGCTATGACTGCACCTCCTGGTGAAATGGCTTCAAAACCATTTCTCGGTTGCTAATCTATCTAAATTTCTTAGTTTCCCGTGCGACAAAATCTGCAAAGTCTGTTGGACTCATGGGATCGAGGTTCTTGCCATCACGGTAACGCGGAGTAACCATGCCCTGTTCAACTTCCTTGTCGCCGATAACCAACATGTAGGGTATCTTTTGCAGTTGTGCCTCGCGAATCTTGAAGCCCAGTTTCTCGTTGCGGAAGTCACCCTGGACCCTGACACCGATTTCCCTGAGTTGCTTGACTACATCCTGGGCGTATGGCAACTGATTGTCAGTTACTGTCAGGACTATTGCCTGCACGGGCGAAAGCCAGAGCGGGAAACTGCCGGCAAAATGCTCGATCAGTACGCCGATAAAACGCTCAATGGATCCTAGAATAACACGGTGTACCATGACCGGACGCTTACGTTCGCCGTCACTGGCAACATAAGTCAGATCAAAACGTTCCGGCAGTGTAAAATCACACTGGATAGTAGCACACTGCCACTTTCTGTCAAGACAATCACGCAGTTTGATATCGATCTTGGGACCATAGAAGGCCCCATCACCCTCGTTAATTTCGAATGGGCGGCCTGAATCCTTGAGGGCTCCCAGCAGCGCATTGGTAGCACTCTCCCAGTCTTCATTCGAACCGATGGATTTTTCAGGCCTGGTAGAAAGTTCCATCTCGTAATCAAAGCCGAAAATGCCCATCACATCGCTGACGAAAGAAAGAACGCCCTTAATTTCGGCATCTAGCTGATCCGGTGTACAGAGGATGTGGGCGTCATCCTGGGTGAAACAGCGCACCCGCAGCAGGCCATGAAGAACTCCGGCCCGCTCATGACGATGTACCGTTCCCAGCTCGAAAAAACGAAGCGGCAGGTCGCGGTAACTACGCAGCTGCGACTTGTAAATCATCATGTGGGAGAGACAGTTCATCGGCTTGATGCCAAAACTCTGTTCATCGACCTCGGTGAAATACATGTTCTCGCGGTAGTTTTCGTAGTGGCCTGAGCGCTGCCACAGTTCTGTCTTGAGAAGCTGCGGTCCCAGGACGATATCGTAGCCACGCTTGAGGTGCTCGCGGCGCTCGAAATCCTCCAGCACAGTGCGCAGCATGGCTCCCTTGGGATGCCAGATTGCAAAGCCCGCCCCGACCTCATCGGAGAAAGAGAAGAGATCAAGTTCCCTGCCCAGCTTGCGGTGGTCACGGCGTTTTGCCTCTTCCAAGCGGTGCAGATAGGCTTCCAGTTCCTTTTTATCAACAAAGGCCGTTCCATAGATGCGCTGAAGCATCCGGTTGTTTTCGTTACCGCGCCAATAGGCGCCGGCAATGGACAGCAGCTTGAAGGCCTTGATGCGAGAGGTGGATGGCAAGTGCGGTCCACGGCAGAGATCAGCAAAGCCACCCTGGCTATAGACAGAAACCGTATCGACACCCAGATCGTTAATCAGTTCGACCTTATAGACTTCACCCTGGCCGGCGAACATAGAGACAGCATCAGCACTACTGAGAACTTGGCGCTCAATTTTGAGATTAGCCGCGGCCAGTTCAGACATCCTAGCTTCGATGCGCTCCAGATCTTCAGGAGTAAAGGGCGTATCAACGTCAAAATCGTAATAGAAACCGGTTTCAATGGCAGGACCGATGGTCACCTTGGCAGCCGGAAAAAGCTCCTTGACGGCCTGAGCCATCAAATGGGAAGCGGAGTGACGGATTATCTCCAGCGCCTCCGGACTCTTTTCAGTAATGATTTCAACACGCGCACCATCAGTGAGGACAGAGGACAGATCAACTAGTTCACCATCTATTCTGCCAGCAATGGCAGCTTTGGCCAGACCGGCGCCAATTGATGCAGCCAGATCGACTACTGTTGATCCGGCAGGCAATTCGCGTATAGAGCCATCCGGAAGGGTAATGTTAATAGTTGCCATTGAGTGTCCTCAATCAGACCCGAAGCGCTGGCCTCTTTGGCCGAAATATTGTCGACATAGCGTTCTTAAACAGAAAAGGCATCGAACCTATCGATGCCCTGACACTTCTGAGCTTGCTGTGATGGTAGGCGCGGGCGGTCTCGAACCGCCGACCTCTACCGTGTCAAGGTAGCGCTCTCCCCCTGAGCTACGCGCCTGTACCAAAGCAAAAGAGTAATATCAGTAATTATTCCGAGTTGTCAAGCGCTTTTATCTATTTTTTTCAGTCTCGCCACATTCTCGACATGCATGGTCTGGGGAAACATGTCTACCGGCTGGATTTCAGTACAAACATAATCCAATGTTTTCAGTATATTAAGATCACGGGCCAAACTTTGCGGCGAACAGGAAACATACACAATCGTCCGGGGCGAAACTGCCGCAACCCGCCGCAAAACCTGTTCGTCGCACCCCTTGCGGGGAGGATTGAGAACCACAACATCAATCCTTTCTCCGTCTTCGGCCATGTCCTCCAGCAGCTCGGCCACATCTCCGGCCTCGAAACTGCAGTTGCTGATGCCATTCAGGTGAGCGTTTTTGCGGGCATCTTCAACCGCGGCCTCCACCACCTCCATGCCGATAACTTTTCCGGCAGCAGGTGCCAGCGACAGTGCGATACCGCCAATACCGCAGTACAGGTCCAGCACTGTCTCCTGACCGGTCAGGCCGGCCCATTCCCTGACCTTGTCATATATCAGGCGGGCACCCTCGCGATTGACCTGAAAGAATGAGCGGGGCGAAATCATCAGGGCAGTGTCACCAATCGTCTCGTTCAAATGGTGTCTGGTGGTGAGGAAGTGATCGACGGGGCCCATGATCACATTCCCTTCCGAGCTGTTGACGTTCTGGGCCAGCACTTGAACTTCGGGCAACTGTTCGCGGACATACTTGCCCAGATGATGAATCTCGTTGTATGAGCGCTGGGCGGTCACAAATATAACCATAGCCTTCTGCTCAGACTCAGACACACGCACGACCAGATAGCGCAAAAGCCCCATCTTGCTGCGGGGATTGTAAATCGGCACTTTCATCTTGGTGATACCCCGCCTGACAACCTCTATTACACGGTTGACCAGCGGATGATGGATCAGGCAGTCATCCAGATCAAAGACATTGTGAGAGGAACGACGAAAGATGCCGATAAAAGGCTCGGAATGCTTGCCGGCTATCACCAGGCGAGCAGTTGTGCGGTAATGGACCAGACGTAGCGGCGACAGCAGCGGATGCACGGTTATATCACCCAGCTCTCGGTACTGGCGCAACTGGCGCAGAATGAACTCATGCTTCCATTCCGCCTGATCACGGTATTTCATGGCGATCAGGGGGCATCCGAGACACTGAGCACTCTTGCCGCAGGGTGGACGTTTACTTCTTTTAGCGGACGGAACGAGAAGTTTCTTTACATGACCAAAAGCCATGCGCTGGGCGACATGGTCAATGGCGATACGCACCGTATCACCCGGCAACGCTCCGCTGATCCTGAGGGCATGGGTCTCGCTGCAGGAAATGCCGTAGCCCTCATCGTCAAGTCCTGATATCTCGACATCCAGCACCTTCCCCTTGGAAAGCTGGCCCTGAGGAGATATTTCCATGACACGCCCGCTGCTTTTATTTACGGTAGCACTATCTTTGAATTTTTTCTTCATATGTTATCAATTCACCAATCGTCCATAGCAACGTTTTTCAAATACTCACGGAACAGACGCAGAGCCTGCCCACGATGACTGATCAAGTTTTTCTCCTCGATCGTCAGCTCGGCCATAGTCCGATCAAAACCATCCACCAGAAAAAGCGGGTCATAGCCGAAGCCACCGTCACCTTGCCCAGAGACGAGGATCCGTCCCGCTACCCTGCCGACAAAAACCTGCTCAGCGCCATCCGGGGCAACAAAGGCCAGGGCACAAACAAATGCGGCCTTGCGCTGCTGAAGCGGTACCAGCTCCAATTCCCCCAGAAGCCTGCGGTTATTGGCGGTATCATCAGCCTCTTCTCCGGCAAAACGGGCGGAATAGACCCCCGGGCGGCCACCGAGGGCATCCACTACCAGACCCGAATCATCGGCCAGAGCAGGTTGACCGGTAAATGCCATGGCTTCGCGGGCCTTTTTAAGTGCATTCAACTCGAACGTGGCGCCATCTTCCACGGTTTCTGGAAAACCTTTAAAATCAGCGGCACAGGAGACAACCTCCACGACACCTTCCAGATAGGCCTGAATTTCTTTAATTTTACCGCGATTGCGGGTAGCGACAACCAGTTCCCTCAATTCCTGAATGCCTCCTGCTGAATGGTAAACAGCTGTCTGACACCCTCCATGGCCAGGGCACGCATGGCATCCATCTGTTCGATACTGAACGGCTCAGCTTCGGCAGTGCCCTGAACCTCAACAAAACGGCTGCTGGAGGTCATGACAAAATTCATATCCACCTCGGCGGCAGAGTCCTCCACATAATTCAAATCCAGCATGGCCTCTCCCTCGACGATACCTACACTCACGGCCGCCACCGCCTCTTTCAACGGGATCCGGTCAATCAGACCCCGTTCCTTGAGAGTATCAAGAGCATCGGAGAGGGCCACATAGGCACCGGTAATCGAAGCGGTCCTGGTGCCGCCATCAGCCTGAATTACGTCGCAATCGATATAGACGCTGCGTTCGCCCAGCGCCGCCAGATCGGTAACAGCCCGCAGCGACCTGCCTATCAGTCGCTGGATTTCCAGAGTACGTCCGCTCTGTTTTCCCTTGGCAGCCTCACGTGATGAGCGGGAGTGAGTTGCCCGGGGCAGCATTGAATATTCAGCCGTCACCCAGCCTGTGCCCTTGCCCCTCAGAAATGACGGTACCGACTCCTCCACCGAAGCCGTACAGATCACGCGGGTATCGCCAAACTCCACCAGCACGGAACCTTCCGCGTATCGGGTAAAATGCCTGGTAATACTTATTGGCCGCAGCGAATTGGCATTTCTGCCATCGTTCCGTATCATGCCCTGCTCCCTTGATTGCGAAATACACTTATATTTAACGAACGTGTTCAATATCCTTTCACACCGATCGTGTCAAACAAAAAGGGAAACCCCTTTGCGGGTTTCCCTTTTTGTTTGAACAGTATGGCGGCTGTAAGATCAGCCGAGGTGGGTATTGTTGCTACGGGCTCTGTTGACAACAATGGTCGAATCAAGCAATTCGCCACAACATGTGCATTTCCAAGCGTCAAAGGAACGGACAAAGTCATAAAACTTCTCAACGAACATGCGGCCTCTACAACGTGGACATTGCATATCAATCCTCCCATTTTTAATGTAATGGCACTCATTTCGTCAGTTTATGTAGCTTATAATACAGCAAACGTGCCGAAAGCAAAAAACCATACATTAAAAATGAAGAAAATTATCCAATAAGATAAAAACAGGTTTATAACTAAGTAGTTACAAAAATTTAATAATCTGCTTATATTTTTTTTCGCCAATTCCGTCAATAGATAGCAGCTCCTCTGGACGCAGCCTACCGCCATTTAATTGACGGTAAGCTACTATCCTTTTTGCCAGCGCAGGACCAATTCCGGGAATCCGGTCAAAATCCTCGGCGCTCATCGAATTAATATCTAACGGGACACCCAGAACCAGACGCTGTGCGGCTGGCATTGATCCAAAATGAAACGAGGACGTTCCATCGCGATTCAAGATGACCCTGATATCATCCCCATTTTGAAGAGTTTGTCTTGCAATTACGGAGGAGTGGAGAGAGGCCAAAGAGGCAACCGGTTCCGCCAAATCAATGGCGGTCACCGTCAGTATATTGGCGGAAACCGTATAGACGCCAGGATGCCTGACATCTCCGCCAATTCTGACGGTGACGCTATTACGGGGCAAATCGGAAAAAGCCGCCAAAGCAGGTTTCAGCCCGCTCGGACGGCTTTTGATCACTACAGGAGCAGCAACTAAAAACGCCAGCAACACAATCATGAGGCGACGACAGGCTTCAGACGGAAGTTTCATTCTTGAGAAAAGCTGGATCATGTACTCACTGGCAGCAGGTCCTGCCCCTACTCTTCCGATTTATGCAATTTGTAATCGATACTGTCGATCAGCGCCTGATAGGAGGCATCAATAATATTATCGGACACACCCACAGTGCCCCAGCGGCTATGCTTGTCACCTGACTCGATCAGGACCCGGGTGGAAGAAGCCGTACCCTGCCCGGCCGGCAGAACGCGAACCTTGTAATCCAGCAGTTTCAACTCTTTCAGTTTGGGGTAAAACTTTTCCAGCGCTTTGCGGATAGCGTTGTCCAGAGCATTAACCGGTCCGTTGCCCTCGGCCGCGGTATGCTCGACCTTGCCCCCCACCTTGACCATGATGGTCGCCTCGGCCATCGGTTTCTGGTCCTCACCACGCTTTTCGTCAAGGACACGGAACCCGAGAACATGGAAGAATTTTTTATGGGTTCCGAGGGCTTTCTTCATCAAAAGCTCGAAGGAAGCCTCGGCACCCTCAAACTGATAGCCGCGGTTCTCCATCTCCTTGATATTGTCAAGAATCTCAAGGGTGACCGGATCCTTGCTATCCAGGTTGATATTGAACTCCTCGGCCTTAGCCAGAATATTGGAACGACCCGAAAGGTCGGAGATGAGTACGCGGGTGCAGTTGCCCACCAGTTCCGGGCGCATGTGTTCGTAGGTTTCAGGATGGCGCTGAATGGCGCTGACATGCACGCCCCCCTTGTGGGCAAAGGCTGAATTGCCCACATAGGCCTGGTGTTTGTTGGGCGAGATATTGGCAAGTTCGTAAACAAAGCGGGAAACGTCCCGCAGGTGCCGCATCTGTTCGTCGGAAATGCAATCCTTCTTCATCTTGGCCTTCAGGGCCGGGATAATTGAGCACAGATTGGCATTTCCGCAACGCTCACCGAAACCGTTGATGGTTCCCTGCACCTGGACAATCCCCTGATCGACAGCGAGAATCGAATTGGCCACGGCACACTCGCCGTCATTGTGGGTGTGAATGCCTAGTGGCGTACTGATCTGTTTTTTGACATTCTTGATGATATCCGACATCTCGTATGGCATGGTACCGCCATTGGTGTCACACAGGATGATGCAATCAACATTGGCCTGTTCAGCCGCCTTAAGCGTCTTGATGGCGTACTCCGGATTGGCCTTGTAGCCGTCGAAGAAATGCTCGGCATCGTAGAACACTTCCTGAGCGTTTTTCTTCAGGTAATCAAGAGAGTCAAAGATCAGTTCCAGATTCTCTTCCAGGGAAATGCGCAGAGCCTCCCGCACATGAAAATCCCAGGTTTTGCCGAAGATGGTGATTACATCCGGTTCGGCCTGAACCAGGGTTTTGATATTGGAATCCTTTTCTGGTGTAATTTTGGCGCGACGGGTTGAACCGAAAGCCGCTATCTTGGCCTGGGAAAGTTTCTCTTTTTTTATATCCTTGAAGAACGAAACATCCTTGGGATTGCTGCCCGGCCAGCCCCCCTCAATATAATGAATCCCCAAATCGTCAAGCTTGTGGGCGATGCGGATTTTGTCCTCCAGCAGGAACGAAATATCCTCGGCCTGTGTGCCGTCACGCAGTGTCGTATCATACAGTTTTATAAGACTCATCCTTACCCCCCGAGCATATTTATAGCTTACCGATAAAAGTCTTTCATTTGTATCTGTTTTGGACTCAATTTTCAACAAAAACAGTTAAATTTAAGGCTGAAATGACGTTTTAACTCCTTGGACAACTAAATAATCGTACTCGCCCAGGTCCAGTTGTAGTATATAAACCATCCTTATGAATACCGGAGCACACTTTCGAGGCCACTCTATGTCAAAACTGAAAACAACTGCCCTGATTGCAGTTGTAATCCTCATAGCCATGCTTGTTGTTACCGCCGCCATCCTGCCGTCTTATGCAAAAAACAGGATTGTTGAGGGAATTCAGCAGGCCACCGGACGCAAAACAGCGCTGGAATCGCTATCCATAAATCCACTTACCTTGACCGTCACCGCAAACAACCTGCTTATCGAAGATAAGAGCGGCGGGCCATTCGTAAAGCTCGGCCAGCTGCGAACCTCATTAAACTTGGCCTCCATCTTCAAACGTGCCCTGATTATTAATGAGGTCAGCCTCGATTCGCCCGCCGTCAGTTTTACCCGTACCGCGGCCAACCAGTACAGTTTTACGGACATCATCGAATCTATTAAGAGCAAACCGGAATCAAAAGGAGAAACACTCTTTTCCATCAACAATATTTCAGTAAAAAACGGTTCAGTAGATTTCAACGACCAGGCTGTAACCGGTGGCCGCAAACACACAATCCGCAACCTTGAGGTCGCCATCCCCTTTATCAGCAACATCTCCCATCTTGCTGAGAAATATACCGACCCGAAAATTTCCGCCGTGGTGAACGGCGCTCCCTTCATCATAAGCGGCAAGACCAAACCTCTGAGCAAATCCCTGGAGACATCACTGCGCATTGATCTGAAACAGCTCCAGCTTGCGGAACTGAGCACGTATTCGCCTCAAAAACTGCCGGCAGACCTGACTTCCGGCAGCCTTAGCGCCGATATCAATGTCAGCTACCTGATTTCAAAGGAGAAGCGACCGGAACTCACCCTGAACGGTCTGCTCAGACTGAATGACATTGCCATCAACCTGATAAACGGCCAGCCCCTGCTCAAACTGCCAACATTGGAGCTCAAGGCAGCCAAGGCCGATATCTTCAACAAAACATTCACGCTCGAATCGCTGACGCTCGATCAGCTGGAACTGTTCATCAGGCGCGATAAACAGGGCAAGTGGATGTATGAGCAACTCCTGAACCGTAAAAAAACCGAAACTGCCGCCAAAACGGAGAGCGCCACACAGCAGGCATTAAACAAAACCGTACCACAGCCACTACTGCAGGTCGCTGCGTTTGCAATCAGCAACGGCCGCGTTCATTTCAGGGATGACGTAGCCATGGGTGGTTTTAGGGGCGAAGCAAGTCAGATCGATATCACCATCAAGGATTTCAGCACGGCGACGGACAAGACCGCCAGCTATGACCTCTCAATCCTGCTAGACAACGAATCGACCCTGAACGCCGACGGTACCTTCTCGCTGACACCGCTCAAGGCCACCGTTTCCAGCGAACTGTCCGATGTAAAGCTTGAGCGCGGCTGGCCCTACCTGTCGCAGATCATGAACGCTCCGGTAAAAGGAACCGCCACCATCTCGTCGGAGGCGACCTACTCCAGCCAGGACGGGGTACGTGTGGAGCAGGGCACCTATGTTGCCCGGGGGCTCTCCACCAGGTACGGCAACGGGGAAGGCATCAGCATCGGCAGTTTCGAGGTAAGCGGGGCCAGCTACAACCAGAAGGACAACACCCTCACAGCGGACCTGATCAAAATGAGCCGCGGAGACATCACACTCTCCCGTGAACCGGACGGAAGCATCTCCCTGTTATCGCTTTTCAAAAAACCGTCACAGATGCAACCCCGGACAGAATCAAGGAAACCGAAACCAGCCGTCACCAGAAGCGCTGCAGCTGACAGACGCACCCCAACCAGGGATTTTTCTTTCCGCTTCAAACAGATTCAGCTCGACCGGCTCAACAGCACCTTCACTGACAAGACATTGAAGGACAAGCCCCGTTTTTCGCTGCACAAAACCACCCTCAATGTGGCGAATCTGAATGGCCCCAAATTCACGCCGGCCAGGCTGGATTTCTCATCAACCTTCAACAGGGATACCCCGCTCAAGGCCAAGGGCGACATAACGCCCTACCCGTTCCGCTACAAAGGAAACATTTCGGTCGGCCGTCTGCCGATCCGTGATTTTGAAGCCTATTTCCCGTCAAACATCAACGTCTTCATCCTGGCCGGCCTGGTCGACACGACTACCAATCTCGACCTGGCTATCAAGGACGGCAAACCGGTCGGCAGCTTCAGCGGCAACGCCGGAATCCGCTCCTTTCATTGTTTAGATTCCGTAGCCGAAGACGATCTGCTGACCTGGGAAAGCCTCCAGCTTGACGAAATCGCCGGCAAACTGGACCCGTTCAGCCTCTCCATCCGCCAGGTCGCACTCAACAACGCCTACTCCAGGATTGTCATCAGAAAAGACGGCACCCTCAACCTGCAGAATCTCGTGCAGAAGCCGACCCAGGTTCAAGCCCCGGCAGCCAGCGCCATGGAGCCCATTCCCGCACCCAAGCCGACGGCCTCCGCGCCATCCGCCCCGGCCCAGACTACACCAAAGGATAATACTGCCGCCAGGTCACCTGTCAGCATCGCTGTCGTCACGATTCAGGACGGTACCCTTTCCTTTACCGACAACCATCTGTCGCAGCAGTTTGCCTCCACCTTCTACAACCTGGGGGGACGGGTCAGCGGCCTGACGTCCGAAGAGACCAAATTTGCCGATGTGGACCTGCGCGGCAACCTGGAAAACCATTCGCCGCTGCAGATCACCGGCAGGATCAATCCGCTGCGTGAAGATCTGTTCGTGGACCTGATGGTATCATTCAAGGATATCGACCTGACCCCGGCCACCCCCTACTCCGGCACCTATCTGGGCTATGCCATTGACAAGGGCAAACTGTTTCTGGACCTGAAATACCTGATTGACAAAAAACAGCTCAGCTCACAGAACAGGGTCTTCATTGACCAGTTCACCTTCGGCAAGGAGGTCAAGAGCGCCCAGGCCACCAATCTGCCGGTGCGCCTGGCCATCGCGCTGCTCAAGGACCGCAAGGGCGAGATCCATCTGAACCTGCCGGTAAGCGGCCGCACCGACGATCCCCAGTTCAGCATCTGGGGTGTGGTCTGGCAGGTGGTCAAAAACCTGTTCGTCAAGGCGGCCACCTCCCCCTTTGCCCTGATGTCCTCCATGTTCGGCGAAGGCCAGGATTTCAGCACGATCAGCTTTGAAAGCGGATTGAGCCGGCTCTCTCCGGCGGAAGAAAAGAAAATGACTGCGCTGGCGGCATTACTGAGCGACCGGCCGGCCCTCAAGCTGGAAATCATGGCTTATGTGGATCGGGACAAGGACACGGAGGGATACCGTCAGGAACTGCTCAACCAGAAGCTGCGTCAGGAAAAATTTCTGACTCTGGCCAAGGAGCGCCAGACAAAGTTCGGCGACAAGGCGGAAAACATCCAGGTGATGCCGGAAGAGATGTCCAGGTACCTGAAAGCGGTCTACGCCAAGGAAAAATTCCCCAAACCGCGCAACATGTTCGGCCTGGTCAAGGATCTGCCGGACAGTGAGATGAAAAAACTGATTATCACCAACACCCAGGTGGCTGACAAGGACCTGCAGGCTTTGGCTCGGGAACGGGCAATGGCGGTGATGAATTATCTGGTTTCAACCGGCGGACTGCCCTCCGAGCGTCTGTTCCAGAAAATGGATGACATTTACAAGGCGCCCGAAAAAAGCACCGACAGCAAAAGCCGGGTCGAGTTCACCGCCAGCGCGCACTAATTCAAATCATTACCATCAACAGCAAAGCGATGAAGACAACCTCAGATCTTACTACAGCCCCCATTGCGGAACTTGTCCGTCGGCTGGCCATTCCGGCCGGCACCGGGTTTTTCTTCAACACCATGTTCAACGTGGTGGACATCTGGTACGGCGGGCGACTTTCCACCACCGCCCTGGCGGCCATGTCTCTCTCCTTTCCGGTGTTCTTCATCCTGCTGGCCATCGGTAACGGTGTATCCACCGCCTCCACCGCCCTGGTCGGCAACGCCATGGGTCGTGGCCGGCATGACGAGGTCCGCCGCTACCTGATCCAGTCGCTCTCCTTTGCCCTGGTCCACGCCCTGGCCCTGAGCGCGCTGGGACTGCTATTTTCACCCCTTATCTTCGGCTACATGGGAGCCCGGGGCGAGTACCTCTCCCTGTCACTGAGCTACATGAACGTCATTTTCAGCGGCGCCCCCTTTTTCTTGCTCAACTTCGTCATGAGCGCCATCCTCAACGCCCACGGCAATACCCTTGCCTATCGCAACTTCCTGATTACCGGTTTTTTTCTGAACCTGGTGCTCGACCCCTGGTTCATGTACGGCGGCCTGGGGGTGCCGGCCTTAGGCCTGCCAGGCGTGGCACTGGCAACCGTTGCGATCCACTGCATCGGCAATTTCTATCTCTTCTCCTGCCTGTCCCGCTCCGGTTCCCTGGAATCATTCAGTATAGCTGAACTGCGCCCCCAGTGGCGCTGTTACCGCGAACTGTTCGGCCAGGGCTTTCCGGCCGCCATGAACATGATGACCGTCTCCCTGGGCATCTTCATCATCACCTGGTTCGTGGGCAGATTCGGCCAGGAGGCGGTGGCCGCCTACGGTATCGCCACCCGCATCGAACAGATCGCCCTCTTGCCGGTGATGGGGCTGAATGTCTCCACCCTGGCGCTTACCGCACAGAATTACGGAGCCGGACGAATCGACCGCATCCGGCTGGTACTGACTACCTCGCTGCGTTACGGATTCATGCTGGCCGCTGTCGGCACCGTGGCCGCCCTGGTATTCGCCAATGAACTGCTGCATATCTTCAGCAAAGATGCTGCAGTAACCGCCGTGGGCGCTCGCTTTCTGCGGATCGAAGCATTCGTCTTTCCTGCCTATGTGCTGCTCTACATCTGCGTCTCCGCCATGCAGGGCTTAAAAAGACCTGCCTTTGCACTCTGGATCGGTCTCTACCGTCAGATTGCAGCCCCGGCCGCGGTTTTCCACCTGTTGACCGTCGTGCTCGGCTGGGGCATCATCGGCATCTGGTGGGGCATCTTCGCCGTTACCTGGTCAGCGGCCCTGTTTGTGGTCATGTACGTTGTCTGGATTCAGAAAAAGATTGAAAAGGATATGCACAGCACATGAAAAGAGTAGCGATTGCCACCCTGGGATGCAAAACTAACCAATTTGAATCAGCCGCAATGACCGAGCAGTTCAGCAAAGCCGGCTACCAGATTGTCGACTTCACCGAAACGGCCGACATCTACGTGGTCAACTCCTGCAGCGTCACCGCCAGAACCGACAGCGAAACCCGCCGTCTGATCCGGCGCGCCCGCCGCCTCAATCCCCACTCCCGCATCGTCGCCACCGGCTGCTATGCCCAGGTCTCTCCGGAAGAGCTCACCCGCATGCCGGAAGTGGATGTGGTGCTGGGCAATATCGAAAAGCTTGATACGGCCCTGCTGGCGGATGCCACAGAAGACCGGATCGGCGCTGCCGGCGATGACAGACAGTTTTCACCACTGCAGCTGACCAGTTTTGCCGAACATACCCGGGCCTTTCTTCAGGTGCAGAACGGCTGCAACACCTTCTGCGCCTACTGTATCGTACCCTTTGCACGGGGGCGCAGCCGCAGCGTAACCGCCCGGGAGGTGCTGGAAGGCATCCGTCGCCTGGTTGACAATGGTTTCCGCGAAGTGGTTCTGACCGGCATCCACCTGGGGGCCTACGGCCTCGAACTCTCACCGACTGCTTCACTGGAAAACCTGATTCGCAGCATATTGGACGATACTTCCCTGCAGCGGCTCAGGATCGGCTCCGTTGACCCCAACGAATTCAGTGCTGAACTGCTCCAACTGTGCGCAGGATCGCCCCGCATCTGCCATCACTTCCACATCCCGCTGCAGAGCGGCAGCGACAGTGTGCTTGAACGGATGGGGCGCCCCTACACAACTACCCAATATTCCGAACTTCTGCACTCCATTGGCGACAGCATGCCGGATGCCTTCATCGGCACCGATGTAATCGCCGGCTTTCCGGGAGAGACCGAAGAAGAATTCGAGACGACCTGCCGCCTGATCGAAGCGCTCCCCCTGGCCGACCTGCATGTCTTCCCCTACTCCAAGCGCCCAAAAACACGGGCCGCCGACATGCCGGGCCATCACCCGCCGGCAGTTATCAAGGAACGGGCCGCCCGGCTAAGGGCTATCGCCGACCGCAAGAAAGCGGCTTTTCTCGAAAAGTCAATCGCCACAGAACTTGATGTTCTGGTTCAGCATCACGACCAATCAACCGGTATTGTCAGGGGAATTTCCAGCAACTACATCCAGGCCGAGTTTGCCGGTTCTGTGGAGGACATCAACACTGAATGCAGGGTGATTGTAACCGCGATCGACAAGGAACGGGCCATATGCCGGCGTCGGTGAAATGATACATGTGGAGCAAACTGAACGGTTAATTCCGATTCTGACTAAACGGTATTAGCGTTTTCCGCCACACAAACCCGGTTCCGCCCCTGCTGCTTTGCAGCATAAAGCGCGTTATCCGCCGCCCAAACGAGGGCAGCTGCATCCGGTCCGTTTTCTGGAAAAGAAGCAACCCCGATACTGACGGTAATCCTTCCTCCCGGCTGGGCTTCTCCCCCCTTGAAGGGATACTCCTCAAAATGCCGGCGTAGTTATCCGCATTGAATCTCCCATTACGCTTCCTCGCTCATGACGTCTAACTCCCCTTTCGGCTCCGGACACCGGCAGAGTAATAATAAATGTCGTCACAACGCCGGGCTCGCTCTCCACCCGGATGTTCCCTTGTGGTCCCTGACAATTCCATAACTGACCGACAGCCCCAAACCGGTCCCCTTGCCCACCGACTTGGTGTTGAAAAACGGCTCGAAGATCTTCAAACGAACATCTTTCAGCATCGCCGTCGGAAGCAAACAACCAGCGCAACACCGATCCTGACACTTGTTTTCATGTTTTTCACATAGGTTTCATAAACATCAATGGCTAACTAGCTGATTTTATTTAACGCAAACCATGTACACAAAGTTCAAATCTCATCAATTAATTCCCTGATCCTGTTCCAGAACTGTCATCAGCGCCTCCACCACTTGCGGATCGAACTGGCTGCCGCTTAACCTGATCAGCTCCCCGATGGCCCATTCACGTCCGGGAGAGGGGCGGTATGGGCGATCAGAGGTCATGGCGTCGAAGGCGTCCAGGGCCGCCACGATCCGGGCCTGAATCGGGATCTCTTCACCAGCCAAGCCGTACGGGTAACCGCGGCCGTCGTACCACTCGTGATGTGCGTGAATAAGCGGCGATACCTCTGAAAGGAACTTGACCGGCTGGATCAGTTCGGCGCCAATACGCGGATGCTCCTTGATCTGAGCAAACTCTTCAACGGTGAGTTTGTCCGGCTTCAGCAGGATCGCTTCCGGAATGCCGATCTTGCCGATATCGTGGAGCAGTGCGGCATACTTCAGAAGTTGTAGCTCCTTTTCATTCAGGCCAATACGCTGGGCAACCGCATTTGCAAATAGGAGCATCCTTTCACTGTGCCCACCGGTCACGGCATCTTTCGCCTCGAGCGCTTCAGACAGTACACTGATGGTCTGAAAGTGGGCTTCCTTCAACTCCCGGTTGTACTGCTTGAGTTTGTCAAACATCCGCGCGTTCTCGATGGATATGGCCACCTGGCCGGCCATGGTGGTCACCAGCTGGGTATCATCCTCGGTAAACGAACCGCCACCTATTTTGTTGTTCACATTGATGACGCCGATGACTTGCTGTTTCAGCAGAATAGGGATGCTCAAGAGCAGCGGGGCAGAGATGAAAGAGTCGGAATTGTAATGTCGCTCGGCACTTTTGGTGAAGCGTGGATCCTGGCTGATGTCCTCGGAGAAGAGCGGCTGCCCCTGCTGGGCGACCCAACCGGAGATGCCCTGACCCAGAGGGATTCGTACGGTTTCATCTATTTTTTCATTGAACCCGACGGCTGCCTCGATGGTCAGATGGCTTTGCTCCTGATCCAGCAGCATCAACGTAGCCCGCTCCGCACCCAGTTCCTGGGCAATGGAGTGGACCAGCAACTGGAGCAGAACCTTAAGGTCGAGCACGGAATGAAGGGCATTGGCAATTTCATTCAGCATGGTCAGGCGTTTGACGGCCCGTTCCAGCTTATTGCTCTTGGTCAGTAGTTCATTGTAAAGTCGGGCATTTTCATCCACCAGCAGCCGCTTCTCGACAGCCCTGTTAACCACCCGCGCCACCATGTCCAGGTTCTCGAAGGGTTTATGCAGGTAATCCTGGGCACCCAGCCGCAGGGCCTCCAGAGCGCTCTCCAGCGTGGCGTTGAAGGTCATCATGATGGCGTCGGTGGCAGGGAACGACTCCCGAATCTTCCAGAGAATTTCGTTGCCGTGCATGTCAGGCAGCCCCAGGTCGAGCAGGGCCAACTGGTACTTGTCCCGGTAGAGCTCCTTAATGGCATCATTTCCGGCATTTACCGCAGTCACCGTGTGCCCTTCGTCGCCGAGCAGTTCGAGCAGGAGACCGCAAATAGCTTCATTGTCGTCCACCACAAGAATTTTTGCCTGCTGATTCATGACTCACCTCGCTTATTTATTCACATCTTCTGCCTGACCGACAATACTTTAATCAATATTAACAAATAAATGAAATTATTGGATATTTTTAAAATAAGCAATAATTGCCATCATAAATAGCGACTAACAAACCACGCAAACCGATATAATCACATGCTGTTTTATCGCTTGCCGCGTAACCGGCATCCGCGATTCCGCTAATTGGGTACTGCCACTGCCAAATAACGTCACCAGGGGGTATGAGGGATCAAGGAAAGCTATGCCATTTTTTCACTTATTAGCACTCCACCCCGCCTCGGCGGTGCTTTATCGGGGAGTATGTTCCGCAGGATGCGCTTCGACTCCGCTCAGCGCACGTCTGTTCCCTGAGCGGAGTCGAAGGGAACTTTCTTAGAAACGATCGTTTATATAATTCATTGTTTTGGCCACTTTCCCCTCAAAAGTAAACGATCGCTTAATTTATTCTTCTTTTCTTTCCCATGGGATGATATGGTAAACGAACGTTGAAGAACAAGGCAGGAGGCTGCATTAGCTTCGCTGGAGGTTTATATGGAAATTAAAGCTTCTGAGGACCTGGGGTTGATAATCAGAAAGAAGCGGAAAGAGGACGGTCTAACTCTTCATGACGCGGCAGCAATATGCGGTGTTAGTCATGTTTTTCTATCGGCGCTCGAAAATGGAAAAGAATCAGTCCGATTGAATAAGGTTTTGCAGGTCGCAGCCTGTTTGGGCATTGAAATTCATGCAAATTTCAGGGGTTGGGGAACAAAGGGTTCTGAAGTATGACTACGAAACTGGTCGTATTAATAGACAATGAGATAGTTGGCTATCTTTGGCTGGACGAGAAGAAAAAGCTTTGCTTCCAGTACGAAACAAATTGGATACACACATCTGAAATCCCGTTGTCCCTGTCCATTCCGCTACGAAATAAACCATATCTTGATGATGAGCCACATGCCTTTTTTGCCAACCTTTTGCCGGAACAAAAAATACGAGAAGTTGTTGCCAGAAACTTAGGTGTCTCTCTTCACAATGATTTTGGTCTGTTGGAAAAAATAGGTGGTGATTGCGCGGGAGCGGTGTCTTTATACCCTGAGGGCGTAAGACCATCTGGGGAAGAAGCATACACATTTTTAACCACGCCGGAATTATCGAAAATAATACAGCAACTTCCACAAAAACCGCTTCTTGCGGGCGAAATTGGATTCAGGCTTTCTCTTGCCGGTGCTCAGAAAAAGTTGCCCGTCTTTTTTTCCGGGGACAAATTCTTTCTTACTCATGGAGGTGCACCAAGCAATTATATTATAAAGCCACCCATCGAACTTTTGGATGGCACGGTTGAAAATGAGGCATTCTGTACGGCGCTGGCAGGCGAGACAGGCCTGAGTGTGCCACCATCGTTTATATATGATCTTGAGGGATTACTTGTTTTTGTAATCAAGAGGTATGATCGCACGATCTGCAACGACGGAATAAGAAGGCTTCATCAAGAGGATTTTTGTCAGGCATTAAACATTTTCCCTGAATACAAGTACGAATACGAGGGTGGCCCCAGTTTTGTCCAGTGTGTCAATCTGATACGAATGAAAAGCTGCAGGGCCGGAAAAGAAGTACTAGCTATCATCGATTGGTTGATTTTCAATTTCCTGGTTGGAAATTCAGACGCACATGGGAAAAATGCTTCTTTTCTACTGTTGCCGCAAGGTCCTGTTTTAGCTCCTTTTTATGATCTTGTTTCGACAAGGATATATGGACACGTTGGTTTGGCGGAAGACCTTGCTATGGGGATTGGAGGAGAAAGTAACCCTGAGGCGATTCAACGGAAGCACTGGGAAGTTTTGGCGGGAGAACTAAACATTAACCCGAAATTTTTAATATCAAGAGTTCTTGTAATAGCTAACAAGATTCAGAGTGTCAGACTGAAACTATTCAAAGAAAGATTTGATCCATATAAATGTGACAGCCTGTATCGGTTGAATGAGCTTATATCAGATTCGTGCGACAAAACGATAAAAAGACTCTCCTGATGGGAGAGAAAGTATTCACAAAGTCCGGATTTAAACAACAAAGTCTTAGTCTCTTACGACTTGAGTCTTTACGTTTTCGACTTACTTCACCCGCGCCACCATCCCCACGGTGAAGCTGGTGTTGGTCGGTATCGAGGATTAATCTGAAGAAACGAAAATCGTTTGATACGTTGAAATTCTGTTGGCTTAAATTAACGGTACAGCAACGTTCTACTGAAACAACGACCTGACTTTGGCGATGCGGCGGCTTATGACCTTGGCGATTTCATCAAGGATTACCAAAGCTCCGAACTCATCACGATATTCATCGACAAGCTGTGGCGTTTTGGCTTCAATACTCTCCATGAACTCGATAAAAACTGCCCGAACCGCACGTATTCCTATCCCGATTTCAGCCGCAAAGTTGCTAAGGCAATTTGGCGGAAGATAGTGTGGGTCACTCTGCCCCCCCATCTTCATGGCGAATCTGTTGTTCAGGCGCTTGTAGACCGAGGTACTGATCAGGTCATAAAACGGTGCCACCCTGACCAGTCCGTCATTGTAAAGGAACGACAGGTTCTTGCCATGGGCGTCGGCATTGCCGATGACGAAATTGAAGATAGCCCAGTCAAGCAGATTTCTTGCATCCAGCAACGGCTCGGAACTCCATTCTTCAACCAGTCGAAAACAATCACTGAACCCCGGGCCGCCTTCTTTTTCGTATTTCAACTCCGGCGGGACACCGAGTGCCTGGCAGAAATCCTCCTGATGCAGACGAACGATGTTGCCGGAAGTGGACCGCTTTCGGTCATAGCGCTGTCCATGTAGACCTGCTGACCGCCAATGGTGACAACCCGCGCAGCAGGAACCGGCAAGCCGACCCGGGCGGCAAGCGTCATACAGAACGTTTCATTGATGACGGTATTGTCAAGCTGGGGTATGGCGGTCTTCAGAATGTGAGAGGAGGGGCTGGTCCCTTCAGGTATGAAGTATGAGCTGCCATCGAAAAATACCGGCAGCTTGTTCTGGGCTCCGGCCAGCGAAAGTCTGACGCCCTCTTCGCCAGCCAGAAACGGATGCCCCGGCAATTTGTCCAGCTCATGTGAGAGTTCTTGTCCGGTAATTGGCCGGTAGCCACCGGCCGGCTCAGGCATGCTCCCGGGGGTACTGACCGAGATGGCGCCGGCGTAGTCACCGCCGATTGCTTCCAGCAGGCCAAAAACATTCTCCTGCGATACTCCAATCTGTCGGGCGACCTGGGTCAGTACGGCACCTTCAGGAAGAAGATTGGCAAAAAAAACCCTGATTGGCTCATCTTCATATGCTGCAGAAGCAAGTGGTAAATGCCGGGAAATCGGCGAAGCATGGGGCAAAGCGAGATAGTCGGCGTCGTATGAGAACGTTAACCGCCGGCCATCGCGCTCCAGCATGCCCACCCTGGTGCTGTTGCGATTCACATTGAGTTGATTGTTCATGGTTTCAGCCTGTTATCGGGTCTGCCGAACGTGGATATATGTAGACATTCAGCCCCAGCTTTCTGAGTACCTGGAGGGTCTTGCCCAGCTCAGCCGTCTCCTTGCCATTCTCGAGCTGTGAAAGGAACTTTGTGCCGACCTCTGACATGCCGGCAGCCACGTCCTGACGGACACCGGTCTCTTTTCGCTTTGCGCGGATGATGCGACCAACGTCTTCAGCCGTTGTCACTTTACCATAAGTAGTAGCGCTGTCTGGCTTGGTCTTCATAAATACCTCGTATCCGTACGAACATAATATCTTTGATCAAGCTTTGTTTCCATATAATATTTCCGTTCGGACATGTTTTAGCATTGATTGACTATTTGTCAATAAATATTTCCGTAAGGACATATTTATGACCTACTTCACCCACACCACCATCCCCACGCTGAAACTGGTAATATACGGCATCAAGCCGGTCATGAGCCAACGCAGGTCAGGGGCGATGTCCCGGAAATGTACTGCTTAGTAAACGAAGGGGAGCAGTTTCCGTACGCGCTTCCGGTAGGCAAGATATTCCGGAAATTTCTCCACAAGCAAGCGCTCTTCACGCCGTGACTTGATGTCAAAGAAGACAAACAGCAGTACTGCGTAAGCGATGGTCAGCCAGCTGTTTACCCATAATCCCCACCCGAAAGCCATGAAGGTTATACCGCTGTAGATTGGATGGCGCACCAGTCGGTACGCCCCGCTAACGACCAATGGAGCATTCTCTTTCGGCACCGGTAGTGGCGTGAGATTTTTTCCCAGGTTGATTGCACCGGTTGCGGCAAGCAGAAGGCCGGCCAGAAACAGGGCACCGCCACCTGCGCTACCGATCCATGCATGGGGTGCGCCCCACGGCGTTATTGGGCAACACGCGTGAGGCCCAAAGATCAGCAGTAGAAACAGGCAGGCCTGAACGACCAGATACCATTCACCGCGCGAGCTTTTCCGTAACATGGCTACCTCATCAAATATTTCTGAATCACTGAGCAGTTATAACCAAACGCGTTATAATAAAGGAGTCAATCACCGGATGGTTATGATTGCAATTCTATCCTTTTGCCTGTGATTATGAAATGCGCTAAAATTGGTCGTCGGCGAATGAGTGTTCATGAACCAGACAGAATGTGATTTTTTGGAGGCACTATGCAACATACCGCAGAGCTGAGCGTTTCTACAAAAAAACGGACCCAGTTGCTTGCCATCACCCGCCAGGTCGAGGATCTGGCGGCTCAAAACGGCTGGCGGGACGGTGTGCTGACGGTTTTCATACCCCACACCACGGCTGGAATCACCATTAACGAAAACGCCGACCCGGACGTGGCTCGTGACATGGAATGGTTCAGTAATGAACTCGTGCCGCAACATTCCCATTTCCGGCACACGGAAGGTAATTCCGATGCCCACATCAAGGCCAGTTTACATGGTTCATCGGTACAGGTGATTGTGCGCGATGGCCGCTTATGGCTGGGCACATGGCAGGGCATCTATTTCTGTGAATTTGACGGGCCGCGACAGAGGAAGGTTTATCTGTCTTTCAGCAGCTAGGAGATGACTGTCTTGATCATACTGATTTTGTCATCCGGCAGAAAGAAAGCTGCAGACAGATACATCAAGTTATGAATCAGAGTTTGTCGCTAATTGACAGTAACCACAAGGAATTTTGCTTATGATTGCCAGGTATAGTCTCTCTGCCATGGCCGTCCTTGTCTGCCTGCTTTGTCTGGACGCCCAAGCAGAAGACACCGATTCCAAGGGAGCGCCTACGAAGCCTCTCTGGGAGTTGGGGGTAGTGGCGGGTGGAATTTATTCACCGGATTATCCGGCTGCTGATAAAAATTCGCCGCATGGACTGGCTCTGCCCTATGTGATCTATCGTGGGGACTTTTTACGCCTTGGAAAAGACAGCATCGCGAAGGGTGTCTTTATTGAAAATGATTTTGTGGAACTCAATGTGAGCCTGGCTGCTTCCTTCAACTCCAATTCCAACGACAATAATGCCCGGCGCGGGATGCCGGATCTGGATTATCTTGGTGAAATCGGCCCCCAGTTAAAGATAAAGCTTGGCGAACTGTTTGGCGGAAAAACCGAAATACAGCTGCCCTTTCGCGCGGTATTTTCCTCGGATTTTACACGGCTTGACCATCGCGGCTATCTCTTCAACCCACGGATCAGCTACGTGCGGCAAAACATTTTCAATTCCGGAATCGGTATGAACGGCTCCATCGGCTCCAGCTTTGCCACGAAAAAAATGCAAGAGTATTTTTACCGCGTCGAACCGCGCTATGCGACGCCCTTTCGCCCTGCCTATGAAGCAGATGGCGGCTATCTGGGCAGCGATACAACCCTCGGGTTTTCCTATGACATCACCGATCGACTGCGGGCCTATGTTGGCGGGAAATTGGGATATTACGGTGGTGCCGCGAATGAGGACAGCCCCTTGTTTCGTCAAAAAGTAAATGCGTCCATCCACGCCGGCTTTACCTGGTCGATCTTTCAAAGCGACACACGCGTCAACTCTAATCGATAGCTTGAATCCATGCTCATCTCCCCTTAATGACGATCAGTACAACTCCTGCAACCATTAACCCTCCCCCGACGAGCCTTTCCCGCACCCCTTCCTCCCTGAACAGGAAATGCCCATACACGATCCCCATGAGGAGACTCAGCCGCTTGACCGCGATCATATAAGCCACGTTCGTCAGGCTCAGTGCGATCACCCCGAAGAGAGTGTCACCGAGGCTGAATAACGAAGGGAGCATGGTTGCCCGCAGCAGACCCTGCTGTCCGCCAAGATGCTTCAGCTCGTGGCGTCCCTTCCAGAGTGCAAGTGGCGTCAGACAAAGGAACAGCAGGATCGGGTAGAGCCCTGCATAGAAAAGAGGGGACGAGCAGGTGATTGCCTTCTTCCCCAGGGTGGCGGTAAAGCTGTAGAGCACGGCAACCCCGATCATGCAGAGTGAGCCCCGTTCCCTGAGGATCGCCCGGAACGGTTCCAGAAGGCCGGACTTGAGGCTGTGCAGTTTGAGGGTATAGCTGCCAGCGGCAATAAGAATGATGCCGACTCCACCCATGAGCGAGATCGTCTCCCCCAGGAGCAGGTAGGGAACCACCATCAGCAGGACCGGGGTCAGCGCCAGAAACGGGACGGTCAGACTTAAAGGAGAGAGCTTGAGCGCCTTGAAATAGAGGATCAGCGCCAGCAGTTCGAGGGGGAGGGAGATCAGGATCGTGGGAACAAACTCGGGAGCGAGTTGCGGCACAGGGACATACAGCAGCAGGGCGATAAGAAAGGGGAGCATCAGCAACAGCCTGACCCAGGCTGTCAGGTATTCGTTATGCCGGGCGGCAAGCGCCTTTTTGGTCAGGGCGTCGCTGGTGGACAGCGAGAAGGCGCATAATAATGTGACCGGAAACCATAAAATTTGGATGACCCCCAATTTTTTTGAAAAGCAATGGTAGTCGTCGGATACCACTGATCACAGAATAAACGTTCCCGCCCTACTCCCCGATGATCTTCACCAGCACCCGCTTGCGGCGCTTGCCGTCAAATTCGCCGTAGAAAATCTGCTCCCACGGCCCCAGGTCCAGCTTGCCGCCGGTCACGGCAACCACCACCTCGCGTCCCATGATGGTGCGTTTCAGGTGGGCATCGGCATTATCTTCATAACCGTTGTGGCGATAGCGCGAATAGGGCTTTTCCGGGGCCAGCCCTTCCAGCCACTCTTCAAAATCCTGATGCAGGCCGGACTCGTCGTCATTGATAAAGACACTGGCGGTGATGTGCATGGCATTGCACAACAGCAGCCCCTCGCGGATGCCGCTCTCGGCCAGACAGGTGGAGACGTTCGAAGTGATGTTGATCAGCTCCCGCCGCTGGCCGGTTTCGAACCACAATTCCTTGCGGTATGACTTCATGAATCAGCCCCCATCGTACTTATTTTCTTTTGATTTTGACCGTAGCCACAACAGCAGCGCCGCTCCGATTGAAAAGAGCAGCGAGCCGGCCAGGGCCATGCCCGCCCCCGGCTCGCGGTGGATTTCCAGCAGAGCCCAGGGCTGGGGTTGCAGCTCGGCATGCTTGATATACACCCCATAACCGCCGGAAAACCAGGGGTTATTGGGGCTGATGATCACCCGCCTGTCGGGTTGATTGGGATCAATGAACAGCTCGCCGCTGGCGCCGACCGGCATCCCTTGGGGAGAGAGCATTTGCGCCACCCGCCCCAGCATGAACAGCTGACCATTGGGCAGATTGGCCAGCATGCCGGGCGCCAGCTGCAGAGTCTGCTTGAAGCCCCACACAGAGCTGACCAGATGGGCGGCAACGATCAGCAGGAAACCGGCATGGATCAGCTGCGGAGCCAGGGTCGGCAGGAGCGCGGCCCGCCGCAGTTTCTGCCGCAGCGTGTCGAACGAACAGAAAAGGGTGTTCACAACCAGCAGGGCCAGCAAAGCGATTGTCAGCCAGAGCCACCAGGAGACGGAAGCCGGCGCCGCCAGCAGCCAGGCAAACAGCGGCATGGCATTGATGGCCACGGCCGCCTCCCCCTTCAGCAGGAATGAACCGGCCGCCATGACAGCACATACCAGCCCCAGAAGCCACAGGCCAAGATCCAGTGATATCAAAAAACGCCAGAATCTATTCATAAACAGATGGCATAGCCAGAAGCTCCAGATGCAAGGCTTGCGAAAGCTGAGGAATGAGGCGTACATCTAGTACGCCGCAGTGACGAAGGTTGAGTATAACGCAGCAGATGGACTTCTGGCGAAGCCATCAGATGATTCCGTGCAGCGGCCCGCCCTGGACTCCCAACTGATCCACCCGGCGCTCCACGGCCGGGTCATCCACCAGGGGGGGCGCATGGAACGGTTTGACTCTGGCGTCGATCACCAGCGGACCACGGCAGCCCCAGTGGCGGCCGCGGGTCTCGGCCTGGATGCCGTAGACATCCGTGGCCGGGTTGGAGCGGGTAAAGGTCACCCAGAGAAAATTGTTCAACGTGGCTGCCGTAAAACGGCTGTCGTCACAGATCACGATCAGCGGGAAGCCGGCCAAGCAGTCCCGCTCGGCGTAGAAGCGGCAAAACTCCTCGATAACTGCATCGCACTCGCCCCGTTCCTGGCTGGAGGGGGGAGCCTGTACGGCCAGCACCCCCGGCAGACAGACATCGGCCCCGCCGAAAGCGACGGGGAATTCGAGACCGGCCGGCAGTTCGCTGTCCAGCCTGCGGCGCAGCGGACCGGCAGCGGCGACAACCAGTTTGGAGCCCTGATTGAGGCCGGAGCCGCTGTAGTCGAGGGTATCAATGGTGGTGGCGGTCTGGAAATGGAGATCACTGCGCCAGTCGGCCCGCTCCAGCACGTGCCCCAGGAAGGCGGCGATGTCGTGGGTATGCAGGTCGGGCGCATCCTCCTGGGCGGCGATGAAGAGATACTTGGCCAGTGAGAGCTGCCCCTGTCCGAGAATGGCGTTGGCGATGGTCAGCAGTTCCTGGGGCTGGCGCCGGCTGGCGTAAGGCACATAGCGCTCGCTGGCGATGGCCAGCAGCAGCGGGTGAACGCCGGCCGCATCCACGGCATGCACCTCCTTGACCCCACTGACCACCGTCGGGATCAGGGGACCGGTCAATTCATGGATAAAGGCCCCGAAACTGGTGTCCTCCTGGGGCGGACGGCCGACGGTGGTGAAGGGCCAGATGGCGTCCTTGCGGTGGTAGACCGCTTCCACCTGGATGTAGGGGAACTCATGGGTCAGACTGTAATAGCCGAGGTGATCGCCGAACGGCCCCTCCGGCAGGGTCTTGCCGGGATGCACCACGCCGCAGATGCAGAAATCGGCCTCGGCCGGCAGCGGCAGCTGTCCCGGCAGGCGGGTCATGGGGATGCGGTGACCAGCCAGCAGGCCGGCAAAGGAGAGTTCCGGCATCCCCTCCGGCAGCGGCATGACCGCCGCCACGGTCATGGAGGGCGCCCCGCCCACGAAGACGTTCACCCGCAGCAGGTCGCCGCGGGCAATGGCCTCGGCATGGTGACCGCCGATGCCGCGGTGGATCTGGTAGTGCAGGCCGATCTGGCTGTCCGCCTCATAGCGGTTGCCCGAAAGCTGTACCCGGTACATGCCCAGGTTGGAGCGGCCGAATCCAGGCCGCCAGGGACTCTCTGTGTAAACCTGCGGAAGGGTAATGAAGGCGCCGCCGTCCATGGGCCAGGAGACGATCTGCGGCAGATGCGAGACCGTCGTGCGACATTCCAGCACCGGGGCATCGGAGGTGGTCGCCGGCAGCAGATGCAGGGCCGCGAAGGGGGCCTTGAGGGCATCCAACGGATGTTTCAGGGCCGAGAAGGGGTTGATCTTCAGATCCACCAGGCGACGGATGTCATCCAGGGTGTCGCGGAAAATAAAGCGGGTCCGCTCCAGGGTGCCGAACAGGTTGCCCAGCAGCGGAAAGCGGCAGTTGAGCGGATTGGTGAAGAGCAAAGCCGGACCACCGGCCTGATAGACCCGCCGCTGTACCGCCCCGATTTCCAGGTGAGGATCGAGGGGAGTCGCAATCCGCAGCAGCATCCCCTGTCGCTCCAGATCAACAACACATTCCTGAAGGTTGCGATAGCCCATCAGCCCTCCGCCTTGCGTAATTTTTTCAGAATCATATCGGTCTGCCGCAGCCTGTCGCGGGCAGCGATGATTTCCTGGCGTGACGACTCGTCCTGGAAACGATCCAGCCCCTGCTGCAGCAGTTTTTCCGCCTCGGCCAGACTGCCGGACTTGTGCCGCAGCCGCGCCAGGGCGATCAGATACTGGACCGAGTGGGGATCAAGGCTGTCGGCCCTTAGCAGATCAACCTCGGCCTCGGCAATTTTTTCATCCTTCTCGGACTTTTTTGCCCTCTGCAGGTAGAGGTTGGCCAGGGCCATGCTCATGTACTGACTATCCGTTTCGCCCGCCATGGTCTTGAGCGATTCTTCCAGAAAGGAAATGGCTCTGTCCGGCCGGCCGCTGCGCAGGTACGTCATCATAATCGCGGCCATGGCCTCCTGGCTCCGGGGATCAAGGCTGTAGGCCTTCTGAAAGGCATTCAGAGCATCCTGATACTCCTCCCGCTGCAGGGAAGTCCGGCCGGCCAAAAGCAGGAAGCGGACCCGGTGGCTGCTGAAGATGGCCCGCACGGCATCGTCTTTGATCTGGCTGATATGCCGGTCGTACAGTTTGTTGAAATCGTCCGCACGACCGAGTTTGACATAGGCATTGGCCAGGCCGATGATGTAAGGCGCCCGGCGGGCGTCATCGTCCCCCGGCAGCGAATCTGCCAGGGCCAGGGCCTTTTCGTAGAGCGGCAGGGCCTCTTCGTAGCGGCCGTCACGCGCCAGGGCAAAGGCCTGGGCACGGGTCAGCTGGGCATCAAACTGAGCGGCCGCGGCCTTGTAGCGTGCCTCGCCATCACCGTCCCCGGATCGGACCAGGGTCATGCGGGCCTGGTCAAAGTTGCAATCCTCGTAGGTCGCTTCAAGATGACGGTCCCGCAGCTCGGCCGTGAGGGTGGCGCCGTCGCCGGCAATACTGATGACATGTCCGCCAGCCTTGAATTCATCCTGGTAAGGGTAGCGCACATCAAGCCGGGCCGCGTTGCTGCCGGAGAATTTCCCGACAATGATCCCCTCCCCTTCGAAAATGCCGCTGATGACGTCACTGCCCGGCTCCTGGCTGAGCATCAGCGTCACGTCATGGCTGCTGCCCAGCTGCCCCTGGCAGGCCTTGCCGGAAACAGCAATGACCTGCATGGTGCCGGTATAGAGATGTACGTCGGCGTTGCCGACAGCGGGCAGCAGTGCCCCAAGCAGAACAGCCGGTATTATTGCAGTGTAAGCTCGCATAAAAAGCCCCTTTATCAGGATGCAAAAGAACGCTTGACCGCTCAAAGGTAACATTGTACTCAATTACAATCAAGGTTTGAGACGTCAAAAGGCAGCGTGACTATTGGCATGCCCAGAACGACCCTTTTCAGAAAAATTCTGGCAGTAACTGGCCGGCATGTTCAAATGACTTATGAAAGCGACTGCCAAAGCAAACAAAATCACGGAACAAAAATTACGACACGCGGAAAATTGCCGCTAATCCAAGTAGGAGGTCGACCATGCGTATTTTACTCTGCATAGCTCTGGCTCTGATCGTGCTCACCATCAACACCCCCGACTGCCCGGCGGCCCCGGCCAAGCTGGAGAAGGCCACCTTTGCCGGCGGCTGCTTCTGGTGCATGGAAGCCCCCTTCGACAAACTGGAGGGGGTGGCTTCGGTGACATCCGGTTACAGCGGCGGAAACCTTGTAAATCCAACCTACGAACAGGTCTCGGCCGGAGGCACCGGACACGCCGAAGCGGTCCAGATCCTGTTTGACCCGACCAAAATCGCCTACAGCAGACTGCTGGAAATCTTCTGGCACAACATCGACCCGACCGTCAAGGATCGCCAGTTCTGCGACAAAGGGCACCAGTACCGTTCAGCCATCTTTTACCACTCGGCTGAACAGCACAAAGCAGCACTGCTCTCCAGGGAGGCCCTGGAGAAAAACAAACCCTTCAAGGAGCCGATCGTCACGGCAATCACCCCGGCCGGCCCGTTCTATCCGGCCGAGGAGTACCACCAGCATTACTACAAGAAGAATCCGCTGCGTTACAAATACTACCGCGGCGGCTGCGGAAGGGACAAGCGTCTGAAGGAATTGTGGGGAGCTGCGGCAGGGCATTGAAGGCAGGATGAATCTGAAATATCCAGACAAAGGAAACAGGCAGCATGACCGAAAAACACGACATCAAACCGGGCCAGTCGCTTGAACTGCTCAAGGAACTGCACATCCTCACCCGCGACGGCAAAATGAACCAGGACAGCCGCCGCAAGATCAAGCAGGTCAACCACCTGTTCCAGTTCATCGAGCCGCTGCTCAAGGAGCTCCAGCAGGAACATCCCGCTATCACCCTGGTGGACCATGGGGCCGGCAAGTCCTATCTGGGCTTCATCCTCTACGACCTGTTCTTCAAGGGACAGGACAGCCGCGCCCATATCTTCGGCATCGAAACCAGGGAGGAACTGGTGGAAAAATCGCGGGCACTGGCCAGCCGGCTGGGATTCACGGGCATGTCCTTCCTGAATCTGTCCGTGGCGGAATCGATCCAGTCCGCCGCCCTGCCCGCCACGGTTGACGTGGTGACAGCCCTGCACGCCTGCGACACAGCCACGGATGACGCCATCCATTTTGCTCTGAAAAAACAGGCCAGGTTCATCGTGCTGGTACCCTGCTGCCAGGCTGAAGTGGCGACATTGCTGCGCAAGAACAAGGCCCGGGCCCTGGCCCGGAGCAGTCTGACCGAGATCTGGCGGCACCCGCTGCACACCCGCGAATTCGGCAGCCTGGTCACCAATGTGCTGCGCTGCCTGCAGCTGGAGGCCCACGGCTACCAGGTCAACGTGACCGAACTGGTCGGCTGGGAGCATTCCATGAAAAACGAGCTGATCATCGCCAGCTACAAGGGCCTGCCGCGCCAGCGCCCGGCGGAACGCCTGAACGAAATTCTCTGCTCCCTGGGGCTGGAGGAAATGCAATCGCGCTTTTTTACAACGCCCTGAAGCGGGGATGAACAATCAAAAGCCCATCACACATAGAATGCATCTTTAACTGCGCCGTTTCCGTTCCACCTCACGCAGCTGGGCATTCACGCGACCGGCAGACACCGCCATTACCACCGCCTGCACTGCCCCGATCTCTTCCTGCGTAATGCCTTCCTTCTCCACCTGCCCCAGATAATACTCCATGCAGGGGGAGCAGCCTACTGCCATGGCCGTGCCCAAGTGCAGCAGGAGCGTGGTCTTCGAATCGAGAATACCGTTCTCCCGGACCGTGTCGTAAAACTCGCCGAATGCCTTTTGCTGTCTCTCCGGTAACATACTACCTCCCCATGTGATGCGATGGATTATCCACCATCAATCAGGAGCAACAACCCCCTCCGCCCAGTTTCCGCAGATTGCGTTCCTGCAGCCATTCGTTGATCAACCCGCTGGCGCAACCCACCCCGCTATCCACCGCGATGGCCTTGACCGGGCAATTGAGTGCGCAGGCGCCGCACTCCATGCATACCTCCCGGTCGACCAGCGAGGCCTTTTTATCCGCAAGGGCGAACACCTGGTGCGGACAGACCTCCAAGCAGCGGCCGCAGCCGATGCAGACAGACCGATCCAGTTCCAGGGTCGCCACGTTCCGCAAGTACCTAAAGCCTTTCATATTCGACTCCCCTTAATAGAACGTTCCCAGCAGCACTAACAGCGCACCCAAGAGCAGAGCGCCCCCCATGGCCGGAATGGCGGTGCGCATCTCCTTCTTCACGCCGGAGCGGGATGTGAAGGGGGTGCAGCCGGTGAAGTTCAGGGTATAGAAGGCGCTGACGGCCGGCAGGACCAGGAAGACGGCGCTCTTCACCAAAATGTTCCATTGATTGCCGCCGGAGAGCAGCAGGAACAGCGCACTCCAGACCAACCCCGCCACAGCCCCCTTCACGGCAAAACTTCTGCCCGGCAGCCAGGGAAGCAGCAGCGGTCCCGCCACAATACCGGTCAGTGAGGCGCCGAACCAGGCCAGCAACGCGGAAAGAGCGGCTGCCCGACCGGAAGAGATGGCAAACAACAGAAAAAGGGCACCACCAGCCAAAGCAATCGATTTGAGCGCCAGTACCAGCTCCACCGGTATCAGCACCAGCCGCTCGTAGAAGCTGAAACTCATTTCCCGCATGGCCGGCGCTGTCACCAGGCCGCTGTCCAGGTAAGCCGGCAGGTCCGCGGCCCGTATGGCAGCATAGCTGACCGAAAAGCCGCAGCGCTGGGCCACCTGGTGGGCCGACACGCCGGGCGCTCCCAGGATCGGCAGAATCAGACGGCGATGGCGCACCACCCGGGCCAGTCCGCTGGAGGTGACCCGCCGCACCACTTCTCCGGTACCGAAGGTGCCCTTGCCGGCCGCGCACCAGACGTTGATGCCGTAGGTCTCCAGCACCAGCAGCCAGACGCTGCGGCCGGCCAAGGCCTGGCGGACGATGTCGTAACTCATCTTGTAGTTGGCGGTCACCAGCACCGGATCATCCGGGGAGGGATGGCCGATGGCGTACAGACCGGGGGGTACCATGAAATTCATCCGGCCGATGCCCCAACGGGCCTGGCATGCTCCCAAATGGTCGCTGAAACCGAGCTCGCTTGAAATCCGCGGCACCCGGCCGGCCGGGGTATCCAGCCACTGGATGAATCCGGGAACATTTTCGTCGATTGCCCCGCCGCCGGCGGAGGTTGGTGGACCTCAGCAGGGGGGCTTGTCGGGAGCATCCCCCGGAGCGGGCCTACATGCCGATGTCGCCGGTGTGTTCGTGCGGAAAGACGTTATTTTCAGGCCACCCGGTTTGCTGTCATTTACTTGCAACATGCAATCGTTCCTCCCTGGTCGCTGCGGGCTATGGCCTCATTCAACAACCCCAGCGACCTGACCACGGTTTCACGTTCGAAGAGACTCATCTGCCCGAATATCCGCTCCAGACGTTCAGCCATGTAGCGATCGATCTTGTCCAGCACCACCCGACCCTCAGCCGTCAGAGCGAGCAGGGTGACGCGGCGGTCGTCGGGCGAGACCCGGCGGGCCACCAGCCCCTTACCTTCCAGTCCCTTGACCTGACGGCTGAAGGTGGTGATGTCGATGCCCAGTTCGTCTGACACCCGCTGCATGGAGGGGCTGTCCAGACGGCGCACCTCGAACAGGATATGGCTCTGCACCATGGAGACCTGCTCCCCGCAGCACTCGTCACAGCAGGCAGCGTTCAACAGGCCGTAACGGCGCACGAATATCTGCAATTGTTCCCGGATGTTGTAATCTTTATTCATACATAAACCATAGGTCATTTAATTGCATATTGCAAGTACTTTTACCTTTCGATCAAATCCGCTGACATCACGCCACTAGTGATCCCATCACCTGCTGAGTAATGATCACGTCAAAAAGGCATTTCTTGGGATGTAACAGGAGAAAACAATGCAAACAGTTGCCAATTGGATGACCAGCAAAACCTACACCATCGAAGCCGAAGCCTCGATCATCGAGGCCATGCACATGATGAAGGAGAAGAAAATCCGGCGCCTGCCGGTCACCTGCAACGGGAAATTCTGCGGCCTGATCACCGACCTGATGATCAGGGGCTTCACTCCCGGCAAAGCAACCTCACTGGATACCTGGGAGGTGCATTACATCCTCTCCAAAGCCACGGTCAGGGATGCCATGAACCCATACCCCATGACGATCTCACCGGACGCTCCGCTCTGCCAGGCCGCACAGATCATCCATGACAACAAACTCAACGGCCTGTGCGTCACCGATGCCCAGAACAACCTGGTGGGGCTCTTGACCACCACCAACCTGATGGAAGCGCTGATCGCCATCTGCAGCAAGGAGTAACCCATGGTCAAACAGCATCAAGTCTGAGCGGATGCTACACTCCACCACCTCCAACTGCTGGCTAATTTCATCATTGTGTAGAGTCGGTTCAGGCGGGAGTTAACCGCCGATGAACGCCGATACACGCAGAGAAATCAAAGACTTTAGAAAAATCTTGGTTTAACCAAAAAGGTTGGTCTGTATTTTACATAATGCTTGGTTTTATCGGCGTTCATCGGCGTATTCGGCGGTTCAAATGCCGTTTTCAGTTCAACTCTCCTGTGTGATCCCTTGTCCGCTACTTCGTCTTAACATGCGGACACTTGTCATGAACGATCCCTTGGGACGGTTTTGCCGGAGGGTGCCCCAGAAGTGCCCTTTTAAGGAGCGTTTTAGCGATCTCGATCTTGTAGGCATTTTTGCTCAACGGCCTGGCCCCCGCCAAAGCCAGTTCGCCGGCCCGGGCAGCGCTGGCCGGATCGATCGTCCGCCCCCGCAGAAACTCCTCGGCCGCCGCGGCCCGCACGACTCCCGGCGCCACCGCTCCCAGGGCGATACGGGCATCACTGCAGACTCCATCCACGACGGTGATGAGAGTTGCCACACTGACGACGGCAAAATCGATCGGTTTTCTGAGGGTGAATTTGTGGAAGGTCTGCCGAGTCGAGGCCGTGATTGCCGGAAGCTCGATTTCCCTGACCAGCTCATCCTTACCCAGTTGATTACCCAGCGGGGTGTAAAAGTCCCTGACCGCTATGCGCCGTTCGCCCGCCGATCCTGCCACCAGCAGCTGTCCATCGAAAAGTGCCAGGGCAACGGCGGTATCGGAAGGGCAGACCGCAAAACATTTCCTCCCCTCCAGGATGGCGTGATTGCGGTTGTCCCCTTTCACGGCCAGGCAGGGTCCGTTCCCCTTGCGGGCGCACGAGATCGGTCCGCCGATGTGGCGCGGATAACGGTAATAGCAGCAGCGCACATCCTGGCAGAGGTTTCCGGCGAGTGTGGCCACATTGCGGATCTGCGGGCTGGCGACAGCCTGGGCCGCCTCGGCCAGCGCCCCGTACCGTTCTCTGAGCAGAGGGGAACTCGCGATGTCGGAGAGTCTTGTCAAGGCACCGATCTGTAACATCCCCTGCTCTTCCCTGATGTAATCCAGGCCGGCAACATTCTTGATATTGATGACCGCCTGCGGATATTCCGGAAGAAACTCATCCTTCAAAAGTCCCATCAGGTCGGTCCCGCCGGCATTGAGCCGTGCCCTGCCGTCATACGCGGCCAGGGCAGCCACCGCCTCGGCAACGGTCAGAGCGTTGATGTGGATGAAGGGTTTCATTGTGCACCTCCCGTGCGGGTCATGGCCGGCAGTTTGCCCAGCGCCTTCAGGACCCGCTCCGGCGTGACCGGATATTCGTGCAGCCAGACGCCGAGGGCATTGGAAACGGCCATCAGGACCGCCATGGGGCCGGGTGAGGTGGCCACCTCGCCGACCCCGATGGCCTTGAAACGGTGGCTGGCCACCGGTGTTTCCAGGACAATGTTGTCGATGGGCGGCAGCTCGGAGAAGGTGCGCCACTTGTAGTCGATCATGTTGGCATTGAGGATATGCCCGCTGGAGTGGTCGAGAATCGTCTCCTCGAACAGGGCGCTGTCGATGCCGGATGAGCCGAGGCATCCGTTGAGCTGACCCTCCAGGCCGGGTGGATCGATGATCTGACCGACGTCGGTGGTATTGACGACCTGCAGCAGATCCACCTTGCCGGTTTCCGTATCGACCTCGACTTCCACAAAGGTGATCATGCAGTTGGCCAGGGTGAAATCGGGATCAAAGCGTCCATAGCCCATGACGGTCCGGTCATAGCCGATGGCTCCCCACTTGATTTTTCTTTCCGGGCTGTCCCTGACAAAAACCACCCCGTCCACGGTCTCCAGCTCTTCCGGTTTCGCATCCAGGCGCGGAGCGACCAGTTCAAGGAGCTGACGGCGGGCGTCTTCAGCGGCGGCGATGGCGGCGCTGCCGATGGCATAGGTTCCCCGGGAGCCGAACGGCCCGTACTCAAAGGGGTTGATCAGTGAATCGGCCGGGGTGACCGTGACCCGCTCCATGGGCAGTTGCAGCACCTCGGCCACCATCTTGACGTAGTTGCTCCTCTGCCCGGTACCGTGCTCGGTGATGCAGGAGTAGAGCAGGGCCGACCCGTCCGGGTTCAGCCTGACCCAGGCCTCCGAGCTGTCCTCGCCGATATCAGCATTGCCGTGCACCCCGACCCCTACTCCCCTTCTCTTGCTGCCGTCAACGCTGGAGGGTTTCAGCCAGCCCTGCCACTTCTCCCGCCAGCCGAAGCGCATCGCCCCCTGATCCATGGCGTCCGAATAATCGATCCCCCGGTAGGTGTACCAGAGTCCATCCCGCCAGAAGTAGCCATCTCCCGGCTTGACGTAATTCTTCTTGATGAAATCCACCGGATCGATATCGAGCTTTTCCATGGCCAGGCACAGCACCGGTATGAATGAGCACTTCAGCTCCTGGCCGCCGAACCCCCGGACGCTGCCCGAGGCATTGCGGTTGGTGCAGATAATGGCGGTCTTCAAGTCCCAGTTGGCACAACGGGTCATCAGCTGAATCTCGCCGCACCCCACGGCCACCTGGGCCTGGGTGGTCGCGGAGTAATAGCCGGTGTCGACCAGCCACGTGCCGGAGACCGCCGTCACCGTGCCATCCTTCTTCATCCCGACCCTGGCCTGCATGCGTGACCCCGGCCGCAGCACAAAGGCGGCGATATGCTCCTCCTTGCTGAAAATGATCTTGACCGGCCGGCCGGTCGCCCGGCTCAGAAGCGTGGCATAAGTCTGCACCTGCCAGGACATGAGCTTGGTGCCGAAGCTGCCGCCGCAGGCCGCGCCATGGGTGCGCACCTCCACCTTCTTGCCGAACACATGGAACAGGAGGATCTTGTCCAGGTATGAGGCCTGGTTCGATACCCACAGGGTCACCCGGTTCGGTTCCTCCCAGATTGCCACCGCTCCCGGTGGTTCAGGAGGAATCGGGTTGGGAATGTTTTCATAGCCGAAGGTTCCTTCGGAGATGACCTCTGCCTCACGAAAACCCTGCTCCACATCGCCCATGACAACCTCGGTCAGGCAGCTGTGACCGAAGGCCGGGGTACCGGGGGTGACGATGTTGCCGGGCAGTTCGTCGTAGAGCTGGGGTGCGCCCGGTTTCATGACCTCTTCAACGTCGAAGACGGCCGGCAGGAGCTCGTATTCGACGTCGATCAGCCCCAGCGCCTCCTTCGCTATCTGTGCGCTGGTTGCCGCCACGAGCGCCACGGCATCGCCGACATAGCGCACTTTCCGGTCGAGGATCCGCACGACGCGGGGCGTGCCGCCTTTCCAGTCCGGCACATCCTGCCAGGTCAGGATTGCCTTGACCCCCGGCAGCTGCTCGGCCCTGCTCTTGTCGATCTTTTTGATAATGGCATGGGGGTGCGGGCTGCGCAGCACCTTGCCGTGCAGCAGATCGGGAAACCTGATATCGTCCAGGTATTGCGTTGTGCCCGTAACGACCTCCACGGCATCCTTGCGACGGGTCGGCTTGCCTATGAATCGGTATACTTCAGCCATGTTCACTCCCCCCCTTGGGCTGTGGCCATGACGGCCCTCAGCACCTGGTAATGGCTGATGCAGCGGCAGAAGTTGCCGGACAGGGCCTCCTTGACATCGGCCTCCGTCGGCGAGGGATTATCGGCCAGCAGGGCCTTGGCGCTCATGATCATGCCCGGCGTGCAGAATCCGCACTGGAAGGCGGTATGGTCGATAAACGATTGCTGCAAAGGGTCAAGCCGGCCGGTCTCCGGGTCTGCCAGTCCCTCGATGGTCGTTATGCTCCGTCCCTGACACTCGACCGTCAGCGTCATGCAGGAAAGCACCGCCTTGCCATCCATCAGAACGGTACACGACCCGCAGGCGCCGTTATCGCAGGTGACCTTGGTGCCGACCAGCCCGAGGGTTTCCCTGAGCGTATGGGCCAGGGTGTGCGCTGTTTCGACCTGATGGGGCAGAGTTCCGATCTCCAGCTCCACGGCTGTCCCGTTAACGGAAAAGCGGACCAGATTTTTTACTAAACTCTTCTTTTTCTTGATCGCCGTTGCCATGGTGACTCCTTAGTGATTGCCTCAGACTTCCGGGTACGTTGCTTCAGGCTTCAATGCGAGCTGGGCACCAAGCTGCCGCGAAATAACATTCCCCGCAACTACTACCTGCGGACCGAAGGCACGTAGCGGGAGAGCAGTAAATATGCGGGAAAAATGATGCTAAAAGGGGTCTAAAAACTGTTTTGTGGAGGTGATTTTATTACTGGCAAATTAGCAGCTAACCTACTTTTGAGTCCAGTGCTGCCGGTTTGGGCACTGACAACGTAGCGCGGACCTGTTGGTTAACACTCGGCCCGTTTCCTGGCATACAGGATGTAATACGGCAGCATGCAGAGCAATGTCACCCCCCCCAGCGCAAGATAGACAGCCGAATATCCGAAAGCATGTATGCCGCCGCCCAGGAGATACGCCCCCAGGCCGATGCCACCGTCCAGACATGAAAAGAAGGTTGCGGTAACGGCGCTGCTCCGGTGCGGTGGAGATTGTTGCATGGCCAGTGCCTGGATGCTCGGCACGGACATGCCATATCCGCTTCCGATGATGGCGGCGGCCAGCAACAGACCCATGGTGGTGGTAAAGGTTCCCAGCAGCAACAGCCCCGCAGCCATGAGTAAGATCGCCGGATAGATTGAGGCATTCGGCCCGAAACGGTCATAGACCCTGCCGGTTGCCAGCCGTGTGACAACCGAGGCGCTGGCCATTGCAACGAAAAAATATTCGACCACATACGGAAGCCGCAACTCCGTGGCATAGACGGCTACAAAGGTCAGCACACCGCCATAGGCAATGGCAAACACCAGTATGATCAACGATGCGGGGATCGCCTTGACTTCGAACATGTCATGGAACGAGAACTTCGGCTGAACAGCAGGCCGATCCTCGTGTATGGAGATGGCAGAGGCGATCAGCAGGCCGAGCAGGCTGATAAGGGCGCTGAAGATAAAGACCGGCTGGAATCCATAGGCTTGTGAAAGTTTCAATCCGATGTAAGGACCGATTGCTCCTCCCGCCAGCACCATGGTCGTCAGATAGGCCAGACCCTCCCCTTTGCGGGCGCTGGAAACCAGACGACTTCCCATGGCATAGATACAGGTATTAACCACGGCAAAACAGGCTCCGCTCAGAAATCTGATCAGCATGACGCTCAGCACGGAAGGGGCCAGCAGATAGAGAACGTTGGTTAACGTGAACAGGAAGCCGCTGACCAGCAGAACCCGCCGGACGCCGAAGCGCGCCTCGAGTCGTGCCGTATGGACCCGGAACAGAACCGCTGCCGCCAGAAAAATGCCATTGATCGCACCCGCTTCCTGCATTGAGCTGTGCAGCACGTTCAGCAGGTAGACCGGCAATACCGGCAGATACAGGGCAAATGGAATAAAAAGAAACAGGATTGCGACCATGGTCAAGCTGAAGGATCGTGTCCAGAGTATGTCCGCAGCGGTAAACCTCACTAAGCATCCTCATTTGTTATAACCTTGTCACTCTTATTCTTTCGTTGCAACCCCCTCTAAATCTCCCCTTATCAGGGGAAACATCAAGGCCTCCCCCCTGACAAGGGGGGNNAGGGGGGTTGGTTTAAGCTGTTCCAGCACACTAGAGCAGATGCCGCACAGCCCGTGTCAGTCCATCAAGGGTGAGCGGGAACATGGGGAAGAGTCCCACTACCGTGGGAACCGTTTCGTAATGATTCCACGAATTTTCCGGAAGCGGGTTCATCCAGGCGCGCTGGGGGAAAGCCTCGGCGACCTGCCGGAGCCAGTCAATACCGGTAGTTGTGTTGCTGTGAAGGTGATCAAGGGAACCGGAGTGATAAAACATTTCATAGGGCGACATGGCGGCATCGCCGACCACGATCAGACGGTAGTTTTTGCCGTACTCCAGCAGGACCTCGGCCGTGGGCACAAACTCGTCGGTTTCCATGTTGGTGTAGAGCTTATCATAGACACAGTTGTGAAAGTAGAAGGCCCGGAAATCCTTGAAGTGGTTGAGCTTGTTTGCCGCGGAAAAAAGCCGTTCCGAAAGTGACCGAAAAGGCTCCATGGAGCCGCCCGAATCCATGACGAGCAAAACCCGCACGTTATTCTCCCGCTCACGTGAAAAGACCAGATCGATTTCGCCGGCGTTCCGGCAGGTCTTATCGATGGTTGCCCCGATATCCAACGCCTCTTCGGCGCCGGAGTCCCGCAGGTCGCGCAGACGTTTCAGTGCCACGCCGATCTGGCGCACGTCGAGGGTCAGATCGCTGCGCAGGTTACGGTAGCGACGCTCGAAAGCCTGTAGGGCGGCACGCCCGCCGCTCCTCTCGGCAGCAAAGGATATTCCTGACGGGTGACTGCCGCCGGCGCCAAACGGGCTCTTGCCGCCGGTGCCGATCCACTTGCGCCCCCCGTTATGAACTTCATCCTGCGTGCGCAGCCTGTCCTCCAGCTCGCGCAGAAGTTCCTCCAGACTGAGCGACTTCATCTTGGCAATTTCTTCGGCTGAAAGCTGAAGCGGTGCCAGCGGACTCTGCAACCACTCCAGAATTTTTTCCTTTGTCGCGATGTTTTCCGGCAGCGGGGCGTCCTTGAAGCAGTGGCTGAAGGCCTGGTCAAAGGCGTCGTAGTGGGACACATCCTTCACCAGCACGCTTCGGGACAGGTAGTAGAAATCATCAAGGCTCTGGTTATGAAGTCCCTTGGCAAGGCCCTCCAGGAGGGTGAACCACTCCGTGAGACTGACCGGGACCTGCAGAGCACGCAGCGAATGGTAGAGAGCCAGAAACATCAGCGGAAGAAGCGGTGGCCCGCTGTGCGGACATCTACCGGACGGCTTGAATGGCGGGAAAGGGTGGCGACATCTTCCTCCATCTTGACCAGTGCCCCCAGGAACGGAATCGATTTGAGCGCTGGCGTTTCCTCTTTCGGGAATTGAGCCCCGCTGGCCAGCAGTGCGCGAATCCAGTCCAGGAGCTCGGAGGTCGAAGGGCGCTTGCGTAGTCCCGGCACCTCACGCAGACCGTAGAAGATCTTGCAGGCGCTCTGCAAAAGCTCTTCAGAAAGCTTTGGAAAGTGGACATCGATGATGGCGCGCATCTGGTCCGCATCCGGAAAATCGATATAGTGAAACACGCAGCGCCGCAGAAAGGCATCCGGCAGTTCCTTCTCCGAGTTGGACGTCACGATTACCGCCGGACGGTGAACGGCCGTCACCCACTCGTCGGTTTCCATGACGTGAAACCGCATCTCGTCCAGTTCAAAGAGCAGATCGTTGGGGAACTCGATGTCGCCCTTATCCACCTCGTCAATCAGGAGCACTACCCGCTTGGGACTGGCAAAGGCGCGCCCCAGAGGCCCGAGCTTGATGTAGTGGCGGATGTCACGCACGTCGCCATCACCGAAACGGGCATCGTTCAGACGCTGTACCGTGTCATAGGTATAGAGACCGTCGCGGGCCTTGGTGGTGGACTTCACGTTCCAGATGATGATTTCCATCCCGAGGGCCTTGGCGATGTGATGGGAAAGAAGCGTCTTGCCGGTGCCCGGCTCCCCCTTGAGCAGAAGCGGTCGTTCCAGGGCAAGAGCCACGTTGACAACATCCTGAAGCGCCCGGGAGGCAACGTACCCGTCGGTACCGCTGAACTGGTGAAACTGCTGATTATTCATAAAACGTCTCCTTGGTCTTAATGCCGGTTACAGAGTCAGGTATACCCCACCCCATCGGCCTTATCAATTGCAAAGGGGCCTCCCCTTATGGAAAGCCCCCTGACATCCCGAAAATTTAAGCTGACCGCGAAAGCTTTTCACCAGCCTGCTGCGACGGTTCCCTAGCGCCGTTCCTTAACCGAAAAAAGTCTTCCGGCGTATTTACGTTAATAAATGAGCTGAAATCGGGGTCGAATACGGCTATCTCATCCGAAAGCAACTCTCGCACGCTCACCCGCGACATGAGGGCCACGACCCGCCGGTTCGCATCGCACCGCAGGATATCCTCAAGCGCAGGCAGACATTCTTTCCGATAGATTGCGTGGAGCGGCTCAAACCCCTTCTCGGTCGAGGGAATAATAAGATCCGCCTCGGCGGAGAGCGAACAGAGATGCCGGATCAGTTGTGTATTCAAGTATGGCATGTCGCAGGCCACGACAAGGATCGCTCCGTTGCGGCTATGCGTCAGCCCCGAATGGATCCCCGCAAGTACCCCTTTGCCTGGATAGAGGTCAGGGACCTTCCGGCAGGGAATAAAAGTGTACTGTTCCGGGTTGTTCGTAACGACGATTACCTCATCGAACAGTTCCTCTAGGGTCCGGTAGATCCACTCAATAAAGCGGAGTCCGTTCCGCGGGAGGAGCGCCTTGTTGCTTCCCATCCGACTGGAAGTACCACCGGCCAGAATGACCCCTGTTACTCCGCTGACCTTTTTCATGGTTTTTCGATCTCCAGCCGCTCCGGATGACAATACAGGTCGAATTTCCCGCCCCTGACATAGCCGACCAGGGTGATACCTGACTCTTCCGCTATCTTGATCGCCATATCGGTCGGTGAGGTACGTGAGGCGATCAGCGTGATCCCGAGCAGGGCCGCCTTTGCCACCAGTTCCGTGGAGACCCGGCCTGACGTGACCAGCATCATGCCGGCCAGGTCAATCCCCTTCAATAACGCCTCGCCGGCTATCCTGTCCATGGTATTGTGGCGCCCAAGATCTTCGGCGACAAGCAGGATGCTTCCGTCGCCAACAGCCGCAGAATGCATGCCACCGTGATTGCGGTACTGCTGGGCCGCCCCGCCCATCTCATCCATCATGGCAAAGATTGCATCGGCGCTGAAGCGCTTGTTCGAACGGCCGCCACTCCCCTGCTTAAGGGCCGTGGGGATGGTATAGGTGATGCCGGTCCCGCAGCCGGAGGTGAGTACCGGTTTCAGCTTCTCCGGCAGCTCACCCTTGATCTCGACCTTCGCTACGCCGAAATCGGTGCAGACCGAAAGGAGCTTGAAGTCCTCCACACGCTCCACAAAACCCTGCAGGCGGAGGAAACCGGCAACCAGGAAACGGAGATCGTGGGGAGAAGCGATCAGGGTGGCGATCTCCCGGCCGTTCACGATCAGAGGGAGCGGAAACTCCTGCACCACCTCCTTCTCCCGTGGTGTCAGCCGCCCTCCTTTGCCGTCGCTGTCTTTAGCGTAGCTGTAGATGCTTTTCATGCTTCCCATGCCTCTTGGAATGACTTCTGTTCAAGCCGCCTTGCGCACCGAGCACATGAGCGATTTCACGTCGGGATAGCCCAGGATCTCTTCCCGGCAATCGGTATCGGTGAGCAGATTGGCGTTGGCTTCACCGGACCAGCCATGGGGTACGAAGATGCACCCTTCCGCAACCCGCTCATCCAGCGCCACCTTCATTTTGACCTGACCACGGTTGGTCTCGATCAGTATGTCGTCACCAGTGACCAGACCACACTGCTTGCCGGTTGCCAGCCCCATCTCGGCGATCGGGTTCGGAACCTCCGCTTTCAAGGCCTCGACACCCCGGAATTGGCTATGCACGTAATGGTAGTTGCGGTGGCCGGTGGAGAGGATAACCGGATATTTCTTCAGGTATTCCTTGCTGCTGCTCTTCGGACTCCGCTCCGGTTCGATGTAGACCGGCAGAGGATTGGCGCCCACATGCTCCAGAGCCGTACTGTAGATCTTGATTTTGCCGGTGGGAGTGGCGAACATGCCCTCTTTCGACTCGTATTTTTTCTGGCCGTAGTAAGTCCCTTCCGGCTGATCGTTCAACAACTGTTCGAAGGTAAGCCCCGAAGGTCCTAGTTCGAACCGGATCAGGTCCTCTTCGCTCTCCCAGGGAAACTGATCGCCAAGTCCCAGCCGTTTGGCAAGTTCAGTGAACACTTTCCATTCTGACCAGCTTTCTCCCAGCGGCTCGATACATTTTTTTCGCAGCATCAGGAAGGGGAGACAATGACAAACGTTATAGGTGTAAGCCAGTCCCCATTTTTCCAGGTGCGAGCAGGCCGGCAGCACATAATGGGCTTCCCGGGCGGTCTCGGTCATGAACATGTCATGCACCACCAAGAGGTCAAGACGCCGGAACGCCTCGCGGAAGGCATTGGAATCAGCCATTGAAACAAGCGGGTTGCCCCCCACCACATAAAACGCTTTAAGCTTGTCGGGAATCGACTCCGGCACCATGGTGATGACGCCATACGGGCTTTTTCGGCCCCAGACCTCGATGAACAGCGGGTACTCGTCCATGCCGAGCGGATCGCCCTCCACATTGAGCCCCACATTACCGAAAAACGGCCGCGGACTGACAACCCAGCCGCCGGGAACATTGATGTTGCCGGTGATGATCTGAAGGACGGAGAACGCCCGGCTGTTTTGGGTGCCGCCGGCGGTCTGATCCTGGGTGCAGGTACCCTGATAGATGGAAGCGCCTTTGGTGGTCGCAAACATGCGGGCCAGCTCCCTGATTTTATCGGCGGGAACCCAGGTGATCTCCTCGGCCCATTCAGGGGTGAAGGGCTCGATGTGCGGCACCAGCTTGTCATAGCCGGAGGTGAACCTGTCAACAAAATCATGGTCGACCAGGTCTTCCTTGATAATGACGTGCATCATGGCCATCGCCATGGCGCCATCGGTGCCGGGCCTGATTTTGAGGTACATATCCGCCTGATCGGCAACCGGTATGCGCCGGGGATCGATCACCACCAGCTTGGAGCCTTTGGCAAGGTTCCTCTCCATGGCCAGTTTCAGCGGAAAATCGCTGGCATCAGGATTGTGCCCCCAGAGGATGTACAGCTTCGAATCAAGCTCTTCGGTGGGATACTTTCCAAAGGTGATCTGCCTGGTGCGGATACGCATGCGATAGCAGATGCTTTCCACCGAAAAGAAGTTGGGTGAACCGAAGGCGGCCTTGAACCTCTGGGTCAGCTGGGCCATTTCCAGGTTTTCAACTCCGATGGAACCGCTGAAAACACCCAGCACGCTTGCCCCGAATTCCTCCTTGAGCTTGTTCAATTTCGTTGCAATCTCATCCAGCGCCTGATCCCAGCTGATCTCAACAAACTTTCCAGCGACTTTTTTAAGCGGAGTCTTGATGCGATCAGGGGAGTAGATATGGGTCAGCGCCGCTTCCCCTTTGGGACACAATTGGCCGTCGTTGATCGGGTGTCCCTCTAGCCCTTCCACCTTGACGGCCTTGCCGTCTTCCACGGTCACCTTGGTGCCACAACTGTGATAGCAGAGGGTACAGTCAGTAAGAACTTGTTTTGTCGATCCCATTATATTCTCCTTGAATTTGTTACGAAATTTGTAATGAATCCGTTTATTCTCATCCTTACATAACATTTCTGTTAACTCTTAATAGGTTGCAAGCTGTTCTTCGCCGTTGAAGTAGCGCATGGCGCCGGCCGCCAATGCCTCCATCTCATTCTCGCCCGGATCCAGCAGCACCTGGGCGATGAATGACACCTTATCCTTCAGGCTGTCGGTGAGTCTTTGGGAGTAGGCCAGGCTGCCGGTAAGGGCAATCGCATCCACCTGCCCCTTGAGCACGGCTGCGCAGGCGCCGATCTCTTTTGCCACCTGATAAATCATCGCCTCGAAAACCTCAGCAGCAAGCGCATCCCCTGCGACGATTCGCTTTTCTATTTCGAGACCGCTGGTTGTCCCCAGATACGCTACCAGCCCGCCCCCGCCCTGCACGAGTTTCAATGCCTGTTCCCGTGAATATTCTCCGCTGAAGCAGAGTTTGACCAGGTCTCCGGCCGGAAGTGTCCCGGCGCGCTCCGGAGAGAAGGGACCATCACCATCCAGGGCGTTGTTCACATCAACCACCTTGCCTTTTTGGTGCGCCCCCACCGAAATTCCTCCCCCAAGATGCGCAACAATCAGGTTAACATCTTCATAATCCTTGCCCATTTTGGCGGCAATTTTTCTGGCGGTCGCCTTCTGGTTCAAGGCATGAAAACTGCTCTGTCTCGTTATCTGCGGGATTCCGGAGTAGCGGGCGGAGATGCAGAATTCATCCACGGTCGGCGGATCAACCGTCAGTGCGGGGATGTTGCGTTCTTTCCCGATGTCATAGGCCACGATCCCTCCGCACATGTTGGGATGCTGTCCGTATTTTCCGCTTTTCATGTCATCGATCATAGGGGGGCATATTTCATAAATCCCGCCCGGGATCGGTTTCATATTGCCGCCCCTGCTGGCGACCGCGTCAATGTCATCCAAAGTGATTCCATTTTTGGATAAAACACCCAGGATGGCTTTTTTTCTCATAGCATACTGATCGATAATGGACTTGAACTCTTTCAGCTCTTCAGCCGGATGATTGACTGACTCACTTACAATCATTTGCCCTGATTCATGGACAGCCACTTTGGTCGAAGTCGAACCAAGATTGATGACGAGTATTTTTTTCGGTTTTCCCATTGAATCACTCCTCGATTTTATATGTCAGACAGCCACTGTTATCTGTTCTCCACGACCATCAGGCAGCTGCGGTCGGCAGAAGTTCCGGCCCAGCGTTTCCGCAAATCGGTACCCCAATACATTTATAACAGCAATTTATATGCCCACCCCACAGAATCAGGCTCTCAAAAAAGCCAGACGTATTCAAAGTTCAAAACAATTGATGCAATCAAAACGGTAAACAAAGGAGTGAGGGAGGTAAACAGCGGCGCAGCAATCATATGGCAAATAACGATTCTGCGTTTTATCGGAATAATCAGCCTTAAATTTATACCACAATCGGGCGGGCAGCAGCATTACCTCCCCAGACCGCACGCCAGATCTGTCTGGTCAGCACACAGTTGTCTGTTTTCAGGACATTTCAGCAGGCACGTCACAGGAATACCTGACAACCATTACAAACCAGAGACCGGGTCAAAGCCTGGCATTAAAATGCGATCTACGGTGACGACATTACGAACCTGCTCCTGACCACATGCAGCAGGTCAAAAGCACGAAAAACATGGCGCCACAACCAAAAAAGGCACCTCCCGAAGATGCAGGAGGTGCCGATTTCAAGTCAACTTCGATGTAACCTGGAATTAGAAGAAATAATAGGCAGC
>DBMM01000090.1:7425-19010 GCA_002298925.1 Geobacter sp. UBA698 | reverse complement strand
AAAGGCGGCCCATCGGTCGCCTTTGCCGTTCCTGCAGGTTTCCGGTGACTGTCGCCAGGATTCACTACCAGCGCAGCTTTCGTTCCGATGTGAACTCCATCTGTTCGCCGCTGATCGGATCATGGAATTTTACGGTTTTAGCGATTAGCTGAAGCGGATGGTTGAAGTCATCGGCTATTTCCGGCTGCAGATCGGGATAGTACTTGTCGTTCTGGATCCTGAAGCCGAGGCCGCTCATATGCAGCCGCAGCTGATGTGTCTTGCCTGTCAGCGGTTTGAGAATAAAGCGCGCCAGCTTTGACCTTGCCTCCACCAGCTTGATGATTGAACGGGAGTTTGCTTCTCCGGGAGCAGTTTTCATCCTGAACCACGGTTCTCCGTTGACGATGCGATTTTCAAGATCCCACTCGGTTTTTTCGGGAGTGCAGCTACATTCAGCGACAGCCTGGTAGCTCTTCTCAACTTTGCCGTGCACGAAAAGTTCATTGTACAGGCCTCTGGTTTTCCTGTTGGCGGAAAACAGCACGATGCCGGCGGTTTCACGGTCGATTCTGTGAACCGGCACGAGATCATCGTTGCCCGTTCTCTTCCGTAATCGGTTCAACAGGCATTCGGCAACATACGGGCCCCCTGGGGTGACCGGGAGGAAATGCGGTTTGCATGCAACCAGTAGCTCGTCATTCTGGAACAGGATTTTCTCGGCAAACGGAATGACCCGTTCCTGCTCGACTTCCCTGAAATAAAAAATCCTTTTGAAGGGGGTATATTCGCTAGTGACCGTTATCGGAATGCCGCCGTCGTCAAGCACCTTGCCGTCGAGGATCCGTTGTTCCCAGATAGTGCGCAGAACCTGGGGAAAGCGCCTGATCAGGAAATCCAGGATGGAAGGATAGGGCTTGTCGGCTGCCGGCATGGTGACTCTGGAACAGTAGCTGGAAATAGTCATTTATGCCCCGGCACGCAGCCTGACCCCGTCGGGTGTGATGTCAATCAGCCCCTCCTTGTACAATCCGCCGATCCCTTTCTTGAAGCTCTTCTTGCTCATGCGCAGCAGAGCGGCAATGGCTTCTGGCGTACTTTTGTCACTCAGGGGGAGCAGGCCGTTGCGCGCTTTCAGGGCATCCATGATCACCTCCCGGTCGTTTGCCGCTTCCATGGCGCCGCCCGTGCGCAGGGTGACATCGATTTTGCCGTCCTCGCGGATCTTTTTTACATAGCCCCGCATCCGTTCACCACAGGTCGGGTTGCCGTAGAGCTCATTGCGAAACAGCAGGCCGCTAAAGCTGTTATTGACAATGACCTTGGCGCCCAGATCGCTGAAGGCATAAACCAGCAGCTCGACCTGATCCCCTTCGGCCAGGGTTTCATCGGCCGGCTTGAGGAATTTTTCCAGTCTGGCCGACGCTGCCACCCGATCGCTGCTGTGCAGATAGACGCGCACCAGCACATCCTGTCCCCGCCTGAGCGGGTCGGTCTGCTCGCCGAATGGCAGCAGCAGGTCTTTTTCCAGCCCCCAGTCCAGGAAGGTGCCGACGGTCACGTTGTCCTTGACCTTCAGCAGAACAAACTCACCCACCACCGCCCGGGGCTTTCTGGTGGTGGCCGTCAGTCGGTCTTCCGAATCGACGTAGATGAACACCTTCAGCAGGCTGCCCGGCTCGGCCCCCTTGGGAACCAGCCTTCCGGGGAGCAGGATCTCCCCGGCCTCGGAAGACAGCAAAGCGCCCGAGGCGGTTATCCGGGCTATTTTCAAGCTATTGTAATTACCGATAAGAAGCATGGATTTTCTCATTCTTTCAAGGATTGGTGGTATAGCGGCATTTCTGGGAGGGGAAACGGGAAGAGCCTGTCTTTAATCTTATCTGTTTCTCGATTTTTCCGACAGGTATTTCGTCCCGGCAGGGGAATGAATAGTATCAGTCCCGGATGCAGGTCGTTACGAGCGGTGACTACCCCGAGGCTTGCCCGTCCTGCTGCTGCCGGATGAACCTGATTTTTTGGTGTTTTTTTTGGGTGCATCCTTTACAACGATCAGGCGGTCACCGAGCATGGCGCCATTCAGCAGATCGATCGCTTCTCTGGCCTCATCTTCGGTCGACATCCTGACGTACCCGCAGCCCCTGAATTCACCGGATACAGCATCGCTTACCAGATGGACGGATGTAACGGTGCCCGAAACCGAGAACAGTTTCCGTACTTCATCCTCCGTGACGCTGCCGGAGATTTGCCCTACGTAGATTTCCACACCCATATTCAGTTTCCTTTCCATGCGGCCTTATATGCATATTACCCGATGTCACGGCAAAGATGTCGATTATTACGGTTCGTGGTATATATGTAAAAAGTTATCAGTGCAGCGTGTGTCGGTCAACGTAAGAATGTCACCGTGATGATCCGTGCAATTTCCTGGTCCTATGGCCTGCAGCAACCATATGATTACCTTCAAGTCACGAGAGGCAGTTTTGAAAAAAATAGTAAAATGGATGATGATCGCAGTTCTCGCCACTTTCGCCCTGTATGCCGCCTGGATCGGGGTAGTACTCTACCGTCTGCCTGCGGTGACGGGGCTTGCCGACCGCAAGATGAATCTGACCATCCAGGTCAGGGATTGGCAGGGCAAGCCTCACCCTTTTGTGGTGGGGCCGCGCAACCCCTGGTGGACCCCGGAGAAGAACATCCCGACCGAGATGGAGTGGGCAGTGATCGTGGCGGAGGATGCCAACTTCTACCGGCATGAGGGGCTCGACGTCACGGCGATCAAGAACGCCATCAAATATGACCTGGAAAAAAAGCGCTTCGCCCGCGGGGCCTCGACCATCACCCAGCAGGCGGCGAAGAACCTTTTCCTTTCCAGGGAAAAGACCGTCACCCGCAAGATCGAGGAAATCTACCTGGCCAAGCGGATGGAACAGGTGTTGACCAAGGGGCGGATTCTCGAGCTGTACCTGAACATCGTCGAGCTGGGTCCGATGGTATACGGAATCGGCCACGGCAGCCGCTACTATTTCGACAAGCCGGTCAGCGACCTGACCCCACGGGAATGCGCCTTTCTGGCCGCCATGCTCCCCGGACCGCAGAAGGTCTACAACCCGTACCGACACCTGGAGCGGGTGCTGAAGCGCTCCGACATGATCCTGGGGCAGTTGCGCTATAAGGGGGTGCTGACCGAGTCGGAGTACCGTCAAGCCCTGGATGAGAGGCCGGATATCGGCGACATGCAGCGGAAGGTGGACAGAAGCTTTTCGGGAAAGGTGAAGAAATTTTTCAAGGATCTGTTTGGTTTTTAAAGGTGAGCAGTCCAGACAGGGTTATGGTCCTAGAGTGATTGAAATTAATCGTTTTGAGATCACAGTAAACGAATCAGAAGAAACAGGCCGACCATGGCGATGCCGATGGCCAGTTTGCCTGCCACGCCGATTGCCAGCCCGACTACGGTTCCAAAACCTGCCCGGCTGGCCTGATCCAGGGTGCGCTGCAGCGACAGTTCTCCTATGACCGCCCCAACGAACGGTCCCAGCAGTATTCCCGGCACTCCCAAAAAAAGTCCGACAACGCCGCCCAGGGCAGCACCGGTCATGGCCCGCCGGGAGCCGCCGAACTTGTTGACCCCCAGCATGGATGCGGCGAACTCCACCAAGTAGGTGAGTGCGGCCATTCCCGCCAGGATCAGCAGAGTCCAGACCCCTACATAGCGAAACCCCTCCGCCCAAGCTCCAAAAAACAGCCCCAGAAATAATAGCGGGGCACCCGGTAGCATGGGCAGTAACAGCCCGGACAGGCCGGTGACCGTCAGGATTGCGGCGATGATCCAGAGTATCAGTGATTGATCAGGCATAATCTGCTCTTATCTTCCAGTCTGTACCCTTGTCATGTATCCGTCTACTCGCTGAAGCCACCCGCAAAATCGATCACGCACATGCCGCCATAACGTGGGTGGGAACCGCAGGCGACACCGGCGGTCTTTATGGCCGGTCTAAAAGTGTTCGTGCGGTGCCCCCGATCCTTCACCCCGTCGTCGATGATCAGCTGCATGACCACTGCCCGGGCATCAGTCGGGCCGTAGCTGATGTTTTCTGCGATCTGCCGATCCCATTTCCCGTGCCGCTCGATCCGCTCCCGAACTCCGTGGCTGCGACTGCCGTTATGGCCGAGTCCGCCGGATTCGCCCTGCTCCTCGGCCAGTTCGGCCGCTGCCGCGGCCAGTCCGTTCGACCAGGCCAGCGTCGGCAGGGGTTTCTGGCGGGAGAGGTGTCTGATCGCCTCATCGACGGCGGCAGCCCCTTCTTTGGTATGCATGCGGGTGTTGCTGCCCGGCAGCATGTAAATTTTCCCCTGAAACAGGCGGCGGAATTCCCACAGAAAGCCGGCATAGGTGCGCGGTTCGCTGCGGGCCAGATTGATTTCGGCCAGCACCTGCCTGGCCAGACTTTCGTCCAGGGCGGCGGCCGGTGCGACCAGCGCCAGCAGTACGCAGATGGTTAAACGGAAAAGTCGCACCGGTCGAAAGGGCGTATGAAGAGAAATGGACGGAAAATTCATCAGTGTCATCCTTTGCAGATCAGTTTTAAAATTCCATGGCATCATAAGCGGGACCAAAATGTCAAGCCGCTTGAATCTCTTGCCCAATAGGCGCCGACTTGGAATTATTCATTTTTGTAGCCATATTTTCTTAGATCTATGCCCGCCTTCTGCGTCATTTCAAAAACCGGTTTGTAATCATCAACCGATGTCGGAATGAATTTTTTGAAGTTCAGTTTCACTAGGACCGCTTTACCTTCGGGGGTTTTGTCCAGATTCAGGAGGGCTTCGTACAATTTGTTTGCAATTTGTGGATTTAATCCTTTTCTCACACAGAGTCCATTGGACGGAACACTGGATGATTCAGCCAAAATGACAATTTCCTTGTCAATCCTCGGATCAGTTTTTCTGATCATATCGTAAATCGTATTCTTGCAGGAACCTACATCGGCCTCCTTGTTCAAAACCGCATACAAGGCAGCATCGTGGCTTCCCGCATAAAACGTTTCGCTGAAGAACTTGTTGATATCCGAAACGCCATGTTCCTTCAAATAAGCTGCGGGGAATACATATCCTGCCGTGGTCGCTTTGTCAACGAAGGCCATTTTCTTCCCCTTCATGCCTGCTATGCCTTTTATTCCGCTGTCTTTTCTCGTGAACAGGTGCGCGTGATACGTGGATTCACCATCCAGGTTCACCGGCCTGGCCAGAGGTACAACGCCCAGTTTCCGTATCGCCAGGGCTCCCGTGAATGACCCGAAAAAGGCGCCATCCAGCCGTTCCGTAGAAAATCTTTCAATTATGTTTCCATATCTGCTGAGGATCGTGAACTTTACCTTGATGCCGGTCTTTTCTGTAAGGTACGTGCCAAGCGAGCTGAATCGCTCCATCTGTTTGAAGACGTTTAGCTCCGGAATTAGACCGATAATAATCTGTTGTTGTGAAGATTGTGCAAAAGTCGTGAGGGGAATTAACAGGAATACGAGAATTGATATGATTTTGGCGGATACGGATTTCATTGCAGCCTCCTGTGGATAGTTGCGGTTAGTTTACGCGAGAGCTGTAGGCAGCGATCAGATCTTCTGCAGCCTCGGATTCTAACGGTTTGGAAAATAGATAGCCCTGGACAAATTCACATCCAAGCTCTCTTAATGTTTCCAATTCGTCTGTTGTTTCCACTCCCTCGGCAATTACCTCCATTTTCAGATTATGTGCCAATGCGATGATAGTCTTGACGATCTCCAGATTCTCTTTATCGGTGTTCACCATTCTGATGAAGGATTGATCAATTTTTAATACGCTGATCGGAAAATCATGCAGATAGCTTAGCGATGAGTACCCTGTGCCAAAATCATCAATCTGTAAGCCGATTCCGAGTTTTTTTAATTCCAAGAGTAATGGTGCCGTAAATTCAGGATGCTTCATGATCGTGCTTTCCGTGATTTCGAGCATCAACGTGAAAGCTTCCATGTCAATTTCATGGAGAATGTTCTTAATGTGATCGATGAGGTGAGGAGTGAATTCTTTGCTGGAAAGATTGACATTGATTGTTAATGGCAGGGGCGTGGAAAACCGCTTTTGCCAAAGGCTGGTTTTCAGGCATGCCTCACGGAGCACCCATTGTCCGATGGCTGTAATCAGACCGGTTTCTTCCGCTATCGGAATGAATTCCGTTGGATAGATCAGTCCGTGGGTTGGGTGCTGCCATCGTATCAGCGCTTCAAAACCGGTAATCCTGTTGGTGGAAAGAGAAATGATGGGTTGATAGTGCAGCAGAAATTCGTTGCGCTCGATCGCGTGCCTGAGGTCGGTTTCCAGCGTCAGGTACTTGATCATTTTTGCATGCATGGCCGCATCAAAAATTTCATAACGAGCCTTGCCATTGGCCTTTGCCTGGTACATCGCAAGGTCGGCATCGCGTAACAGGTGTTCTGGTCGCGTCTCCCCTTCGGAATACATCGCAATCCCGACGCTTGCGGTGGTGGATACGTCATGTCCGCAAATGTCGAAAGGCAATGGCAGTTCCGTTTGTATCCGTTGGGCAATCTTTATCGCGTCATCACAATCTTTAATGTCTTCGAGGAGAATCGCAAATTCATCTCCTCCTAGACGGGCAACAGTGTCACTTGGGCGGACAAAGCCCAGGAGTCTGTTGCTTACCGAAATCAGCAGCTGATCGCCGATGACATGCCCAAGGCTGTCATTGATCAGTTTGAAGCGATCAAGGTCTATGAAAAGCACTGCAAACAGATAATTTTTGCGCCTTTGTGCAGCATTGATCACATGTTGCAGGCGATTCATCAGCAAGGAGCGGTTGGGCAGGTCTGTCAGGGTGTCGTGTAAGGCATCGTGAACCAACAGTTCTTCTGTTTTCTTGTGCTCGGTAATATCTGTCTGTGATCCGGCCATGCGGTATGCCTTGCCTGACGAATCCCTCAGGGCAATACCTCGGTTGCGCATCCAGCGATAGCTTCCATCCTTGTGTCGCATGCGATGTTCGTTTTCAAAGTGTAACGTGTGCCCTTCGATATGGGCGGTAATTTTTGCCTCCAGCAGTATGCGGTCTTCGGGATGAACCAGACTGAACCACCCCTCCGGGCTGTTTTCCGTCTCTTTTTCTTCATGGCCGAGCATGGATTGCCAGCGGGGTGAAAAATAGATGACATCGGTCTTCAGATCCCAATCCCACAAGCCATCATTGGCGCCAATGGCTGCCAGGGCATAGCGCTCCTCGCTTTTGCGAAGGGCTTCTTCCGTCTGTCTCCGCTCGGTGATTTCCTGTTGCAGTTTCATGTATCCGTTTTGTAACGAGATGCTCATCAGGTTGAAATTGCTGGCAAGCTCTCCAAACTCAGCCCGATATGTTTCGGAAATCGTGTATCCAAGTTCTCCTGCTGCGATCTTTCTTGTTGCAAGCACCAGTTGATGCGTGGGGCCGGTGATTGACCGCGTAAGATTCCAGGCCACTAGCACACCGAAAAACAGAGTCACAACAATCAGTAAGATTAGTGCCAGCTTTGTTTTTGCGGCTTTTGCTATGGCATGATTCGTTGATATATCGATTTTTTTGGCAGCATCAAATGCCATGCCTTCGGTATGGTTGAGAAGTTCGTTCCCGATCAGCGCCGCATCGGCTTTTAACTTATCGATTCTTTGTTTGTTGGCGGATGCCGTTATGTAGTAGCTCAAGGCCCCCTTTAAGTCATTAATTAGCGAAAGAGTCTTTTCCAGCTTTTGGGCTATTGCGGGTTCATGATGGCAGGAGATGCATTTTTTGGCGGAGGTATCCAGGCCGTCAACGGTTATTACAATGTTTTCCAGGCCACGGCTCAGCGGTGTGTTAACCGTATAGAGGTCTGATTGAACTTTAAGAACGTTTTCCACCAGATCATGCCGAAGACCTTCTATCTGATGGAGTTTGATGAGGTTGTTGAAGATATTGGTAGTGTCTTTTATGTTCAGCGCCGCGATCAGCGCCCCGAATGCAAAGAGCAGAAACAGGACAAGCAGCAGGGAAATGATCTTCTTTTTCATGGGGAGCTCGTCTCTTTCATTGGCTAGCCATACGTTTTGAAATTATATCATTGGGCCAAGAACTCCAAACGCAATCGGGAATATTGAAATACAATCCCATTGCTGTTCAGGTGATTCCAATACGTAACGTCCGGCTCCCGGTTACTTGTAGCACTTTTCATTCTTATCGGCAATTTCCCCTAAAAACATTAGCCCCGGCTGCTTGTAAATTTCCCATCAGACATATTCTGCCCATAAAACAAAAAAGCCGCCGGGCCTTTGATTCGGCCCGTAGCGGCGTTGCGATAGTTGCTTCAAGTCTCACTTGAAGTGTCATCAAGGGGGCATTGCGTAGACGAAACAGTGCCCGTCAGTCTTCTGGATTAGCACCGCACTCCGGGCGGAGCTTTGTCTGGGAGTAAGTTTCGCAGGATGCGCTTCGACTCCGCTCAGCGCACATCTGTTCCCTGAGTGGAGTCGAAGGGAACTTACTTAAGAGGTTTATCAGTCAGGGAGAACCCTCCGGCGTAAACCTGCATATTTCGGCATCACATTCCATAAACCACATACCCGCGCTGGGGCGCCTCGATCTGGCACCAGCCGTCGGCGTCGGTGGTAACATTCGGAGGATCGTAAATCATATCCTTGGCTCGCCAGGCCAGCGGCTTCAGCTGCTGCCCCTTGAAGCCGGTCCTGACCGAATGACGGAGAATTCCCCCGGAATTGTTCAGGGCAAAAACCAGACCCGGCTGGGTCCCGGCGCCGGTGCGTTCCATGGCGTAGAAGGCGTCGTCCAGATAGAGGATATTCGTTGCGCCGCCGGCATGGCTCTCGTGCAACTGCACCAGGCGCTCGATGCCGCTCGCTTTCCCCGGCTCGGCCAGTCCGTATCGGTAATAGTCCTTCCAGTAGACGCAGGGATACCCCTCGTGGGTCAGAATGTAGGCGTAGGCCAGCAGCTTGTCGTTGATAATTTCGTCGTTGCCATCGCCGCGGAAGTCGTGGTTGTCGACGAAGGTCACCGCCTCGAAGGGGCGGTCCCTGGTCAGTACGCCGCCGTTCGCCAGTGTCCTCAGGTTGAAACCGGGGCTGTCGCAGAGCTCCTTCAGCCGGTAACGCAGCGGGAAATCGAAGGCACCCACCCGGTTTTCGGCCCATTTGTTGACCGAATCAAGCCAGCTGTCGATGAATTCGTCGCCGGCCCAGCATTCACCGACCCCGAAGATGTCCACCTTTTGGCCGCGATGCTGGTAATGCCGGTCGTGGATCGCTCTGACGATCCAGCCCCCGAAGCCCTTGACAAAGTCGTAGCGGAAGCCGTCGAAGCCGATCTCCTCGATCATCCACTTGGCGTGGTTCAGGATGCTGGACATGACGCGGGGGTTGGTGTGGCACAGGTCCGGCATGTTGCCGAAGATGCCCGGGTCCGAGTCGGGGTAGGGGGAGGGGTTGAAGCAGGTCCAGTCGCGGGTGAATTTGCCGCTTTTCGGGTTGAATTTCGTCCACCAATCCTGGTTGGTGATCGGATTGAATTCCGTAGCGTCGGCGCCGTTGTTGTGATTCAGGACCAGGTCGGCGTAAGCCTTCATTTTGTGTTCATGAATCGCCAGCAGCAGCGCTTTCAGTTCATCCTTCGAGCCGAACCAGGTTCTTTTCTCTCCCGGTCTGGCCGATTTCTGCTCGTACTCACCCAGGTCGTAGTAGTCGTAGACATCGTAGCCCATCGACATGCCGCCGATGTTGGCTCCCTTGCCGGCCGGCGGCAGCCAGAGCGCGGTGAATCCGATTTTCCGGAGTTCCGCGAGTTTTGTTGCGACGAAGCTCCACCAGGCGTACTCCTGCTGCTCTTCCCGGGGGCAATCCCAGTAAAATGCCTGCATCAAAACACCCATGATGTTTCTCCTTTTCGGGGACGTTCGGTCCCAGAGTTTTCAGTGGTTCTGCCGATGTGCAAGGGATGATGGAATATACAGAGAGCCGCCCGGCAGCGCATGACTGGTCCGGACGGCTCATGTTTCCGTTATGGTTTAGCTCCACTCCTGTTTGCCACGGCAGCACCCGCACAACAACAAGAAATATTATCGTTATTTAATACTCTCTCTTGGCGTTGCTGGCAAGGTCGAAAATAAGAGCATGCTAGCGGCGTCCGCCATAATCGTAGTAGCCTCCGCCGTGGTCGTGATATCTTCCGCCGTGATAACCGCCATGGCCACCCCGGTAGCCGCCCCGGTAGCCGTCGTAGTCATCCCAATATGGGAAAATACAGCCGGAAAGCAGCATGGCTGTTACGAACAGTAAGGCTGACATCATAATCGATGATCTTTTCATGATCCTGCTCCTTTTCTCCCTTTTCCTGACCTGCCCCGAGCCGATCGCTCAGCGCGGCGGGGGCAACCGCGCTGGTGGGTTTCTTCCAGTGATGTCCGGTTAGATCTTTGCATTTAACCTCCCCTCCCTTGACGGGAGGGGATTGAGGGGTGGGTGAAGCTGGCGTCAGTGGGTAATATGGCAAATTACCCCACCCCCTAGCCCCCTCCCGCATGGGGAGGGGGAACTTAAAGTTAACTGCAAATACCAAACTGGATACTGGCAGGTTTCGTTTGTTGATTATATACCTTTTGCAATTGAAAATCTTTCTATTGGCTGGTGTCGATTATTTGTTATGGTGGCCGCTAACAGTTGGAACGCGGAAAATGGAGGGAGAGAGGTTTTTTCATGATCAAGGTTGTTATCTACGGCGTCGTTATCCTGGCCCTGTTTCTGATCAGCCGCTGGCGGATCGGGCAGATGTTCTACTACCCCGACCGGACGGTCTACGATACCCCGGCCGCCCACGGTCTGCGTTTCGAGCAGGTCTCCTTCTCCAGTCAGGACGGCACGCGCCTCTCCGGCTGGTTCATCCCGGCCGTCGGCATGGCCAGGGGAACCGTGATTCACTTCCACGGCAACGCCGAGAACATGACCAGCCACTTCGGTTTCGTCTCCTGGCTGCCGGCCGCCGGCTTCAACCTGTTCGTCTTTGACTACCGCGGTTACGGCGCATCCGCCGGCCGGCCGGATCGCCGGGGTGTCTACTGGGACTCGCGGGCCGCATTGGAATATGTCCGCAGCCGAAAGGATCTGGAACCGAACCGCCTGCTGCTGCTGGGGCAGAGCCTGGGGGGCGCCCAGGCCATCGTGGTTGCCGGCGGCAGCGACCGGCAGGGAATCCGGGCGGTGGTGAGCGATTCCTCCTTCTGTTCCTACCGTGACATCGTCCGGGACAAGATCGCCGCCATGCCCCTGCTGAGCCTCATCAAGACCCCGCTCGCCCAGGCCCTGATCGGCAACGAACTGAGCCCGGCCGACTATATCGGCAGGATAGCGCCGGTCCCGCTGCTGCTGATCCACGGCACCCATGACGAGGTGATTCCCTATTCCCACGGCGAGCGGCTGTACGAGCGCGCCGGCCAGCCCAAAACCTTGTGGCGGATCGAGGGGGGCGGGCACACCGAAGCGCTGATCTCCCCCGATTCGCCCGAGCGGCGCCGGCTGGTGGAGTTTTTTGACGCTGC
>DBMM01000090.1:0-7321 GCA_002298925.1 Geobacter sp. UBA698 | reverse complement strand
CAGTTTCGCGTTCACTTCTTTGTGGCGCTGACCAATGTGATGATTTGAGCTTCAACCAGGAGGGGTGCGTGTCAGAGCAGATAACCATCATTTGTCCCCAGTGCGGGTTCAGTAAAGTCATTCCGAAAAGCGCCATACCGGACAGCGTCGATCGGGCCAGCTGCCCCAAGTGCCAGCTCTCCTTTGCGCTGAACGACGAAACCATGCGGGCCGCTGCTACGCCTCCGCCGTTCTCCTCCGTGATGGATTCAGGCTCAGCCCCTCCCATCCCGCCGGTTTCTTCGCATGCATCCCTCCAGCTGGTTCCCCGCACACTCGCTTTCACGTTTGAGGGCAGTGCCCGTGATTATTTCGGCATCTGGATCGTCAACACGCTGCTCAAGATCGTCACGGTCGGCATCTATTCCGCCTGGGCCAAGGTGCGCCAGCGGCGCTTCTTTTACGGCAGCACCACTCTGCACGGCCAGCCGTTCGAGTATCTGGCCGACCCGCTGGCGCTCTTCAAGGGGTGGCTGATCGCGGCCGTGGCCTTTATCCTGTACGGCATCGCCACGCGGGTCAGTCCGCTGCTGAGCATGGCAGTCGCCCTGGTCGTGTTTCTGGTGTTTCCCTGGCTGGTGGTCCGCTCGCGGATGTTCAATTCCGTCAACTCCTCCTACCGCAACATCCGTTTCGGTTTCCGGCCCGACTACCGGCAGTCCTACGTGGTGTTCGCCGGCCTGACCATCCTCTCGCTGTTGACCCTTGGTCTCCTGATGCCGTACACGCTCTATCGCCAGAAAAAGTTCATGGTCGAGAACAGCAGCTATGGGGCCACGCCGTTCACGTTTTCCGCAACGGTCAAGGATTTCTACCTGCTCTCCCTCAAGGTGGCGCTCGGCTTCATCGCCATCTTCGGCCTGATCGGCCTCATGGCGGGTTTGTCGGGAAGCGGACTCGCCTCTGCCGTCGCCGCGGGTGGTGCCCACGGGGCTTGGCGCGGACTGGTGCTTGTTCCCGCCCTGGCGCTGCCGCTGGTTTACTTCATGCTGACGGTCTACGGCCAGACCGCCCTGGCCAACCTGTGCTGGAACGGAACCAGCATGGGCAGCAACCGATTCCGCAGCACCCTGCGTACGCGGGATATGGCCCTGCTGTTCGTGACCAATGCGCTGGCCATCATGTTCAGCCTGGGGCTGATGATGCCTTGGGCCACGGTGCGCCTGGCTCGCTATCGTTTCGAACATCTGCAGCTCGAAACCATGGGCGGCCTGGACGGCCTGGTCGCGGCGGCCGGCAGCGGCGCCGCGGTCGGAGCTGCCGGAGAAGAGATCGGCGATGTATTCGGCATGACGATCGACATTGCCCTGTAATGGTGGTTGCCCTCCTTTATCAGGAGATATCTGGATATTTTGACGGTTTTAAATTTCCCCCTCCCCTGGCGGGAGGGGGTCAGGGGGTGGGGGAGGCTGCCATGAAACCACGACATTCCCTCCAGGCATTTGCCAGAGAATTACGTAACAGCAGTACTGATGCGGAACGCCTGCTCTGGCGCTATTTGAGAAACAGTCAGCTTGAAGGTATCAAGTTCCGCAGACAGCAAGTGATTGAAAAATACATTGTTGACTTCGTCTCTTTCGAAAAAAGGATTGTCATTGAGCTTGACGGTGGACAGCATGCGGAAAATATTCAGTACGATGAGCGAAGAGACGACTGTCTGCGGACGAACGGTTTTACAGTAGTGCGGTTTTGGAACAACGATGTAATCGAAAATATCGAGGGAGTAGTTGAAGTTATCAGGCAGCAGTGCCTGGAAGCGGCTTCCCCCACCCCCCAACCCCCTCCCGCCAGGGGAGGGGGAGTTTCTATGTCATAGTTTGAGTCTTCTTCCCAGTAAAGGGAGTGGCAGGGTTTTCCAATCACTGAATGGAGTCAGCAGTATCGGTTTGGTTTTTGCTTTTGTCTTAATGTCCCCCCTCGCCTTGCGGGAGGGGGTCAGGGGGTGGGGGTGTTTGCCATATTTGACACTGACGGCAGTTTCACCCACCCCTCAATCTCCTCCCATCAAGGGAGGGGAGGTTATAAGCAAAGTCTAACCGGACAACACTGAAATGGAGTTTTTTATCTGGAAGATAGTTAAGTCATGAAAGCGGCCCAGGCCGCCTATTTCGACGGCAAGGTTTCAACCCGGCGCGAGGTTGTGCTCACCCTGGACGGGGAGCGCGTGACCATTCGTGGCGAAGGGGTGGAGCTCTCATATCCTCTGAATTCCCTGAGGGTGCCGCCCGGGGTGGGGGCGGTGCGCCGGACGGTGCGTCTGCCGGACGGCGGCGTCTGCGAACTGGAGGATGCCGTGCTGCTGGCGACCCTGGAGCGGGCCAGCGGCAGGACCAGCGCCGAAAGCCTGATTTACCGCTGGGAGAAGAGCCTGCCGCTGGCCGTGGCGGCCCTGATCCTGACCGCACTGATGGTGCTGCTGTTCATTCGCTACGGCGTACCATCCCTTTCCCGCCATGCGGCCTTTGCCCTGCCTGCCGCCACCGAAACCGCCCTCGGGCGTGATGCCCTCACCACACTCGACCGCATCCTGATGAAACCAACCAAACTGGGCCCGGAACGCCGCGCTGAACTGAAGGCCCTGTTCCGGCGCGTGGCCGGCCCGGCAGGAACCGCAGCCGGCTATCGTCTAGAGTTGCGTTCCTGCCCGGCTGTGGGGGCCAATGCCTTTGCGCTCCCCTCCGGAATCGTGATCATGACCGACGAACTGGTTGATCTGGCCAGAAACGACGACGAACTTGCCGCCATCCTGGCCCACGAACTGGGGCATGTGCGCGGTCGGCATGCCCTGCGCCACGTTCTGCAGAATTCGGTGGCCGGCCTGATCGTGGCCACCCTGACCGGCGACCTGGTGTCGCTCACCTCGCTGGCGGCAACTCTCCCCACAGTACTGGTGGATGCCTCCTTTTCACGGGCATTCGAACGGGAGGCGGACGACGCGGCCATCGCCTGGATGAAGTCGGCCGGGGTTCCCCTGCGCCGCTATGCCGAGGTACTGGGTCGTCTGCAGGCCCAGCTGGATGTGCGCCAGGGCAATGCGGGCAGCGCCATGAATCCGGCCCGCAACTATCTCTCCAGCCATCCGGATACCGGGGAGCGGATCCGGCGGATCATGATGTCCGGGAGCTGAGACAGGGCTGAAAGTCCGCAATTTCAATTAACCTATAAACGGCAGTTGAAACACTGAGACACAGAGAACACTGAGAAATCATTGAATAAAAAAGAAATAAATGAATTATCAACCTGTCAGGTGAATCCACAAATACAGAATAACTTGAAGTAACCATTTGATTTAATTTCTTAAGTTAACTCTGTGCCTCAGTGTCTCTGTGTTGAACTGTTTTTTTTGAGTATTAAAGGCCTGAATCGATAATCGCAGCCGCGATATTTTGAACTTTGGAGGATATGCATCATGGCTAACGTTGAAATCAATCTTTCCGAATCCACCGGCAATCTGTTCAACAAGCTCAAGGGCAAAACCAAATATGTGGTGTTGCTCCTGCTGCTGTTGTTCGCTATTCCCTTCATTCGCAGCCTGTTGCTGACCTGGAAGCTGATCGATCCCGGCTATACCGGCATCAAGATCAACCGCCTGGTCAACAAGGGCATCACCCGCGAAGACATCGTCACCGGCTTCGTCTTTTACAATCCGGTCCAATCGGTGGTTGTCACCTATCCGACCTTCATCCAGCGGGTGGCCTGGACCCACGACAAGACCGAAGGCAAACCTTTCAACGAGGAACTGACTTTCAATACCAAGGACTCGGTGCCGGTGAACATCGATGTGGCCGTCAGCTATCAGCTGGAATCAGTCAAGGTGCCGGAATTCTACTCCAAATTCCGGGCCGACAACATCGACAGTTTCACCCACGGCTTTCTGCGGGATACCACCCGCAACATCGTCGCCAACCTTGGTTCGGAATATACCTTTGACGAGATCAACGGAACGAAGAAAGAGGAGTTTTTGCAGCGTACCGGCAAGATGTTGAACGATACCGTGCATCCGTTCGGGGTTAACATCCAGCAGTTCGGGTTGATCGGCTCGCTACGACCGCCGCAGGCATTGCTTGAGGCTGTCAATGCCAAGACCCAGGCGATTCAGAAATCGATCCAGGTGGAAAACGAGGTGCGCTCAGCCCAGGCCGAGGCCAAGAAGAAGATCGCCATTGCCGAGGGTGAAGCCGCTGCCAACCGGGCGCTGGCTTCATCACTGGACCCGCGCCTTCTGGAGTGGGAGCGGTTGAAGATCATGCGCGAGCAGATCGCAAAATGGAATGGAACCATGCCTTCTGTCATAAGCGGAAGCGGACAGGGCCTGCTGATGAGCATTCCCGCTCCGCAAACTTCCGTGGCCAAGTAGACCGCACGTATATGGGGTGTTGGAGAGGGGAAACGGCAAAAGATGAAGGATGAATTATGATGGAAGAGTTTCAAAATTCATACTTTATCCGTCATGTTTGCTTTCCAAGTTGCTGCTGAGTGAGGATCTGAACGCGATGGTGATGGAGCAGGGGATGCGTCGGAGGAAAAGGCGTAGGGTTGGAAACTCACGGGATAAATGTTCCGTTTGAGTAGATCAGCGGTTCACGCGCACGCACGTGAACTGCTGAATAATGAGTTGAACGAAAGGAAGATTATTCTATGATTCCACCAGAACAGTTTGAGCTTTTGTTGCCGTTAGCTTGCCAGTGGGCTGAAGAACAAGAGCAGGTGGTTCTTCGTGACGGAGTTGCGTTAACCGATGCCCAAGTGACTGATGCTCGCAAAGCCGGAGTTATTCAACCGGAGCGAATACGACTTCTGGTTGTGCATCAAATTTCGATGCCTAACCATCCAGCTCTTCATGCCGCTGCTGTAGCTACACAGCTGATTACTCCTTCTACCGGTGGTCTTACTCTAAGATATGGCATTTATATACGGTCGGACTGCAAGAAGAACCGGCAATTGATTACCCATGAATTCGTTCATACAGCCCAGTACGAGAGACTTGGCGGCTTTTCGCCGTTTCTTCAGCAGTATTTGCACGAGTGTAACACTATAGGTTATCCAGCCGCGCCAATGGAGCAGGAAGCAATAAATACAGCTGCCAGAATGTGCATCTAACCAAACCAAACATTCGGCTAAAATTTACTTGTTTTTGGGAAGGTGGCACAATGAAAGCAATTATTATGCTGTCAATTTTAATCACTTCAGTAATTTCGGGTTGCAGTCAGCCAATCCGGGTCATGACCACATACAAAAACAGCGCAGCCGATTTAGACAAATTCAAGCGCACTAGCTATGAATGTGAGAGTACTGCAGCAGTTATGGCCCAAATCAGAAGCAACTCATCAGGCAAGGCTATAACTGGAAACGTCCTAGCCAACATAGACCCGGTTCTGTACGTCCTTGCGTTGCCTTTCCTCCTCGTTGACTATGGTGGACCCTCCGATTTTGAGATTGAACGAGCAAGGTGTTTATCTTCAAACGGCTACGACCCACTCATCCAGTTCGTCGGCTCAAAAGACAAGACTTTTACCGATTTCGGGAAATCCATCGAAGCATGTAATACGCAGCTTAATGACAGCAAACTGCTAGACCGACTCCTGATCGACCATAATTTGGTCAACAGTCTTTTGGACGATGATCCAAAAGTAGAAGTTTCACTACGCGAAAATGTTGACAAGTTCGTATGGTGCCTTGCGCAAAACGGCTGGCTGATAATTATGCAACTGCCATGGTTCATTGACGGACAGAGGGTTTCAAAGCCCCCAAGGTTTATCCCGCGTGGCGAATGGAAGTATGTATCTGACAATCCTGAAAGCGTTACATACCATAACGTCTCGTGGTTGCATGAAATTAGTGAAAACATTTACAGAACCAAAGTGATTTTCACCAAAAAAGACGAGATGAACCCAAATATCTCGATATCCTATATTGACATAAATTGTGCTGATAGCACGCTACGGGAGTCAAAAAAGAGAAGTGTTGAAAAAGAGCCATGGAAGCCAGTTCTCCCTAATACCATGGGATTTTTTTTGAAGGATAAAGTGTGCGCCGGAGGGTCCACATTGACTCAGCGTAAATAGTCCTGAAATGTTCAACCAGGCCCATGGACGCCGACCGCCCGATGAGGTCGGGCGGGTGGGTCATGGCCAGAGCCGTTACCCGTGAAAGAAATTAAAGAGGTGTGAGATGCCATATGTGCTGCATTCTTCAGAAAAACTTGTTACGCAGTTTACGCAGAGACCATGGCAAGGATGCAGTCCAATCGATGCAAAGTTCCTTTTTGTCGGGTTGGATGCGAATTACGGTGCTGATATTGATACCTCTTTACCGGAAGTTTACGACTACTTAGACTGCGGAGTGAGTTTCTGGAGAAAAAATAAAGTCCATCACCCATTTCTGCTTTCCCATTACCGAGGTGCCGGAAAGAAGTATCATGAAAAATTCGCGGAGATTGGATTCACAGCAAATCATGCCGAAAGTGTGTCCTTCATTGAGGTTCTGCACTTACCAACTGTTGGCACCAACAGCTTAACTGTTGAAGATCTATCAACTTCACATCTGAAATCGCTGGCAGATTTGCTTGAACATGGTTCAGCAAAGTACGTATTCCTCTCCTCCAAGGTGGCAACCCTTCTGAAACAATCGGGAATCTTTAAGTGGCTGCCACGCAAGCCTTTAAGGGTGAATGGCGATTTAGGGGTGCTTCGAGACAGGGGTGGGCAGACAATATACCAGATGTACCATTTATCGTGCTATGGCTGGCAACTGGAAGTGCTCAATCGGCAAATATCCCAGATACAGCTGATCGTGAAGTCCTCAAACGACACATGCAACGGCTAACCAGCGTCAAAACCGGCCCAAAAGCAGGCTGGTCAGGCTTTGGGCGTTCTACGAAAGGGAAAAAATGCCCGATACCACCTACATCCTTAACCCCATCGGGGTGGTCCACTCCGAGTTGACCGACCGTGACGCCGCTCCCCGTCAGGGGTATGAAGGGGCGCCCGATGCCTGGCTGGAACTGGACCCTGCTGTTGCGGAGGGGCTTGACGGGATTGCCGTGGGTGATGAAATTGTTGTGATCACCTGGTTTCATCGGTCGAACCGGGATAAGCTGAAGGTGCATCCGGGCCGCAACAGGAATCTGCCCCTGACCGGCGTTTTTGCGACCCGTTCCCCTGACCGGCCTAATCCCCTTGGCCTGCACCGCGTTACCGTGCGCGAGATGGTGGGGACGAGGCTGAAGGTCGGCCCGTTGGAGGCGCTCGACGGCACGCCGGTGGTTGACATCAAATCAGTG
>DBMM01000091.1:119326-120195 GCA_002298925.1 Geobacter sp. UBA698 | reverse complement strand
ATGACGCCGACCGCTACCGCTTCTATCTGTTGATGCAGGAGGGGATCGAACGATACGGTCATCGCATTCATGCATTCTGCCTGATGACCAATCATATCCACCTGGCCATCCAGGTTGGCGAGATATCATTGTCTCGCATCTTGCAGAACCTCACCTTCCGCTACACCAGATGGATCAACTGGCGACAAAACAGGAGCGGACACCTGTTTCAGGGGAGGTTCAAAGCGGTCCTGGTTGATGCTGACTCATACCTGCTGGAACTTACCCGCTATATCCATCTTAATCCGGTACGTGCCAACATGGTTCAAGCTCCGGAGGAATATCCATGGAGCGGCCACTGCGCATATCTTGGCATGGAAACCATCCCCTGGCTCACCACCGACTGGGTGTTGTCGCAGTTTGCCCGGAAAATCGCAAAGGCGAGCCTCGAATACAGGAAATTTGTTGAAGAAGGGAAAGATGAGGGACATCTACCCGAATACCACAGCGGCAGTGCCAATGACAGCCGCGTTCTCGGCGATGACGCCTTCATTGATAAAGTTCTCGCCCAAGCAGAAGAAAGACCTAAGCAGCGCATTCGTCTTGATGAGATAATACAAAGCGTCTGCCGGAAATACGGAATTGAAGAAAAGGATTTGATAGCCCCCGGCAAATATCGCAAGAATTCCGAAGCACGGGGGATAGTTGCCTGGCTGATACTGGAAACCGGCGAGGCAAAACTATCCGAACTGAGTAGCTACACCGGACGGGACGTCTCGACGTTGAGTTCGGCGGCCAAGGCAGTTCAGATCCGTGCCAAGAGCGATCAAGATATGGCCGACAGCATGAAAAATCTAAAAGAAAGTCTTGACTTAATTGCCATTACCAAA
>DBMM01000091.1:0-119243 GCA_002298925.1 Geobacter sp. UBA698 | reverse complement strand
CGAAGCTGTGAAACATATGAATACGTTGGGGCGGTAACAGGATGAAAAAGGAAAAGAGCTGCCCGGTGATCATCGCCCGGCAGGAACATGAGATCTCCCGCAAACTGATGAGTCCGAACGCCCTGCGCACCCTCTACCGCCTGAAAGATAACGGCTATGTCGGCTATCTCGTGGGCGGCTGTGTGCGCGATCTCCTGCTCGGCCGGGAACCGAAGGATTTCGACGTGGTAACCAACGCCACGCCTAACGAGGTGAAGCGGATGTTCCGCAACTGTCGTCTGATCGGGCGGCGGTTTCGTCTGGCGCACATCCACTTCCAGGATGAGATCATCGAGGTGGCGACCTTTCGCTCGCAAGCTTCCAACGAGCCGGAGCCCGAGCCGAAAGAAGCACACGGGGCGGAACACCGGCAGCGTCACCCACGCATGGTGAAGGACGATGATGGCATGATCCTGCGGGACAACGTCTACGGCACCCCCGAAGAGGATGCCCTGCGCCGCGACTTCACCGTCAACGCGCTTGCCTACAATATCGCCGACTTCTCGATCATTGACTACACCGGCGGCCTGGCCGACTTGGACGCCGGCATCATCCGCACCATCGGCGATCCGGATGTCCGTTTCCAGGAAGACCCGGTACGGATGCTGCGGGCGGTGCGGTTTGCCGCCCAGCTCGCCTTCACCATCGAGGAAAATACCCGCAAGGCTCTGGTCGCCGCCGCTGATACCATTGTCAGGGCGGCGCCGCCACGTCTCTACGACGAGCTGCTCAAGCTGATCCTCTCGGGAGAGGGGGCGAAGTGCTACGATCTCCTCCGCCAGACCGGGCTCTTTGCGGCGCTGTTCCCGGCATTTTCGAGCTGGCTCGGCGCCGAAAGCGAAGGTTATCCCCACACCCGCTTCGGGGAGATGCTCAGCTGCGTCGATTCCCGCATCCAGCAGGGGCACAAGGTCTCCCCGCCGCTCCTGCTGGCACTTCTTTTCGGCGAGTACATCGATGAGAAGGCGGAGCGCTTCCGCCGACAGGGTGCGCCCTGGCTGCAGAGCGTTAACGCCGCGGTGGCGGAGTTCATGGGCGAAACCTGCCCGATCGTTATGATCGCGAACCGGGTCGGGAACGCGCTGCGCGACATCATCAGCCAGCAGATGCGCCTGAAAAAGATCCCCGGCCGCCGACCGGAGTCGTTCATCGCCCGTCATGATTTCAATGACATCATCGAATTCTGCCGGATCACCCGCGGCGACAAAAAGGACGTCGTCAAACAGCTTGACTGGTGGGCGGCTCAATCACAGCAGCAGGTGCCGGTGCCGCTGCCGCCCGATCTCACCGAAGAATCCGATGCGCCGCAACACAAGAGAAAGCGACGCCGCCGGCGGAGAAACCCAAAAGCTAAAAGCGTGACGGAAGTGGTATAGCTACAGTGGAGTCTAAGCCAGAACCTTGATCAGAAGTTCGATGCCGATCCAGGAGAAAGTTCCATTTGGGTAGATCAGCCGATCACGCTCATGCTCGCGAGAAGCGCTCGGAAACGAGTCGGATGTAACGGAATCTGTTTTTAGTAGTTGCAACGCGTATTGGAACAACAGGAGGCCAGACCATGAAAATTGATGGCACCGAATTCGGCAGCATCACCATCGATGGCGAAACCTACCCCCACGACGTGCTCATCCGACTATCAGGTGAGATTAAGAAGCGCAGGAAAAAACTGTCGAAAAGACATTACGGGACCTCACACATCATGTCCCTGGAGGAGGCCGAGTTCATCTACGAGAAAGGGTGCCATCTCCTGATCGTGGGGACGGGCCAGAACGACAGCCTGCGCCTTTCACCGGAAGCGGCCGAATTCTTTGCCGGCACGGGTTGCACGGTCCTCACCGAGCCCACTCCGCGGGCCATCGCTGTCTTTAACCAAGCAAAGGAAAACAGGATCGGACTTTTTCATGTTACCTGCTGATGGGCTGTAGTATCAGAAGTACCGGGCAAAAGAGGAAGTTGGGGTCACTATTGCCTGCAATTTCAAGAATCCATAAAGTTGGAATCTGATCCTTCTGTATTTTCACTCAAATCGAAAGAAAACCGTCAGGAGCGAGGCTGGTGGCGAGCATCACCATGTTGATCTCCCGGTGCTCGCGCCACGTCCCGGCCTCCCGGTTGCTCCCCTCCAGCCAGAAACTCTCGATCTCCCCGGCAAGCCAAAGGTAACCCGTCAGCGCTTCGATCTTCCGCCGCAGATGGCTTTCCCGGGCGATGAGCTCCGGGTTCTTCTCCGACCAGTCCCGTAGCGGCCCAACACCCTTCAGCCCGATCGAGAGCCCCAGTTCGCGGAAGGCCAAACGGTATGGGGCGGGATATTTTAAAAGATCACCCCCCGCGAAGGCCTCCAGCCCTGCCAGGGCCGCATCGACGACGCACTCCAGCAGGAGTGTGTTCCTGAAGACGCCCCTCTCTGACAACTGAGCGATCCGCCAGGCGTCCCACAGCAAGCCGCCGATACCGAGCGGATCGTCCGTGGCCCATTCCCTTCCCCGACAGATGGCGGCCATATCGGCGATCTCGAGAGTGAGGCCGAACCGTGGTGACAGACCGAGCAAACCGGCCGAGGCCTGCAGTTCGCTATAGGTGACGTAGCCGTCGAGGGGGTCGTGCTGCCCCATGGAGGGGACCAGCGACCGGGTGAGGTCGATGCTCATTTTCCAGTACATCCGCTTTGGCCCGCCCCGGGAGGTGGCGGAGGTGAAGGCGGGATACACCGATTGCGCCAGCTCCATGGCCCACCCGGCATAGACCGCATCCCCGATAACCCTGCTGACGCGGTTAAGGGCATGCATCCACTTGGTCAGGTAGTGGAAGTACTGCCCGTCCTGATCCCATTCCAGGCGCTCGTCGGGCGGCTCGCCGGGCCTGCGTTCGTTCAGCCTCTTGCCGATCCGCAGGCCGCCCCGGGTCGGGTGTAACTCTCCCTCGTCTTCGCCCAGTCCGCTGATCCAGCCGCTGCGGGGATCGTCCATACGGTGGCGGCCAAGGATGTGATGTACCTGGTCGACGAGCTGCAGGGCGAGATCCCGCCACCCCTCGTCATTGGTCTGGCGGAACAGTTCCAGCAGGTTGCAGAGCGCAAAGGCGTCTGTCCAGAGATAACGCCGCGGCGTTTTACCCTGGGGGGAAAGTCCGGTGAGAGCCGCATAATCCAGCATGATCACACGGACCTCTGCAATCGAGGTCTTTGGTTCCATGTTCTTTTCTCCACGGAGCCATCTCAGTTCGGAGGCATCAATCCAGATGTAGGAGGGAATAGAGTTTCAGTTCATCCCTGCCGAAGAGGGATAGCCCGGCCTGCGGCCCGATGGTTTCCAGGGCGATGATCGCATCGGGATCGTCGAAAGCCACCTTGCCCGCAGTACCCGCTTCCGCCAGCCTGTGGAGCAAAAACTCGTCCAGAAAGCGTTCCTCTTCGGCACTGGAGAGTTTTCCCTTGAAGCCGCGCCGGTGCATGCGGACATGAAAACGGGCATTGGCGAGGCGGGGCAGCCACTCGAGCACCACCTCACGGGAGCGGAGCTCGAATTCCTCCACGGACTGAAATGCGAACAGCCGTTGCATGGGCATGAAGCGCGATACCCAGGCGGCAATGACGGGGTTGCCGGCAAGCTGCCCCTGAAGCTCGCCCAGGAGTTGGAAAGGGTCAGCGGCGTGCATCACCAGGATGTTGAAGAACTCGGTTTTCCTCACCGGGCCGAACGGTTCCAGAAGGCGGCAGGCCGGAGCGAATCCCCCTTCGTGGACGGTGATGACGGCATTCCAATCGCGCATGGCCTCTCCTTTGTGCCACTTTTTACTCATTTTAAAGTATATCCCTTTGAGAGCGTATATCAATCATGCCCAAAAAGGCCGGGAAGCTGCCGGAACGCTTTGCCTTGTTTTTGACTGCTGCGTCAATGGTGCTAGACTTTATCAAGGGCAGCGCCTGCCATTAGTAGTTTCTAGAGGGAAAAAATGACCTCCATGAAGGATGTCTTGAGAAATCAGCCGTATCCCTGTTTCAAACTGACCACTGTTCCTGAAACCCTGAAACATCAATTAAAAAAAGGCATGCTCTGTCTCTACAACATCGACAAGCGTATCTTTGAGTTCCCAATCGTTGGCCAGTTGGGACCTGCTGAAAGATTGTTTTCTTATCTGGATTTCGTAGGGTATTACTCGATTGAAGACTTCCGCGACTTGGTATTTGCTGGACGGCTCCCCGTCAGCTGTCCTTCCTGTAAAGGACCAGTCGAGGATGCCGGTATGATTTCCTTCGAACTGGAAGAGCCGGGCACAGCACAAGTTGATTTCGCTAATGGTGATGCGGAAATCTATGTTTGTGGATTTTGCGGCAGACCATTCGCGTTGATGCCACTAACCTAGCACCCACCCGTTCTGGTTGGTGACAGGCATGTGATTTTGACAAATTTTGGACAGTAATCGGCTTTGAATGTTAGCGGAAGCTTGGGGACACCCATTAAAAGGCTGCTGTCACCCACCCTTTACTTCCTTCTGACCTTCCAATTCCTTCAGTTCCGAGGGTCGCCCCTCCTGCTTCTCTGGTTGACCTTTTGCTTTTAAATAAGGGTGGAACGGATCAGGTCCCGGGAGCTGACAGGGAGGAAGCGGCAAGGCTTCCGGCCCTTGCCAAGCCCAATGTCCAGTAGAGTGCGGAAGGAGAACTTCCATACGGTCCTGCTGCGGAGGAAATACCAATTTCTGAAAACGCAGGATTCATGATGTTCTTGCAGTGTCCTTCGCTGGCAAGCCATCCCTGGACGACTGCCGACACGGAAGAATAGCCGACGGCGATGTTTTCTCCGTAAGTGGTCCAATTATAGCCTGCGAGAGTCAGCCTGCCCCCCGGTGAAGAGCCGTCAGAACCGGTATGACTTAAAAAGTTATTCGTAGCCATGTCGTCTGAATGGACCAATGCTGCGGCCGCAATTTTGTCATTCCACGCCACCGCGGTTGTCGCTCCATAGTAAGTAGTGCCGCATGTCCTCGCCGTAGCGCGGGCCTGGTTGATGGCTGCAAGCGCATCGCCCCGAATGCTGTCGACACCCGTAGTTCCCGTGCTGGGTGTTCCAGAGCTGGGTGTTCCCGTGGCAGGAGTTACAGTAGTGGGTGTTTCCGTGGTAGGTGTTCCGGTGGTTGGTGTTCCGGTGGTGGGAGCTACCGTGGTGGGGGTTCCTGTGGCAGGAGTTACAGTGGTGGTAGCTACAGTGTCTGATTTCCCCGAGTCGCCGCTGGCAACGGAATTCGTTCCTGAACTGCTTCCGCCGCTGCCACATCCGGAGAGAGTGGCAAGCGTTACCAATGCGATCAAGAATGAAACAAGTCTCATCTGTATTGCTCCTTTTTACCGTATCGAAGTGATACGCCAGGCAACAAAAAAGCCGGGGCTTCAATATCGGTAAGATATTTCGGCGACCCGGCTGTCTCCGTGAGACCCGTAGGTTTTCCGTCCCACCCTTGCGGATGGTTTAGTATTATCGTCTATCTGCAAATTATGTTGAAATTACCGTGAAAAAGTATCGCTGTTTAGCTTTGAATGTCAAGACGTTTCAGCCGACAATTCGAGATTTCCAGCAAACGAACGGTTCCAGTGTGTTAAGCTATTTAAAAGAAGAAGCATGGGATCTTAGGAAACCTGGTTGAGGAATTGACAAACGAACAGCTGGCGGGTTCCAGTTCAAAGATCTGCAATCGGCGACATCCTGGATATATTGAAACTGACTTTTCAAGACATGAACCAGTTCAAACAAAAGAGAGACAACATGACCCAAAAACCATCCAACATAATTCTCATCGGCATGCCAGGGGCAGGCAAAAGCACAACCGGCGTCATTCTGGCCAAGCTGACGTCCCGCGCCTTTGTCGATACGGATATTCTCATCCAGGCATCCCAAGCTCGCCCCCTGCAAGACATAGTTGATACAGAAGGGCATCTGGCACTTCGCAAGATCGAAGAGGATGTCCTTCTAGGACTCGACTGTCACAATCACGTCATTGCCACCGGCGGGAGCGCCGCATACAGTCATGCCGCCATGACCCACCTGAAGACGAACGGAATTGTCGTGTTTCTGGATGTGAATCTGGCCACATTACAAGCGCGCGTCCATGATTACAGCACCAGAGGTCTGGCAAAACGCCCTGACCAGAGTTTCGCCGACCTGTTCGCAGAGCGCTTCAGCCTATACACCAGGCACGCCGATCTCACCGTGCATAGCTCGGACCTCACCCAAGAGAATGTCTGCAGAACGATCATCAATGAACTGCGGACCAGTAAGTTGACGCGCCGCTGAAGGCGCAGACGGAATGGCGGGTAAGGGTACATCTTTGGAGATCGAGCTGTTTCCCGCAATTCAGACTACCAAGTCGGCGTTTACGTGCTGCCGAAACATCTGGACGATAAGATTACCCGTCTGCAGTTGAGGAAGCTGGACGCACAGCTATCAGAGTTGACCTATGAACAGGTCGCCTATATCGGCGTGCCCAAGGAAGGGCCTTACGAGGCCGAGCAGTATCGGTACTGATTTACTTTAAACCTGCTGATAACAAGAGGGGCGGAATCGCGAGATTCCGTCCCTCTTGTTTCAACGTGACAGACGCAGGAACGATCTGTTAATAATATGCAATATTGGTGAAATCATGTTTAGGAAAAAACTGCATGGCCTGATGTTACTGATCTGTTTTGCTGGCTGATTTCGGCGTTGAAGGAGATCGAAAATGTGCGAGTTCTGCCTGAAACATGGTGAGGGCGAAAAATGGTACCTGCAGGCCAAAAACTACTCCGAGGATATGTTGAGCGATCTTCGTCGGCTCAAATTTCTGGAGAAGTTTGCAGACCCAAAGGCATGGGAACTGGAGGTGTCCAATATGAACAAGGGCTTCGACCGTCTCAAGAAGATGCCCTGGTTTATCAGAACCCTCTTCAGTCGCATGATCAGCCGCAGGATGAAAAAGGTCCACTTCGGCCAGGTGGTGCCGATCGAAGAGATCGAGCAGATCTTCGAGTTTACCAATTCCATCACCCGTGTAGCCTGCGTCTGCCGGCAATCGACGCTGGGCAAGGAAAAACGCTATTGCTACGGCATCAGCCTGGGACCGAACGGCTGGAAGCTTCAGGAGATTTTTCAGGCACTTGAGGAAAAGTTCACCGGCGGGGTCGATGACAGCAAGTTCGAAATGCTCACCAGGGAAGAAGCCATTGCCGCGTTCCGCGAACATGAACTGGAAGGACTCTGTCATACGGTCTGGACCTTCCAAACCCCGTTCATCGGTGGAATCTGCAATTGTGACCGGACAGACTGCCTGGCCCTGCGCTCCACCGTCACCCATGAAGTTCCGGTCATGTTCCGCGCCGAATATGTCGCGGAAATTGACGCCGAGTCTTGCAGCGGCTGCCGGCAATGTATGTGTCTCTGCCAGTTCGGTGCGCTCAGCTACAGCGCTTCCAACAAAAAAGCGGTGGTCGATCAGACCTATTGCTATGGTTGCGGAATCTGCCGTTCCGTGTGCAAGGCAAACGCAATCCGGCTTGAAGATCGCGCCTCGTCGCCGGTTGCGGCGAATATATGGTAATTTTGTTCCGGTGGTTTAATCTACGAATCGTAGGGGCGAACCTCTCTGTTCGCCCAATCGTGGCTCATGCAATGCGCCACTACAGCATGGTTTGAATGTTTACCCCCCGGAACAATAAATCCGTAGCATCACCTATTGAATCTCTCCGAATCTTATTCCCCGATTTTCCCCTGAAATTTCAATAGATATTTTTCATAAATTTTAATTTATAGCCAATATTGTTTGTGATATAAATCCGGCTGAAACAGTTGGCGAAGCATGGAGGCGCGCCCGATTCAAAACGGAACCGCAAACACCACGGTCCTGTTTCGTGAATCATGGGAGTAATGTCACAACTCCCCTGGAAAAGCATTTACAGGTAGATAAATAAGGATAATCACGGAAAACAGAAAAAGCATCTATATGTATATGCTTAAAAGTCATCTACCTGTAGATGCTTGCATCTACAGGTAGATGACAGGTTCTAAGTGCATAATAAAATGTTACGCTCTTTTTCTACCGTCAATCATAAATAATGAAGCCAAGCCCATGGAAAATGACATCCGGAAAATCGAGCAACAAGCCCGGCTGCGAGAGGACGAAAACTGGCGCTTCCGCTCTTATCTGAAAGCATCCGATCTGCCGGCCTCCAGGATCGACGCACTGGTCAGGAAGCTGTATCAAGAGGTTTCTGCACAGATTGACTGTACCAAGTGCGGCAACTGTTGCAGGGTTATGCAACCGCTGTTGACCGAAGCCGATATCAAGCGACTGGCTGCTCACCTGGACCTGCCCGTCAAACAGTTCCGCGACGACTTTATCAAGGGTAACAGCGAGGAAGGGGCTGTCGCTGAATTCAGCACCATGCCGTGCCCCTTTCTGCGGGACAACATCTGCTCTGTTTATGATTGCAGACCACGCGACTGCCGGTCCTATCCCCATCTGCACAAGAAAGATTTTGTTTTTCGCATGAACCAGGCATATGCCAATTGCTCTGTCTGTCCCATCGTCTTCAATGTTTATGAAGGGCTCAAAAGCGAGTTGTGGAGAGCCGGAAAAAGGTAGGCAAAGTGGCAGAATTTGGACGCCAAACGGCGCAGATATTGAAAATCCTGCCGAAACGTTCCATGGCCGTATGGATGATAGCGTTCAATTTGAAGAGCCGCTATATGGGAAAGAAGTGAATCGGGCTGGAAAACAAGAGGGACATCACATGAGCAAAAAGAATACGGCAATTTTTCTATTTGATGACGTTGAAGTGTTAGATTTTGCCGGTCCTTTTGAAGTTTTTTCCGTTACGAATGAGCTCAGTCACTACAGTATTCTGAATGTTTATACAGTTGCGAGAGAAAAAGTGCCGGTAAAAGCCAGAAATGGCCTTTCTGTAAATCCGGATTACGGAATACATAAGGCACCACGAGCAGATTTTCTAATCATACCAGGTGGCATAGGCAGTCGGGCCGTCCTGGGGCAGGACGATGTTATCTCCTGGATCAGAGAGTCAGCACATACTGCCGAGAAGGTGATGTCGGTTTGCACCGGCTCATTGCTTCTGGCAAAAGCTGGGCTTCTTGAAGGGGCCAGAGCGACTACTCACCACGAGGTTTTTGACGAACTGGCCGCGCTTGCCCCCAATACTGAAATCGTGCGGAATGAACGTTTTGTGGATAACGGCCACATCATCACATCCGGCGGCATCAGCGCAGGGATCGACATGAGCTTGTATGTTATTGAACTGGTCTATGGAAAAGAAACCACGCAGAAAACCGCCGCATACATGGAGTATCGCTGCATGTAGTCACGGGCAAAATCCAGGAGGTATATTTTCAGCATGATTCAAATGTTTATTTCAAAACAGATGGCTCGACACTCCGGTTTGTTCGGACGCCTATAATGGAACTGACTGAGTCAAAACCTCAAGGTGATCAGGATCTCTCCCGGCTGGCGCTCTACTGCCACCATACGCTTCACAGGATCACAGGAATAGGTGAGATAGCAGAATGATCGTGGATTACTCAGCACCGCCGGCGTTAATGCAACCAGGTTCGTGCCGCCTGCATGCCGGGCGGAAGGGACCAGCAATCCCGGATGACCTTCATTGTGAAGGCGTTCGCCAATCTGTTGAGTAAATCCGTAATCGTCGGCCACCAGTCCCGGAAACGCTTTTCCCTTCCCGGCCAGATCGATCAGCAGCGCCCGGCAACGCACCAGATAGACCGCCCGTTCCCGGAAAATCGGCCCAAGGTTGCCTTCAATCCCGGCCTCTTCCTTCACCATGTGGAAGGCAGTCTCAAAGATGGTGGTATCCAAGGCGAGTGCCCCATACCAAACGCCGAACGAGCCGTTGCCGTAGCGGGTTCTCAGGTATGGCTCCTGCTCGAAGGGATAGGTGATGGAGGTGGTGTAGTGGAAGCCCCTTTGCAGAAACCCGACAGGGACCGCCGACTTGACCTTCATCTCCGCCGCAGCTGCAATGGCGCTCAACTGTTCGTCACCGTCCGACAGATCGGAAAACAGATCTTCCGACTCCCGGAGAGAGACGATATTGCGGTAGGCATCGCCGTCGAAGTCGCGGGTCTTGTCGAAGAGCGCCGTTTTTGCCATCACCGCCCCCGGTAGAAATCAAGATAGCGGGCGACGCGGGCGATCCCGATGATGCCCTGTTCCTTCATGACCTCCAGCGGGGCAAGATTGTCAAATGCGGCGTTGCGCCGGTTCACCCAGGAATAGCGGATATCTTCGTTGCGGGGGTACAAAAGCCGCAGCGCCTTGTGAATGGACAACAGCCACCCCACCCGGTCGTACATGTCACGGGTTGCCGGCAGCGCCTCACCCTTGGCATATTTGGAGAGCATGGCCCGGCTTTTGGGGCTGAGACCCAGCAAGTCCAGTTGGTCGGACGTGCTCAGTCCCCACAGATGGAACAGCTTGATGACGAGAGTGGCAAGTCCCTTGCGGGAATCGGCAGATTCCAGTACGACTTCATTGTTTTTGAGATTTGCGTGTGCCATGGGCGTCTGGTCTCCTGTTTGTAAACAGACCTCATATGTTTAAAAATAAACTTATTTTGTTTATTTGACAACACAGTTTCGTATACTAAAGAAAACTTCTCGCAGGTGGGATGGTTCTGGAGGGGGTGCTCTTTCGAGCAAGGGAAAAGGTTGTAGGAGTCAAGGTTGGCAAGATGATTCCATACCTGCCCATGCACCACACGCGGCCTTTACCGGCGAGGGGTTGGCGTCAAGGCGGTGGATGCCTGGTCGCCGGTCATGGCTAAATATAAACAGGGAAAAATATAAAGGGAGTAACTTCATTATGATCACAGCACTCATCATTATCGACATCCAGAACGACTATTTCCCTGGCGGCCGCATGGAGCTTGTCGGGGCTGAGGCTGCCGCTCAACGGGCCAATGAAGCGCTTGCCTGCTTCCGCAACCGCAACCTGCCGGTGATTCACATTCGTCATCTCTCGACCCGCCCCACCGCCGCTTTTTTCCTTCCCGGGACCTCCGGCATAGAAATCCACCCCAGCGTGGCGCCCTTGCCAGGGGAGACGGTCTTCGTCAAGAACTTCCCCAACAGCTTTCGCGAAACGCCTTTGCTGGAACATCTACGTGGTCTGGGGGTCGAACAGTTGGTGCTGGCTGGAATGATGACCTCGATGTGTGTGGACGCCACGGCCCGCGCCTCTTTCGATCTCGGCTTTCAGAACGTCTTGCTGCATGACGCCATGGCGACCCGTGACCTGAATTTCAATGGCGTAATCATCCCGGCCGCTGAGGTACACGGTGCCTTTCTGGCCGCCCTAGGTAGTGTGTATGGCCGGATGATCGGCGTGACAGAGTTTCTGGAGGAACTGGAGGCCAGTCCCGATAAATCGGAATAAAAACGGCCGGCCATTGCAGTTGATTGTTCGGGAAGAAACAGAATGGCACTCTATGCTGTTATCGATGTCACCGTGAAGAATCACGAAAAACTCAAGCAGTATGTGGCCGGCCACCTGCCGTCGATTGCTCAATACGGCGGCAGAATCATCTGCCGCGGTTTCGATCCGGCTGTGGTGACCGGCAGCTGGACGCCACAGCTGCTGGTGATCCATGAATGGCCTAGCAGGGAGCAATTCCAGGCGTGGTATGATTCGGACGAGTATCGTCCCTGGAAGGAGTTGCGGATGGAGGCTTGCGACATGAATATGGTACTGGTGGGGGACACCCCATGAATGCGGGTACTGAGATATTCAACGGGTTCACCCCACACTCGCTGCAATTTCTGCGCGATCTCAAAGCCAATAACTGCTAGAACTGGTTCGAGGTGCACCGCAGCGATTATGAGCAATATCTACTGGCACCGCTGCGTGCCTTGACCGCCGGTCTTACTCCGCTCATGCTCTCAATCGACCAGGATTTGGTCACCACTCCGAAGCGGGTGATCTCCCGTATCCATCGCGACACCCGTTTCTCCCGTGACAAATCCCCCTACAAGAGTACCCTCTGGCTGACCTTCAAGCGGCCGCTTTCGGAGTGGCAGGACGCCCCGGCCTTTTTCTTTGAGCTGGGCGCGGACAGCTGGCGCTACGGTATGGGGTTTTACGCCGCCTCCAGAGAAACCATGAACAGACTGCGGCAACTTATCGAACGGAAACCGGCCGAATTCGAGCGAATGATCGCCTTCCTGGCCGATCAGGATCGATTCGTCATCGAGGGGGAGCAGTACAAACGGTTGATCAACCCGGCCGTTCCCGAACATCTGCTCTCCTCGTACCAGCGCAAGAGCGTCTATCTGGTCTGCAACCGGCCAAGTGATGGACTACTTTTCAGCAGGGAACTTATGAGCGAACTGATAACCGGCTTCAGTCTGCTGGAACCGCTCTACCACTCTTTCGGCAAACTGCGGAACAACTCAAATAAAGGAGGACATCGTGTCCAAAATTGATCTGAAAAAGGATTTTAAACACCTCTACTCAGCCTCCACCAAGGAACCGGCCCTGGTGGATGTACCGCCTGCAAATTTTCTGATGATCGACGGAAAGGGTGATCCAAACCAGGCTCCGGAGTTCCGGGAGGCGGTCGAGGCGCTCTACGGCGTAGCATATACTCTGAAGTTCATGCTCAAGAAAAGAGGGATCGGGCTGGAGTATGCGGTTATGCCGCTGGAGGGGCTGTGGTGGTTGGAGGACATGCGGCTCTTCAGCCCGGAGAAAAAAGATGACTGGCTCTGGACCCTGATGATCATGCAACCGAAATGGGTTACGGAGGCGTTGGCTCGCGAGGCCGTCGAGGAAGTTGCCCGAAAGAAAGATCCGCCGGCGCTTGCCGGGATCAGGTTCGAGGCATACCACGAAGGTCCCGCCGCCCAGATCATGTATATCGGCCCGTACTCCGAGGAAGGTCCGACTATTGAGAGTCTGCACGCTTTTATCCGGAGCAGCGGGCATGAACGGTGCGGCAAGCACCACGAGATTTACCTGAGCGACCCGCGACGAACAGCGCCGGAAAAGTTGAAGAGCATCATCAGGCAACCGATACAGTGAAATGATGGCTTGTCAGCCAGTCGCACCCATATACGGCGAAAAGAAAGAGCAGGCAAGTCGCCCTTTCTTTTCTAAAACATCACTTGATCACTCCAAGCTGTTTAAACAAATCAAGTAGTCAGGTAGGTCGCGTTACGATTTTCAACGCGACGGTTTTCGGCATCTATTGAGGATGTTGCGTTTCACAATGACGCTGTTCAACGCAACCTACCGAGCTGAGACTCAGTATTCAAAAGCAGCGGCTGTCGCCAACCGACATTCATGACCCTGCCTTTGGGAAATATCGAACATCGGAGAGCCCTTCGAAATCATTGTCCTGGGTCCAGAGCACAGCGGCGTGGATCCGTGCCGTCGCCAGGACAATGCTGTCAGCCATCGGTGTTTTCACATCCAGACTCAACTTTGCCGCCAAAAGTGCTATGGACGAGGAGAGTTCAACGACCTTACCCTGCTGCATCATCGCCACGGCCTGAAGCGCCGCATCCTCTCCCCGCTGACGACAGACTGTTTTGAACACCTCATACAGGGTGATAGACGGCACCAGCAATTCGGCACTATTGCCGAGCGGGACTGCGAACCGGTCGGCATTCGGCCCGTCAGCGAAATATTCCAGCCATCCCGAAGAATCCACGATGTTCACAGGCGGTCGTCCTCACGTTCCACGGTCGTGTCAATACCCTTCAGAAATCCTCGCATCTCCGCGATATCCCTGGTTGGCAGTAACTCAATCCGGTTGCCGTAAGCTATGACCTGCATCATCTGTCCCGGTACAAGATGAAGGCTTTCACGGACATCACTCGGTATTACAACCTGATATTTTGGTGATAATTTAACTGTTCCCATGGCGCGCTCCAATCGATCGGTATTTAGTTCAACAAAAGCATATTCGATGCCAGAGGTAAATGCAAGTTTTGATTCCTCACCCCCATGAACCGCTTTATACCTGTACAAGCTAACAGGTGATTTTTACAAATCATTAGCGTACAATAATTAACCGCTGCAGCCGTATTCGTTTCAGACAACCCTGATATTTGCTCGTAATGGCAGCATCAGAAAACGGAGGGAATTGTGAAGACATTGACGAAGGTGTGGACAGCTGTTGCGGTAATAGTTTTCATGCTGGCCGGCTGTGCAAGCATGCCGAAAAAGCCGGATTCAATGGCGCGGGGCGATTACTCCTACGTCAAGGAGTACATCTCCTGGCTGGCCCGCAAGGAGATGAAAAAGAACGACGTGACCGGTCTCAGCATCGCACTGGTGGACGATCAGCAGGTGGTCTGGGCGGAAGGTTTCGGTTTTGCCGATCAGGCCAACAATGTGCCGGCCACACCGGAGACGGTCTACCGGGCCGGTTCTATCTCCAAGCTCTTCACCGCCACCGCGGCCATGCAGTTCGTGGAACAGGGGAAACTTGACATTGACAAACCTCTTAAGACCTATCTGCCGGAATTCTCCATCAAGAGCCGCTTCCCGAATGCCGGCCCCATCACTCCGCGCACCATCATGACCCACCACTCCGGGCTTCCAACCAACCTTGCAAAGGGTATGTGGACCATCCACCCGGAACCGTTCGAGAACGAGGTCAAGCTGCTCCAGGAGGAATACGCTGCCAATCCTCCCAACTACGTCTTCTCCTACTCCAATATCGGGGTAACCCTGCTGGGGCATGCACTGAAAAAAATTGCCGGACGTGATTTTGCCGACCATATGGAGGCATCTGTGCTGGGCCCGCTGGGGATGACTCATTCTGCGTTTTCCCCGGCGCCCGACAGGTCAGCGCTGGGTACTAAAGCGTTCCGCAAGGGAGCGGAAGTAGAAGAATCTTCATTGCGCGACCTTCCGGCCGGAGGCTTGAACACCACGGTTCTTGACCTCTCCCGTTTTATGGAGATGGTCTTTGCCGGTGGGCGGGCTGGCGAGCGGCAGATCATCAGGCCGGAGACGCTGTCCGAGATGTTGCGTCCCCAGAACGCCGATGTACCGCTCGATCTCAATTTCCGCGTCGGACTGGCCTGGATGCTGAGTGGTTTCGGCGACATAGATATCCGCAATGCCGGGACGGTTGCCCACCACAGCGGGGCAACCCTGTATCACCGCAGCCAACTGATCGTGCTTCACAAGCATAAACTGGGAGTGGTGGTGCTGGCCAATTCCGCCACTGCCAGTCCCGTGGTCAGCAAGGTGGCCACCGAAGCGCTGAAACTGGCCCTCGAAGCCAAGACCGCCATAAAGCAGCCTGTGCAGGCTGAAACGGCGCCGGGTAAGGTTTCGCTATCGAAGGTGGAGTTACAGGCCTTTGAAGGGCGTTACGCTACTCCGGTTGGCCTCGTGGATATTACGAAAAAAACGGACAACCTGCAGGCCGAGGTTATGGGTAGATCATTGCGATTGGTTCCACGCACCGACGGCTTGCTGGGACTTCGCTACAAGTTGCTGGGGCTGATCCCCATCAGTCTGGGCGAACTGGACCAGGTCGGAATTTCACGGGCCATGGTTGCGGGGCGCGAGATCATAAAGGCCAGCATGAATGGACAGGAACTGCTGATCGGGGAACGGATAAAGCCGGTGCCGATTCCGGAGGTATTTCAAAAGCGCGTGGGTGAGTACGAGATTGTCAATGCCCAAGATGACGCTGTCTTGCCCGAAATGGTACGACTCCGACTGGACAATGGTCTGCTGCTGGTGGAATATGTCATGCCTCCATTTGTCGACAAAACAATGAGCTTAGCCATCAGGCCGCTCTCGGATAGCGAGGCGATTATCAGCGGGCTTGGACGCGGCATGGGGGAGACAATCCGGATAATTACGGTTGGCGGCGAAGAGATTATCCGGTATTCGGGGTACCTGCTCAAGAAAAAGCAAAAATAGGCGGAACAATTCACTTTCAGGAGGCAGCCATGCAGAAGATCGATTTCACGAAAGAGTAAAAGAGAGCAAGGGGGGCGCATCTACTCATTTCATAAAAAGAAACGTGTAGACGCCCCCCCAAATCAGCTTTGTCGCTTGTCCCTTTCCCGCGGCTGTCAGCTTGAATACTCTGTCACAATCCCATCTCCCTGAGCACAATGGTCGTCTCCGGCTGCTTGAATAGCCAGTTGGCCAGGTGATCAACCACCTCGATCTGATCGCAGTCGTCGTGGTTTGGCCAGACTCCCAGCACCGGTGCCCCGCACAGCGCCCCGATCTGGTGCGATGCCCCCTGCTCGGCCAGGCCGGGATTTTCGGGATAATTGTTGACAACCACCCCGTTCACCTGGATACCCATCTGCCGGGCGGCAAAGCAGGTCAGCATGGTGTGGTTGATGGTACCCAGATTCGGCCTGGCCACCACCAGCAACGGCAGATCAAGCTCCCGCACCAGATCGGCCACCAGCAGTCCGCCGGCCAGCGGCACCATCAGCCCTCCGGCCCCCTCCACGATGACGACGTCGTGGGCAGCGGCCAGGCGCTGATAACACTCCTTGATGCGTATGAAATCGATGCGCACACCATCCAGCCTGGCCGCCTCGGCCGGTGCCAGCGGTTCCCGCAGCAGATAGGGGGTCACATCGGCGCTGCACTCCACGCCGGCCGCCAGACAGAGCAGTCTGGCGTCGTCCGAAACCAGACCACCATCCTCTTCGCGGCAACCGCTGGTGACCGGCTTCATCACGCCCACATTGACGCCCCGCATGCGCAGCAGCAGGGCCAGGGTGGCCGACACGATGGTCTTGCCGACGCCGGTGTCGGTTCCGGTGACAAAGAGCCCCTTGCTCATGAGCAGGTCTCGATGGTCATTTCCAGATCGGACAGCATCAGCCGGTCCTGTTGCGGGTCGCGCCCCGGTGTGGTCAGGTAGTTGCCGGTCATCATGCCGCTGGCTCCGGCCAGAAAGATCCAGGACTGCAGTTCGCGCAGGTTTTTCTCACGACCGCCGCAGACCGTCAGGCTCTTTTCCGGCAGCATGAAGCGGTAAATGGCGATGATCTTGAGACACTCCATCGGCGTCAGGAAGTTGGCGTCTGCCAGGCGGGTGCCCTCCACCGGGTTGAGGAAATTGATCGGCACCGTATCCACGTCCAGTTCCCGCAGGGTCTCGGCCATTTCCACGCGATGGCTGAAATTTTCCCCCAGACCGAAAATGCCGCCGCAGCAGACCCTGACTCCGGCCCGTTTCACGGCGCGGATCGTCTCCACATCCTCTTCGTAGTCGTGGGTCGTGCAGATATTCGGGAAAAAACTGCGCGAAGTCTCCAGGTTGTGGTGATAGGTCACCATGCCGGCCTCCCTGAGCAAGCGCGCCGTTTCCGTATCCAGTATCCCCAGCGAACAGGAGGGCTCGATGGAAGTCTCGGCCTTGATCCGTCGCAGGGCACGGCAGATCTTCTCCAGTTCCTCACCCGGCTTGATGCCGGTGCCGCTGGTTATGATGCCGTAGCACTTGGCGCCATTCTGCTCGGCGCTTTTGGCGCAGCTGACAAGCTGCTCTTCATCCACCAGCGGATAAACCTGGGCATTGGTGGAGTGGGAAGCCGACTGGGCGCAGAAAGCGCAGTTTTCCGGGCAGCGCCCCGACTTGGCGTTGATGATTGAACAGAGCGACGTCGCGTTTCCCTTGAAATGCTCCCGGATCCTGGACGCCTCGGCAAACAGCAGATACAGATCACAGCCGCGCGCTTCAGCCAGCCCGAGCGCTTCCGGCGCGCTCAGCACACCCCCCGCCAGCACTCTTTCAGCACAATCCTGAATTTTTTTTTGCATGGTCATAGCCACCTCCGGCTCGATCGATACCACAGCCGTCCGGTATTGTCAACCCACAGCAAACACCACGTTGACAATCCCGACCATTTCAGTCTTTTAAATAGACCAAAATCGTCAACAATGGTAGGTTGTGGGCATCAATATAAATAGGTATCAAACGATGAATACAGATCAGCAAATGTATAAAAAGTTTTGTATTGCATAAATTAGTTTTTATGGTCAAATTAAGACGATAAACGTCTTATTAAGTCACGTCAATTCCCCCCTTTATCAGGGAAGCTGCCTGCGCCACACTTGATAAGAGCCACTCCCGGAACTATCTTCGTTTGGGCCAGCTTTGAAGCCAAACAACCCTGAGTCGTAAGGCCGGGTGCTAAAAATCCGGCTTATTCCAACATAGGATGGAACACCATGAAAAGATGCCTCATAGCCCTGTTGATCACACTGTTCAGCGTCCCGGCCATTGCCGCTGACGCGCCTAAAACCGAAGACCAGAAAACCCTCTATGCCCTCGGACTGATGGTTTCCCGCTCGCTCTCCGTCTTCAACCTGACGCCGGCCGAACTTGAAACTGTCAAGCAAGGTCTGACCGATGCCGTCTCCGGGAAGAAACCGGAGGTGGATCTGGCCAGCTACAATACGAAAGTCCAGGAACTGGCCCGCTCGCGCCGCAAGCTGCAGGGCGAAAAACAGGCCGCGGCCGGCAAGGAATTTCTCGAAAAATCCGCCAAAGAAAAAGGGGCTGTCAAGACCGCATCCGGCATGGTCTATCTCCCGCTGAGCGAAGGAACCGGCACCACTCCCAAGCCCAGCGATACCGTCAAGGTCAATTATCGCGGCACACTGCCTGACGGGACCGAATTCGACAGTTCCTACAAGCGCGGCAAACCGACGGAATTCCGGCTGGACGGCGTGATCAAGTGCTGGACCGAGGGGCTGCAGCTGATGAAAACCGGCGGCAAGGCCAAATTTGTCTGCCCCGCCAACCTGGCCTATGGTGATGCCGGAGCGGGCGAACTGATCCTGCCGGGTGCCACCCTGGCATTTGAGTTGGAACTGCTTGAAATCAAGAAGTAGCAGGAGTTCCGGGTCATGAAGACAACCAGCCTGATACTGCTGGCCGCACTGGCACTGGCACCCCGCACTTCCAACGCCGACAATGGCTGCAAAATGACAGACTATCCGGACCACGTGGAAGTGGATTGCGAGCAAACCGCTCCCCCTGAAGCTCCCCGGATGCCGCCGGCCAACACACCACCTTGGCCGTTTACGGAAACACCGGCAGACAGTACGCCAGATGAACCACCGCCGGTTGGGTCGGCGCCTCAACCGGAAACGCCACCCCTTCCCCAGTAGGACAGTTTTCAGCCGTGGCAGAGCCGGGCTCCGGCCGACAGCTCTGACCAGCTGAAAAGAACCGGAGCCATGTACTCACCGCAAACGCTGATGCTGCTGGCGGGTTCCATATTAACCTCATGTCGTTTCATGACTGGCAGCGGTCTCACCGTACCGCTGCCAGTTTAATATTCATTTGGGGTTCTCAGAATCAAAACCACCAAACCTGTACACATCCTCATTCGCACTCGCTGAATCTTCTGGAGGCAACGATATGATACCCAACGCCAGAGCAATCCTTTCGGCAGCACTGCTGATTCTTTTGAGCGCGTCGCTCGCCCTGGGTGCAGCCATAACCATCACACCGTCCGGCAATGGCGTCTTCACCATCCAGGGCAACAGCATGGACGGGGTCGGCGGAATTGACCTGACCGTTAATTACGACAACTCGGCCCTGGCATCCCCGTCGGTAAGCCAGGGCGCACTTGTCTCAGGAGCGATGTTCGCTGCCAACCCCAATTTTTCTGCTAATTCCATCAGGATTGCCATTATCAGTACCAAGTCATTTTCAGGGAGCGGCCCGATCGCCACCATCTCCTTTGGCACCCATAGTGGTGAGGGCAGCCTGGCTGTCACTTCCAGCATGATCACCACCAGCGGCTCACCCATGTTAGGCGGCGGCCGCACAACGGCCAATGACTTTCAAACTTCATCGTCCAATACCGTTAAAGGCAGTCCAGCAGGCACTTATGGCGGCACAGCCGTCACGTCCGGCGGCAGTGTCACGACAGGCACTACCGGCGGCGCTTCCGGCGGCAGCTCTGTGACCACCCTGGGCACCGTCAGCATGCCGGCCGATTACCAACCCAAAGGCGAGACCAAGCCCTCCGAACCTCCTGCCAACGTTCCGCCTCCGGCAATCCCGGCTCCGATTGAAACTGAAAAGAGGAGCGCTGAACCACCACCGGTTGAACAGAAAACCGAACCTGCCCAGGCGGCTGAAGTCAAGCAGACCACCTATATCAGTGTGCTCAGGCGTTTCCTGAGGTATCAGGGAGAGAAAAAACCGGCCGCCATGATCGCGCTTTTTTCAGAACCAGTAGCAGCGACAATTCGCCAGGAACCATACCCGGCCATCAGCAACGGCGCAACAAGAGTCAAAATCAGCGTCGACCTGCCCTCAACGGGCCGCACCGCACCCAACTTCTCTCTGACCGGCGCCAAGATGATTTCTCTAAAAAGAGACGACAAATCGGGGAGCTGGATTTTGGAAGTACTGCCCGAGACCGGTGTTATCAAGACTACAGTCACCATACTGAGCGGCTCATCTATCATCGATTACCCTCTCACCGTTGTCCCTCCTGTGGCGGACTTCTCACCAGCCGAAGCCGATTTTGCCGCTTTTCTGAAGGACAGCGGCGCCAAGCCCGCCAAGCATGACCTCAACGGGGACGGCAAGCACGATTTCAGGGATGACTTTATCTACACCGGCCACTACCTGATCCGCAAGAACACGCCGCCCGTCAAAGGAGGTGCAGCACCGCAGCAGAAGTGATTCAAGCACAAATGTCATCATAATTCCGGCATGCTACAGACATCACCTGACCTGACTTTTGTCGTGGGCAGCGATCAAAAAAACGTTTCTATAACGTATATGCAACTTGCTTTCTGAAGACTTAGCAGTACCCTTAAAAAGTAAAAAACAATCATGAAAGTTGCTTGATCGTTTCCAATCACCCGGATGAGTCCGACTGGTCTGTTTTACCATGTCTGCAGAGCTATTCGATGACAGGAGCGTGCCCATGAAAAAGTCCTTCTTCAGCCTATTCTCAGCAGCATCCCTTCTGGCCCTGTCCAGCGTCGCCATGGCGGCGGAAACATCCCTTGACGCCACCACCATTCTCCGTATCGAGCAACGCGATGCCAGCGGTTCCTCCAAACAAAACATCATTCCGGCCACCCAGTTCCTGGGACTGGATCTGGACAAACTGGCCGACGGCAACCTTTCTCTGCATCTTTACGGCTGGGGACGGGTAGACCTGGCGGACAGGAGCTACAACAACGAAAAGGCTGATGGCGCTTTCACCTACGGCTACCTGCAGTACCGCTTCCGCCAGGCCAATGCCGATATCCGGGCCGGACGCCTGTTCGTGCATGAAGGGATTGTCAACGAGCATGTGGACGGACTCGCTGTGCGCACGGACCTGCCGCTGGGCTTCGGCCTGGCCGCCTTTGGAGGGGCCACCGTGCATACCCGGCACCTGTGGGGTGAAGGGAGCGATGGCAAGGGAGATGGCATTTTGGGCGGGCGCGTCAACTACCGCTACCGGGGCATGCTGGATCTGGGGTTGTCGGGGGTCTACGAATCCGAAGCACCGACGCTGGTCAGCCACACCAACGGCGATCACCGCCTAGTGGGGGGCGACATCTGGCTAAGCCCGCACCAGATCGTGGAAATCATCGGCCACTCCAATTACAATCCCGAAACTTCACGGATGGCAGAACATGCCTACCGGCTCAACCTGAAACCTCTCAAACAGCTGGTGCTGACCGGTGAGTTCAACGAGTACCGCGATCAGAGCTACCTGTACACCTGGTCCCTGTTTTCTGCTGCGGCACTCAATCCGGCCGACAAATCACGCTCCGTGGGGGGCAGCGCCAGCTATACTTTCAGCAAGTCCGTGGAACTGTCCGGAGACTATCGCCATTACACCCGAGAACTGGGCAATGCTGACCGCTTCGGCGGGGACCTGAAGTTGTCCTTTCTGAACAACTCCATACGGGGCGGACTCGGCTATCACTACCTGCGCGCCAGCCAGAACTTCGCCATCGGCAGCAATCCTTCCGCCTCCTACCACAGTCTGCGCGCCTATGCCCTCCACGACAGCAACACCTACTTTGCCGCAGTCGACGTCATCGACTATATCTTCAAGAACAAGGTCTACAATGAAAACAGCGCCTGGGAAGGCACCCTTTCCATGGGCTATCACCTCACCCCCGCCCTGGCCCTTTCCGGTGACATCAGTTACGGCAGAAACCCTGAATTCACCGAAGAGTTCAAGGGACTGCTCCGCCTGACCTACAATATGACCTTTGACGGCAAAGGAGGGAAAAAATGAACATGGTCCGCTGCATTCTCCCCGTCCTGGCCCTGACCGGCCTGTTTGTGATGCTGGCCGCCTGCGCCCAGATGCAGGCCATCTCCACTCTGCCCTCCTCCCATCCGGAGGCATTGACCGCGGGTCAGCAGACAAGCTGTTCCGAATGCCACGAAGACCAGCAAAAAGGGACACTCAAGGCCTACAATGCTTTCAGCCACACCCCCGCCTTTGTGAAGAACCATCGTTTCTATGCCGCATCCGACGACCGGCTCTGTTCCTCCTGCCACAAGGCGTCATTCTGCAGTGACTGCCATACCAATAAGGTCGAGATGAAACCATCCATAAAATACGGCTACCGTCCCGACCGGGAAATGCCCCATCGAGGCAACTTCATGACCCTGCACAAGATCGAGGGCAAACTCGACCCGGCCGCCTGCTACCGCTGCCATGGAAGAGGCAACAACGAACGCTGTGTGGCCTGCCACAGATAGGAGCGGAACCATGATCTCACTACGCTGCAGTTTGATTCTTGTGATTTTTCTGATCGCGTGCGGATGCAGTACCAGTAACGATAAAGCGGGCATTCTTGACGCTACCGGCAAACATCCGGCCAGCTGGGTTCAGAAGCATGCCTCGTTTTTCCGGCAGACCCCTGGTGCGACCGACGATCCGGCTGCCGCTCAGGCGACGAGCTGCACCGAATGCCACGGCAAGGATCTTAAGGGGGGGAACGTCAAGGTGAGCTGTTTCAACCAGAGCTTTGGCGCCATGACCTGCCACTTCCATCCCTCTGGCTACACCACCCCCCAAAGCCATGGTGCAACCGCCAAGGCAACTCCCACATTCTCCAGCGGCCTCGACAGTTGCCGCGGTTGCCACGGGAGCAATTTTTCAGGTGGATTTCTTTCAGCGGTGTCCTGCTTCACCTGTCACGGCGTGAACGCTCCCCATGCGAAAAACTGGGCGACCAGCGCCACAAGTGATCATACCACCACAGACCCAGGCAACGCGGCTGCCTGTTACCAGTGCCATGCCGGCGGCAAGCTGCTGACGACCCTGCCCGCGCCGCCTGCACAGCCGGCCGGAACCGCTCCGGGCTGTTTCAATAACACCCTCTGCCATGCCGGACGTCACCCAGTCGGCTGGATCGATCCCGCTCAGCACGGAGCAGCCGCCAAATCACAACCTGGTACCGGTACCAGTTTCAGCAACTGCAAAAACTGTCATGGTGCCGATTTCAAAGGGGGATCGTCTAGCGTCAGCTGTTTCTCGGCCAGTACCCAAAACGGCAGTTGCCATCTGCGCAACGGCGCCCCGGTGAACGCCCCCCATGCGGCGCTTCCCTGGCGCGCAACCGCTCCCAGCCCGACCCATACCTCCACGGTCGATGACACCCAGGGGATAAATGCCGGGGTCTGCGCCCAATGCCATCTCAAGGGCGCCAACCTCAGAACAGCCATCATTAGCAGCTATGCCAGCGGCACACCGAGCTGTTTCAACAGCACCCTCTGCCACGGCGCCATGGGGCATCCAGCCGGTTGGGCCGACCCGTCCCAGCATGGGGCGACCGCCAAGGCCAACCTGACTTACTGTCAGACCTGCCATTCCAACAACCCCAACGGCGGCCCCGGCAGCAATCCACGTTTCAATGTCGTTCTGGGACGGCTGACGGCCGGCTGTGAAACCTGCCACGAGGCAAATACCGCCCACCCGCCGGTCCTGCAGATTCCGGCAGCCTTTGGCATCACCAGCCCCGACCCCCTGGGCACCCCCTGGTTCCGGCACCGGACCGCCACCAACTTCGATGCCTGCAACCGTTGTCATGGCGCCAACCTGGAGGGGGGTGTCGGTCCCAGGTGTCAGAATTGTCACGTAGCGGCACTGCCAACCTCAACAATCAATAGTCCGGATCCGTGCAGTTCCTGTCACTCCCAGCCCCCCAGCGGGACAAGCTACCCGAATATAAACGCGGCCCACTCCAACCATCTGATAGTCAACGTGGCGGCCGGCTCATTATGCAATGAATGCCACCTGGGCTTCGGTTCCGGTACGCTGGCACATTTCAACAAGGCAAAACTGCAGCCAGCGGTACAAGTAGCCGGCATCGCTTTTGGCGCGCTCTCGAAAACAGGCAGCCTGACCCCGGCCTACAATTCCACTAATCAACAGTGCACTAACACCTATTGCCACGGCAATGCAATGCCCGGCGGCGATACCACCGGCACAAACAGGTCCCCTGTCTGGACAGGTGCAACCTATCCTCCAGTGCTGTCAGCAGCATTCTGTGGTGAGTGTCACGGCTTCCCGCCGTCCGGCGCCTCCGGCCATCCCACCGGCATTACCATACCGGCCGGCTTCCCGGCCACGGCCAGCATAGGCACCACCTGCAGCTGCCACACGAACATCAACTCGGCCGGCAACAGCTATGCCAACATCTTTGTGGACAAGACCAAACATATCAACGGTACCCTGGAGGTGTCAGCCGGCAGTGCGCCACATGCCATACCACTCGGCGCAGGCGGCTACCCCGGAGCTTCCCATAAGGGAACCACAAATTCCACGACCTGCCTGGCCTGCCACCCGGCCTTTGCTGCCGGTAGCCCGTACCCGGCTACACCCGCTGGCAGCGCTCCCAACTGTCGCGGTTGTCACCTGAACGCCAATCCCAGCACTGATCCCAAGTGTTCAGACTGCCATGGCTCAACTGCAAACGATGGAGGCGCCGCCACCCTGGCAGGGCGCCCCAGCGGCACACCAAACTCTTTCCCGAACCAGGCCGGACAGCATAACAGATCAGAGCACATTGGCAGAACATGCACAACCTGTCACCCCTTCACAACGGGCGACACCCGCCACGGCTGGTCCAACCGGACCAAGAGCACCGCCGCCCAGGTCGGAGGGACCGGCACCAGCATAACTAGCTGGAACCCCGCGACAAAGAGCTGCACACCAACATGCCATGGATCACAAACCTGGTAATTGCCAGTAGTTTTTGTTCATTGCAACAGAAAGGCTCCGCCGGAATACCGGCGGAGCCTTTGTTGTCAATCAGTAAGTGCGTAGATGTTAAAAAGCCTTACCCGGTCATGGCCACAACCTCTGCATAGGTGGTGGCCCCCTCCAGCATCTTGCGGATCGCCGCCTGGCGCAATGAGACCAGCCCATCCTCCCTGGCCAGAACCATCAAATCGGCCAGATCGGCCGAAGCGGTTATCCTGGCCTTGAAACGGTCGGTCATCTCCAGTACCTCGAAAATGCCGGTACGCCCCTTGTAACCGGTGCCGCGACACTCCTTGCACCCCTCCCCTTCCCAGACCATGCGTGGCTTCCGTCCCAGCTGGAGGTAGTCGCGCTCATCGTGGGTCAGTTCCCGTTCCTGCCGGCAGTGGGGACAGATCTTGCGCACCAGCCGCTGGGCGATGATGCCGACCAGGGTGGCGGAGATCAGAAAGGAGGGTACCCCCAGGTCAAGCAGGCGCACAATCGAGGAAACGGAATCGTTGGTATGCAGGGTGGACAGCACCAGGTGGCCGGTCAGGGCGGCTTGCACGGCATTCTCGGCGGTTTCCCGGTCGCGGATCTCGCCGATCATGATGACGTCCGGGTCCTGGCGCAGGATGTTGCGCAGAATGGTATCGAAGCCTACCCCGATGGCCTGCTGGACGCCGATCTGGTTGAACTCCTCCATGACCATCTCGATCGGGTCCTCCACCGTAACGATGTTGACTTCCGGCGAGGAGAGCGAACGCAATGTCGAGTAGAGCGTGGTGGTCTTGCCGCTGCCGGTCGGACCTGTGACCAGGATGATGCCGTTGGGACGGCGGATAAATGAGTTGTACAGGGCCAGCTCGCGGGGGTAAAAGCCCATGCTGTCCAGGTCCTGCAGCAGAATATCCGGATCGAAGATCCTGATGACCACCTTTTCGCCAAAGGCCACCGGCACCGTTGACACGCGCAGCTCGATATCCTTGCTCTTGAAATTTGCCTTGATGCGGCCGTCCTGGGGGCGGCGCTTTTCGGCCAGGTCCATGCGGGCCATCAGCTTGATGCGGGAAATGATCGGAGCATGCAGCTGTTTGGGGATATTGTGAATATTGTGCATAACCCCATCCAGACGGAAGCGGATCAGCGACTTTTCCCGTTTGGGTTCGATGTGGATATCACTGGCGCGCTGGTCAAAGGCGTACTGCAGCAGAAAATCCACCGCTGACACTACATGTTTATCGCTGCTTTCAACCTCTTGCTGCCCCTTGAGTTTGAAAAGCTGCTCCAGATTACCGAGGTCTACGGCTGCGGACGATTCCGACTCGGCTGCCACCACCGAAGCGCGAAACCCGTAAAACTCTCTCAAAATCTTGAGAATATCCCCCTTGGAGCTAAGAACGCGCCTGATATCAAGCCGGCGCGCTTCGGCCAGTTCGTTGACAATTGCCGCGTTAAATGGGTCGGCAACGGCGACAGTAATCACGCCATCGGTCTCGCCAACGGCAACGATCTGGTTTTTGAGGGCAAAGGGGCGCGGAATATGGGCGGTAACAACATCCAGGCTCAGCTTGAGCGGGTCTATTTTCAGGTAAGGCATGCTCACCGCTGCAGCCAGCGCTTCGGTGATGGCATCTTCGGTGAGATATTTTCCGGCAGATCCTTTGATTTCAAGGTTGAACGAGGCGATAACTTCCATCGGCGTGATGCTGTCGACGCCGTGCTGCCCCCTGCGTGCAGCACCTGACTGGAGGGATGCGAACAGGCGCGATTCCTGGGCCTTGCCCTTGGTCGTTATCTCGCTGGACTGCTGCGGTGTGATCAGACCACGGTGTTCAAGCAGCTGTGCCAAATTCTCGAGGGTTAGCCTGCGGGGAACGGTCATAATATCATCTTATTTTTCATTTTTTTTTGGCTGCCTTTGCTTTATTGGCCTCGATCCGCCTGGTCACTTCTTCCACTACCTGATCAGCTGTATAACCCGGCACGGGCGGCAGTTGTCCCATGGCAACTTGTTCCGGAGAAACAGTCTGACGGGCCGACTGGGGACGGCGGGGAGGAGCATCCTGATAGAGCTGCATGGTGTCGATGAATGTACGCATCAGCCGGAAACCCATCACGGCGATCAGCGCCAGCAGCAAGAGGTCCTCCTGCCAGTAGTCCAGGCTGCGCTGGTTCATCATTGAGCCGGACAGCAGGCCGCCGCAGGCGATCAGCAGACCAAAAGCGTTCCCGATCACCCTGTATTCGATATCAGCCGGTATTTTTACCGTCTTGGCCGTTGATGCCACCGCTCACCTCTAACAGTTTCAACCTGAAAATGCACCATCAGTTTTTCATATCGGATCTGCGGAAGATTTGTTGAGCTCTTTTAAACCGTTTGACAAACCAGCTCTGCAGCAGGTCCATGTAATAATAGACCACCGGCGTGATGTAAAGCGTCAAAAGCTGGGAAACCAGCAGACCGCCCACCACGGCCAGTCCAAGCCCCCGACGCGAATCAGCCCCTGCGCCGATGCCGATGGCGATCGGCAACGTACCCATCAGGGCGGCCATAGTGGTCATCATGATCGGCCGAAAACGGACCAGGCAGCCCTGGTAGATGGCATCCATGGGGGTCTTGCCCTGAAAGCGCTGGGCCTCCAGGGCAAAGTCGATCATCATAATGGCGTTCTTTTTGACGATCCCAACCAGCATGATGATCCCGACGAATGAGTACAGATTGAGATCCTTGCCGAAAATCAGCAGTGTGATCAGGGCGCCGAAACCCGCCGACGGCAGGCCGGAGAGAATAGTCAGTGGGTGGATGTAACTCTCGTAGAGCACTCCCAGCACGATATAGATCACCAGGATGGCCATGATCAGGAGTAACGCCAGTCCCTTGGTGGAAGCCTGGTAGACCTGAGCCGTCCCCTGGAAGCCGGTGGTAATGGAAGCAGGCAGCGATCGGGCCTCCTTTTCGATGGCCGCCACCGCATCCCCCAAAGGTACGTCCTGCTTGAGGTTAAAGGAGATGGTCACGGCAGTGATCTGCCCCAGATGGTTGACCGACAGCGGACCCAGGCCGCTTTTAAGCGTCCCGAGCGAAGCAAGCGGAACCAGCTGGCCGACGCTGGAGCGGACGTAGAGCAGGGCGAGCATAGATGGGTCGTTCTGGTACTGCGGCTCCAACTCCATGACCACCTTATACTGGTTGGTGGGGGAGAAGATGGTCGATACCTGGCGGGCGCCATAGGCCGAATAGAGGGCATCCTCGATCTGGGCGGCGGAAATCTGCAGGCTTGCGGCCCGGTCACGGTCGATATCCAGGTTGACCTGCGGGTTCTTGATCTGCAGGTCGCTGGTCACATCCTGCACCATCGGCAGACCGCGCACGTTTACTTCAAAGACGGCCGCCTGTTTGTACAGTTCCTCAGTATCGGGGCACTGCAATACGAACTGGTAGAGCGCCTTGCTCTGGGTTGTGTCGAGCTGAATCAGGGGCGGATTGCGCATGAACACCATGATCCCCGGAATGGCCGACACCTTGGGGCGCAGCTTTTGTATGATCTGGTCGGCGTTCAGCGTTCGCTCGTGGCGGGATTTGAGCTTCATGAACAGAAAGCCGGAGTTGGAACCGACCCGGTTACCGCTGGCACCCACCGAGGACATGAAGGCCTCCACGTCAGGCTCTTGCAACACAATTTCCATCACCTTTTTCTGCTGGGCCTTCATCTCTTCGAAGGAGGCCCCCTGGACCCCCTCGGTGGTGGCGAAGATGGCGCCGATATCGTCGGAGGGGAGCAACCCCATCGGCATGACCGTGAAGAGCCAGATCGTCACCACCGCCATGATGAAGGTGATCACCATGGTGGTTCGGCGATAGCCGAGCACCCGCGACAGGCTCCGTTCGTAGGCATGCAGCAGCCGGTCAAAGAATCGCTCCATGACCAAGTAGAGCCGACCATGCTGCTCCTCAGCCGGCGGTTTGAGAAAGCGGCTGCAGAGCATGGGGGTTAGCGTCAGGGAAACAACGCCTGAAATCAGGATGGCCACCGTGATGGTCACAGCGAACTCGTGCAGCATGCGGCCGAGCATGCCGGCCATAAAGAGCACCGGAATAAAGACCGCCACCAGCGAGATGGTCATGGAGATGATGGTGAAGCCGATCTCCTTGGAACCGCGCAAGGAGGCATTCATGGGCGATTCTCCATGTTCCATATGCCGTACGATATTCTCCAGCATGACGATGGCGTCATCGACGACGAAACCGACCGAGAGGGTCAACGCCATCAGGGTGATGTTGTTGACCGAGAAGCCGAGCAGGTACATGGCGGCAAAGGTGCCGATGATGGAGAGCGGCAGGGCCAGGCTGGGGATGACCGTGGCCGAGACATTGCGCAGGAAGAGAAAAATGACCATTATGACCAGAGCAATGGTCAGCAGCAGGGTGAACTTGACCTCCTTGACGGACTCACGGATCGACTGGGTGCGGTCGAAGAGTATGTTCAGCTCCACCGATCCGGGGAGCTGGCTGCGGAAGGATGGTAACTGGCGTTTGATACTGTCCACCACCTCAATGGTGTTGACCCCCGGCTGACGCTGGACGGCCAGGACGATGGCCCGGGTCGAGCCTCCCTTGGTATTATACCAGGCAGCGATCTTGTCGTTCTCCACGCTGTTGGTGACAATGGCGACATCGGAGAGCCGTACCGGAGCGCTGCCGCGATAGGCCACGATCAGCGGCTTGAAGGCCTCGGCATCGTAGAGCTGGCCGCTGGCCTGGATGGTGATCGCCTGCTTGGCCCCCTGCAGACCGCCGGTCGGCAGGTTGACGTTCCACTTGTCAAGGGCGGCTGCCACCTCGTCTATGCCGATCTTGCGGCTGGCCAGCGCCTTGGGGTCGAGCTGCACCCGCACGGCGTACTTCTGGGAACCGTAGACCAGCACCTGGGCCACGCCATTGATCATGGAGATGCGCGGCGAGATTACCGTGTCGGCGAATTCGTTGACCTCGGAGAGCGGCAGGGATGGTGAGCTGAGAGCCAGGTAGAGCACCGGCTGGTCGGCTGGGTTGACCTTCTGGTAAGAGGGAGGGGTCGGCATATCCTGGGGCAGCTGGCGAGCCGCCTTGGAGATGGCCGCCTGCACGTCCTGGGCAGCCGAATCGATACTCTTCTCCAGGGTGAACTTGAGGGTGATGATTGAGATTCCCTGGCCATTGGTGGAGTTCATGGAGTCAAGGCCGGCAATGGTGGAGAACTGACGCTCCAGCGGGGTGGCCACGGCGGAGGCCATTGTCTCCGGGCTGGCTCCCGGCAGATCGGCGCGCACCTGGATGGTCGGATAGTCGATGTTCGGCAGGTCGTTGACCGGCAGGAGCTTGTAGGCGAAGAAGCCGAAAATCATCACCGCCAGCATCACCAGGCTGGTCATGATGGGGCGTTTTATGAAAAGTTCGGAAATATTCATTTCTTGACCGGACCCACGTCCCCGGTCCCCGCTTTTTTGCTGATCTCAATCTTGCCGCCCGGCACCACCCGCATCTGACCGTCTATGACCACCTGTTCGCCGGATTGCAGCCCCTTTTCGATGACCGTCACGCCCTGAAAAACGGGCCCTGCAGCCACCGGCCGGATTTCGGCCGTCCCATCGGCTTTGGCCACAAAGACAAACTGCCCCTTCTGGCCGGTCTGAATCGCCTGACTGGGCACCACCACAGCGCTGTTTCTCATGGCAAGGGTGATCGACAGATTGACAAACTGGCCGGGCCAGAGGCTTTTGCGGGTATTTTCAAATGATGCCTTGAGGCGGATGGTGCCGGTGGTCGCATCAACCGTATTGTCAATGAACGACAGCACCCCCTTCTCCCTGAAACCGGCCGCTCCCGGCACTTCGGCCTCGACAACCAGTCTGCCTGCGGCCATGGCCCGCTTGATCTCGGCAAAATTCTTTTCCGGAATGGTAAAGACCGCATTGATGGGGGACAGCTTGTTGATGGTCACCAGGGACGTATCGTTGGCCTTGACCACATTGCCGCGATCAACCACCAGCACCCCCAGCCTGCCGCCGATCGGCGCCGTGATCGTGCAGTAGGAAAGCTGGGCGCGGGCATTTTCGATCTCGGCCTGGTCGGCTGCCACGCTGGCAGCGGCCGAGTCAGCCGCAGTGCGGTAGCTCTCGGCCTGTTCCTGGGTGACAATACCGTCCTTGACCAACTGGCGGTAGCGCTCGTAATTTGTCTTTGCATTTTCCATGACCACCCGGTCGCGGGCCAGGGCCGCTTCGGCCTTTTTCAGCACGGCCTGATAGGATCGGGGATCGATCTGAAACAGCAGCGCGCCCTTATGGACATCCTGCCCCTCACGGAAGGCGACCCTGGTCAGTTCGCCGCTGATCTGGGTCTTGATGGTGACACTCTCGGAGGCTTCCATGGTGCCGATGGCCCTGAGCAGAACCGGCACGTCGCGTTGGGATGCCGCGGCAAGAACGACCAGGGCCGGCGGACTGGTGCGGGGCGTTTCGTCTTTTTTGGAGGAACAGGCGGACAGCAGGGCAACAGTGATCAAAAAGGCCGGAACAAGCACGCGCTGCGGCATAAAGTCCTCATGTCATCGAAAGTTATACTGTTAATTAATCAGAAATTTATAGCATAGACGTACAATGTTAATCAAAAGGTATTGCAGCACGAAAAAGCCCATCCGCAGCAGTGCAGATGGGCTTTGACTTCAAATGGCTTTCAGGCTGTAGCGGACGGCCGCTATTCCCTCACATAGGTGTCCATGTCCGACTCGTCCACCATTCCCATCAAGCGGGCATATTCAGCCTCGACCATCAGGTAGTGGTTGCGGGTTTCCCGGGCGTTCAGTTCGTATACCGCGCGCACCTCGGCATTCTCGACCTTGGCGGCAGTTTCGCGTAGCGCTTGCTCCAGATTCTTCTCCTTGTCCATGGCCAGCTCCAGCGCCTTCTTTTCATTGAAATCCGCATCAATAATGCGGTTCAGCGAAGAGAGCCAGCTGGACTCGTTATCGGCCGGAATGTCGAGAAAGGCATCCAGCGAAGGGATATCGCCCCCCTGGTAGATGCGGTAGAAATGGCCGGCATGCTCCCGCTCTTCCCGGGCCAGGACCTCAAAAACACGGCGAGCATCAGGATCCTTCATCCGGCTGGCACCCAGCTGATAGAAGTTCATGGCGTTTTTCTCGGTCTGGATCGAGCGCTTGATGGCTTCCTGCACGTCAATACTCATGGTAGTCCCCTTTCTTGTTCCGTCAATCTGACAAAGTGAAATGAAAACTATGTTTCGAAATAATACCTTTTTAGTCCTGTTTGTCAAGCGTCGACCGTCTGGCTACGTTGCGCCAAAGCAATTGACAGCTCTGCCCGCCGGCGTGTAAAAATGGTGGCATCTCACGTAGGAGGTTTCAGAGTGGCTATCGAACCAAATAAAATAATCTACAGCATGATGCGGGTCAGCAAGTTTTACGACAAGAAGCCGGTCATCAAGGACATCTCGCTTTCCTATTTCTACGGTGCCAAGATCGGCGTACTGGGCCTGAACGGCTCCGGCAAATCCTCACTTCTGCGGATCATGGCCGGGGTGGACAAGGACTTCAATGGCCAGGCCGTTCTGTCGGCCGGCTATACGGTCGGCTACCTGGAGCAGGAGCCGCACCTGGATGACACCAAGACGGTGCGCCAGATCGTGGAGGAAGGGGTGCAGGAGACCGTCAATCTGCTGGCCGAATTCAATGCCATTACCGACAAGTTTTCCGAACCGGATGCCGATTTTGAAAAGCTGTGCGACCGTCAGGCCGAACTGCAGGAGAAGCTGGACCACCTGGATGCCTGGGATCTGGACAGCCGCCTGGAGATGGCCATGGATGCCCTGCGCTGCCCGCCGGGAGACTCACCGGTCAACGTGCTCTCCGGCGGAGAAAAACGCCGCGTGGCCCTCTGCCGTCTGCTGCTGAAAAAACCGGATATTCTGCTTCTGGACGAGCCGACCAACCATCTGGACGCCGAAACCGTGGCCTGGCTGGAGCACCACCTGCACAGCTACCCCGGCACGGTCATTGCCGTTACCCATGACCGTTACTTCCTGGATAACGTGGCCGGCTGGATTCTGGAGCTGGACCGGGGCGAAGGCATTCCCTGGAAAGGCAACTATTCATCCTGGCTTGAGCAGAAGCAGAACCGCCTGGCTGTGGAGGAAAAAACCGCCAGCGAGCGCCAGAAAACCCTGCAGCGCGAACTGGAGTGGATCCGCATGTCCCCCAAGGGGCGTCACGCCAAGGGCAAGGCCCGCATCAGTTCCTACGAGGAGCTGCTCTCCCAGGAGAGCGAAAAACACGCCAAGGACCTGGAGATTTACATTCCGCCCGGGCCTCGTTTGGGGGGCGTGGTGGTGGAATTCAGTGACGTGGCCAAGGCCTACGCCGACCGCCTGCTCTACGAGGGCCTGACGTTTAACCTGCCGCCGGGCGGCATCGTGGGCGTGATCGGCGCCAACGGGGCCGGCAAGACGACCCTCTTCCGCCTGATCACCGGCCAGGAGCAGTGCACCGCGGGAAATATCCGCATCGGCGAGACGGTCAAGCTGGGCTACATGGATCAGTCCCGCGATGCGCTCAAAGCAGACCAGAGCATCTGGGAAGCGGTCTCCGGCGGGGATGAGACCATCCAGCTCGGCAAGATCTCGGTCAACTCCAGGGCCTATGTTTCCCGCTTCAACTTCTCCGGCTCCGACCAGCAGAAGAAGGTCGGCATGCTCTCCGGCGGCGAGCGCAACCGGGTGCACCTGGCGCGCATGCTGAAAGAAGGGGCCAATGTGCTGCTGCTGGACGAGCCGACCAACGACCTGGATGTCAACACCATGCGGGCACTGGAAGAGGCGCTGGAGAACTTCGCCGGCTGCGCCGTGGTCATCAGTCATGACCGCTGGTTCCTGGACCGCATCGCCACCCACATCCTGGCTTTCGAGGGGGATTCAAACGTGGTGTTTTTTGACGGGAACTACTCGGAATACGAGGAAGACAGGAAGAGACGGCTGGGGGCAGCGGCCGATCAGCCACACCGCATCAAGTACCGCCAGTTGACCAGGGCCTGATCGCACACAGGACCAGAACAAAAAAAACCGGCTGCCGCAATTGCATGCAGGCAGCCGGTTTTTTCATATCAAATCCTTTATCGCCTCCCACCCCGTTTCCTGCGCTCCCGGCAGGATTTGCGGGTGAATTTTTCAGGAGGCGGCCGATAGCCGCAATCGGGCGGCAGCCAGTTCAGCTGGGGGACCAGTTCCTCGGTCAGTTTGACGCAGTGGGGATTGATCTCAAAGCGGCGCTCGAAGATCTTGCAGCGACGGGTAATCACATCAAGGTAGCGGCAGGCGGTCCCGGTATAGATGATCTTGCCCCGGCCATCCTCCAGTTTTTCAAAGCAGCAGAGGCCGCATTGCCTGCAAAGGCCGTCCCAGCCGGCTGCGTCTGTGCCGTGGTCAGACATGGTAGTCCCCCTTGTCCGAACAAGGCTGCGCGTAGACCGGCATAACCATCACCTTTTAGTCCGTACGGTTTCAAAGCTGGCTTTCATCAGTTCTGCAAAAGCCCGCCGGGTTTCTTCGTCCGGCATCGCGGCAGCCTGCTCATCGATCATGGCCAACTGCCGGGCGCCAAGCTTTTTCTTGCGGGGCAGTTCATCATCGACAGCAGTCACAGGCGGGGCGATCTTTCCGGATCTGAGAATGATCTCCTTGACCACCTCGCTCCCCAGGCTGTCGTTCAGTTTCTGCTTCATGACCCCCTTGAGAAAGGTCAGTTCCTGCATCCAGGGACCGCTTGAAACCGCAACCGTAAGGGTGCCGTTGATTATTCGCAGCGGCTGAGCCCGGGATGCCACAACCTGGCCGACCACATCAGGCCAGATGCGCCAGATATCAGCCTCCCGCAGCCGTTCCGCAATACCAAGCCCTTTAAGGCTGCCCGCCAGCAATTCCGACAGCGGCTTGGGGAAACCCATTCTAGCCCGTTTGGCCATTGCGCTTCCTCCGGCGGCTGACAATGCCGCCTGCAATCTGACCTGCCACCGAACCACCCAAAGTGAGCGGAATCACGTGCCAGTCAAGTCCTGCTTCAAGCCTCAAAAAAATTATGAACGGGATCGGTATATGGATCAGCAGAAACCACATGAAGGAATACTTGACGTAGTTCTGCCGCAGATATCCGCAGGGAACACTGATCATGAACGCCAGGGCGGTAAGACCGATGATCAGCGGGATTGATGCTTGCATGTAACCACTCCTTTCAGGCATAGTAGAAATTCGCCTGAGTTTTGTCAATCCGCTTGTAGCTTGTACATTCGGGGATAACATGTATGGAGAATCGTCTGATGGTAAAGGAAGGACATCTGCTGGCGGTCTTCAACTCCACCCACCGGGTGATGAAGGCCGAAAGCATACTCAAATCACGCGGCCTGCAGATGCTGCTGATACCCGCCCCACGCCAACTCAAGGCTGACTGCGGCCTGGCCATACGCTTTACGGAAGAAAACCGCGATGCGGTCATGCAGACCTTGCAGCAGGAAAATCTTCTGCCCGAATTCATCGCAAGGCTCACGGCCGGCAGCTACGAAACCGTCTGGGGCAGCAACGACCAATAGTCAGTAATAGCAAAGGATAGCACGCCAATGAACACCATCGACTGCAGAAACATGGCCTGCCCCGCTCCGGTTATCACCGTAAAAAAAGCGCTGGAGCAGCTGACGGAAGTAAAAGTTCAACTGGATGACGGCGCACCTCGGGAGAACGTGACCCGTTTTGCCCGCAACCGCGGTTACCAGGTCAGTGAGGAACAGGGAGACAAAGGCTGGATTATCACCATCACTGCCGGCACAGTGAGTAATGCTGTTCCGCTTGCACCTGCGAATCAGAGTGGACAGGTGCTGCTGATCACATCCAATCGTCTGGGCGAAGGTCCCGAAGAACTGGGAAAACTGCTCATGAAGAATTTTATCCACACATTGCTGGAAACTCGGGACTGCCCGCAGCAGATCTTTTTCATGAACAACGGCGTATTTCTGTCCTGCGAGGGATCCGACGTGTATGAGGCTCTGGAAAAACTGCTGGGCATGGGGGTAGAAATTTTCTCCTGCGGCCTATGCCTGGACTATTTCGGCCTCAAAGAAAAACAGCGCATTGGCACTACCACCAACATGCTCACAACCGCGGAGAGCCTCATGGCAGCAGCACAGGTGATAAAACTGTAAAAAACAAATAGTTCTTGACAGTTTTCAACTCCGTACCTTATAGTGATCCCCTTTATAATATTACCGTCACCAAGAGACATATGGTCACCGATGTTTGATAGCCTTTCCGAAAAACTTGAGTCGGTCTTCAAAAAACTCCGCGGCCAAGGGGTAATGACCGAAGACAACATCAAGGAAGCGTTGCGTGAAATTCGCCTGGCGCTCCTTGAAGCCGACGTCAACTTCAAGGTTGTCAAGGATTTTGTTGAGTCGGTACGCACCAAGGCGGTCGGAACAGAGGTAATGCAGAGCCTGTCCCCAGGCCAACAGATCGTCAAGATCGTTCATGACGAACTGATAACGGTCATGGGGGGCAATGAGGACAACAGCCTCAACCTGGCAGCAAAGCCACCGGTTGCGCTGATGATGGTTGGCCTGCAGGGCGCCGGCAAAACAACCACCTGCGGCAAGCTGGGCAGACACCTGAAGGGTCTCAAACGCAGGCCGTTGCTGGTTCCTGCTGACGTATACCGCCCTGCGGCCATTGAACAGCTCAAGATCGTCGGCAAACAACTCGGTCTGGAGGTTTTCAACTCTTCGGCCGACCAGAAGCCGGTTGACATCTGCAATTCTGCCATGCGCTTCGCGGAGCTGAATGGCTACGATACTGTCATCCTGGATACAGCTGGACGCCACCAGATTGACGATTTCCTGATGAACGAACTGGCCGAAATCAATGCCGCCGTTCAACCGATAGAAATACTGTTTGTGGCCGACGCCATGACCGGCCAGGAAGCGGTCAATGTTGCCGCCGGATTCCACGAGCGCCTAGGCATCACCGGCGTTGTGCTGACCAAGCTGGACGGCGATGCCAAAGGTGGCGCAGCCCTCTCTATCAAGGCGGTCACCGGCAAGCCGATCAAATTTGTAGGTCTGGGCGAAAAGCTGGACGCGTTGGATATTTTCCATGCCGACCGTCTGGTATCACGCATTCTGGGCATGGGAGACGTACTCACTCTGGTCGAGAAGGCGCAGTCGGTCTTTGACGAGAAAGAGTCGGCCCGCCTTCAGCAGAAACTCAAAAAAAACCAGTTTGACCTTGAGGATTTCCTGGCCCAGCTTCAACAGATCAAGAAGATGGGCTCTTTGGAATCGATCATGGGCATGATCCCCGGCATGGGCAAAATGGTTAAGCAGATGCAGGGTGCCCAGCCCAGTGAAAAAGACATGAAACGGATTGAAGCCATCATTCGATCAATGACTCCCGCTGAACGGGCCAATCACAGCATCATCAACGGCAGCCGACGCCTGCGGATCGCCAAAGGAAGCGGCACCACCGTTCAGGAGATCAATCAGCTTCTCAAACGATTCAGTGAAGCACAGAAAGTAGTCAAACAGCTCCAGAAACTTGGCCCAAAAGGCCTTCTCAAGGGAATGGGCGGTCTTGGCAAGGGCATGATGCCTTTTAGATAGAACAAGCCGGATTCACCGATTGACAAATCGCAAAAGAAATTGATTCAGGAGGAATTACCATGGCAACAAAAATCAGGCTTGCTCGCGCAGGCGCCAAAAAAAGACCTTTCTACCAAGTGGTTGTCGCCGACGAGCGCTGCCGCAGGGATGGCCGTTTCATTGAAAACATGGGCACATACGACCCCACCAAAAACCCGGCAGTATTCAAACTGAACGCAGAAAAGATCCAGGAATGGCTCGGCAAAGGCGCACAACCTACCGACACCGTCCGCCAGCTGCTCAAAAAAGCCGGCATTTTGGACAAGGCGGTAGCCTAGAGGACTAGCGTATCCCGTCATCCACCTCCGGTACGCCGGATATTCTACATCAGCAGAGGAAACCGACATGAAAGCACTTGTAGAAACCATTGCCAAGTCACTCGTCGACGACCCCGCACAGGTCCAGGCTGCAGAAGAGATGGAAGAGGATACACTGGTCATCAAGCTGACCGTAGCAAAAGAAGATATGGGACGCATCATCGGCAAGGAAGGCCGCACCGCCAAGGCCATCCGAACCATTCTCAACGCCGTTTCGACCAAGGATAACAAAAAAGCTATCCTCAAGATCGTGGAATAATGCCTGGTTCCGATGTTTTGATCCCCGTGGGGAAGATCCTGGGTACCCACGGGATCAAGGGCATGCTTAAACTGCACTCTTTTTCCGGCAACACCGAGAGCCTGCAGTCGGTCCGCACAGTCACCATCAGGTCGAAGAATGGCATGCTTCAGGAACTCGATCTAAGCCACCTGGCCGGCCATGGCAGCAAGATAATAATCGGACTGAAGGGACTGGACGACATCAACCTGGTCCAGCCGCTGATCGGCAGTGAAATCTGTCTGCGAAGAAACCAACTGCCCGAAACTGACAATGACGAGTATTACTGGTGTGATCTGATCGGCCTCAAGGTGGCAACGGTCGAGGGACGTGAACTGGGCACCCTCGACGAAATCTTTGAAGCCGGCAGCAGTGATATCTATGTCGTTCGCGATGGCGAGCGTGAATATCTGATCCCTGCGATTGCTGACGTAATCAGCAGTGTGGACCTGGAAAGCGGACGAATGCTGATTACACCGCTGGAAGGCCTGCTGGATCTATGAGATTCGACATATTGACCCTCTTCCCCGGGATGTTCTGCGGTCCATTTGACGAGAGCATCATCAGACGGGGCAGGGACAAACAGCTCATTGACATTGCACTGCACAATATACGCGATTACGCCACGGACAGGCATCAGGTCACCGATGACGCCCCCTACGGAGGCGGCGCCGGCATGGTCATGAAGGTTGAGCCGCTGGCCGCCTGCATCGAGTCGGTCAAGTCACGGCAGCCGGCATCAACCATAGTGATGACATCTCCCCAGGGCAGACGTCTCACCCATGCCGTAGCAGCAGAACTTGCCTTGCGTCCCGGCCTGATCATCATCTGCGGACGCTACGAAGGGGTTGACGAGCGAATCCGTGATCTCTTTGTCGAAGATGATATCTCTTTGGGCGACTTTGTTTTATCAGGCGGCGAAATTGCGGCAATTACCATCGTTGATGCAGTTACACGCCTTATTCCGGGTGTACTCGGTAGCGGAGAATCTGCCGAAACCGACTCTTTCTGCGATGGGTTGCTGGAATACCCGCAGTACACGCGGCCTCCCGAATTCAGGGGCTTGAAGGTTCCTGAAATCCTGTTATCCGGCAACCATGAACTGATCAGAAAATGGCGTCGACGCGAATCGCTTCGCAAAACTCGCATCTTGCGACCGGACCTGCTGACCGGGATAACTCTGACCAAGGAAGACCGCAAACTGCTAGCCGAACTGGACCATCAAGATGGCGCAACCTTCATCTAACCTGGCCATCGCCTTACTGCACTACCCGGTGTACAATAAACACCATGAGATCGTCACTACAGCACTGACGAACCTCGACCTGCACGACATTGCCCGCGCATCCAGAACCTTCGGCCTGGACCGCTTATATATCGTGACCCCTTCGGCTGACCAGCGCAATCTTGCACAGCGGATTGCTGGACACTGGCAGGATGGCTGGGGAGCAAGCTACAACACGGACCGCAAGGAAGCACTTGAGATTGTCAGGGTATGCGAATCCCTGAAAGGTGCCATTGCCGACTTCCAGACCGGATTCGAAGAACCGGTGAAAACTGTCATAACCGGTGCATCAGAGCGGTCCAACAGCATAGACTGCAATGAACTGCGCCACAAGCTAACTGACAGCAAAAAACCCTACCTGCTGCTGCTGGGAACGGGTTGGGGACTGACGGACGCATGTTTTGATGCGGCTGACCACATACTGGCCCCCATTGCGGGTTCTGGACAATACAACCACCTCTCGGTACGATCGGCTGCTGCCATCATGCTCGATCGCCTGAGAGGAACGCGGTAGATTCATACAATTCACAATCAGAGAGACATAGAGGAGGAAGCCACCAATGAACACCATCGATTTTATTGAATTCGAACAGATGAAGAAGAACATCCCGACCTTCAGGGTTGGGGATACGGTCAAGGTACATGTAAAGATCGTCGAGGGCGACAAACAGCGTATCCAGGCTTACCAGGGCGTTGTAATCGCGCGTCAGAACGGCGGCATTCGCGAGTCTTTCACCGTTCGCAAAATCTCCAACGGAATCGGTGTTGAAAGGGTTTTCCCGCTACACTCACCGGTTCTGGAACAGATCGAAATCGTTACCCGCGGCCATGTCCGTCGCGCCAAACTTTACTACCTGCGCAAACTGCGTGGCAAGGCAGCCAGGATCCGCGAAAAGAAATACGTGGCTGGCGCATAGCATGAAAACAAAAGCCCCGCTCAAGCGGGGCTTTTTCGTTAGGGATTGAAATGAAACAAACCGATCTTTTCGATTCTCCCCCCGCAGATACCCTGGCCTTTGAACAACAGGCCATCCGGCGAGGTTTCGGCTTGATCGCCGGCATCGATGAGGCCGGCCGCGGCCCCTTGGCGGGACCGGTTGTGGCGGCGGCCGTAATCCTTCCGGAGGGGCTTCGCATCGAAGGTGTCGACGATTCCAAAAAGCTCTCCCCATACAAGCGGGAGCGACTGTTCAACGACATCATGACTAAGGCTCTGTCCGTGGGAACTGGCTTGGCCAGCCCCGAACTGATCGACCGCATCAATATTTTGCAGGCCACGCGCCACGCCATGCTGGAAGCCGTCAAACAGCTTTCCCCCCAGCCCGACTATCTGCTGATTGACGGCATCAGCACCATCGATTGCCCCCTACCTCAGAAAACCATCAAAAAAGGCGACTCCCTCAGCCTGTCAATTGCCGCCGCCTCGATTATCGCCAAGGTCACCCGCGACCGCCTGATGTGCGAACTGGATGCCATCCACCCCGGCTACGGATTCGCAGCCCACAAGGGTTACGGCTGCGCGTCCCATATGGAGGCGATCCGCCTGCTTGGGCCGTCGGCCGTTCACCGCCTGACATTCGGCGGTGTCAGGGAGCACATTCAGCCAATATCTTCCTGATCAGTTTTTCAGATAACGGACAACTGCCCGGTTATGCTCTGCGAGTGTGCTGGAAAACTGGTGGGTACCGTCCTGGCGAGCAACAAAGTAGAGGTAGTTAGTATCTGCCGGATGCAGGGCCGCCTTGAGGGCGTCGCTGCCGGGATTGCCGATGGGCCCGGACGGCAGCCCCCGTTTCAGGTAGGTATTATAGGGCGAAGGCCGTTCAATATCCTTCTTGGTAACCTTGCCGGCAAAGGCGCGCACGCCGTAGACCGCCGTCGGATCGCTCTGGAGCGGCATCCCAATACGCAAACGGTTGTGGAAGACCGACGAGATTATCGGTTTTTCTTCAGGGGAGACCGCTTCCTTCTCGATCAGTGAAGCCAGTGTAACCAGATTATGCCTGGTCAGGCCGCCGGCCTGCTGTCTGATACCTAACCCTCCGGCAAACCTGTCGAACGCGGATGCCATCTGGCTGATCAGCTGTTCCTCGCTACTGTTCAGCGGCAGATTATAGGTGGCCGGAAAGAGATAACCTTCCGCACTGGCCGCCGGAATCCCCAAACGAGCCAGTAGAGCTGAATCGCGGCATTTTCGCAGAAATCCATCCTTGCTGAAATACCCTTTCTGTTCGAGCAGTTCCGCTGCCTGATAGATGGAATACCCCTCCGGCAAAACAAAGCGGCGAAAATCTGCCTCTCCTGCCGACACCTTGTCCAGGATCTCGGCCGTGGTCATTCCGTCATTAAAACGGTAGTCCCCCGCTTTGAGACGATGGGATTGGCCTCTCAGTCGGCTCACCAGAACAAAATGCAAGGAACTCCGTACAATCCCGGCCGCTTTCAGCTCCAACGCCAGTTTTCTGATGCCGCTGCCGGCTGGAAATGACACGTCATGAACAGTAGCCCCACTGCCGGGCGGCACCAGCAGACAGAAAAGATACCATCCCAAAACAATCAGCAGACAAACACGAACTGAGGCGACAAGGGGATTTTTCAACGGGGTGATGAATGGGGACATGCCGCTGATTATGGGAAATATTTTCCCTGGAGTCAAGCACGATGGCGATGCTTGACAGGGGCGGTCGATATTGATAGATATCCCTGAACATTTTCCAGTCAATTCACCGCAGCCTTGACCTGAGGACATCATGCCCTACCCTGAACAGATCAACCTTCCCTTCAATTTTTCATCCATCAAGCATGAATTCAAACCACGGACACCATCGGCAGAGCAGCAGCCTTCAGAGCAGGGTTACTGGGCCGTCATCCAGGGTACCAGCATCGTAGTGAAACATGACGCTGACGGATTCAGCCTGCCCGAAGGTAACCTGCCCAGCTGGATCACACCTCAGCAGCAGCCGCTCTGCATCGGCACGTGGCGCGGCAAACCGCTAAGGGTCCTCACGGTCAGCTCCAGTCTGGCATTGGAGCCCCCCTTTCTGGGCGAGCTGTTCAATGCCAGCGAGAACCGGCTGGATATCCAGACGTTGACGATCTCCGGTCTTGCCAAACAGATCCTGCACTGGGAGCGCCAGGGACGGCACTGTTCCCGCTGCGGCGCACACACCGATCCCATCAACGGCACGTGGGGCAGACGCTGCAGCGGCTGCAATGCCGAGCACTTCCCCCATATCCACCCCTGCGCCATCGTGCTGGTCAAACGAGGCCGCGAGGTGCTGTTGACCCGCAAGGCGGAATGGCTGGCCGGCAGATACAGTCTGGTGGCGGGCTTCCTTGATTTCGGCGAATCACTGGAGGAGTGCGCCATACGCGAGATACGGGAAGAGACCGGAATCCTGGCGGAAAATATCCGCTATGTTGGCAGCCAGAACTGGCCATTCCCGGCCCAGCTCATGGCCGGTTTCGTAGCCGACTATGCCGGCGGCGAGATAACAGTCGATAAAAACGAACTTGACGATGCACGCTGGTTCCACATTGATAACCTCCCGCTGCTGCCGCCGGCGCGCAGCATCGCCCGCTGGATCATTGACAATTTCGCCCATTGAGTCTGTAATCCGGCTTCACAAACAAAAAGGGCACCCGGAATAACCGGATGCCCTTTTTGTTTGTCATGTCAGCGCAGGCCTATTTCAGCAGCATCTCCATCAAAGTATGTCCCTCTACGGACAAACCGGTAGCTTTGGCCTGCTCCTCGTCGTAAGAACCGGCGCCATTGCCCTGCCCTTCACCGCCGCGATAGATGATGAAAGGCACCGCTTCGGCGGTATGGGTCATCAGATGCACCGGTGTCGGATGGTCGGGGGTGCAAAGAATGGCGTAATCACCAAATTTTCTGATCCCCTCCAGAACCGTACCGACCACCAGACGATCGAAATCCTCAATGGCCTGGATCTTGTGATCCATCCGGCCGGAATGGGAGGCTTCATCAGGGGCTTCCACATGAACATACACGAAATCGTGGGTTTCCAGGGCTGTCAGAGCGGCCTGGGCCTTGCCGAGGTAGTTGGTGTCGATGTAGCCGGTGGCCCCCTCAACATTAATGATATCCAGCCCTGCGCAAACGCCAATGCCCTTGATCAGATCAACGGCCGAAATGACCGCTCCGGAAAGGCCGAATTTCTCTTTGTAGGTGGCGATACTGGGGGTTTTGCCATGACCCCACAACCAGACGGAATTTGCCGGTAGCTTGCCTTCCTGCTTGCGTTGTTTGTTGACGGGATGATCATGCAACACCAACTGGGCATGATTCATGATGTTGATCAATTTATCGGCACCATCGCCGCTGGGCAGATGCTCCAAAATAGACTTGCCGGAGATGTCGTGGGGAGGAGTCGAACTCATGCCGTCCTTGCCGCCCCGCCAGACCATCAGGTGACGATAGCCGACGCCCGGGTAAAATTCGATCTGGTCGCCGCCGAGCTCCTTCTGAAGAGATTCAACCAGCTCGCACCCTTCGGCCGTCGAGATATGGCCGGCTGAGAAGTCCTCCATATAAATCTTGCTGCCCTGAGGTTTGATGGTGACAAGATTCATGCGAAAGGCCACATCGGCCGGTCCCAGTGCGACCCCCATGCTGACCGCCTCCAGCGGAGAGCGTCCGGTATAGCAGTTGCGGGGATCGTAACCGAAGACCGAGAGATTGGCCACATCACTGCCCGGCGGAAGGCCATCCGGAACGGTGTTGGCAAGGCCGACCTGGCCGTTCCGTGCCATGAAATCCATGTTTGGAGTCTGTGCCGCCTGAAGCGGTGATTTGTTGCCTAGTTCACTATAAACGACATCCGACATGCCGTCGCCGAGCAGAATAATGACCTTCATAAAAGCCTTTCTAAGTCACGGTTGACAATCGGGGTATATTAGTTTCTGAATCATCCCCTTGTCAACCTTCGTGGCTCGCCCGGTCATTATTTTCTGACAAAAATCTCCTTGGCCAGGTTGGTATCGATGGCAAACTCGGAATACCCCACGCGGAAAATATAGGACGGAAACGACTGCACCAGGGTGATCTTGTTGCCCGGCAGCACCCCCATGGCCATCAGCTTCTGCATCTTTTTGTTGTCCTCGGTCTGGATGTAGGCGATCTCGCCATCCTGGCCCGATTTGAATTCCGTCAGCGCCACGATCCCCAGATCACCCTGGGCTCTCGCCTCGGTGCAGCATGGCCCGGGCGGAATCGGTTTGCCGTGGGGGCAAGTGACGGGATGATTGAGCATGGTACAGACCTTGGCATCCACGCCTTCATTCAGCAGGTGCTCGAACTGACAGGCCCGGTGATCACCGTCTTCACCGCGAATATTGAGCACATCCATCATCAGGCGTTCGGCCAGGCGGTGACGGCGGATGGTCATGCGCCCCTCATCCCGCCCCTCGGGACGGAAATAGAGCATGCCCTGACGCAGTTCGATCAGCGCATGGCGGGTCAGCTCGCCAAAGGCCGGGTCATCGGCATGGATGCCAGTTTTTTCAGGATCCAGAAATGCCTGGCCTTCCTCTTCCATTGCAATCCACATTGCTTCCAGAATCTCTTCAGCCTTTTCCGACAATTTCATTTGGGGGCCCCCTTGTGTTGATCTTTCTTGGCAATTATTTTTTTGATGGATTTTATCAGACCAGCCTCAAGCGGGTTCTTGTAGTTGCAGCGGGGACAATGAATGCTGTGACAGCCGCCCGGACAGCCGCCGCAGCCCTGCTTGCCCTCGCTTTCGTCGTACTCATAACCACAGAAAGCGCATTTCATGCCAGAATCTCCGTCACCAGCAGCAGCTTGTTCAAAAGGAAGCCGCTGGCATAGGCAAACAGGCTTACGAATACTCCGATGGCACTGGCAGTTTTCCAGCCACGCTCGTTCTTCATTACCAGGAACTGGGCCACACAGGGAATGAACAGCGTCAGCGTCACCGCCGCCACCGTCAACTGACGGGCATCCATCAGACCCTTGGTCTGCAGGTCATAAAGACCGGCCGCACCGTAGTCGCGTCGAAAAAAACCGAAGATGAAAGCCACCGCCGTCTCTTTGGGGAGGCCGATGGACGCCATCACCGGAGTCATTGCGGTAACCATTTTTGCAAAAAAACCGGTTATTTTTCCGAGCCAGAGCAATACCGACGCCAGTATAAACAGCGGTAGAATTTCCATGAAATACCACTGCATGCGGGTATAGGTCTTGGTCAGCACGTTGGTCAGCTGCGGCAATCGCATGGGTGGCAGCTCCATATAGAACATGGGGGGCGCTCCCGGCATGACCTTCGAAGCCAGAATCCCAACAACAATGAACAGCAGAAGCATGCACAGTCCCCACACCAGCAGCGAGCCGGGTGCCTTTGACAATAGACCGAGGATCACCCCCAGCTGAGCCGAGCAAGGGATCGCCAGGGCCAGGAGCAGTGTAGCGATGATCCGTTCACGGGTTGATTCCAGGGTTCGGGTAACCATGGTGGCCATGGTGTCACAGCCGAAACCGAGCACCATCGGGATAACCGCTCGTCCTGACATACCGAAATATTTGAAGATACGGTCAACCAGCAGGGCCAGTCGCGGAAAATAACCGGTATCCTCCAAAAACGAGAAAAAGATGAAGAAAGTGGCCACAATCGGCAGAATGATGCCGACCGCGTAACGGATGCCGAGGGTGATGATACCGTATTCACCGACGAACAGCTCCTGGATAATCTCCCAGGGTATCAATCCCTTGACAACAGCAGTGACCCAGGGATTGACTATATCCACAAAGATCTGCTTCTCCAGCAAGTCAACAATAGTTCCGGCACCGAACTCGCCGACAAACTTGTATAGGCCGAAATAAAGCACCACCATCAGCAGCGGCACGCCGGTAACAGGACGCACCGACAGGGTTGCCAGCCGTTCCGCCCAAGTGACTACCCGTTTTTCAGGAGCCAGCACCACATCCTTGACCAGCCTCCGGACAATTTCCCTGCGCTCCAGCGAGAGGTCGAGGTGAAAGGATTCCCGACGGTCATAGGCGATCTCGCGCACCTTCTCGCTCAAGGCCGCGTATCCGTCAGGGTCCCGTTCCTTGAAGAGAGCAGTAATCTCCTCGTCCTGCTGCAACAGCAGCAGGGCCAATGTTTTCGGGGACAGGACATAGGTGCCGGTCATGTTCTTCGTCACCTCGGCAATGTCATGTTCCAGCAGACGACTGTAGTTGAAACTGGTAGCAGCAGTACGCCGGTAGGCAGTCAGGGCGGCGCGAATCTCATCCAGGCCCCGCTTGCGTGCGGTGGCAGCAGCGATCACCGGAATCCCCAGCCGTTTCTGGAGCAGCTCAAGATCGATCTCGAGGCCCATCCGTTCGGCCTCATCCATGATATTGACCACCAGAATGACCGGCAAACCGGCTTCTATCAACTGGACCGTCATGGCCAACATCCGCTCCAGATTACGCGCATCAAGCACGTGCACCACCACATCGGGCGACTCGTTAAGCAGAATCTCGCGGGCAACCCGCTCTTCCTCGGTAATGGTGTGGATCGAGTACATGCCGGGCGTGTCGATAACCTGCCATGCTTCACCGGCAATAACCGCGCTGCCGCGGGACACCTCAACCGAAGTGCCGGGATAATTTGATACGGTTACATAGGCGCCGGTCAGAGCATTGAAGAGCACGCTCTTGCCTACGTTGGGGTTGCCGACCAGGGCCACCCGTTTGACAGCATCGCCGACCCTCGTCGTTTCGGATTCTTTACCGCAACATTTTGCCATACAACCACCCTTTCCTGCTTTTGATATTCATTTTCAATTGCTTGTTAAAAAAATAGCGCTCAGCCGCGACAGTTGGCGCACAAACCGTATATTTCAAGTTTATGATTACGGATCAGGAATCCGTGACGTGCGGCAATTTCATCCTGCAGATGCTCAATGGTTTCGTTCTCGAATTCGATGATGGCGTTACAACCGGTACAAACCAGGTGATCGTGATGCTCTCCGGCCATAACATGTTCATAGCGGGTCTGGCCGTCGTGCAGCAGCACCTCGCGGGCCAGACCGGCCTCAACGAACAGCTTGAGGGTGCGGTAGACCGTAGCGCTGCCGATACCGGGATGGGCGGACTTGATTTTGAGGTAAAGTTCTTCAACACTTACATGCTGGCGGGTGGCGAGAAAATAATCAAGAATGATGTCGCGTTGGCGGGTTGAGCGGAGTCCCTTGCTGGCAGCAAAATTGTTGAACGTTTTTTTCTTTTCCAGGATCATCACGCCCCCAATTGAACTTGAATATCAATATAGGGAGTCAGCCCATTTCTGTCAATGAATTTTTCCGCCAGAAAATAATAAGACAAGGCTGCCAGAAGAGTATTGAACAAGTTGCTACTGCCCGAGGATCACCTCGCCAGTGTCGGTAAACAGGCGCACCGGCAGTTCGAACAGACGTCTGAAAACATTCAGCACCCCTTTGCCCATGGATTTGGCCGGAATGGCGTTCACCTGGGGATCGGACCACTTGCCCTTGGCCTCGAAGTAGGCGGTCAGCACCGCCTTGCCCTTGCCGGTCAGCAGCCATCCCACCACCGGAATGCGATTTACAATCTTGTCCACAGTCTGGAGCGGCTGTACACCAATGGTGAAGTTCAACTCTTCCTTGACGATATCGGTACTGCCAAGTACGGAGATGTTGATGGCGTCACTGTTAATGAACATATCCTGGGTGGTGGCAATACCATCCCGGATGGCAAAACTGCCTTTGATTTCGTTATAGGGCATGCCTCCGGAAACCATGTCTGGCAACTGGAATTTAAGTAACTGTGAAAAATTCAGAATGGAGAACACCTTGGAGAGTACGCTGAACTTGTGCAGTGAACCCTTTTCAAGACGCAGTCGCAGGTTGCCCAGCGCGGTTTTCTTGATGTCGGCCAGGGTGGCACCACGGGCGGTTATATCTCCCTGCAGATTTAGCGAACCGGTCACCTCGCGGGATATATCCAGTGCTTGAAAAAATTTTTCCGCCTGAATGCGCTCCAGGTTGAGATTCAGGTCATAGCGACTCCCCTGGGCCTCGCCAGGCGCAATCCTACCTCTGGCCGCGAGCTTACCTCCGTATAATCCGGCATCAAGTTCCTGAAGATAAAGCACACCGCTATCCTGGGAAATTTTGGCATTCAAACCGTTGAAACGCAGCTTGCCGTAAGTGCCGGCATCGACCACCAGCTTGAGTTTCAGGTCCGGCCGGGATCCGTTATGTGCGGCAGCCCCCGAACCATGCAGCGACCCCAGCAGCAGAAGATCCTTGACATCAAGACTGGGTGAGTAAATCGACAGATTCGCTTCAGGCGTTCTACCGGCTGTATAACTGCCGTTGAGCGAAAAACTGGAAGCATTGATCAGACCGGATAAGTTCTGGATACGATAGTTATTGTCCTGCACAACGACCGATGCACGCATGTCACGGATGGCTACATCTGCGTGAGGCGTGTCCAAGACGGCATCTCGCAGGAAAAATTGAGCTGACGACAGAGTGATCTCAGGTTCGGGTTTTTTGAAGTTTCTGACCTTCACCCGTGCGGCAAGCTGAGAACCGCCGTAGCTCACACTGATGTTGGAGGTTTCCAAACTATTTCCCTTGAAGGAAACCGTGCCGTTGATGTTGCTGACCGGCCTGAGTTTTTCGCCCGGCTGCAGGGCAAATCCATCGAGAGCAACGACACCGCTGTACAGCATGGCTGTGAAATCCTGCGGATTACCGTTACCGATAATATGGGCCTGAATCTTGCCGCGTGGCCGATAAGCCTGCCATTGGCTCAATATCGGCAGCGAATCGCTCATCAGAAACTGGTTTGTCTGGAGTTCAAAACCAAGGAACGGACGTTCGCCATATCTGAATTGGGCTGTAGCCGAAATCATCAACGGTGGCAGTGTGTAACTGAGGCTGGTAAGGCGGGTCTCTGTTGCGCCTAGTATCGAGCTGAAAGTGAGATGGCTGGCCATGCCAGCCGGCTTGCGGACAGCGTCGGGGAATGTGTACCTTGCCTTAATCAAGTCCCAGTCCCCCGAAAGAGTATATGCCGAGACCAGGCCGCCCCCCTTCAGTATCAGACTGGAATTGCCGTCAAATTCCAGCTTCCTGACGCCCGCCAGACGAGACAGCCAAGCCACCTCGGCCGGGCGGGGATTGATCTCCATCTGAAAGGGATACTGGCAGGGACTGTCCAGGGGATAGTCGGTAATCCTGCCGTCCACCTTGAAGGGAGAACTGCCGAAGGTGCCGGTCGCTCGGCTGATAATGAAATCCTTGCCGAGCATTTCCAGACCGGCTTTGATGTTGGTAAATTCCGGAATATTCCTGCCATAGCTGACGACCCCCTTCTCGACCGAGCCCTTGATGTGCAGCACGTTGTAGTTGGTTCCTTTTTCCATATGGATGATCTGACTGATCCGGCCATCAAGCGTGCCGTCTTCCAGTCTGAAGCTGCCGCCGGTGATGTGGGCTTCGATATACTCGGAAGCATCCTTGGCAATTATCCCGTAAGGAATCCACTGGCGTAATCCTTCCAGTCTGAATGTTTCACTGGCTGCTTTAGCGGTAATTTTCAGATCCGGTGAGGTAATGTCGTCCAGTCGGCATTTGCCCTTGATGTCAAAACCGTCGGCGGAAAAGTGCAGCAGAGGCATTTCGATACTGTTCTTTTTGAGCCTGATTTCATAATCAAGCTGAGCCAGGCGGGGGTCAACCGGGTGATGAAAAACCGTCGGCCAGTTCACGACCACACCTGTCAGCCGCAGTTTGCCTTTGGCATTGAACTCCCTGGGCTTGCCCTTAAAGCTGGTGGCGAGATCAATCCTGCCACCGGTGTTGTCGAAGGGAATATATCTGCCGTAGTAGGGCCAGAAGCGTCCAGGCTCAACCTGCTTGAGATCACAGTCCCCATTCAACTCCGTTTCGGTAAGCGGGGCTGTGCCGGCGGGGAGCCTGGCCGTGCCGGACAAAGCAACCTGGGTGGGCGCCCCTCCTTGGGCCGGCAATTCGCAGGACAGTTTGAACTGCCCCTTATGCCCCCGTGAAAGCCCGTGCAGCGACAGGTTGATATTATTGAAAACTGCCGTTAGCCCCTGCTGCTGAACAGCCATGTCGCGCCATTTCAGAGAACTTTTTCTGACAAGCACCTTGTCTAGCTGGATCGGATACCCCCCCGGTTGTGGTTTGAGCAGATCAGCGATGCTCAAGCTGCCGTCTCTGCTCCGCTCCAGCCGTACATCAGCCCCGTCCAGGATCACATCACGCAGTTCTATCTTCTTCTCCAACAGGGGCAGCAGAGCCAGATGCACTGTGATACGCCTGGCTGTGATAAAATCGCTGACGCCATCCGGCTCCTTGACCGTAACACCATCGAATATGAAGGTAGGACCGACATGCATGGAGAATTCTCCCCGGGTGAAGCTGACCTTGCGGTTGAGGGATTGCTGCAGGGCGGCAACTATATTGTCACGGTAAGCATTGATATCAATCAGACGGGGCAAAAAGAACGCCAGACTGATCAGGGTCGCTCCCAGGCCAAACAGGATCAGACCTGATATTTTGATGTAGGAGCGCTTCATCATGGGAGCGTTTAATCCTTGATCGGCATAATGCGCACCCTGAGGATCGCGGTTTTGGTTACTTCTTCGCAGATAAAGCGAAAGCCGTGCCAGTCGACCGCTTCTCCCCGCAGCGGGAAACGCCCCATCTCGTGAAGTATCAGTCCGGCAACAGTGTCGTAAGGAGCATCATCCTCTGGTTTAATATCTATTGTTTCGTCCAGATCGAATACCGACAGTAAACCGTCCACCAACAGGACCCCGTCGGGCAGACGCTGAATGGCAGCAGCCTCTCCGGTGTCGTGTTCGTCCTGAATTTCCCCCAGAAGTTCCTCAATCAGATCCTCCGAGGTAACCAGCCCGCTCAGGCCGCCATACTCATCCACAACCAGCGCCATCTGATTTCTGCTGCGCTGCATCTGCTTGAGGAGGTCATTTACCTTCTTGCTCTCCGGCACAAACACCGGAGGCCGCATGACTGCGGTCAGATCAAACCGCTCACCAGACACCAGACGTCCCAGCAAGTCTTTGCCATGAACTACACCGGCAATATCCTCAATACTGCCTCGATAAACCGGATAGCGGGAATACATGTTCTCCAGCACGATCTTGACCACGTCTTCACGGGATGCGGCCAGGTCCAGTCCGACAATGCGGGTACGCGGCACCATCACCTCACGTACATAGGTGTGGGTAAATTCGAAAATATTGCTGATGTATTCCTGTTCAGTCTTACTGAATACGCCGCTTTCATGCCCCTCGGCCACAATGTGCTGAACCTCTTCACGTGTAACGAACCCCTCACGGTCCCCGCTGATACGCATCAGCTTCAATACCGTCTTGCTGGAAAAAGTTAGAACACCCACGGCAACAGTGCCGATACGGGCAAGAAAGTTGATTGGCCTGGCGACCTGCAGGGCAATGCTGTCGGAGTACTGCAGCCCGATAGTTTTCGGAACCAGCTCTCCCAGAATCAAAAGCAGATATGAAATGATCACTACCATACCGGTAACCGCAACCGGTTCAGCGGCATGCTTCACTAGGTCGATATCCTGACGCTGCAACCATGGCCGCAGATAATCAACGGCAATAATACCGCCGATAGTTGAGGCCGTGGCTCCGGTCACTGTCACACCAATCTGTACCAAGGCCAACAAGCGGTGCGGGTCTTTTTGAAGGTCATCAATGATTCGCGCCCTCTCGTCACCTTCCGCCACCAGCCTGGCAATCAAACCCTTGCGAACAGAAACAATGGCAAACTCGGAACAGGAAAAAAACCCGTTCAAAACAATCATCAGCGCTATGACCAGCAATTCAAGCAACATGGTATCCACAATCACCTCCCGCATGGTGGGCCATTTTCACTCGCACTTTAGTGAATGTCAACCGTTGTTGTTTTTTTACATGCGCCACAACCTGGCGCTACACCGCTGTATACCTGTTAACACGAATCACACCAATAAAGTCTATTTAATTATAAAAATATAATATAGCCATTTAACCGACACCAGATAAACAAAAACTAATTTAATCCACCAGCCATTTAACGCACTGCCCTTAAGACCAAATACACACACCACAGGAACAGCCCGATTTTACGGCACTTATACACGATAACAACCTAACACTGATCGGGCATTCAACGAACACCTTATAGCCATTTAGCGTACACCCACCCAACATGCCAATATTACAGTATTTTTTATTAAACAGTCACATACAGCCCAAACCGGGACTCTAATCCGTCATTCACCGGAAAAACACAGTAAAAGATTTTATTGAGTTGTTTTTCATGCTGTTACACCTTGACTCAATTAATAAAGGTTATATTATTTGATAAGAAAAAATATAAAAACCTTGTTTCAGTACAGTCAAACTTTCAAAATACACCATACACCAAAAGGGCTCCGCGCAAGCCCTGTTTCTCGATTCAGGCGACCTGACAACCAACCCTGCCGGACGTCCCTATTGACAATATCCGCCTGATTCCATACTTGTACACTATAAATAGACATACTTCCGGAACCCGCTGCAAAGAAGTAAACGGAGTTCATTGGCCACTGATTTAATCTCACTTACTGGTCATGGAATCCCTGATTATAGGGCTTTAAGATCGGTACGGGTATTGCTTGTTGACATCAATCTACTTAGATACGAAATTCAATAGCAACACATGTGTTTATTGACCCACTTGCTATTCATGAGTGCAGATTGGTGTTCAATCAACAGCAATTCAATCCAAACAAAGAAAGGAGGGATGAGAACGAGAAAAGATTATTCAACGAAACAGATGTGACTGATTTATCTGTCAAAAAACCAGCAACAGAAAGGAAAGAACATGAAAAAAAAGATTATTTCGATTTTGGCAACTGCATCCGTTCTCGCGCTCGGTGCAGCAGCCGCGCTGTGGGCAGCTGTTCCGCCACCACCCGTCAACCAGAACCTGTTCATCTATGACACCTCTTTCACCAGTTTCACGGTTGTAAACTGTCTGGAATGCCATGCGCCCGGCGTGACTGATCCAACGCAGATTGTTCCCGCATTGGAGGCAAGACACCACGCCCTGCTCGTGAGTGTCACACCTCAACCTAGTTGTATCAACGCCTCAGGTGTTTTGCCTTCTACGCTTGCGACCGGTTGCCATATCTTGGTTCCGAATCCTGCCGGCGGCTTCACGATCCAGGATCCAACCAACTGCCTGAACTGCCATACTTCGTCGCCGCACCACACCACAACCTTTGCCGCGGCTCGGGACTGCAAGCATTGTCACGGCGCCGCCATCGACAACCCGCTTGACGGTCACTACATCCCCTCCTACCCCATGAATACCGCTTTTGGTGGCGTGACTCCGGGACCAGTAGGGCGGACAGTTGCCAACCCAGCGGCTCCTGGCACAACCATCATTGTCCAGGGCTGTGCGGCCTGCCACCAGGCTGCCCCGGCAGCAACTCCGAAGGCCATTTTCGGCAATCAGGACACCCACCACGGCACCGGCATCGGCCAGGGAGCCCCCGGATCGATCGGCGAGTGTCAGTGGTGTCATGGCACTGGTGCTAACAGCTTTACTATCCGTGCCTGCGAAGCATGCCACGGCGTGAATTCACTTCACAGCATCCAGTTTGATTCGCCGGCCGCGGCCAACCTCGGCAGTATCGTACCCGGCAATGAGAGCCTGGGCTATGGTCACATCGGCAACAACTGGGATTGTCAGGGCTGTCATTTCTCATGGACCGGCACATCCACCGGCCTGACGACCGCAACCGTTCCGGCCATCAGCGGACAGAACAGCAAAGTATTCACCGCCGGCAAAGCAGCTACGCTCATCATCACCGGCAACAGCTTTGTAAACGTCGGCGACGACGGCAGCACAACCTACAATCCGGTGGTGACCCTCACCAGCAGCGGCATCACCACAACACTTACCCCGTTCTCCAAAACCGTGAGCGAGATTCAGGTGGCCCTGCCATCAACACTCCCGATCGGGGTCTATGAAGTTCGTGTTGACAAGAACGGTACGGTCAGTAACCTGGCCAAGCTGGTTGTGGCTCCTGAATTGGCCATCACATCTGCCGTTTTGTCTTCCCAGACTCTGACCATAGTTGGGAAAGGATTTGGCTCAGCTCCTTCGGCTGACTTCAAGTCACGCCTCAACGTGTCAGTCAATGGCGTCCAGGCCAAAGTCATTTCCTGGAGCGACACCAAAATCGTTGCCACCAGCGCTAATGCTGGTGCTGGCAAAACGGTGACGGTCAATACCCTCTACGGACCGGCAGCCAGCAACATCTTTGCTGCAGCCAAGAAGGTCAGATAGTTTTTTCCTGATTTGTACGTGATAACACTGGCATATAGTGGGAACACCAATAGGTGCTCCCACTATATGCCGTTACTCCTCTTACCCTGCAATCCACAATTTCTAGATTCTTTCAGGTAATCTTTTTGAGAGGTTAAAAATGATACGTCCTGTTCAACTGCTCACGCTATTGCTACTGATTGTCCTTTCAAATACCGCCCAGGCCGGGGATAAAAAGGTCATTATCGGTTTTCGCCAGGGCTCCGAACTCAACGAGCAAGAAAAGCATGACAAAGTGCAGCGGGCCGGCGGCAGAATCAAGCGTGTCCATTTGGCAACAAATACGATGGTGGCCCATCTGCCCGAAGTCGAGATCGATAACCTGAAAAAAGACCCCCATGTAGCTTATGTTGAAGAAGACAGAGTGTTTCGCATCACTGAACCTCTTCCCGCCCTAACCCCTCCTTCAGCCGAGTATATAGAATCCTGGGGAGTACTGCATATTGGAGCAGATTTTGCAGCAATGAACGGCATCAAAGGAGCCGGAGTCAAGGTGGCTATCCTTGATAGCGGTATCGATTACAACCATCCCGATCTGAAAGACAACTACAAGGGTGGCTATAACTTTGCTTATGACAACAACGATCCGTTCGATGACACCAGAATTGGACACGGAACCCATGTGGCCGGAATAATTGCTGCCAGGGACAATGGCACTGGAGTGGTTGGCGTGGCACCGGAAGCCTCAATTTATGCCGTCAAGGTCCTGAACGGCGGCATGATGGGCAGTACCAGTGACATCCTCGCCGGCATCGAATGGGCGATTACCAATAAGATGAACATCATCAATATGAGTTTTGGAGTACCGTTTGATCCAATGTACTATTCTCAGGCAGTAGAGGATGCTTGCAACAAGGCATACAAAGCGGGGATCATACTTGTGGCGGCGACAGGAAACTCCAGACAGCCGAATGTTGATTATCCGGCCGCCTTCAATTCCGTTATCGCAGTTTCAGCTACTGCAAAGGACGATACTCTCGCTCTTTTTTCCAATTACGGTACAAAGGTGGAGCTTGCTGCCCCGGGGGTTGATATCAAATCGACTGTACCCGGCGGAGGTTATGCAATTCTTAACGGCACATCCCAGGCTGCCCCCCATGTTAGCGGCGTAGTGGCACTGATTCTTTCGTCAAGCAACAAGGTCGGCAACAGAAACATGAATATTGTCGACGCAGTCAGACGACGTCTCGATTTAACCGCTCACGACCTTGGTGATCCCGGCAAGGATATTTACTTTGGCTATGGGTTGATCGAAGCACCAAAGGACAAAAAAGCACTGCACATCAGGTTGAACATGCACAGCCAGGAAAGATACGCTGACGATCACGAAGTTGAAACCCGGCTATTTAACCGCAGAGAACAGTAAACCTACGCCAAATCACAAGCCAGTAATCGGAGAAATTGATGCTGCACGCTTCACGATCTAAGCTGTATTTAATAATAAGTTTCATGATTTCAGTCACAATGGCTAGTTATGCATTGGCAGGACCAATCAGTAATCCTGACAATAAAACTCTTGCCGCTAAAGTTAACGGCAGACCTATATATCTCAAAGAACTGGAACAGGGCGTTGATAAAGCGCTTGCCAGGTACAGGAAGAACGGTGCCGGATCGATTTCCGATGAAACGAAGAAGAAAATTCAAAAACTGGAACTTGACCAAAAGGTAGCCTTCGAACTTCTGGTACAGGCGGGTGAAAGGACATTTGGCAAAGAAATAGAACAAAAAGTGGATGAGAGAATAAAAACGGCGAACACTGTTCAAGCGGATGGTGAGCATACCCGGAAATCCGCGGCATCAAACCTTAATGCTGACGAGCACCGAAAACAGGTCAGGTGCCAACTTCTCGCAGACGAGTACCTAAAGAAACGAGGAATTACAGACCTCCGTGTCTCGGAAGCAGAGTCTAAAAAGTATTATGAGCAGAACAAACAGAGCTTTAGAGAAACCGAGTCAGTGAAGGTCAGCCATATATTGATCCCGTTACCTAAGAATCCAAAACCGGAAGAGATAACCAAGGCCAGAAAAGAAATTGAACGTATCCATGTTGAAATCGTTGCCGGCAAGAACTTTGCAGAATTGGCAAAGCAGTTCTCTACATGTGCCAGCGCTAAAGATGGAGGAGATCTTGGCTATATCAATCATGGCTACATGCCCAAGGAGTTCGACGATGTGGCCTTCTCACTCAAAAAAGGTGACGTAAGCGATGTGATCAGAACTCGCCATGGCTTTCACCTCATAAAAGCCTTTGACAAGAAACCGGCAAGAATACAAGAGTTCAATGACGTCAAAGACTTTATCGATAAATTCCTCATAAAACAAGTTCAAGCGAACAAAATCAGAGAAATTGTTGATGAACTTAAGCACAATGCGAAGGTTGAAATCTTCAACAATTGATCAGTAGTATTTTAGATGGCCCAGAACAAGAAATGAACAGGAGAGCTTATGAAAGGTATTAAGTTTCTTATCAGCAGTTTCATGGTAGTAGCTGCTCTGTTGATAACACTGAGCAATGCTGATGCTGCCGTCTGGAATATCGGTAATGCCTACGACGGGGCGACCATAGATGACAAAGGTATTTCAACTGCTACAAACCTCCCTTATGGTGTGACCGATTGGGTTATCAAATATGGTCCCATATCTTCCCAGACATACAATCCAATGTTTAGGGAATGGTTCTGGTACCGGATCGGAACTACGGGGAAACAGACATCCTTTGACAAACTGCCGGTAACCGGCACAGAAGCTGCCGATTTTACCTCTGCAACTCTTAATTATACGGGTCCAGGTTTCATTGCTACTGTAAACTTTTCAATGGGCACCAAAGCGGCTCCCTCGTACAATTCCGCCTTTATCAAGACGATCACCATACAGAACACTACTGCCTCACCGCTGGACTATCACCTCTTCACCTACTCGGATCTGGACATATCCAGTGCTGGAACGGACAATGTCGCAATCATTAAGGGTGAGCGGGCCATCCAGACCGGTTTTGAGGGACATACCCTGGTCCAGACCTCAACCCTTAAACCCAGCCATTATGACATCGATACGCTTGGCTCCGGCCCAGGCTCCATGGCAGATTCCCTAGAAAATGGTACTGACCCAATCCAGCTCGCCGATTTTTCCGGGCCTTACCCCCAAGATGGTGATATGCAGTTTGTGTTTGGATATGACCTGACCATCCCGGCCAACGGCTCGGTCACGTTTACGGTAACCGATACGATTGTCCAGACAAAGCCAATGACGATTACCAATTCCCAGACTGGTGGTTCATGTGCCGATTATGGCGGGAATGTAACCTACAATATCTGTTTTGACAATTTAACCAACACTACGGTCAATGCCACTAATGTCGTAGTCACCGCTGATATCTATGCGGATAATCAGGCTGATCCCACTGGATCAATTTCATTTGTCAGTGCCACTAATGGTGGCGTTTATGACCCCACGAAAAAACTCATCAGCTGGACGTTCCCCAGCGTAGCGGCCAAAGCTGCGTCGCAATGCGTGCAGGCAACGGTGGGAGTCAACACTACTAAAGCGTTCACTCCAACCGCGACTATCTTCAGCGATGAAACCTTCCCCGCAACCGTGTCAATTGCGACCCCGCTCTGCAACTATCCGCCGACAGTGACTTCTGCACCAAAGATGGCTTATACCGGCGTTCAATACAGTTACCAGATTACGGCAACTGACACCGAAAAAGACCCTCTAACGTTTACGCTTACCCAGGCCCCTTCCGGGCTAACGATGAATTCCAGCGGCCTCATCACCTGGACCCCCACCAGCCAGCAGGGCAATTTGTCATATCCGGTCAAAGTTGACATCAGTGATGGACATTCAGTAGTCCACTACACTTTTTCCATCTATGTTCAATGGCAAAACCAGTCTCCTAGCGCCCCGGCGCAGCAAACAGCGAATGCCGTTGTCAATCAGCCTATGTCATATCAGGTGCTCGCAATCGATCCCGACAACCAGGCACTGACATTTACAACCGCAGACACCCTCCCGGCCGGCCTGACGTTGAGTGCCGGTGGCCTTCTTTCGGGCACACCAACTGCAGTCGGAACCTACACCGTCAATGTTACGGTCACCGATTCATCTCAAGCTGCAATCTCGACTGCGCTGACCATTAATGTAACGACAGCTACTACCAAGCAGAACCCGGTCATCACCTGGGCCAATCCGGCCGCCATTACTTACGGTACCGCGCTTTCCGCAACCCAGTTGAATGCAACTGCCAATGTTCCAGGTAGTTTCACTTACACTCCGGCCTCCGGCGTGCTGGGTGCGGGTGCACAGACCCTGTCGGTGGTTTTCACACCGACTGATACGACTACCTACAACACTGCAACTGCAACCGTTTCGCTGACGGTCAACAAGGCTGCCGCCACGGTTACTCTGGGCGCTTTGAGCCAGACCTACAGCGGAACAGCCAAGTCGGCAACTGTAACTACAAATCCTGCTGGTCTCAGCAGCACTATCACTTACGCCGGCAGTGCAACCGCTCCGACGGCAGCCGGTACTTATGCCGTTGTGGCTACCATCAGCGATGCCAACTACACCGGCAGCGCAACTGGCACCCTGACGATCGCCAAGGCCACTCCGACCATCACCTGGGCCGCTCCGGCCGCGATTTATCTCGGTACGACGCTTTCCAGTACGCAACTTAATGCCACCGCCAGCGTAGCCGGTTCCTTCGTCTACACCCCGGCAGCCGGTACGGTCATGAATACCGCCGGTGCCAACACTCTCTCGGCCGCTTTCACTCCGACCGATACAGCCAACTACAACAATGCTTCGGCCACCGTCAGCATCACGGTCAACAGCAAGCAGAACCCGGTCATCACCTGGGCCAATCCGGCGGACATTACCTACGGCACCCTGCTTTCGGCTACTCAGCTCAATGCTACGGTCGACGTAACCGCAGGTACATTAACCTACTCTCCGGCTAGCGGCACCAAGCTCAATGCCGGTTCTTCACTGACCCTGTCGGTTACCTTCACACCGACCGACACAACCAACTACAATACCGTTACCAAGTCCGTTACGATCAATGTCACTAAAGCAGCAGCCACTGTTTCACTGACCGGCCTGAGCACAACCCTAGGCACAACCGTCACCGCTGCCAATCCTTCAGGAGGGCTTACCGCAATCTATGACGGAACACCCAAGGTTGTTACAGTTGCCACTTCTCCGGCCGGCTTGACAGTTGCACTCACCTATAACGGAAGCAGCACAGCACCGACTGATGCCGGCTCCTATGCGGTTGTGGCCACTATCACTGATCCAAACTACACCGGCAGCGCAAGCGGAACTCTCGTCATCGCTAAAGCATCTGCCACAGTTACACTCGGAAGCCTTAGCCAGAGTTATGACGGGACCGCCAAGTCGGCTACCGCCACCACCACTCCGTCTGGCAAGACCGTTACCTTCACCTACAACGGAAGCTCAACAGCGCCGACTGCAGTAGGTAGTTATACCGTTGTGGGAACCGTCAGTGACGCCAACTATTCAGGCAGTGCAACCGGTACCATGACCATCGCAAATGCCAACGCAACAGTCACCCTGGCAGGACTGAGCGCTACGTATGACGGCAACGCCAAGTCCATTACCGCAACGACTTCACCGGCCGGCAAGTCCGTAGTCATTACCTACAATGGCAGTACAACCGCTCCCACGGCGGTTGGTTCTTACGCTGTTATTGCTACGATCACCGATCCAAACTACAGCGGCAGCGCAAGTGATACTCTCGTTATCGCCAAGGCCACCCAATCCATAGGAGCCATCACATTCAGTGCACAAACACTTAATACGGGTGGAACAACGACGGCCAGTGCAAAAGCCTCTTCCGGTTTACCGATTGTTTTCAGCACAAGCACTCCGAACACATGCAGTGTCGGCAGCTCTACTGGAGTTGTAACAGCCATTGCAGCTGGCACCTGCACCATCACAGCCAACCAGGCTGGCGATACCAACTACAACCCGGCAAGTCAGGTTACAAAGAATATCACCGTCACTGACTTAACAACGACAACTAATCTGCCTCCTGAGTTCACCTCAACTCCCGTAGTAACAGCTTACCATGAAGGATATTACTATTATCCCGTTTCAGCATCAGACCCTAATGGTAGCACCATTGTATTCTCATTAACGACTAGACCATCAGGAATGAACATTAATTCCAGCACAGGACTCATTTACTGGCACCCTTCAGAAAAAGGCTCATATTCCGTTACGGTAAAAGCGACAGATTCAACCGGTCTTTCCGCAACCCAGAGCTTTAGAGTAACCGTTACTGACCCTTCACGTAATTACTCTCCGAGGTTTACCTCTACTCCGCTACTCAGCGCTACGGTGGCAGAAGTCTACTCCTATACGGCCAAAGCAGTTGACACCAATGGTGATGCTGTCTATTACAGACTCTCTACGGCGCCATCCGGAATGGCCATTGACTTGTTATCTGGTTTAATCACGTGGACTCCTCAACAAACCGATCTAAATAAAATTAACAGCGTCAAGATTGAAGCAGTGGATAGCAAAGGCGGGAGAAGAACTCAAAGCTTCACAATTACTGTATCTGGTCCCGCCGGCACAACAGATAACGCACCGATATTCACCTCAAACCCGATAAGATCAGCTGTGTCCGGCAAACTGTACACTTACACCGCCACAGCAACCGATCCAGAAGGAAGCAACGTATCCTATTCGCTTACAACAAAACCTGATGGCATGAATATCAATTCATCAACAGGTCAAGTTACCTGGACCCCAAGATCCAACGGAACTTATTCGGTTTCGATCAAGGCAACAGACAGCGATGGGACATACAGCACCCAGACCTTCACGATCATGGTTGGCAATTATTATTCAGGGGCTTCACTTTTCCAGGCATTGTCTACGTTTTGGGGGCAAATCAGATAAATTTTATTCCGCGGCATCAAGCCTGACGTAATCGAACGCCGTAAAATGCACACCGGAGTTGGAAACTGAACAATCCCACTCCGGTGTGAAAGCAGGAAAAACTGCACTACCTTTCAAGACCAAAATCAGACCCAAAACAAAAGCGCCAACCGAATAACCCGGATGGCGCTTTTGCTTTGAAGAGATAAAGAAATATTTTTTAAGCGGTCTTTACTGTCACCTTGAGTGAAGCAGATACTTCAGGATGAATCTTTACCGGCACGGTAAATTCACCCAGGCTTTTAATCGGCTCCGGCAGTACAATTGTCTTACGGTCGATATCGAAGCCCTTCTCCTTGAGGAAAGCTGCTATTTCCATGTTGGTTACAGAACCGAACAGTTTGCCTTCCTCACCAGCCTGATGAACAAGTTCAACAGACAGGGCATCGAGCTTGGACGCCAGTACTTTAGCTGCTTCGATCACCTTGTTCTTCTTGTAAGCCATCTGACGCATGACATGTTCAAGAGCCTTGGAATTCTTCTCTGTGGCTTCAACAGCCAGTCCTTTGGGGAGCAGGTAGTTGCGGGCATAACCTGGTGCCACTTTGACAATATCGCCGATGTGGCCGAGGGTGTCGATGTTCTCTTTCAGAATGAGCTTCATGTTACTCTCCTTTCAAGCCTGTTATTACAGGTTTTCCTGTTTTCTGGGGGTGCGAAAATCACCCCACAGGTCAAATACGCCAATTGCCGCCACCAAAACCATCAAATAGGGCTGAAACAGTAGCATCATGTACAAGCCGACACGTAGAACCACTCCGATGGCCTGCCTGGCAAGGATGCTGGAAATAACTGCCATACCCTGTAAAAAATATACTACCGTTAGAATCACCAGCACGTTAAGAGCTGGTATTGTAACGAGCGGGTTGCCAGCCAGCAAGGCAAATCCGGCCGCTATCAGCAACCATATCAGCTGATCAGGGTTACGAAATTTGTTGAAATCACCAATTACTGTTTCATAACCGCAACGGGCTGCAAAACGTCTGATCAGTGCCAGGTTGACCCCGGCCATGGCCATCAGCATAACTGTCATCAAAGCAGGATAAATTTTGATGATCACGCTGGCAACCAAACCCATGGACTGTTTTAATTGGGCAAGTTCATCGCCGGTAATGCCGGCTTTTTCATAAATACCGATAGCTTGGGCGATGCTGTCGTTAATTTCCTTGGCTGCCATCTGATGAAGATTGTGACCGGTGATGACGGTGATCACAAGTACAGCCAGACAGTAGACCAGCAGGTTGGCAGCCGTTGTCCAGACCATGCTACGGGCAGCGCCGAAACCTCTCGAGAGCAGTTCCGGCAGAATCAACGCAACCGCGCCACATTGGGCCAGATAGAGCGCCCCGGCCTGTATTCCGAATACAGCCGTCATCAGCGCGGCCGCGCCGAGCACAACGATTGCAGCACTTGCACGGCCATATCGGAACCTCAGAAAAGAGGCCGGAAACGGAGCCAGCAGGCCCGAAAAGAGGCCTGCCGGCGGAATCACCATATACGCTGCAAACAGGCTGAACGAACCTGCTGCGCCAATGATAGCTGCGGTCAACCGGACTAAGGCTGAACCGTCCTGCTGCTTATTATTCATTCAGCTGAAATCAGGGGAGCACATGCGTCGAGGCGACCGGCAACAGCGCTATGTTGCGGGCGCGCTTGATGGCCTCGGTGATTTGCCTCTGATGCATGGAACAGTTGCCGGAAATACGACGCGGGATGATCTTGCCACGCTCGGAGATGAAGTAACGCAGGGTACGCGGCTCTTTGTAATCTATGGCCAGATTCTTCTCGGCACAGAAGCGGCATACCTTCCTGCGCTGAAAGGGACGCTTTTTGCGGGGGCCGCCAGGGCCGGCTGAGGGTCTCTGCTGGGAAGTAGGTCTTTCGTTGCTCATGGTATTCTATCCTCCAGGAATTATTCGGTTGCCGTTTCTGCAGCAGCTACGTCGGCCTCGACAGGCTCGGACTCGACCACGGGTGCCTTTTTCTCGGCAACCGGCTTCTCGGGCAGATCAGTGATGTTGACGCTCTGGTACCTGAGCACCTTCTCGTCGAGCCTGAGGCGGCGCTCCAGCTCGGCAATCAATTCACGGCCGCCATCATAACGCAGGTACAGATAGCGCCCTCTGGCACACTTCCGGATGGGATAGGACAGTTTCCTGACACCCCAGTCTTCCAGCCGGTTAAAGTCACCCTTATAGGATGCAATCACGTCTTGGACCTTGTCGGCGATAACTTTGATCTCGTCTTCGCCCAGGTCCGGCTGGAGGATGTAAATCGTTTCGTACTTCCTCATGGTGTTTTTCCTCCTCACGGTTTTCGAGCCCCGGTCTTACCCGGAACAAGGAGATTCGGCCTAAGCCGCTCTTTAAAGAACAGACTTTGTACTATATTTTCTAGACGAGTGCAATATATATTATTTTAGCGGGCAGCCCGACAAGCCCGAATTTTTCTGACCAGACTCACCGGATGGTAAGACAACTTGGCATTGCGCAGGCCGGACTTGCCCAAATCCTGCTCACGGTTAACATACCGACACTCCTGGAACAGCAGACGACTGAACTCGCGGTTGACCAATTGGGAGAGCCCTTCCATAAAGGGATCAGCCTTCTCGAAATGACACACCGCCGTTTCCCGGTTAAGGATTTCTCCCAGGGCAAATGCACTGACCGCCCCCCCCACTGTCACAACCACGCCAGACAGCTCAAGCTTGTCCGCCAACTCCAGTGCCTCGACCGTAGCCTCAACTTCCAACCACAACGACACATTATTCTCTTCGCCTAAAGTCCTGCGCCACAAATCCAGTAGCGCCAGACAATCGTCACTGTGTCGCTGACTAAAGAACTCAACCTGATATTCGTGACGGTTTGCAAAATAATTGACCCGATTTTTCTTCTTGTGAAATCGATTTCCGGGCAGGGTTGCCAGATCGTCCCGCAGGTAGAGATAATCAAAATCGTCACGGTTTTGGTCTACGACCAACTCGCCAACATCTGCAAGATATCTGGCGGCAAAGTCCTCATCCGCCCCGTACAACTCAAGCCCATCCGCGAACAGCACCTCCAGTGCTGAGGACACATCCCCAGCAAGTGGCGGCAGAAAATAGCGTCTGCCGTCATAGCCTTTGCCCAGCACAACCAGGGCATCTCCCAGCATGGCCAGGCGATAGTCATGCGCCTTGCGAAAGAGGTACAAACCAGCGAAGGTCAACTCGGAAACACGTGGTTGCAGAGCATCAAAAACCCGATCAAGAAGTGCCTTGTCGCCAAAATCCAGCTGCCGTGCCTGAGGATAGGCAGGAATTTCCATTGAGTTCTCCCTGTTTCGGGGTATATTATTTCGCCATATGTTACCAGAATCAATCATGGGAGGAAAAGCAGCAATGGCCATAGCCAACAAAATTGCCAGTCACATCTCCAAATCATCCTGGATTCGCAAAATGTTCGAAGAGGGTGAACGAATGCGCCAGGAATTAGGTGCAGACAATGTCTACGACTTCACCCTGGGTAATCCTGATGTGGAACCGCCAGCGGCCTTTCAGCGCGAACTGCTGGCATTGGCGCAGAACCCGCTGCCGGGGATGCACCGCTATATGAACAACGCCGGCTATGCCGACACGCGCTCTGCAGTGGCAGACAAGCTTTCCAGGAATTCCGGTCTCAAAGTCAGTGCCGATCACGTCATCATGACCTGCGGCGCCGGGGGGGCCTTGAACGTAGTGTTAAAGACCATTCTCAACCCGGGTGAAGAGGTCATCATCCTGGCTCCCTTCTTCGTCGAGTACAAATTCTATATCGACAACCACGGCGGCGTGCCGGTGGAGGTCTGGACCGACCATGAAACATTCCAGCTGGACATCGCCGCCATAGAAAGCGCCATAACCCCAAAAACGCGGGCCATACTGATCTGCTCCCCCAACAACCCGACCGGCGTGATCTACCCGGCAGAAAGCCTGCGCCAGCTGGGAGAGGTTGTAAAAAGAGTGTACAAGCGCAACGGCCACCTGATCTACGTAATCTCCGACGAACCATATGCGCGCATTGCCTATGACAGCAAACAGGTACCCAACATCTTTCCGTTGGTGGAAAGCTCGATCATCGTCACATCCCACAGCAAGGATCTGGCCCTGCCGGGCGAACGAATCGGCTACCTGGCAGCCAACCCCCGCATGGATACGGCCATGCAGTTTATTGAGGGCGCCGTCTTCAGCAACCGCGTACTCGGCTTTGTCAATGCACCGGCTCTAATGCAGCGCCTGGTGGCAAAACTTCAGGACGAATCAGTCGATATAGCCGATTACCAGGCCAAACGTGATCTGCTGGTAACCTCATTGACCTCCCTGGGCTTTGAGATGGTGACACCCGACGGGGCCTTCTACCTGTTTCCCAAGTCACCCCTGGCCGACGATGTGGAATTCGTCAAGCTGGCCCAGAAACACCAGATCCTGCTGGTTCCGGGGGCCGGTTTCGGAGCGCCCGGTTACTTCCGCATCGCCTACTGCGTTGACAAAGGCGTTATCGAGCGCAGCCTGCCGGCCTGGCGGGAACTGGCGCGGGAACTGAAACTGACGGCCAAGTCCTAAAGCCGACCTCCAGCCACTGGATCCAGGCCAGCCAAGCGATATACAAAGGGCCTGAAACAAGCCTGCCAAATTCAACATCCTCGACAACAAAGGGGACAGAATCATGTGATCACCACATGCTTCCGTCCCCTTTTCCATTCCCAGACTCTTGCACCACAGCTGACGACGATGGCTCCACCTAGTCCGGTGAGCGTGACTGCCTGTCATGTTTTTCCGCCTGCTCCTCAAGGAACTCGATGAAATCGATATGGCGACTGACGAAACGCAGATTAAAGCGGCTTTCATAAAGCAGTAGCGCTGATGCCGTAAACAGAAACAGCCCGCCGGCCAGGGCGATCAGAGTCGGTATCCAGGCCTGTTCCGGGCGACCGTAGGCGGTGTTGATGGCGATAGCCAGACTGCTCGACACGAACAGCGCCGTAGCGGTATACAAGGTGGCCATGGCTTTCTGAATCAGAATCGCCCGGCGCTTCTGCAGATTAATCTGCTCCCGCAGGTGCTGCATGCGTTCCCGGGGAAAGCTGATTTTATCCTCAAGGATGGCCTCCACCTCCCCTTTCATGACATTTACCCGGTCGAAAATCCGCCCCAGGCGGGCCGAAGTGGAGAAGATCAGCGTGCCGCAGGCCGAGATCAGCACCGCCGGAGTGATCATGGAGGTCAGGATGCGGGAACTGGAGAGGGCTTCCAGCATTTCTCTTTCATGCAACGACATATCAGTCCCGGTATCTTTTGAGTATATCGCCGTAGGCATCGATACGACGGTCGCGAAGAAACGGCCAGATGCGCCGCACCGTTTCGCTGCGCGCCAGGTCGACATCAACCAGCAGGGTTTCTTCATGGCCCTGGGACGCCTCTGCCAGCAATTCGCCCTGGGGTCCGGCTGCAAAGCTGCTTCCCCAGAAGAGTATTCCGGCTTCAGGGTTGTGGGACGAGGCCTCGAAACCGACCCGGTTGACAGCAAGCACCGGCAGGCCGTTGGCCACGGCATGGCCGCGCTGACTGATGATCCAGGCCTGACGCTGACGATCCTTCTCCTGCTCGGAATCATCCGGATCCCAGCCGATGGCGGTGGGATAGATCAGCAGATCCGCTCCGGCCAGGGCCATCAGGCGGGCAGCTTCCGGATACCACTGATCCCAGCAGACCAACACCCCCAGATTGCCGACCGAAGTCCTGACAGGTGTAAAGCCCAGGTCGCCGGGGGTGAAGTAGAACTTCTCGTAGAAACCGGGATCATCGGGGATGTGCATCTTGCGGTAGCTGCCGGCAATGGAGCCATCCTTCTCGAATACCACGGCGGTGTTGTGATACAGGCCGGGGGCACGTCGTTCAAACAGCGAGGAGACCAGCACCACCCCCAACTCCAGTGCCAGCCTGGAGAGCGTCTCGCAGGAAGGTCCGGGAATCGGTTCGGCCAGATCGAACAGGGCCGGGTCTTCAATCTGACAGAAGTACGGGCCGGTATGCAGTTCCTGCAGCACGACCAAGGCAGCGCCCGCGGCGGCAGCCCTAATAATCATGTCCGAGCTCTTCTTAAGGTTGGCCGTCCTGTCGCTGCCGCAGCTCTGCTGAATCAGAGCCGCCTTGAGCATGGTCATGGCAGCACCCCCTGGGGCAGTTGCATGGTCACGCAATGCAACGAACCATGCTGTTCCACCAGCGGCAGACAATCGACAGCGATGATCTCTCGGCCGGGGAAAGCTTGTCCAATGCGCTCCAGCGCCAGAGCATCCTTTTCATCATCCCGATAGGTAGGAACCAGCACAGCTCCGTTGATCACCAGGAAATTGGCGTAGGTCACCGGCAAGCGACGGGCATCCTCGTCGAAGCGTGCCTTGGGCCAGGGGAGCGGTATCAGGCGATATGGCGACCCGTCCGGCGACTTGAAAGACTTCAACTCGTCCTCCATCATCTTCAGTTGCTCATGATGCTCATCACGGGCATCGTCGCAGGAGACATATGCAATCACATTATCGGGACAAAGCCGCGCCAGAGTATCCACGTGGGAATCGGTGTCATCTCCGGCCAGAAAACCATGGTTCAGCCAGAGCACGCGACGGGCTCCCACGAGCGATGCCAAGGCCTGCTCGACTTCGCTCTGGTTCAGCTGGGGATTGCGGTTGGGAGACAACAGGCAGGCCGAGGTGGTCAGAATGGTGCCGAGACCGTCACTTTCGATACTGCCCCCCTCCATGATCAGTCCAATGGTTTTGATGTTGGGGGCCAGGGCAGCCTGTTCCTTGAGCCTTCTGTTGATCAGGTTGTCATGGTCGGACGGAAATTTAAGACCCCAGCCATTAAAACCGAAATCCAGCAGCACCGGCTGTCCGTTGAACATTACCGTAATCGGACCAAAGTCACGGGTCCAGGTATCGTTGTTCGGCATCTCGCAGATGGTGATGCGGCTCATATCCAAACCGGCATCGACCAGAAAACCGCCTGCTTCGGCAGCGCTGGGTGCGGTCAGCAGCACCCGCTCAAAACGGACTATCTGGCGAATAATGTCAACAAAGACCGGGCGGACATCGTCCAGCATATAGGCCCAGTCGGTTCCTTCGTGCGGCCAGGCCAGCAGCACGCCATCCTGCGCCTCCCACTCGGCGGGCAATCTTGGATTCATGTGATCATCCTCCATCAAGCTTGTAATCGTTTCCCGTGATCGACCACAAACTCGATACTGCCACTGCTCAATCGCCAGTATTATTCGACCACGGTGAGGCAGGAGTATAGCCTGCCGATCAGGGGCTTGCAAGCCCCATACGCCCACGCTCAGGAGTTTTGACTTGATTTCTCCCGCCCGTTGCACTAGAAATCAAATATTTACTGCTGCAGACACTTCCACTTCCGGGGGCATTCCGTGAATCATCTGACCATCCAGGCGCCGGCCAAGATTAACTACCTGCTTGATGTCATCCGCAGGCGCTCCGACGGTTATCACGACCTGCGCATGATCATGCAGCGGGTCAACCTGTGCGACGATATAACCATCACCCTGAACGAAACCTCCGACCTGACCGTCACCTGCGGCAAAAACGGCGTTCCTGACGGCCCCGGCAACATCGCCTGGAAAGCCGCCCGCACCATGCTGGACCTGGCCGGCAGCAAGCTGGGTGCCACAATCTCCATCACGAAGAACATCCCAGTGGCAGCTGGATTGGGGGGCGGCAGCAGCGATGCAGCCAGCGTGCTGATGGGTATGAACGAGCTGTTGGGACTAAAACTCTCCGATCAGCGTCTGATGGAAATCGGCGTCAAGCTTGGCGCTGACGTACCCTTCTTCATATTCAAACAGACGGCCCTGGCCGAAGGGATCGGCGAACAACTGAAGCCCATGCCACCCATGCCGGAAGCCTGGGTATTGCTTGTGAATCCCGGCGTGCACGTTTCCACCGCCTGGGTATATAAAAATTTGCAGTTGACAAACCAGAGGGAGCTGACTAAACTGCCGGAGTTTTTCAGCACTGTCGAAGATGTCTGCGCCATTCTTTCAAACGACCTGGAAGAGGTGACCATCCCTGCTTTTCCGGTAATCGCCGACATCAGAAGCAGCATGTTGCGCATGGGAGCGCTCGGCGCAATGATGTCAGGCAGCGGCCCGACGGTCTTCGGCCTGTTCCGCGACAAAGATACAGCCGAAAAAGCGCGTGAAGCATTGACAGAAGACAGCGACTGGTTTGCCGTCACAGTCAAAACCCTCTAAATACACAGTGTTCCCTTGATGGGGCGTCGCCAAGCGGTAAGGCATCGGATTTTGATTCCGACATTCCCAGGTTCGATCCCTGGCGCCCCAGCCAATTTAATCAGGCAGTTACGGCATTACCGTAAGTGCCTTTTTTTATTTCAGTGGGCACTCACTCTGAGCCAACACCACCGGACACAAGCCACACCTAAGCGCCCCTAGCATTCATGCCTCGTGCGCGCACACTGCAATCCACCAATCAGGCCCTCCATAAACTTCTCACTCGACAAAAATGTCAAGATTCTCTAAGATAGCCAAACTGTATACACTATACACGGTCCACGCGGCCTACCACACGTCACGAAAGGAGCTGCACCAATGGCAACCCCCGAATTCACGTACCAGGATCCGTTTCCGCTCGGCAAGGATGAAACAGCGTATCGCAAGATCGAAGGTTCCGAAAAATACGTTTCAGTCGAGAAGTTTGCCGACAAGGACGTTGTGCGGGTCTGTCCCGAGGCGCTTTCCATTCTGGCCAACGAGGCCATGCGGGATGTCTCCTTCCTGCTGCGCCCTGCCCATAACGAGCAGGTCGCCAAGATCTTGAGTGACCCGGAAGCATCCATGAATGACAAGGGCGTGGCCCTGGCATTCCTGCGCAACGCCGAGATAGCGGCCAACATGGAACTGCCTGTCTGCCAGGACACCGGCACCGCCACGGTGGCGGCCAAGAAAGGCCAGCAGGTCTGGACCGGAGTCAAGGACGAAGAGTGGCTCTCCAAGGGCATCTACAAGACCTACACCGAAGAGAATCTGCGTTACTCCCAAACCGTGGCCCTGGACATGTACGAAGAGAAGAATACCGGCACCAACCTGCCGGCCCAGATCGATATCATGGCCACCGACGGTGACTACTACAAGTTCCTGTTCATGGCCAAAGGGGGCGGTTCCGCCAACAAGACCATGCTTTATCAGGAAACCAAAGCCCTGCTTACGCCGGACAAACTGTACAAGTTCCTGGTGGAAAAGATGAAATACCTGGGTACGGCCGCCTGCCCTCCCTACCACATCGCTTTCGTGATCGGAGGCACATCGGCGGACGCCTGTATGAAGACCGTCAAGTTGGCCACCGCCAAGGAACTGGACGGACTGCCCACCACCGGCAATGAGCACGGCCAGGCTTTCCGCGACGTAGAACTGGAAGACAAACTCCTCGTGGCAGCCCAGAAACTGGGCATTGGCGCCCAGTTCGGCGGCAAGTATTTCGCCCACGATGTACGCGTCATCCGTCTACCACGCCACGGCGCCTCCTGTCCGGTCGGCATGGCTGTTTCCTGCTCGGCCGACCGCAACATCAAGGCAAAAATAACCAGAGAAGGGCTGTTCGTAGAGGAAATGGACCGCAACCCCGGTCGCCTGATCCCCCAGCAGTACCGCGGCAAGCATGAGCATGGCGTCAAGATCGACCTGAACAAACCGATGAAAGAGATTCTGGCCGAACTGACCAAACACCCGGTCTCCACCCCGTTGCTGCTGAACGGCACCATCGTGGTCGGCCGCGACATAGCCCATGCCAAGTTCAAAGAGATCATGGACAGCGGCAAGCCGCTGCCCGAGTATCTGCTCAATCACCCGATTTACTACGCCGGTCCGGCCAAAACCCCCAAAGGCAAGGCCTCCGGCTCCTTCGGCCCCACCACCGCCGGGCGTATGGACAGCTACGTGGACGAACTCCAGTCCAAAGGCGGCTCACTGATCATGATTGCCAAGGGCAACCGCAGCCAGCAGGTCACTGACGCTTGCAAGAAGTATGGCGGGTTCTACCTGGGGTCAATCGGCGGTCCGGCCGCAGTTCTGGCGGAGGAAAACATCAAGAAGGTCGAGTGCATCGACTTCCCGGAACTGGGCATGGAAGCGGTCTGGAAAATCGAAGTGGAAAATTTCCCGGCCTTCATTCTGGTGGATGACAAGGGGAACGATTTCTTCAAACAACTGGGTCTCTGAGTCGTGCTTTTTCAGGGGCGCGGCCAAATGCCGCGCCCTTTTTTTTGCCCTTTGCCAGCTACCATTCCGCAGACTGACACTTTTAGGCAGCAACTCATCGACAATACGCAATTTTGTGACATTTTCCAATGGAGTGCTAACATGCCGATAACTCTGGTGATCGCAGATGACCACCCGCTCGTCATTGCAGGCCTTGAAAGCATTCTCAAAAATGAACAAGATTTTGAGGTTTTGGCCAGCTGCAATAATGGTTTGACAGCTTTACAGGCGGTACAACTGCACCAGCCTGACATCATCGTTCTGGACCTCGTAATGCCAGACATGAGTGGGTTGGAGGTGGTCCGGGACATCCGTTTCAGGCAGCTGCCCACAAAGGTGGTGCTGATTACCGCCACCCTTGATGACGACCTGCTGGTGGAGGCGGTTATGCAGGGAGTTCAAGGAATCATTCTCAAGGAGATGGCACCGCAGATGATGGTGCAGTGCATCAAGAAGGTTTATGCAGGGGAGCAGTGGATCGAACGGCGTGCAGCCAAACTGGCCCTGGAAAGAATGATGCGGCGAGAGTCTGGCAGCCGGGATGCCGCCACTTTCCTGACTCCAAGGGAAACGGAGCTGGCACAGCTCGTAGCCCAGGGACACCGCAACCGGGATATCGCCGAAAAGCTCTTCATCAGCGAAGGGACAGTCAAGGTGCATCTGCACAATATCTATGAAAAACTGAAGGTAAAAGGCCGGATGGAGTTGCTGAAATACGCCCAGGACAAAGGACTGATTTAAATAGATGGTGGGTTAAAACTGTCAGGCAAACTTGATCAATTTAGTGTGATGCTATCACACACCAAATGTATGTGAGCTCAGCTGTACCGCCACTCCTAGCCTATCTTTTTCCTGTTTGGTCCTGACCACCGTGCCGCGGCAGTTGACCCGCATCTGACGACCGGCATCCAACTGATTGAAAATCACGGTAAAGTCAGCCGGATCTCCTTTTGAAAGTTTAGCATTGATGTAAAAATAAACACCTGACGTGCTATAATCCCGTGTCACCCCCATAGCGCTACCCAACAAAACCGGAAGTTCGCCAGTATAACGAGGCGCATGACGTTTGTCCTGTCCTGTCATTCCATTTTCCGGTTCTTTATCATAGGCGGTAATCATTTGAAATCAGCTCCAATACAGCATTATTTATACAACGACTTGATTATGTCGGTGTTATAGCACTTACTTATTAATGAACCAATAGACCAAGGGGCATGTTTTACTATATCTTTGGATATAGACAGAAGACAGCTCCTCTGCCGCCCACACGGAGTTTTGACACATAACTACTTAATCAACGTCATGACTATTGAGTCAACGCCGGTTCCCAAGTATACTTCCTATAAGAGTAAACAGAGATTGCATAAAAATAAAAACTTCAATAGAACGGGAAAAAAAATGACTGATAATGACGACATAAAAACAACCGACGAGGAATCAGAGAGAGAGAGTTTTGCCGATCTGTTCGAGCAAAGCCTGAAGCAGAGTAAAGGCCGCCTGGAGCCGGGCCAGAAGCTATCTGCGCGGGTACTAAAGATCAGTACAGAATGGGTATTTATCGACACGGGCCACAAGGGCGAAGGCGTCATCGACCGCAAGGAACTGCTGGACCTGGACGGCAATGTCACCGTGAAAGAAGGCGACACCATCGCAGCCTATTTCATCTCTTCCTCCCATGGTGAGATGCGTTTTACCACCAAGGTCGGTGGCGGAACTTCGGGCAGCTCCCAACTGGAGGATGCCTGGCAGGCGGGTATACCGGTAGAGGGCGTGGTGGAAAAGGAAATCAAGGGGGGCTACGAGATCAGGCTGGCCGGCACGGTCCGCGCCTTCTGCCCGTTTTCCCAGATCGCCCTGCGCCGCGTGGACAACCCGGAGTCGCTGATCGGCACCCGCCTGACATTCCAGATCTCGACCTACGGCGAAAATGGACGTAATATCGTTGTATCGCGGCGGGCCCTGCTGGAAGAAGAACAGCAGCGCCTCAGGGAAGAAGTCCGGGCAGGCATCAGCGAAGGGATGACGGTCAGCGGCACTGTCACCTCACTGCAGGACTTCGGCGCCTTTGTCGATATAGGCGGCCTGGAGGGACTGATCCCGATCTCGGAGATTGGCTGGGCCCGGACCAAGGATGTCCGCGAGGTACTGAGCATCGGCCAGCAGTTGCAGGTAGTCATCAAGACCATTGACCAGGAGAAGGAACGCATCTCACTGAGCCTAAAGGACACCTTGGCCGATCCGTGGGAACAGGTGGCTGAGAAATACCCCGAAGGTTCGTTCCATAGCGGCAGCGTGGCGCGCCTGGCCCCCTTCGGCGCCTTTGTCACGCTGTCAGCCGGAATTGACGGCCTGATTCACATCTCGAAACTGGGAGGAGGCAAGCGCATCAACCACCCCCGTGAAGTCCTTAATGAAGGCGAAGCGGTCGAGGTCAAAATTGAGAGCATCGACCGCGCCAACCGCCGCCTCTCCCTGGCTTTGGCCGGCGCAGCACGTACGGCAGATGAGGAACAGGCCACCCTGGCTGAGTTCCGCCGCCAATCGTCCGAAGCTCCTCAAGGGATGGGAACACTGGCGGACCTGCTTACAAACAGAAAAACCAACAAGGGCAGGCGCTAGAGCCGTATTTCTGTTAGGCCACCCCGTTAGTACTGTTTCGGCCACAACAAAAAATGGCGGGTTACTTTACCATCAAGTAATCCGCCATTTATATTCATAACAGATAATTCGTCAGAACCTAGCGCCTCCCACCCCCAACTTGGCCGGCATCGCCCCCCCTACCCCCTCTATCCTGAGGGAACCCTGTTGCACCATCACCCCTGGCAGGGCGACCATCTTGATATCCACGGGAACGGTATCCGTTAAAGATGGTTCGATCACTGCGCGGCACACCGGTGGAGAGGCCGCCTCTGCGGGTAGGGCCGATGCCGTAATAGGTATTGCCTCGATATCGCTGATAGGGGTCAATGCGAAAGACCCGGTGCCTCCTGATATCGTTGTAATGATTGGAGTAAAAAATTACGCGATTGCCCCGATAAATGGGTCTGTGGAAATCATTGAGGATAAAGTAGCCCGAAAACCAGAGCCCGGTCCACCAGAAGGGATAGGGTACCCACGAGTAGAGATAGAAGTAATCTGGTGGCGGCCGATAATAGGAGACGATCGGCGGCCCCTCATCTCCATAAAAATAGCTTTCATCCGGCGGACCAGGATAGGGCTCCCCGGCCGCGCTCCTTTTGTCCTTTTCGGCCGGCTTGATCGCCAGCCCCAAGTCGTTGATGACCCCGCTCAGCCGCTGCCGGGCAACCTCGATACTCATGGAGAGCTTGTCGCCTGCTGCCGCGTCACGCACCGCTTTATACAATTCACCGATGATATCCGGCGTAACCGGATAATTGGCGACCCAGCCGTTGCGGGGCGCAATGCCAAGCTCGGCCAGACGGGTTTCCGCTTCAACTTCGTCTTCGGATGTCCCCACTCCCAGGGCAATTTGCAGCTTGACCGCCAAGTCGCCCTCACGGATCAGCTGTGGGCCTGCCGGTTTTGCCTTGTCTGTAGTCTTGGCAGTGGCCTCGACCTGATCCGTCTGGGCCTGAAGCAATGCCGGAGGCGCCAGCAGCGTCAGGGCCACAACGATCGGCACCATTGCCAGCCGCAATCGTTTCATGGCAAACACTCCCGTTAAAATTTGAATCTGACACCGACCGTGGCGTTATGGCTCTCCAACTTCATGCTGGTGGCGATATTGCGGTCGGAATCGAAATTAGCCCGGTCGGTGGCGAAGTAACGGTAGCCGACATCAAGAGAAAGGTGGCGGTTCATGGCGATGTCCAGTCCGGCGCCGATCTGGTAGGCAAATACGGTGTCGTCACCTTCTCCGTACAGGAGTGGGGAACTCGCTGGCGTCAAACGTGTATCGGTACCATGGGTGTCGCTCAAGTGCATGGCTGCAAAGCCTATGCCCCCCCCCACATAGGGAGTAACCCGGGATTCGTTGTGCAGATCGACAAAACCGTTGAACATCATGGCGAAGGTTCCCAGACTGCCGTCCACCCTGCGGTAGCGGTAGCCGGTCTGGTCGGTAATGGACTTGATTTCGGCGTGTTTGTAGGACAGTTCTCCTTCCAGCCGAATCACTCCGAAATCATAGCCGCCGGTGCCACCGATGTTGATGCCCGGGTCAAACGCCACCCGGTCATCAAAATTTGTCCCGGTAAGAAAGTCGGTACCGGGCACGTCGATGTCAGTGGCTATGCTGGCGCCGATGAAACCGGACACATAGGGACCGGGACGACCGGGGGCCGCCAGACAGATTGCCGGCAATACCAGAATTGCCAATGCTACGCTGATTGCGAGTTTCGTTTTCATGGATGCACCTCCTGCAAATTTAAACCACTTAATAATGATAGCACCTTTTCAAATTCTTGCCAGCCTGGTTGGCCTCACGATTATCACCAGCAGATCCAATCCGTCGGGGCGGATTCAGAACATCAGGGCGCTGATAGCGCTCCAGCAGAGCAGCACTGCTGTTGCCAAAGCGCAGAGTAACGCCAGGGCGCCATACGTTTTTGACTCCGCCCGCCGATCGTCATATCCCAGCAGCCTGCCGAGGATGATGCCGCCAAGTATACCGCCGCCATGCCCCCAATTATTGATGCCGGGCATGATCAGACCAAAGATGACCAGACTGACTACCCAGCCGCTTACCTCGCGGTAGACCGAACCTCCGTATACTCCCCCCCGGCTCCTGCCAAAATAGAGCAGTGCGCCGATCAGACTGCAGACAGATGCCGAGGCGCCAATGGTGAAGGGGACCCCCGCCAGATAGGAAACCCAGAAACCAAAAGCTCCCCCCAGTGAGTAGATTATGAACATTCGGCTGGGGCCGTACTCGCTGGCAACCCAGGGCCCTATCTGGCGCAGGGCCATCAGGTTGAAAATTATATGCAGAATGCCGCCATGCAGATAGTTGGCAGTAATAATCGTCCAGATGCGACCGTAGTGGTCGATCGGGACTGTGCCGGTCGCCCCCAGCAGCAACAAACTGGTCTGGCTTGGTGCCATAAACCCTAAAAGGCCGACGGAACCTGCGCCGCTGGAACTGACCATCAGCGACAAAGCATAATAAGCAATATTCGCAGTAATGACGGCCTTGATCAGCCAGTTTCCAGTCAGTGCTTCCCGTGTCCAACTCATTATCTTCCACCAAGGGGCACGACGAGATGTGCCGCACCATGAACAGGTTGCTTCATCACTTCCGATTAACTGTCTGCAACGCGGACAGAGCATGGCCCGTTGTGTCATTGAAATCCCTCACATGTATTAAAATTCATGGTAATCGGCCAAGCAGTATATCATTTGAAAATAGATCCCAGCAGAAATATTATTATACTGCCAACAGACGATAGCGAAAAATCACGCAAAAAAAGCTGCCATCTCTGGCAGCCATAAAACTATCGGGACAATCTGCAACATCATCCGTCTGAATCGCTCAGATACCGGTCATTTCCTGAACCTTGAGAGCCACATCGTCAATGTTGACCAGTTCGACCTTACTGCCGGCCATCTCGGACCGCACCACCCCATCCTCGACCCACTTCAGAATCTGCCCCTTGTCCAGACCGAATTTTTGTGCCGCTTTTTCCACGGTATACCAGGTTTTCTCCAGTGACATGACATACCCCCTGGTTAGATGTTATTTCTTTTTTAATTATATCACCAGACCACAGGAGCGCAGTCCGTTTTTTTGGGTTTGACAACAAGCGAACAGATACAGTATAAAATTAGGTTTGATTTCATGGCAAACACCACTGCAGCTGTCTGGCGTTAAAACCGGATTCCCGGAGAGTCCGTCAATTCCCATCCATAGAAAGAGAACCATGTTCAACCTGAAACCTGACGTTGTTGCCCGACTGGAGCGCGTGCTCAGTTCCGTCGAAATGCTGCTCCCCCGGGCCATCGCCCCCATCGACTGGTCGACCTGCCATGCCGCCAACTGGCGCCGCCATTCGTTTTCCGGTTATCTTGAGGCGGTGCGTGTTACCGACACCACCACCATGGACGAGCTGCTGGGCGTTGATGAGCAGAAAGAAATCATGGTCAACAACACACGCCAATTCCTGGCCGGCCTGCCGGCTAACAACGCACTGCTGTGGGGAGCCCGCGGCTCCGGCAAATCTTCACTGGTAAAAGCCCTGTTGAAGGAGTTCGGCCCCCAGGGGCTGCGCTTCATCCAGGTTGAAAAGGAAGATCTGATCTACCTGTCCGAAATCTTCACCGCGGTCGAGAGCCAGCCCTACCGTTTCATTCTGCTATGCGACGACCTGACCTTCGAAGTCGGTGAACTGAGCTACAAGATGCTCAAGAGCGCCCTGGACGGCTCGGTCTATTCGGCTCCTGAAAATGTCCTGATCTACGTCACCTCCAACCGGCGCCACCTGCTGCCCGAGTATGAATCCGACCACCTGGGGGGCAAGTACGTGCGGGGAGAACTGCAGCAGAGCGAAGCTGTTGAGGAAAAGGTCTCGCTGTCCGACCGCTTCGGAATCTGGGTCGCCTTCTACGCCTTCTCCCAGGACCGCTACCTGGATGCCGTGCGGCTTTGTGTCGAGCGTGAGGCGCGCCAGCGCAAGGTAGAGATACCCTGGAGTAGCGAACTGGAACAGGACGCCATCCAGTGGTCCCACGACAAAAGCAAGCGTTGCGGCCGGACCGCCTATCAGTTTTCCAAGAACTGGGTCGGAAGATATCTGCTGACGACTCAAGGCAAATAACCTGCTCCATCCAAAGGCAGTCAAAAGCCCCGCAAAATCATCTTAGTGGGGCTTTTGCCTACCTTCAAACCTAATGCATCATCCTGGTTCACTCGACAGAGATAACTGAAAAACGACCATCAAAACAGGACTCCAACAACGGTCGCACCTGATTCCAGTCAAGCCCTCCAAACCCGCAGCCGGGGCGGGGCACAACCACCCTTGTCCAACCCTCACGATCAGCCAGACCCACCAGTTCATGGCAGGAACGCAGGATCAGATGCAGCTCAGGCAGACTCCAGGCCGTCTCCTCAACCGGAAAACTGACCAGACCATTGTCAAGCTGATGAACATGATTGCCACCCTCCCCTATCATCCGTCCCAGAGAGCTGGCAAGACCGGGAAAGCGGGCACCAGCCTGGCGGGCACAACCGCGCCCCAGCACGGCGCGGCCATCCTTGGCAACCGAGCCGCTGGTAGTTATGGCAATCACAGCCAGCCCCAGGTAATCCCAGATATCGCCGCTGATTTCCCTCACTGCAGCTAGTCCGCAGCCCAGTGCAGCTCTTCTCTGGCCGTCCCGACCAGGAAATCGAACACCTCCTCGCGGCTCTCGATAAAGCGAGGCATGGAACTGTTGAGTATATCCTCCAGCAGGTTGAGTACCCTGCCATCACAACAGCCAAGTTCATCCATGACGGCTGCCAGCATGGGGAGTATCTCAAAGAGGTCATTGCGATTGAAGGGCTGCGTGTCCGGCTTGCCGGCAAATTTGGGCAGGCTGCGGTTCTCAATATCCCGGGGATAGCGGTATTTCAGGTCCGAAGGATTGATAGTGATCATGGCGGCGATCCTCCCTGAGTCAGAAATATGGGCAGTGCGCCCATTATTAGGGCAGCTGTAGCGGGGTATCCTGCTTATCACTGCTATTTAGCTCGCCACGTAACCGCCCTAGGTAGTCATGAGCATGTTTCATACCAGAACAGCAATTTCTTCCGTCCTGACCGACGACCGCCACAAACTTTAGCCTGACTAAACAAAAAGGGCACTCTTGCGAATGCCCTTTTCCTGTGAAACTCGTGTGATTGAGGTTATCAATTCGGAATTGTTGGGAGCTCCAGCCCGGCCATATTCTGCAGCATGCGCACCACCTGACAGCTGTAACCGAACTCATTGTCATACCATACGTACAGCACACAACGCTTGCCCTGGACGATGGTGGCCAACGAATCGACCACGCCGGCATGACGGGAACCGACAAAGTCACTGGAGACAACCTCTGGCGAATTTGTGTAGTCGACCTGGTTCTGTAGAGGCGAATCCAGAGAGATATCACGCAGATAAGCGTTGAGACCAGCGACATCGGTGGCCTGTCCCAACTCCAGATTGAGAATTGCCAGGGAGACGTTGGGGGTCGGTACGCGGATGGCGTTGCCGGTCAACTTGCCGGTCAATTCGGGAATAACCTTGGCAACAGCTTTGGCCGCTCCGGTTTCGGTAATGACCATATTGAGCGGCGCACTGCGTCCACGACGGTTATTCTTGTGGTAGTTATCGATCAGGTTCTGATCATTGGTATACGAGTGGCAGGTTTCTACATGGCCACTGACGATGCCGAAGCGATCATTAACCGCCTTGAGTACCGGCACGATGGCATTGGTAGTACAACTGGCTGCGGAAATAAGCGTTTCATCGGCAGTGATCAGTTCATTATTCACACCTGAAACGACATTGGGAATGTCACCCTTGCCGGGAGCGGTCAAAATAACCTTGGAAACCCCCTTGGCCTTGAGATGACGACCCAGACCTTCCCTGTCGCGCCACTTGCCGGTGTTGTCGATCAGGATGGCATTATTGATGCCGTACTGGGTATAGTCCACATTTTCAGGAGCATCGGCATAGATGATGCGGATCATATTGCCATTGGCGATTATGGCGTTTTCTTCCTCATCAATGGTGATAATACCGTTGAAAGGGCCATGCACCGAATCGCGGCGCAGCAAACTGGCGCGTTTGACCAGGTCGTCCGCGCTCCCCTTGCGCACCACGGCGGCCCGCAGACGCAACTTTTCGCCACTGCCCGCTTTTTCCACCAGGATCCGTGCCAGCAGACGCCCGATACGCCCAAAACCGTAGAGGACAACATCCCGTGGCTCGCTCAGTATCGGACTGCGTCCGGTATTTACGGAAGACAGCTCCTGGCGGACAAAATCATCAACAGTGGTGCTGTTTTTGACGGCTTGGTAGCGCACCGTCAGCTTGCCGACATCAATGCGCGCCGGAGCCAGATCGAGGCGACTCATTGCGACCACAACTGGAAAGGTGTCCCGTACGGAAAGCTCGGAATCCAGAATCTGGCGGGCGAAACGGTGCGCCTTGAGGATATCGATGGTTGTACAGTGAACCAGCGAACGGCCGTACACAGTGGTAACAACATTGTTATCACGGTACAGGTGACCAATCAACGGCAGCATCTGTTCGGCATACTCTTCAAGCGCCTGCCACTCTTTCAGGTGTTCTTCCTGTTTTCTATTGTTCATACTCAACTCCTTCCCTGTTTAGAATATTGCCAAGAGCCATCCAGCTATTTTTAATAAAACTAAAATATAAAAGAATACTCATTGCATGACCTCTGTCAAGAAAAAACGTCCCGCGCCAGCAGATGGCGTGCAACGCTTTGCTCCAGCCACAACAGCTAGAGCGTCCCGAGCACCTTCAACAGGTGCGGCACCATCTGCTTCTTACGCGACATGACCCCTTTGAGCTCATAGAGGTGCGGCTCAAACTGGGGATAACCCATGACGTGAGCCAGTTCGTTTTTCCCCTCCACCAGAAAGAGAGTCGTCTCACTGTAGATATCAGTCACCATCAAGCCAGCCAGAGCAAGCCGGTCTTGTTCCTTGACCCGCTTCAATGCCTCGCGCAGCATCGCTTTCATCTCGAAGAACTCGTCAAAACCGACAACCTCCACCTGGCCGACACCAAACAGCAGATCGCCGGCATTGAAGTGCTTGAAGTCGGCGCGAATGGCCTTTTCCGGCGTGCCATAGGCGCTGAATCCGCTGCAGGACATGAAGATATCCTTGCCGAAGTCGAGGTGATCAAGCCCGGCAATCGGCTCCAGCCAGGCCACCAGTTCCCGGTCGCGGGAGGTGGTGGTAGGAGACTTGAGGATGACCGTATCGGAAAGAATACCGGCCAGAAGCAGGGCGGCAATCTTCTGTTCCGGCTGCAGCCCCCGCTCCCGATAGAGCGTGGCCACCACGGTACAGGTACTGCCTACCGGCGCCACCATAAAGGTGATCGGGTGATTGGTGGGAGCATTGCCCAGCTTGTGATGGTCGATCACTTCCAGTATCTCGACCGCTTCGGCACCGGGTACGGCCTGGGTGAGTTCGTTATGGTCCACCAGAATCAGCGCATAGGGAATCGGAGCCAAAAGCGAAGATTTGGTGGCAATCCCGGCGATGCTGCCGTCTTCCTCCAGAGCCACCACGGCCGGCTCACCCGAGTGCAAAAGCTTCAGGCGCAAATGGGCGAGCGGTTCGCCCACGCCGACCTTCTCGAACTTCGACTCGACAAAACAGGCCAGCGGCGTGGAAAGACGGGCCAGCCAGGCGGCGGTGGCTGTATCGTGAGGGGTTGAAATAACGGCAATATCCGACTGACGGGCCTTATCCAACAGGTCGTCACTAACAGAAAAACCGCCGGTTACCACCAGCAGACGCACCCCTCGTTCAATGGCGGCCTGTTGAATGGATGGCCGGTCGCCGGTCATGACCAGCAGGCTGGCCGGTTCATAGCCGGCGATTCGAGTGGTAAATGATTCCTCAAGCATGGCGCCGATAAAAAGGTGCAGATGCTCGACCTCATCAGCCGGTCCTCCCGCCAGAAATGTGGCATCAAGACAGGCCGCCACCGAGCGCAGGGAAGTATCGACCCCCCGCTTGCGGTCCGTGCCGGCCACCAGGTATTTTTCCGACAGCTTAAGCAGGGAGACTACGCCGACCGGAATATTACTGTCATCAACCACGGGCAGCACCCTGATGGTATGCTGATGGAAGAGCTGCAGCACCTCCCTCAGGGACATATCCGACGTGGCAGTAACTGGCGGGCGTTTGATGATGTCCCTGACCTTGGGGTGGATATCGGTCAGATACAGCGGCGGTTTGATGCCCAGCCGCTCAATGATGTAGCGGGTCTGGGGGTTGGGCTCGCCCGCCGCGGCGGCCGTAACGTTATTCTGGCCCATAAGAGTTTTAAGCTCGGCATAGGCTATTGCCGACGCTATCGAATCTGTATCGGGATTTTTGTGCCCGATTACATAGATCTGTTTATCCATGGCTGCTCCCATGTCGTGTATTGATTGCAAGTGCAACTAGACAGTATAAGAGACGTCTTTGCATATTGTCAAACCCGAGGGCAAAATATCCCTCGCTCCAGACAGACAAAAGGGGCCAACGCCATGCGTCCGCCCCTCTTTTCAACCACTCCCGTAAATTTCAGCGGGCCCGTGGTGCACGCTGTGGATGGCGCGCAGTTGGAGCGTCACCGGGATGGACCGGCTTGACCCCGTGTGAATGAGGCTTTCCGGACGGAGCTGGCCGGGCTGAAGCCGGTCGGGAAGCATCGGAAGGCCGGCCGGCCCCCTGCCCTGCTGTTTTCTGGATGCCCTTTTTGGCGGCAGGCTTGCGTACCTGGGGCTGTCGCGGTGGACGGGCAAATTCTGAGTCTTTCTGCGGCGCCGGCACGCTGTAATCGAAGCCTTCCACTGTACGGCGTTCCAGCTGGTAGTTGAGTTTTTTCTCGATGGTACGCACCATGACCGCGTCCTCGGAGGTCACCAGGGTAAAGGCATCGCCGGTTCTGGCAGCACGCCCGGTGCGTCCGATGCGGTGAATATAAGCTTCAGCCGTATCGGTAATATCGTAATTTACCACGTGTGAAATCTGGGATACATCAATCCCGCGGGCGGCGATATCGGTTGCCACCAGAATCTGGAAGCTGCCGTCACGAAAGCCATCCAACGCGGCCTGACGCCGATTTTGGGAGAGATTGCCCTGTAGGGAGGCAGCCTTGTAACCGGCCTTTTCCAGTTGTTCTCCCAGACGCTTGGCACGATGCTTGGTACGTGTAAAGATCAGTACCGACTCAGTATCGGTATGATGTAGCAGTTCAAGCAGCAGCGCGGTTTTCAGGTGCTGGGCAACCGGATAGATGGCATGGGTCACGGTGACCGGCGGGGTCGTGCTGCCGGCCTGAACGGTGACCGGATGATCGAGAATCTCACTGGCCAGACGACGAATGTCGTCAGGCATGGTGGCTGAAAACAACAGAGTCTGGCGGACGGCGGGCAGCTGTTTGAGAATCCGGCGGATATCCGGCAGAAAACCCATGTCGAACATCTGGTCGGCCTCATCCAGCACCAGCACCTCCAGACGGGACAGATTCACCGTGCCCTGGCCGATATGATCCAGCAAACGACCGGGACAAGCCACGACGATCTCGACGCCCCTTTTCAGCTTTTCTATCTGAACATTGACGGATACGCCTCCGTAAATCGTGGCGCTGCGCAGACGCGTCTGACGCCCCAACTCGCAAATTGATTCGTGAATCTGCTCGGCTAGTTCGCGGGTGGGGGCAACGATCAGGGCGCGGACACACCCTCGCTCCCCCTTCATCAGGCGCTGCAGAATCGGCAGGACAAAAGCTGCGGTCTTGCCGGTGCCGGTCTGGGCCAGGCCCATCACGTCACATCCGGCCATAACCGAGGGGATGGCCTGTTCCTGGATCGGAGTGGGTGTTGTGTATCCGGCCGCCTTGACGCCGGATGCGATACTCGGGTGAAAATTGAATGACTGAAAATCCACTGATGCTCCTTATGTTTGTACCGACAAAAAAAGCCCCGACGTGAGCCGGGGCTTCTGCTGTCTGGTTACTCTGCCCTATCTGAGGCTGTCCGGCAAACCGGACAGATCAAGATTAAAGCTTGACTACGTTGGCTGCCTGAAGACCTTTAGGACCCTTGACAATATCAAACTGAACCGTGTCACCTTCGGCTAAGGATTTGAATCCGTTGCCAGTGATAGCGGAAAAGTGTACGAAGATGTCCTCGCCCTGCTCCTGCTCGAGAAAACCGAAACCCTTGCTGTCGTTGAACCATTTTACCTTGCCTGTTGTCATGCCTGCTTCTCCTTCTATCCTGCTCTGTGTGATACACCCACCGGGATGGGTGTGGTTAAACCCGTTTAAATACCCCGCGGAACTTCATTGTTACGGTTGATCTAAACAAACCCCGGAGCATCTCAATAAGATGCCCTGCAAGTCCATACCTTTAAAATCTTTTTAAAGATACCACATAATTTGTTTTTTGCATCTAAAAAAGATGCTGATCAACCCGGCAGACTCAAGTTGTTTCCCGCTGGTGCAACGAGTCTGTTGCGGCGGCCTTCCAACGACGCCCCCAGAGCAAACACTCGCACGCCGGCCCTTTTATGTTGAGTAGTTGAGCATCTTGTGCTAATTTTATAAGCTATTTTGCAATTACATACCTGCGGGAGATATGCATGTTCGGTTCCCTTATAAAAAAGATCGTCGGCAGCAAAAACGAGCGCGAGCTTAAAAAACTGTGGCCAATTGTTCAAAAGATCAACGACCTTGAGCCATCCGTAGCCAAGCTCAGCGACGAACAGCTGCGCGGCAAGACCTTTGAATTCAAAGAGCGCCATCAGAACGGCGAATCACTGGACGCACTGCTACCCGAGGCGTTTGCCGTCTGCCGCGAAGCAAGTAAACGGGTGCTGGGCATGCGCCACTTCGATGTCCAGCTGATAGGCGGCATGGTGCTGCATTCCGGAAAGATCGCCGAGATGAAGACCGGTGAAGGCAAAACCCTGGTGGCCACCCTGCCCGCCTACCTGAACGCCATCAGTGGCAAGGGAGTCCATGTCATAACGGTAAACGACTACCTGGCCCGGCGCGACTCGGAGTGGATGGGCAGACTGCATAGCTTTCTAGGCCTGACCGTCGGCGTGATCGTACACGGGGTCGAAGACGATCAGCGCCGCGAGAACTACGCCGCCGATATCACCTATGGCACCAACAACGAGTTCGGTTTCGACTACCTGCGGGACAACATGAAGTTTTCCCTGGAGGATTACGTCCAGCGCGGCTTCAATTATGCCATCGTGGACGAGGTTGACTCGATCCTGATCGACGAGGCGCGCACCCCGCTGATCATTTCCGGTCCGACCGAGGAGTCGACGGACAAATATTACATCATTGACCGCATCATACCGCTGCTTGAAAAAGGCGAGACCATCGAGGTCGAAGCCAACACCCTTTCCGGCAAGCGAAAGCAGTACAGCGGCGATTTCGTAATTGACGAGAAGGCCAAAAGCGCCACGCTTACAGAACAGGGCGTGCTCAAGGTAGAAAAGTTGCTCAAGATCGACAATCTCTATGACCCGCGCAACATCGAATTCCTGCACCACACCCAGCAGGCCCTGCGGGCCCACGCCATGTACAAGCGGGATGTGGATTACGTCGTCAAGGACGGCGAGGTCATGATCGTAGACGAGTTCACCGGCCGCCTCATGCCGGGCCGCCGCTGGTCAGACGGCCTGCACCAGGCCATCGAGGCCAAGGAGGGGGTCAATATAGAGAATGAGAACCAGACCCTGGCCACCATAACCTTCCAGAACTATTTCCGCATGTACAATAAGCTCTCCGGCATGACCGGTACGGCCGACACCGAGGCCGAGGAGTTTCACAAAATCTACAAGCTGGACGTGGTGGTCATCCCCACCAACCGTCCGCTGTTGCGTCCGGACTTTCCTGACGTGATCTACAAGACCGAAATGGAGAAGTTCAACGCGGTCATTGAGGACATCAAGGAACATTACGCCGTTGGACAACCCTGCCTGGTAGGCACAATCTCCATCGAAAAGTCCGAGGTGCTATCGGAACTGCTCAAGCGCCATGGCATCCCCCACAATGTCCTCAATGCCAAGCAGCACGAGAAAGAAGCAGAGATCGTATCACAGGCCGGACGACTGAAGGCCATCACAATCGCCACCAACATGGCCGGTCGCGGTACCGACATCCTGCTGGGGGGCAATGCCGATGCCCAGGCCAAGCAATGGCGCCGAGAGAACCCGGAGGCCAGTGACGAGCAGTACGCGGTCGAACTAGCCAGATTCAAGGCCCAGTGTGCTGCCGAGCACGACGAGGTGATCAAGCTGGGCGGTCTGCATATCCTGGGTACAGAACGTCACGAGTCGCGCCGCATCGATAACCAGCTGCGCGGACGTTCCGGCCGTCAGGGCGATCCCGGCTCATCCAAATTCTACCTGTCGCTGCAGGATGACCTGCTGCGCATCTTCGGCTCCGAACGGGTGGCCAAGATCATGGATCTGCTCAAAATCGAGGAAGGTGAGGCCATCACCCACTCCATGATCACCAGATCTATCGAAAACGCCCAGAAAAAGGTAGAAGCCCACAACTTCGACATCCGCAAGAACCTGATTGAATATGACGACGTCATGAACAAACAGCGCGAGGTTATCTACACCCAGCGCCGCGAGATCCTGGCCGGTCAGGACATCCGCGCAAGCTTTCTTGAAATGCTGGACGAGACCATCGAGGAAATCGCCGGAGCCTATTGCATCGAAAAAACCGCAGCCAGCGAATGGGACTGGCAGGGCATCGGCGAGATAGCCTACAAGTGCTTCAACCTGCAGCTGGACCTGCCAGGCGAGATCATGTCGCGGCTCAATCCGACCAATTTCCGCGACAACCTCAAGGAGCAGGTTCTGGCCATCTTCCAGGCCAAAGTGGACGAGATGGGCGATGAACTGATCGACCACCTGATCAAGGTGATCATGCTGCAGGCCATCGACACCCATTGGAAGGATCACCTGCTCAACATCGACCACCTCAAGGAAGGCATCGGCCTGCGCGGTTACGGCCAGAAGGATCCCAAGCAGGAGTACAAGAAAGAGGCCTACAATCTCTTCATGGAAATGATCGTCCGCATCCGCGAAGAGGTTGTGGAGCGTATCTACTGGGTACAGGTGGAGCATCCGGAAGAAGTCGAAGAGATCGAAGAGGAGCAGCGCAGCAAAAAGCTGATTTTCAACCTGGCCAGTGACGAAGAACAGCACAACGAGCCGGCCAAAAGCCAGAAAGTGGCGGGAAGAAACGACCCCTGCCCCTGTGGCAGCGGCAAAAAATACAAGAAGTGTTGCGGGAAATAATCATGGACATCAAAGGCTATCAGTTCTCCGCCATTGAGGCGGCCATCAAGAAACCTGGACGTAAAGACCTGGCCCTGATCTTCTCCGAAGTGCCGGCCACGGCCAGCGCCGTCTTCACCCGCAATGCCGTCAAGGCCGCACCGGTGCTGCTCTCCATGGAGCATATCAAGGGCGGCAAGGCCCAGGCTCTGGTTGTCAACAGCGGCAATGCCAACGCCTGCACCGGTGAAGCGGGCATGGCAGTGGCCCGGGAAACATCGCGGCTGGTGGCGGAAGGACTGGGAATCTCCGACGAGGCGGTACAGGTCTGCTCCACCGGTGTAATCGGCGTACAGATGCCGGCGGCACGCATCAAGGCGGCTATACCGGCCCTGATCGAAGGGCTTTCCTCCGGCACGCTGGACGATATCGCCCAGGCCATCATGACCACCGACACATTCCCCAAGATGGAAGCGCGCAGCGCAACAGCCGGCGGTATCAGCTACAGCGTGGCCGGCATTGCCAAAGGGGCCGGCATGATCATGCCCAACATGGCCACCATGCTCTCCTTCATCATCAGCGACGCCGCCGTGGAGCAGCCCTTGCTTGACAAGGCTTTCCGACGAGCTGTCGGCACCTCCTTCAACGCCATCACCGTAGATGGCGACATGTCCACCAACGACACCTGCCTGATCATGGCCAACGCCATGGCCGGCAATCCGCCCATCACGGCCGGAACGCCGGAAGCGGAGGTTTTCGAGCAACTGCTGTGCGAGGTACTACTCTCGCTGGCCAAGCAGATCGTCAAGGACGGTGAAGGCGCCACCAAGTTTGTCGAGATCCGTATAACCGGCGCCCGCACTGACGCCGACGCCAAGCTGGCGGCCCTGTCCATCGCCAACTCCAGCCTGGTCAAGACCGCCTTCTTTGGCCAGGACGCCAACTGGGGACGAATCTTTGCCGCGGTGGGCTACTCCGGCGCCGAGGTTGACCAGAATCGGCTGTCACTGAACTTTGACGATGTCTGCATGGCTAAAAACGGCGTTTTTGCCGGCGACAACGCCGAGCAGCGCGGTACAGAGATACTCCGGCAAAAGGAGTTCACCGTTACAGTCGACCTGGGACTGGGTAGTGGAACCGCAACAGTATACACCTCGGACCTGTCCCACGAATACGTCAGCATCAACGCCGACTACCGCTCCTGATCCCCTTCCGGGCAAACCATTCCATTCCAGAGGCCCCCATCCCAGGGGGCCTTTTTAACAGCTTCAGTCCACTGAACAGGGCTTTGAATAATGAGGTATTGCAAATGCGCATCATCATAACTCTGTTCATCACCTGCCTGTTCTGCTGGCCGTCGCTGCTGTTCGCTTCCAGCGACGACCTGCTGGCTGCCGGCCGCACCGCCAGCATTGATTTCCTGGTAGAACGGGCCATCTCCCACAGCCTGATCGCCGGGGGTGTGGTACTAATTGGCAACCGCGACGGGGTTATTTATACGTCAGCCCGCGGTCGGCTCAACACCGCTCCGGATGCACCTCTGCTCAGCGAGCGGACGATCTTCGACTTAGCCTCGCTCACCAAGGTAATCGCCACGGCACCAGCAGTTATGAAACTATTGGAAGAGGGACACATCTCCCTGATGGATCCGCTGAGTCGCTGGTTTCCGGAGTTTGCCTGCACTAACCGGGATGATATCACCATCCTGAACCTGCTGACCCACACCTCCGGACTGGATGATGTCAACATTGCCGGTGATGACCCGCTCAAAACAGCCATTGCCAAGGCCGCCTCCCAGACCAACTGGAAAACAGCCGGCAACCGTTTCCGCTATGCCGACATCAATTTCATCCTGCTGGGCGAACTGGTACACAGGGTTTCCGGAATATCTCTGGATACTTTCTGCCGGCAACAGTTCTACGAAAAACTCGGCATGCATGACACCATGTTCCTGCCTCCGGCAACACTTGCCGCCTTGATCGCCCCCACACTGGGAGCAGCCAATCAGATGGCCAGCGGCATTGTGCAGGACGAGAATGCCCGTCGACTGGGGGGAGTTGCCGGCCATGCCGGTCTTTTCAGTTCGGCATCCGACCTGGCCAGGTTCGCCCGCATGCTGCTCCGAAACGGCATACTTGACGACAGGCGCGTCTTGGCGGAGCGGGTGGTGACCCAGATGACTTCCCCCTATTTTTACCGGAAGGGCGCCGTGATGCGCGGCCTGGGCTGGGATATCGTGTCCCCCTATTCTGCTCCCAAAGGCAGCTATTTCTCGGAAATGTCTTTCGGACACACCGGCTACAGCGGTTCTTCGATCTGGATCGACCCCCAGAGCGGCCTGTTTGTAATCCTGCTGACGACCCGCCTGGATTACCGCGAAATCCGGCAGTTCAACCAACTGCGCAGCGACATCTCCACCCTGGCGGTGGCAGCCTTCTGGCCGCCAGGAAGAGAACCTGCCAGCATTACCCCCTGACACCGCCAAACCGGCATAAACCTTGACACCGTAAAGGTGGTATGCTAGTTTTTTCCCGTATTTAAGTAACTATTCCGCACCCACTATCCAGGGGAGGGACTGATGAGCATTAAAATTCTCCTTGCCGATGACAGCATCACCATCCAAAAGGTGATCGGCATCATTTTCGGGGGTGAAGAATACTCCCTGACCATCGTTGACAACGGCAAGGCAGCTGTCGACAAGGCACGAGAAACGACACCGGACATCTTGCTCATCGATGCCCTGATGCCTGGCATGTCCGGCTATGAGGCCTGCGAACATATCCGCACCGTACCAGAACTGGCAACAAAGCCGATTCTCCTGCTGACCGGCTCTTTTGAGCCTTTCGACGAAGTAAAAGCCAAAAATTGCGGCGCTGACGATTACATCGCCAAGCCCTTTGAATCTCAGCAGATTGTGGCCAAGGTCAAGGAACTTATTGCGATGGCATCCGTGCGCATGCCCGCTCCGGCTGCGACAAAGCCTGTCGTGGAACCTGCCCAGCAGCAGGCACACGTCATGTCTGCCTTCACGGATCTTGTGTCCCCTGCCCCTCCGGCACCTTCAGCACATGCTTTCGAAATATTTTCCGCACCCACCGAGGCCAAACCTGCTGCACCGGCATTCGAGCGTCCGATTGCACCAGCTTTTACTGCTCCTGCCGCGCCGAATGATATCTGGGGAGCATTTACAGCAGCCGAACCGCCCCCGCTGGCAGCGGTACCACCTACACCGACAGCCGCCACCAGCGAGCCGAACGTCTTCGCCATTGTCAATGAAGAGCAGCAACTGCAGAGTAGACCAACTCCCGCCCCCGCCCCCCAGCCGCCCAAATCAACCGGCTCGAGCTGGGTTCCGGTGGGGGAGCAGACCTTCGGATTTGAATCCAACTCCCTTGCGGCACCCTCTGCTGCGGCAGCTTCCGCGCCGTCGCACGCCCTGGACGAAGATGTATTCGGCGAAATCTCCTTTACAGACACGTTTCCGTCCGCTGCCGCGCCAAAACCGACCAGCCATGCTGCCTCTCCCTTTGCCGCACAGCATCCGCATACCGCTTTTGACATGCCTGCTGCAACTTTTGGCGAAACACAGGCATCAAAAACCGTGGAACCCTTTGGCGCCATTTCCGAGCAGACCGCTCCGGCCTTTAAAGAGCAACCTGTCACTCACGCCGGAACAGCAGCCCAGTCGGCCGCACCTGCCGAACCTGCCGCGAAAGCAGAACCTTCGTCCATTGCACCTGTTGCCACGCCAGCCTTAAGCGAAGATCAGCTCAGGGCTGCCATTGCCGCTGCCTCCAAAGACGTTATCGAGCGCATTGTCTGGGAAGTTGTACCTGACCTGGCCGAGGCCCTGATCCGCGAGGCGATCCGCAAGATCAAGGAAGGGGCCTGATCCCCTTTACCTGAACAAATATCCGGAAAGGGGATGGCAACATCCCCTTTTTTCGTAGGGAGGCAAACCAATGATCAGAAAAGCCATAGCCAAGGTAGTTGAACGGGAGAACCTGACCGAAGGTGAGATGATCGAAGTCATGAACCAGATCATGTCGGGCGAATGTACCCCGGCCCAGATCGGCTCCTTCATTACCGCCCTGCGCATGAAGGGCGAGACCGTCGACGAAATCACCGGAGCGGCCCGGGTCATGCGCGAGCGAGCCACTCCGATTCGGGTCGGCAAGGGCGCAGTGGACATTGACCGCGACGACATCAACATTGACCAGGAAACCATCCTGGACGTGGTCGGAACCGGCGGCGACGGCACCAACACCTTTAACGTCTCCACCACCGTCACCTTTGTGGTCTCGGCCTGCGGCGTCAAAGTTGCCAAGCACGGTAACCGTTCGGTCTCTTCCCTGTGCGGCAGCGCCGACGTTCTGGAAAAACTGGGGGTCAATCTGGACGTCCCCCCCGAAACCGTTGAGAAATGCATAGCTGAAATCGGCGTCGGCTTCCTTTTCGCCCCGGCCCTGCACGGTGCCATGAAACACGCCATCGGCCCACGCCGCGAGATCGGCATCCGCACCGTCTTCAACATCCTCGGCCCCCTGACCAACCCGGCCAAGGCCGACAGCCAAGTCCTCGGGGTCTACAACGACGGACTGGTGGAAAAACTGGCCGGCGTACTGCACAAATTGGGGTGCCGCCACGGTTTCGTGGTGCACGGCAAGGACGGCATGGATGAGATCACCATCACAACCGAAACCCTGATGGCCGAAGTCACCCCGGCCGGTGTCAAGATGAGCACCATCACCCCCGAGCAGTTCGGCTTGGCCCGCTGCACCATGGAGGCCTTGAAAGGGGGCGATGCAGCGGCCAACGCCGAGATCGTGCGCAGTGTACTCAAGGGAGAGCAGGGTCCGCGGCGGGATATCGTGTTGCTTAACGCCGGTTACGCCCTGGTGGCCGCCGGCAAGGCAGTCACACCGGCCGAGGGCATCACCCTGGCTGCCGAGGCCATTGATTCCGGCCGGGCACTGCAACAGCTGAAGAAGCTGGCGGAACTGACCAAACACGAATAACAGCTCGTCCGACCAAGATTTTTTTACACATATTGCTCAAGAGAGAATATCTGCCCATGACCACAAACACACCCGACATCCTGAAAAAAATCGTCAGCCACAAGCATGAAGAAGTAGCCGCAGCCAAGTTGTCCACGCCTACCGGCGAACTGAAGTCCCGCATCGCCGACCTGGAGGACGTGCCGCGCGGTTTCGAGCGGCATCTGCGCGAGGCGGCGGCTTCAGACTGGACCGCCATCATTGCCGAGGTCAAGAAAGGCTCCCCCAGCAAGGGCCTCATCCGCCCCGATTTCGATCCGCTGGAGATTGCGGAAATCTACCAGAACAACGGCGCCACCTGCCTGTCGGTGCTGACCGACGAAAAGTTTTTCCTGGGGCACCTGCGCTTCCTGGCCCTGATCCGGGAGACGGTCTCACTGCCGCTGCTGCGCAAGGATTTCATCTGCGATCCCTACCAGATCTACGAGGCGCGCGCCGCCGGGGCTGACGCCATCCTGCTGATTGCCTCCTGCCTGGATCTGAACCAGTTACGGGAGTTTCATGCTGTTGCCAGGGAATTGCAGCTGGATGTGCTGCTGGAAGTGCACGACGAGGCCGAAATGGAGACGGCGCTCCAGACTGAATGCACCCTGATCGGCGTCAACAATCGCAATCTGCGCACATTCGAAATCGACATGGGCACCACGGGCCGCCTGGCCCGCTTGATGCCGCCAGAACGCCTGCTGGTGGCCGAGAGCGGTATAAACAGCCGGAGTGACGTCGAACAGCTCGCGAACGATGGCGCCGGGGCATTCCTGATTGGCGAGTCGCTGATGCGGGAAGCGGATATCGGGGCGAAACTGCGCGAATTGATCTCTGCCTGAAATGGCACTTAACAAGGAGAATCAGATGTCCCAAAAACAGGGAATCGGCCTGGCAATGGTCGCCTTTGTGGTTTACATAATCGGAGGGATCGGCTGTTTCAGCGGGATCGCACTGGTCGTGCTCATGAAAGGGCGTGATCTGTTGGGGTGGGGGGATGGCAGGGCCATCGGCTATCTTTTTCTCTGCGTTGGCATGTGCCTGTCGATCCTGGGGGTACTGCTGATGAGGATTTTCCGCAATCGTGGCCTGAGCTGAAAACGGCAAATCATATTTCAGCGACCGGAAACAAGTCCCTGCTCCTGAACCAGCGCCAGTGATTTCAGCAACTCCAGGGCACGACTGAGCTGGTTATCCTTGGCTACATCCGGCTCGACACCGTTTCCATGGGGCATGACAACGACCGGTGTCTCGCTATTATCCTTCCCTTCCGGTGCCAGCCGGTTCTCCAGATCCTTCTCCCGGATATTCATCGTCTTGACATTCGACTTTACGACCGGCCTGCCATTACCCACCTCCACATCCGGTGTTATCCCCTTGGCCTGAATGGAGCGGCCGCTGGGCGTGTAGTAACGCGCCGTGGTCAGCTTGAGAGCCGCATTGCCCGGCAAGGCAAAGATGGTCTGCACGGAACCTTTGCCGAAACTCTGCTTCCCCATCACAATCGCACGCTTATGATCCTGTAACGCGCCAGCCACTATTTCAGACGCGCTGGCACTGCCTCCGTTGATCAGCACCACAATCGGATAACGGGGTTCCTTCTCACCCAGGGTGGCCTGAAAAGCCTGGTTGGCATCCGCTGTGCGCCCCTTCATCGATACAATCAGCGTTTGCCTGATATCATCACCGATGAAGCAGTTAGCGACCTCCACGGCTGTTTCCAGCAGCCCGCCGGGATTGTAGCGCAGGTCGATTACCAGCCCTTTCAGCGGCCCTGCCGTCCCTGCCCTGAGTTCCTGCAAGGCCTGCCTGAACTCGCTGCCGGTCCGCTCCTGGAACTGTGAAATCCTGATCATGCCATAACCGGGCTCCAACGTACGCGCCTTGATGCTCTTGATCCTGATGATGTCGCGAACCAGCTTGAAAACCAGAGGTTGCGGATTGCCGTTGCGCTGAATGGAAAGGACAACCGCGGTTCCCTTCTCGCCACGCATCCGCTTGACCGCTGCCGCGATGGCCATGCCATGGGTGGCCATGCCGTCAATCTTCCAGATGTGGTCATTGGGCTGGATGCCGGCCCGAAAAGCGGGGGTGTCGTCAAGCGGTGCAATCACGGTCAAGCGGCCGTCCTTGACGCCAAGTTCGATGCCGACGCCGCCAAAAGCCCCCGACATCTGGACTTCCATCTCCTTGTAGGGCTCAGGCGGCAGATAGGCGCTGTGCGGGTCAAGGGCTGCCAGCATTCCGTCAACCATGCTTTTGACGACTTTCTGGCTGTCCGGTTTTTCTACATAATAGCGATTGACGGCGGCGTAGGCTTCACGCAACAGGGAAAGGTAGACCGTATCGTCATGGTGCTCCTTGCGTTGCCAGCGACCGCCAGAAATAATTGCCAGGCACACGATGATTGCACCCGCAATAACGGAAATCAGAGCATGTGATTTTTTTTTGCCCATTAGCGGGACACCCACTCCAGAAAGGGATCGTCGTACTATGGAGGTATTTTTACACCAATAATTGGGGCATTCCCACGAAAATTTTACATGCGGCCATGAATGGTGTATCGTTTCTCAATTTTCAGATCAGGAGGAACCATGCAAGTAATTTCCATTCTCTATCGCCTGGCAATCGCCCTGTGGGTCGGTGGCGTAGCGTTGTTCACCCTGGTTCTCACCCCAATCCTGTTCAAGACCCAGACCAGGGATCTGGCCGGATCGATTGTGGGGGTGCTCTTTCCCGGGTATTTCCGCTGGGGGCTGGCCTGCGGCATCACGGCGCTGGTCTGCCACCTGATCATGCGCGGCAAAGGCATGCTCCCGGCCATCCTGCTGGTTATCATGCTGGCCCTGACCGCACTGCAGGCCTTTTATATCGAACCAAAGGCCGCAGCCATCAAGCAGCAGATTACCTCCTTCGACACCACCCCCAAGGACCATCCCCTGCGACGGGATTTTTCACGACTGCACGCAGTCTCTGCCTCCTGTAACCTGACGGTGCTGGGTGGCGGCATCATCCTGGTCATTTTGCTGTAGACGAAAAGAGGCGCCATGTTCAGCGGCATCAGTGGCAACGTCTTTATTCTCGGTCTGGTCAGCTTCCTGACCGATGTTTCCAGCGAGATGATCTACCCCCTGCTGCCGCTCTTCGTGACATCGGTGCTGGGCGCGGGCCCGGCTTTTCTGGGGATGATCGAGGGAGTGGCCGAATCGACAGCCGCCCTGCTCAAACTGGCATCCGGCATCATGTCGGACCGTACCGACGGCAGAAAACGCCTGGTCCTGGCTGGGTACTCCCTATCAGCGCTCTCCCGTCCGTTGATAGCCATGGCAGCCTCACCCCTGACTGTTCTGCTGGTGCGGTTTTCCGACAGGATCGGCAAAGGCATCCGCACTTCGCCCCGCGACGCCCTGATTGCCGATTCAACCGATGAAAGGATGCGCGGCAGGGCCTTTGGTTTTCACCGTTCCATGGACCATGCCGGCGCCATTTTCGGCCCGCTGCTGGCAACCGGCCTGCTGGCCTGGCTGGCTATTGACCTGCGGATGGTGTTCTGGCTGGCCGCCATTCCAGGCTTGCTGGCGGTAGTTCTGATCATCGCCAAGGTGCGAGACATCCCGCGCAGCACACCAGCCAATTCACTACCCATGGGGATCGTACCCGGCCGCAAGATCAGAAGCTACCTGCTGATACTGCTGCTGTTTACCCTGGGAAACTCTTCCGATGTGTTTCTGCTGCTGCGTGCCGGCCAACTGGGGGTGACACCCGCCCGCATCCCGCTCCTATGGACATTCTTCCATGTGATCAAGATGCTGGCTTCCATGCCCTTCGGCACCCTCTCCGACCGTATCGGAAGAAGGCGTGTCATCATCAGCGGCTGGTGTGTTTATGCCCTGGCTTATATCGGCTTTGCACTGGCCGCCACAGAACTGCACATCTGGCTGTTATTTGCCTGGTACGGGCTGTTCTACGGCATGACCGAAGGTGCAGAGAAAGCCTTTCTGACTGATCTGGTGGACCCGACCGAACGGGGCACCGCCTTCGGCTGGTACAACGCCGCCATCGGCATCGGCGCCCTGCCCGCCAGCCTGCTGTTCGGGCTGATCTGGCAAAAGGCGTCCCCCCAGGCCGCCTTTGTCTTCGGTGCCTCGCTGGCCGGCCTGGCATCGCTCCTGCTCTGCCTGTTCGGGCCACGCCTGTCCCGGCAACGCTCCACATGAAACGGGCCGCGTGAATTACGCAGCCCGCTGATTTCAGCATCAGACATACTTACTTTACTCTTGCTGTGCCTACTTCCTGATATCAATTCCATAACTCTTGATCTTGCGGTGCAGATTGCTCCGCTCCAGCTCGATGATCTCGGCGGTGCGTGAAATGTTCCAGTCGTTTTCCTCCAGCTTCTGAATTATGAAATCACGTTCAAACCCATCCCGGGCCTCCCGCAGGGTGCCTTGCGAAAAAAAACTGTCATGCCTAGTCTCTGCCGGCCCAGGCGCTGGTCTGGCCACAGAGAAACCGGGAATATCATCTGGTGTTATCATCCGCCCCGGAGTCATGATCAGGATGCGTTCGATGATATTCTTCAGTTCCCGGACATTGCCCGGCCAATCATGCTGCTTGAGCAGTTCCAGTGTTTCCGGCAGAAACACCTTCGCTGTTCGCCCCTCGCGCCGGTAAAACTGGTTAACAAAATGAGTCACCAGCAATGGGATATCGTCCCGATGTTCCCTCAGGGCCGGTACTCTGAAGGGGAGCACATTCAAGCGGTAGTACAGGTCTTCCCGAAACCGCCCCAGTTTAATTTCCACGGCCAGCTCCTTGTTGGTGGCAGCCACAATCCTGACATCAACACTCACTGAACGGGTGCCCCCCACCCGCTCGAAACAACGCTCCTGAAGGATGCGCAGTATCTTGGCCTGGGTCTTGAGCGACATATCGGCAATCTCGTCCAAAAACAGGGTACCGCCGTCTGCCAGATCGAATTTACCCTTCTTCTGGGAAATGGCTCCGGTGAAGGCACCTTTTTCGTGGCCGAACAGTTCACTCTCAATCAGTTCTTCTGGAATGGCGGCGCAATTGATGGCAATGAACGGTTTACGACTACGTTGACTGTAATAATGGATGGAGCGGGCCACCAGTTCCTTGCCGGTGCCGTTTTCGCCAGTAACCAGCACCGAAGCTGACGTTGGCGCTGCCAGCATGATCTGTTCACGCAAGGCCCCCATGGCCTGACTGTCACCGATGAGCTCGAACTCATTGCCGATCACCCGCTTTAATTCTTCATTTTCCACGCTCAACTCTTTCAAACGCAGAGCGTTGGCCACGGTAATCAGAATCTTCTCAAGAGAAAGCGGTTTCTCAATGAAATCGAAAGCTCCCAGCTTGGTGGTCCTGACCGCGGTTTCAATGGTGCCGTGGCCTGAAATCATAATGACCGTCAACTGCGGGAAGATCGTTTTCAGACGTTCCAGAGTCTCCAGGCCATCCATGCCAGGCATCCAGATATCCAGCAGGATCAGGTCAGGCAGGTCCTGACGGACCGCCTCCAGGGCCTCGACGCCACTGGCAGCGGTCATGACCTGATAGCCTTCGTCCTCCAGGATACCGGTCAGGGAAATCCTGATATCTTTTTCGTCATCCACAACAAGAATGGTTTTCGACATGCGTTACCTCACTGCTTTTTTGGTGATAGTCCATGATTGCGGTTATTCATGTAAAACTGAAACAGCGGATCAGGCGGCCGGCAATTCCACTACAAAACAGACGCCGCGCGGCTCATTATCCCGTACCCGCACAAAACCGTTATGGTCGGAAACGATACTGTTAACGATGGCCAGCCCAAGCCCGGTGCCGGTTTTCTTGGTAGAAAAATAAGGTTCAAAAAGGCGCGGCTTATCTTCTGGGGTTATGCCGGGTCCGTTGTCGGCAATGGTAAAGGAGGCCATCTTCAATTCCGCATCATAGCTGGTGGCAATCTCGACTGCCCCCTGTTCTTCCATGGCTGCAACGGAATTTTCCAGAATATTGATCACCACCCGCTTGATCTGGTTCCGGTCTACCTTCAGCTGCGGCAGGCTGATGTCCGGAGCAAAATCAAAACAGACCCCACGATGAGCTTCCTGATAAAGGGTCAGGGTTTCGCGAATGATGTCATTGAGGTCGTTTGGTTCCGGTTGAATGGCCGGCATGCGGGCAAAATTGGAAAATTCGTTGACCAAATTCTTGAGCTCGTCCACCGATTTGATGATCATCTCCGTGCATTCGTCGAACACCTTTTCATCATCACTGAAGCGCGACAGATAGCGTTTGCGCAGACGCTGGGCCGAGAGCTGGATCGGAGTCAGCGGATTCTTGATCTCGTGAGCGATGCGTCGTGCCACTTCGCGCCAGGCTGCCATGCGCTGGACCTTCATCACCTGGGTCAAATCATCCAGAACCAGCACGGTCCCCAGAAACTCGCCAGCGTCATCCCGCAGCATGGTCAAGTGCAGATGTAAGGCCAGACGCACCCCGCGCACATCCAGTGAAATTTGTCTGTTGATAGTATCCTGTCTGGCTACCAGCAGCTCCCGCAAGGTTTCCTTGACAATATCCAGATGGGCGTCGAGCAGGATCTCACGAAAATTTCGACCCAAGACAGAACCGGTATTAATGTTGAGCAATTTTTCAGCTGATTTGTTGATAGTGGTGATGGTGCCGGATTTGTCGACCGAGATCACACCAGCGGCCACATTGCGCAGCACGATTTCCATATAGCGGCGACGCTGCTCGATCTCCTGGTTAATGCGGGAAAGCTCGCTGTTGGATGCGTTCAGGGCCTGCTGCTTGGTACGCAGATCATCGGTCATCTGATTGAATGATTGTACCAGCATGCCTATCTCGTCAACAGAGATGGATTCGATATGAACGTCGAGATTTCCGCCGGCCACTGCCCTGGTCGCATCCACCAGTTCCTGGACCGGCTTGGTCATGCTGTTAGCCAGATAGATCCCCATCCAGTAGGCAAAAAAGACTATTACCATGGTAATCAGGAACAGGGTCAGGATATATCCGGCCCGGATCGGATTTTTCAGTATCTTCAGCTGGCGGAATTCGTGGTAGGACTCGGTAATTTCCTTCATCTTATTAACAAGCGAGTAGGGAACGTAGTAATTCACCACTACCACCCCGACTACGTCTTTTGCATTCCAAGTGGAGTAAATCGGCACGATTCCGCGGATCAGATCCGCCTTGCCAATAGGATTGATACGGGTCAGCTCGCTGCCAGCCAGACCGCGTACGATGTCTTCCGAGGCCGGATTGGTAAATTCACCCTTGGGAACTTCCGGGTTGGATGCTCGGACCAGCTCCTCGTTCTGGGCCGAATAAATCTCTACCACGCCTAGGTTGTACTCTTTCTGTTTCTGCCTGATCAGTTTTTTGAGTTGTGGCAGATTATCCTGATTGATCAATTTCTGGGCTTTAATAAAGTCACTGATCTGCCGGCCGTAATAAAGCGCATTTGAGGCCGAGTTCTTATAATACGTCTGGGCTACCTCCAGCGATTCGCTCAGCGAAGTTTCCACCTGAGTGTTGAACCAGTTATGTACTGTATTATTGATGAAACTGGCAGCAGCAAAGAACAGCAGAAGTGTAGGGATCAGCGACAGGCCCACAAAGGAGAACACCAATCTGGTGCGCAGTCTGGTGGCCAGTGGATTGGAACGGCTGGCCAGCATCAGCTTGACGACATTGCGACAGACAAGGTACACCAGCAGAATCACCAGCAGGATTACTACATTAATTACTCCAAAGATCGCGATGTTGTTACCCATGGGAGCATCTGCGCTCAACTGAGTCAATCGGATCTCGGCCCTGGTGAGGAATACAATCATGATGATCGCCAGAACGATTATGATTGCCTCACGTATTCGCTTGCGACGTTCTTCCAGTGGCAGCCGTAATTCCATCAAGACAGCACCAGTATCAGACTTGCCATTACCGGCATCATTCAGAGTCTCCCCGATCGGATGATGGCATACACCAACCAGAGACCGAGCATGCCGGCGACGGTGTAGCCGAGAAAGGCTGGAACCGGGAAACCGAATAATTGTGGGCCTTTGTCAGTCTGCATGATCAGCGACGAACCGATAATCAACGCGGCCAAAATCAGGCTGGAGGATAGGCGGTTCATGGATCGGTCAAAATCAGTTATAAACTTGTCAAGACCTCGGTGTTCCAGGTCAATCTTGAATTTGTTGCGGTTGATGCGGTTTACGATTTCTTTCAGATCCCGCGGCAAGTTGCGGGCTAGATTGAGGTAGGATAACAGCATATTGTTGATATCCTTGGTGACTCGCCTTGGAGAATATCGCCTGCGCAATACTTTCTCCATGAAGGGGCGCAGATGCTCAATCATATTGAAATCGGGATCAAGATTGCGTCCCATGCCTTCTACAATAACCAGGGACTTGGCCAACAGCATCAGATCGGGCTGGATACGAATATTGTATAAAACGATAATTTCAATGAATTCCATCAGCATACGGCCGACTTCAATCTCCTGGAGCGGAATCTCATAATACCCGTCAATAAAATTGAACAGATCGTGTTTCAAAGCCCGCACATTGAGCGTGTCAGGAATGTCGCCGGCAAAGAGCAACAGTGACACCACCTCATCCATATCCCGCTTGACAATGGCAAACAGGATGTCGCCCAGAAAATTTTTTAGTTCTTCATCCAAACGTCCCACAATACCGTAGTCAAGCAGACAGATGACATTTCCGGGCATGATAAGAACATTGCCGGGGTGAGGATCACCATGAAAATACCCATGAACCAGAACCATTTCCAAAAATACATCGGCTCCAAGACGGGCAATCAATTTTCTATCAAAACCACCCAGGTCAAGTGCGTCCAGGTCGGACACCTTGATGCCATCCACATATTCGAGTGTCAGCACTCCCCGAGCGGTCTGTTCCCAGTACACTTTCGGGAAATGCAGTCCCTTGATGCCGGCCAGGTTTTCACTGAATTTCTCAATGGTATGCCCTTCACGGGCAAAATCCATTTCGCGCCGGATGCTACGGGCAAATTCACGCACAACTCCAACTGGATCGTAAAGTTCGCTGCTGGGGATATGACGTTCGGCCAGACTGGCCAACCCAATCAGAGCATTGATGTCAGACTCCACCAGCTCGACTATTCCTGGGCGCCTGACCTTGATTACCACATCCTCGCCACTAATCAGCCGTGCCCGGTGCACTTGCGCTATAGAAGCGGCCGCCAAGGCTACAGGGTCGATTTCAGAAAAAAAAAGCTCCGTAGAGCCGCCCAGTTCACGTTCAATCTGTATTTTCACTTCTTCATAGGAGAAACTGGGCACATTGTCCTGCAACTTCTCGAACTCGTGAACAAAGGACGATGGGACGACGTCCGGACGCGTAGACAGAATCTGTCCCAGTTTAATAAAAGTGGGACCAAGCTCTTCCAGCGCCATGCGCATGCGTTCAGCCGCGGTGATGTTGGCGATCGCAATACTCTCGCGTCGAAAAAACTTTCTGCTTTTCAACACAACATCGCTTAGCCCGATCATCTCGAGCACATGGTCAAAACCGTAGGAACTAAGCACACGAACGACATTCAAATAACGACGAATGCCGCTGATATTCCTTTGAAACTTAAGAAAAGGGATCATTACGGCTAACCGTTTGACTTGTTCTCAAGTTCCTGTACGCGCTTTTCTAGTCTATCAAAATCTTCGCGTGTGACTAATCCCAACCGATCAACCACTTTCTGAACTTCTATCTCAGACATCTCGCGCAACTTGCTCTTGCTGTCCTTGGCAATCGATTGTAAGCGCTCGACAAATTCCTTACCTTCATCTTCACTCAACTTGTATTTATCCTTCATTTCGGCTATCAATTCTTCTGCCTTCTTCTGAGTAATTGCTGCCGCACCGACGGCGGTCATAACGGCCTTCTCCAGTAATTCAAACATAGCTACCTCCAATTCCCTTGATGGACTAATGCACAAAATCATATCATATGGACGTGGTGATGCAAACGGTATTGTTGCATTTTTGCATCAATTGAATGATCGACATACATATGATACTGTTGCTAGACTTCACAGTCCAAAGGATCAGCCATGATAATCAAGGACGCCACATCTGCACGTAATCTCGGCAAAAGCGCGGGAAAAACTGTTTCACGCCAGACAGAAGCACCCAGATTTTTTATGGCTGAACTGGATCAGAAACAGACCGAGATCAGCTCCTATAACCAGGAAGTGGATGAATTACGAAGGGATATTGATGTGGTGGCAGAAAAGCTGCAAAAAGAACCGCATTTGGGAAACTTCAAACAGTTTCGTAATCTGTTAAGCCGCTTGGCAACGAAGATCAGCAGTGAAGCCTACCGACTTGAAAAAATTGGCGGTACTCCGCAAAACCCGCGCTATTACGAAATCTTAACGGTAATCAATTCAGAAGCGGACCGACTCTACAGCCTGATTGTCAATGAAAACCGTGACATTATGGCAATTACCGCCAAAGTTATCGGCATCAAGGGACTGGTGGTTGATCTTGTGACCTGACATGCTTGGAATAACCACAAAAAAAAAGGGGCGCGGAATTTATCCGTGCCCCCTTTTGGGATATCATTTTCTTCAGTGACATAGAAACTTAGTCTGCACTTGCCTCGCAGACGGAAGCTTCTTCTTCGGCAATGGTAGCTGGTACTACTTCTTCACCTTTAGACGATACAGGAGCGACAACAGCTTTTACAGGCTTCTGCTTAGGAGACTTGGGAGTAAATTCCTCTTCGACAAGTTCAATCAGAGAAATAGGCGCTGTATCACCTTGACGAATACCGAGTTTAATAATGCGCGTGTAGCCACCTGAACGCTCTTTGTAGCGAGGAGCTATCGTAGTGAAAAGCTTGGTGACAACAGACTTTTCCCTGATGTAAGAAGCAGCCAGTCGCATTGAATGCAAATCACCGCGCTTGCCGAGAGTGATCATCTTCTCAGCTACTGAGCGTATTTCTTTTGCCTTAGCATCAGTTGTCGTTATTTTTTCATGGCTCAGAAGTGAAGTGACCATGTTTCTAAACATCGCTTCACGGTGACTCGTTTTTCTACCAAGACGCCTGCCTGCTTTATTGTGACGCATAACTATATTCCTTTCTGAAGCTAATTACAGTCGAGGTACTACTCTTCTTCCGTTTGCTCGCCACGCAGACGACGAATCATCTCCGGATCAGGAAACGCATCTAGCTTCATGCCGAACGTTAACCCCATATCGCAGAGAATATCCTTGATTTCGTTTAGTGACTTACGACCGAAATTTTGAGTCTTAAGCATTTCAGCTTCGGATTTTGACACCAGTTCACCGATATACTTAATGCCAGCATTTTTCAGACAATTGGCAGAACGGACAGATAACTCGAGTTCTTCAACTGTGCGATAAAGATTTTCATTGATCTTATCAATCTCTTCCTGCGAATCTTCAAACTGCTGCGGTTCTGACTCTTCATCAAAGTTGATGAATATCGTCAATTGCTCTTTCATGATCTTAGCAGAGTAAGCAACCGCATCCTCAGGCTTTGCACTGCCATCGGTCCATACTTCCAAGGTCAGTTTGTCATAATCTGTCATCTGCCCCACACGGGCATTAGATACTGTAAAATTTACTTTTTTAATGGGAGAATAAATTGCGTCGATAGGTATCGTACCAACCGGTGCCTTTTCATCACGGTTACGGTCTGCAGAGACATAGCCCTTACCCATCCTGACAGTCATGTCCATTTCAAAATTGGCATCCTTGCCACAGGTGGCAATATGATGATCAGGATTCATAACTTCAACATTGTGACCGACAACAAAATCGCCGGCTTTCACAACGCCCTCACCATTATGGACGACACGAATTGATGCCTGATCAGCTGAATGAAGTTTAAGACGAACACCCTTAAGGTTAAGAATTATGTCTGTTACGTCTTCAGTAACACCTTGAATTGCAGAGAACTCGTGTAAAACGCCTTTTATACGCAAGGAAGTTATCGCAGCTCCCTGCAAAGAGGAAAGTAATATTCTTCTTATGGAATTTCCAAGCGTAGTTCCAAAACCACGTTCGAAAGGTTCTGCAATAAATTTACCGTAAGTATCTGAAAGCGATTCTTTCTCAACCTGCAGCTGTTTTGGCCTGATAAGATCGCGCCAGTTTTTGTACATTACAACCTCCTCCGGAAGGAATACCCGGTACTGGATGCTACGAGCAAGAATGACTGCACTCAAAAATTACTTGGAATAGAGCTCGACGACCAATTGCTCCTGAATCGGAGTAGTTATATCCTCACGAACAGGAAGACCTTTGATGTTGCCCTTAAAGGCATCCTTATCAAGCTCAAGCCACTGCGGTATGCCACGACGAACTACCGCTTCGAGTGCATCATTGATGGAGGTAATCTGCTTGCTCTTGTCACGCAACGCAATAACATCACCAACCTTTAACTGGATGGAAGGAATATCAACTCGTCTGCCGTTCAGTGTAAAGTGCCCGTGTCGCACAAGTTGGCGTGACTCGGTGCGTGAAGAAGCAAAACCAAGCCGGTACACAACATTATCAAGACGTTTTTCAAGGAGAAAAAGCAAATTTTCTCCTGTTACGCCTTTTAAACGGTCGGCTTCAGCAAAATAGCTACGAAATTGCTTTTCAAGCAAACCGTAAATCCTTCTGAGTTTTTGCTTTTCCCTGAGCTGGACACCATAGGCAGAGGTTTTTGTACGTCCCTGGCCATGCTGTCCCGGAGGATAGTTACGGCGCTTGATAGCGCACTTGTCGGTGTAACACCGATCCCCCTTCAGAAAAAGCTCCATGTTCTCTCTTCTGCACAAACGGCAAGAAGGACCTGTATATCGAGCCAATGAAAACCTCCTTAATAAAAGCTAGTCTTTGTTATACTCTTCTTCTTTTAGGCGGACGACATCCGTTATGAGGGATCGGCGTCACGTCTTTAATGAAACTTACATTGAAGCCGGCTGCCTGCAAAGCCCTGAGTGCGGACTCACGACCTGAACCTGGTCCCTTAACGTAAACTTCAACGTTTCTGAGACCATGTTCCTGGGCTTTTTTGGCACAATCTTCGGCGGCAATCTGTGCAGCAAAAGGCGTACTTTTACGAGATCCCTTGAAACCCTTGGCACCGGAAGTTGACCAAGCGATAACATTGCCGGCTGGATCTGTGATTGTTATAATAGTGTTGTTAAAAGTTGCCTGAATATGAGCAACACCATTTGTAATGTTTTTACGTTCCTTCTTTTTACGGACGACTTTCTTAGCTGGACTTGCCATTCTTAATTCTCCGGGCTAAATTGGATTATTTCTTCTTGCCGGCAACTGTACGAGCAGGACCCTTACGAGTGCGTGCATTGGTCTTGGTACGCTGTCCCCTGACCGGAAGCCCCTTCCTGTGACGAAGCCCACGATAACAGCCTAAGTCCATAAGACGCTTGATATTCATGGAAATCTCGCGACGAAGATCACCCTCAACCTTAATGTTGCGGTCGATTTCATCGCGCAAACGAGAAACCTCAGCTTCGGTCAATTTGTCGGTGCGAGTATTGGGATCAACCTTTGTCGCAGCGAGAATGGATTCCGCCTTAGAGTTGCCTATTCCATAAACATAGGTCAGAGCAATAACTATCCGTTTATTTTTTGGTAAATCAATACCTGCAATTCGTGCCAATTGAAAGTCCTCCTTTAGTAACTCATCCCTGACGCTGTGAATGCTTGGGGATATCACAGATAACGCGGACAACACCCTTACGTTTTATAATTTTACATTTGTCACAAATTTTCTTTACAGATGCTCTTACTTTCATATGCTCCCCTTCACGCGTTAGTCAACCCGCGTCAAAATATCAGGTCCTTTATCAGTAATGGCGACAGTATGTTCAAAATGTGCTGACATTCCGCCATCTTTAGTTACCACCGTCCAACCGTCTTCAAGAACCAGAACTTCATGCGATTTCTCATTAATCATTGGCTCAATTGCCAGAACCATACCAGGCTTAAGTTTAACACCTTTCCCAGCACAACCGAAATTAGGAATCTGTGGATCTTCATGCAAACTTCTGCCGATTCCATGTCCAACAAAATCTTTAACTACTGAGTAACCACACTTTTCAACAAAATTCTGAATTGCATAAGAAACATCAAACAGTCTGCCACCTGGAACTGCTTTCTCAATACCTGCATACAGTGACATTTCGGTTGCATCAAGCAATGATTTAAGCGAGGGTGTTACTACACCTACCGGGAGCGTAACTGCAGCATCACCATAAAAGTCATCATAAAGAATACCAAAATCTAGACTAACAATATCACCGTCCCGCAAAGGCAATGCGTTAGGTATGCCATGTACCACTTGATTGTTAGGGGAGCAGCACAAAGCACTGGGATAATTACAATAACCTTTGAAAGCCGCCTTTGCTTTACGTTTTGTGGCTTCCGCAGAAGCTATTGATTCTAGTTCTGATGTAGTAATGCCAGGCTGAACTCGCTCTTTAAGTAGGAGCAAAATTTCAGCAACCATCCTGCACGAAACCCTCATCCGCTCAATCTCACGAGGAGACTTAAGGATTATCAACAGACTGCCCTTCCAAGATAGAACAAATACGTTCTTGAATCTGCGAGACACTGCCGGTCCCGTCTACACTACGTAGGACTCCCGAGCTCAAATAATATGCCTTTAGAGGAGCCGTCTGTTGATCATAGACGGCAAGACGATTTGTTACAGACTCCTCACGATCATCATCCCTTTGCAGCAATGCACTTCCGCATATATCACATACTCCGTCTAGCCTTGGGGGAGCATTCACAACATGATAGCCCTTCCCACATGCAGAGCATGCGCGACGGCCAGAGAGACGCTGAACCAACTCAATGTTATTTACTTCGAGAGAAATAACAAAATCAATGCTTCTGTTCATATTTGAAAGAATAGATTTAAGCTCATCAGCTTGAGGTATCGTCCTCGGAAAACCATCCAGAACAAAACCACGTTCGCAATCTGGCATCGAAAGTCGTTCAGAAACAATTCCCAAAACAACATCATCTGACACCAGACCGCCAGCGTCCATTATTGACTTAGCTTTCAAGCCAAGTGACGTCTGAGCCTTTACCGCAGCCCTGAGAATATCACCGGTGGATATCTGCGGAATACCAAATCTCTGAACAATGAATTCAGCTTGGGTACCCTTGCCAGCGCCCGGAGGACCAAAAAGAATCAGATACATACTACTTTCTCCCTCTGATCCTGACACCCTTCAAAAAACCCTCATAATTGCGTGTTATCAGATGTGACTCTATCTGAGCAACAGTATCCATACCAACTCCCACCGCAATCAGAAGAGCCGTACCACCAAAGTAAAAGGGAAGGTTGAATTTACCAATAAGTATTGACGGCAACACACACACCAAAGATATATAAATTGCACCAGCAAAAGTTAATCTAGTCAGAACACTATCCATAAAATCTGAAGTTTCTTTGCCTGGTCTGATACCTGGTATATAACCACCATGCTTTTTTATATTTTCAGCAACATCAACAGGGTTAAACGTTACAGCCGTATAGAAATAACAGAAAAATATTATGAACGCAACAAAAAATATGTTGTATACCCAATTACCTGGTGTAAGGCTTTTGGCGGCCTTTTGAACCCAAGGAATATCAATAAAATTGGCAATAGTGGCCGGAAACATGATGATTGAGGATGCAAAGATAGGTGGTATGACCCCAGCCATGTTAACCTTAAGTGGAAGATGAGAAGATTGGGCATTGAATGTTTTTAGGCCGACAACGCGTTTAGCATAATGTATAGGCAAACGACGCTGACCTCGTTCCACGAATACTACAGCAGCAATTACAACAAACATCAATGCAAGCACAAAGATAATTGAAAAAAGTGAGATCTGACCAGCATTAAGAAGTTTGCCGGTATTCGCCAAGGCGGTCGGAATTCTGACAACAATTCCGGCAAATATGATCAGCGAAATACCATTTCCGATCCCTTTTTCTGACATTTGCTCACCAAGCCACATAATGAATGCAGTTCCGGCCGTCAGAGTAAGCACAGTCATTAACCTAAAAGACCATCCTGGAACGGGAACAACTAATTCGCCAGCGGGTCCCCGCATGCTTTCGAGACCAATAGCAATACCCAATCCTTGTACAATACTCAGCAAAACTGTTCCATATCGTGTATACTGAATAATCTTTTTTCTGCCAGATTCGCCTTCTTTGGACAACTTTTCAATCGCTGGTACAACCACGGTCAACAATTGAAAAATAATCGAAGACGAAATATAGGGCATGATACCAAGAGCAAACACAGTTAAACGCTCAAGGGCTCCACCGGAGAACATATCAAACAGTCCCAGCAAGGTTCCCTGGGACTGCTTGAAGAAATGAGCCAAGGCAATACGGTCAATGCCGGGCGTAGGTATATGACAGCCGATACGATACACAGCCAACATACCTAGAGAAAATAACACTCGCTTTTTAAGCTCTGGAATCTTGAAAATATTTTTGAGTGCATCAAGCACTATGCCTTCTCCTCAAAAGTTCCGCCAGCAGCAATAATCTTATCTTTGGCTGACTGACTGAACTTTGTTGCAGAAACGGAAAGTGATTTCGTAAGATCACCATCTCCGAGAATTTTGATTTTTACACATACACTTTTAATCAGACCACGTGCAACCAAAGCAGCTGCATCAATCACTGAGCCAGACTCAAAAGCCTCAAGATGTTTTAGATTAACAAGGGAATACTCCACACGATCCAACGGTGTAAAACCCCGTTTCGGCAAACGACGCTGAAGAGGCATTTGACCGCCTTCAAAGCCAGCCTTGATACTTCCACCTGACCGGGCTTTCTGGCCTTTATGACCTTTACCGGCTGTTTTGCCTGTACCGGAACCAGGACCGCGACCAATTCGTTTTCCCTGCTTAGTTGAGCCCAGAGCGGGCCTCAATGTATTCAGATCCATTATATTCACCTTTTTAACGAACGATATTCAGCATATGACTGACTTTAGCAATCATCCCTCGCACTTCAGGGGTGTCAGCAAGCTCAACAGTTTTATGAAGCTTAGTCAAGCCAAGGCCGGCAATAATACTGCTATGCTTCTTGGGTTTTCCGATTGTGCTTTTTACAAGAGTAACCTGCAATTTGTTGCTCATAGCAGCCTCACATCAATATTTTATTCGGTAATGCCGCGACGTGCGGCCATCTCTTCGGGGGACTTAAGAAGTTGCAGACCTGCAAAAGCAGCTTTTATGACGTTGTGAGGATTGTTGGACCCAAGGCATTTCGAGAGTATGTTATTTATTCCAGCTGCCTCAAAAATGGCCCGAGCTGCGCCACCAGCAATCACACCAGTTCCAGCAGAAGCGGGCTTCATCAGCAGACGGCCGGCTCCAAATTTCCCTACAATTTCAAAAGGGATCGTCTGACTCTGGTTAACTGGTACCTTAATAAGATTCTTCTTGGCCTGCTCAACGCCCTTCCTGATCGCCTCAGGAACTTCGTTTGCTTTGCCAAGGCCATAACCAACATGACCACTTCCATCACCAACAACAACTAAAGCTGAAAAACTGAAGCGCCTGCCACCTTTGACAACTTTGGCAACACGGCTGATATGGACGACGCGGTCGGTAAGATTCAGATCCGCTGGGTTAACTCTGCTCAATGAAAACCTCCTCTAATGCTTTAGAAAAGAAGCCCGGATTCGCGGGCTGCATCTGCCAATGCCTTGATTCTTCCGTGGTACAGAAAACCATTGCGATCAAAGACTACTGTTGATATCCCTTTTTCCTTTGCTAACCTGGCAACTTCATTCCCGACATAAACAGCAGCCGCGATGTTACCAGAATAAGAAAGCGATTCAGCACCAGCTGAAAGTGTAGAACATGCAACTAATGTTACACCTTTTGTGTCATCAATAAGTTGAGCATAGATATGTCGAGCGCTTTTAAAAACGTTAAGGCGGGGACGTTCTGAAGTTCCACGAACTTTTTTACGAACACGCACCTGACGTTTGAGCCTTATTATTGTTTTTATAGCAGTCTTTGCCACAACAATCTCCTTATAAAGACTATTTCTTACCTGTCTTGCCTGCTTTTCTCAGTATAGTCTCATCAGCATATTTGATGCCTTTACCCTTGTAAGGCTCAGGTCCGCGGAATGATCTGATCTTTGCTGCAGTCTGACCAACGAGTTCTTTATCAAAACCCTTAACGGACAGTTTGGTCATCTTTTCAACTTCGATAGTAATGCCATCAGGAATAGCAAAATTAATCGGATGGGAGTAACCAAGACTTAAGACAAGTTCCTTGCCTTTTACTTCAGCACGATAACCAACGCCGTTGATTTCAAGATTAGTCAGAAAACCAGTAGTAACGCCGACCACCATGTTATTGACAAGGGTTCTCGTCAGGCCATGCGCAGAGCGTGTTGAATTGAGATCATCATTACGTGAAACAGTTATACAAGCATCAGTAATATCCAAGGTGATGCATGGCATTATCTGACGTGAAAGTTTACCGTTTGGACCTTGTACAGTGAGTACAGAGTCAACGTAATTAATATTAATGTTTTTTGCTATCTGTATGGGAAGCTTACCTATTCTTGACATTGCTTCATACTCCTTGAATTCATGATTACCAGACAGTGCAAAGAATCTCACCACCCACACCTGCCTTGCGGGCGGCGCTGTCAGTAATGATTCCCTTAGAAGTGGAAAGAATGGCAATGCCAAGACCACTTTTCACGACAGGTGCATCCTCAGACTTGACATATACACGTCCACCAGGCTTGCTGATGCGCTTGATCTCGTTGATGACAGGGTCTTTTTCATCAATATACTTGAGGTAAACCCTGAGTACACCCTGAAGATTATCCGAGATAACCTTGTAGTTCTTAATGAAACCTTCCTGCTTAAGGACAGTTGCAATATTAACCTTTAAGGTAGAAGAAGGAATGTCAACTTTCTGATGCTTGACCATGTTGGCATTCCTGATTCTGGTCAGCATATCTGCAATTGGATCTGTCATGGACATCGTACATGTACTCCTGTCAATTTCTTCTATCGTTGTTGATTACCAGCTTGATTTAATCACGCCGGGGATCTGCCCAATGGATGCATATTTACGAAGGCAGATTCTGCACATTTGAAACTTGCGGTAATAAGCCTTCGGCCTGCCACATACTTTGCAGCGGTTGTGTTGCTGAACCTGAAATTTAGGTTTACGCTGGGATTTGATGATCATCGAAACTTTTGCCACGGAATCCTCCAGAATGTCTTAGTTCCTGAACGGCATGCCCAGGTACTTAAGCAACGCCCGCCCCTCTTCGTCGGTCTTGGCGGTTGTAACGATAGTTATGTTCATACCCTTGATTTTATCCACAGCATCGTAGTTAATCTCAGGAAAAATCAATTGTTCCTTAACACCAAGGGTATAATTACCTTGTCCGTCAAAAGCTTTCGATGAAACGCCCTTGAAATCGCGAACCCTTGCAAGCGATACGTTCATAAGGCGATCAAGAAATTCATACATTCTATCACGGCGCAATGTAACCATGCAACCAATAGGCATACCTTGACGCAATTTAAATGTAGCAATAGATTTTTTTGCCTTGGTGACTACAGATTTCTGACCAGTAATTGCATTCAGTTCAGCAGCGGCAGAATCAAGAATCTTAACATTCTGAATTGCTTCACCAAGCCCCATGTTCAAAACAACTTTAACAATCTTGGGTACTTCCATGATGTTATCGTACTTAAAATCGTCACGAAGTTTTTGAACGACTTCTTTATGATAAATTTCCTTCAAACGAGCCATTGGTAGCTACCTCCTGGTCTATTTCTCGAAAGAGTTGCCGCACTTGGCACAAACCTTCTGTTTGTCGCCATTTTCCAAAACCTGACGCCTTGTTCTAACCGGCTTGGAACACTTGGAGCAATACGGCATAACATTGGAGATGTGGATCGCGGCCTCTTTCTCCTTGATCCCGCCAGGCTCATTTCCTCGTGCCTTGACATGGCGTTTAACCATATTAAGGCCTTCTATAACAATACTATCTTTTTTGGGCAGAAGCTGAAGAACTTTACCTGTCTTGTTCTTCTCCTTACCGGCAATAACCATTACCGTTTCACCCTTGCTGACATGAGATTTGGTGGCTTGCATCTAAATATCTCCGATTCCAATTAGAGTACTTCAGGCGCGAGGGAAATGATCTTCATAAACTTTTTAGCACGTAGTTCTCTGGCAACAGGGCCAAAAATACGCGTACCAATGGGTTCACTCTGATTGTTAATCACAACCCCCGAATTATCATCAAAGCGAATATATGATCCATCAGGACGGCCCAACTCTTTAGCAGTTCTGACAATAACCACCTTAACAACATCGCCTTTTTTAACTTTTGAGTTAGGTAATGCCTCTCTGACCGAGGCCACAATGATATCACCAATTCCCGCATATTTGCGTTTGGATCCACCCAGCACCTTGATGCAAAAAAGTTTCTTAGCACCGGAGTTATCCGCTACGTCCAGTATTGACTGCATCTGTATCATTACTCAGTACCCCTGTCTTAAGAGATGCATTATTCGCTGATCTGTTTCAGATTCCAGCGTTTATCCTTGCTTAAAGGACGACACTCAATAATATGAACGCGATCGCCAACTTTGCAGCTGTTATTTTCATCGTGAACTTTATACGTCACACTGCGCTTGATGTATTTGTTGTACAAAGAATGCTTTACAAGACGATCTACCTTGACAACAACCGTTTTGTTCATTTTGTCACTAACAACAACACCTTCTTGAATTTTTCTATGACCGCGTTCACTCATCTGATGTGCTCCCTATGCCTTGTTCTCAGCCAGAACTGTATTGATCCTAGCTATACCACGGCGGATGTATTTCAACTTGGCGGAATTTTCAAGTCTTCCGGTATGCAACTGAAACTTGAGATTGAAGAGCTCCTGAGTCAGTTCACTCCTCTTGTTCGCAAGTTCCTCGGCTTTCATATTACGCAACTCATTAGGCTTCATTGCTTTCACTCCTGAAAATAAACTTGGTAGAGATAGGCAGCTTGTGAGCTGCGAGCCTGAATGCCTCGCGTGCAATCTCCTCGGTTACTCCTTCCATCTCATAGAGAATGGTGCCGGGCCTGATCACAGCAACCCAAGAATCAGGAGAACCTTTACCTTTACCCATCCTGGTCTCAGCAGGCTTGGCTGTAAGAGGTTTGTCCGGGAAAATACGTATCCAGATTTTACCACCCCTCTTGATGTAACGGGTCATGGCAATACGGGCAGCTTCAATTTGACGAGAATCAATCCAACCACACTCTGTGGACTGTAGTCCGAATTCCCCGAATGAAAGCGAAATGCCACGGCATGGCTTTCCACTCATACGACCTTTCATCTGTTTTCTATGTTTAACCCGCTTCGGCATTAACATTGAAACTTACTCCTGTTCTGCAAAATATTTACTATACAGAAAGAACTTCACCTTTGAATATAAGCACCTTGATGCCTATCAGGCCATAGGTTGTTTTAGCCTCAGCAAATCCATAATCAATATCTGCGCGAAGCGTATGCAAAGGAACGCGCCCTTCGCGATACCACTCTGTACGAGACATTTCAGCACCGCCAAGACGTCCTGAACAGGTAATGCGGATACCCTTTGCTCCAAATTTAAGCGCGGAAGTCACACTTTTTTTCATAGCACGTCGGAATGCTATCCTGCGCTCCAATTGAAGAGCAACATTCTCAGCTACCAGTTGTGCATCAAGTTCCGGCTTGCGCACCTCATTAATATTAATGAATATCTCTTTGGAAGTGAGCTTGGACAATTCCTTCTTTATAGTTTCAACCTCTGAACCTTTTTTACCAATAATCAGGCCGGGCCGAGCAGTAAAGATATTTATCTTGGTTTTATTGGCTGCCCGCTCAATTTCAATTTTTGAAACGCCTGATGTATACAAACGTTTCTTTAAAAAGGCACGAATTTTGAGGTCTTCATGCAGCAATTTTGCGTAATCAGCTTCTGCATACCACTTAGAGTCCCAAGTCTTTATTACTCCAAGCCTGAAGCCTATTGGATTGATTTTTTGTCCCAAACTACACCTCCACGGAATAAAACTATTTCGAGTCTGACAATGTGACAGAGATATGGCTAGTAGGCTTGCGAATCTTACTGGCGCGGCCCATAGCGCGCGGTAAAAAGCGTTTCAACACAGCTCCGCCATCCACAAAAATTGTTTTAACAAAAAGCCTGTCAACGTCGGATGCACCTTTTTGCTCGGCGTTTGCGACAGCGGACTTGAGCAGTTTGCTGATAAGCTTGGCAGAAGGCTGAGGCATAAATCTCAAAGTGTTGAGAGCCTCCTGAATTCCCTTGCCTCTAACGAGATCAACAACCAGCCTGGTCTTACGCGGAGAAAGGCGAACCGATGTCAATTTTGCGCTGGATTCCATTTAAATGCTCCCTTAGCTACTTCTTAACTTTGCTCTTTCTATCTGCTGCATGGCCATGGAACGTACGCGTAGGAGAAAATTCTCCAAGCTTATGACCAACCATGTTTTCAGTAACATAAACTGGTATAAATTTACGCCCATTGTGAACCGCAAAACTCAAACCTATAAAATCTGGAGTGACCGTTGAACGGCGTGACCAGGTCTTGATTACTTTTTTTGAACCAGGACCTTCAGCCTGAACTTTCTTGTTCAGGTGATCATCAACAAAAGGACCTTTTTTAATTGATCGTGCCATATTCAGCCTCTCACTAGTTATTTGCTACGCTTCTTGACAATGAAGCGATCAGATGACTTGTTAGTTCTTGTTTTGTAACCTTTAGTCGGAATACCCCACGGAGTAACGGGGTGTCGACCACCGGAGGTTCGTCCTTCACCACCACCATGTGGGTGGTCAACAGGGTTCATGGCGACACCACGTACTTTGGGTCGTTTACCAAGCCAGCGTGAGCGACCGGCTTTACCGATGTTAACCTTTTCATGATCAACATTACCAACTTGCCCAATGGTAGCGTAACAATCCTGAAGAACCATACGGACTTCACCTGAAGGCAGTTTAACCTGAGAATATCTGCCCTCTTTAGCCATAAGCTGAGCAAAAGTTCCAGCACTTCTAGCAAGCTGAGCGCCTTTACCTATTTTAAGTTCAACATTGTGGATGATAGTGCCCAGAGGAATCGCCTTAAGCGGCAATGCATTTCCAGGTTTGATATCTGCCTCAGGTCCACTGATGATAATGTCACCTACATTAAGATTAAGAGGTGCAAGAATGTAACGCTTTTCACCATCCACATAGTGAAGTAGAGCAATACGAGCACTTCTGCATGGATCGTACTCAATGCTGGCTACTTTAGCAGGAATGCTGAGTTTGTCTCGACGGAAGTCGATGATACGCAACTTCTGCTTATGGCCGCCTCCTTGATGACGAGAGGTAATGCGACCATACGAGTTTCTGCCACCAGTCTTCTTTAACTTTATAAGAAGAGACTTTTCTGGAGTTGATGTTGTGATCTCTTCGAACGTCGAACAGGTTTGCTGTCTACGGCCTGCCGATGTTGGCTTATAGCTTTTGATTCCCATTGTGAACCCCGAAAGTGTTGATTAAACCTCAAAGAAATCCAAGGACTGACCCTTTTCAAGGGTCACATATGCCTTTTTCCAGTTTGATTGCTTACCAAAATTACGGCCAGATCGCTTTACTTTACCAGCTACATTGACAGTTCTAATGGCATCTACCTTAACCTTAAAAAGCGTTTCAACCGCCTGTTTAATCTCAATTTTGTTGGCAGCTCTATCGACAACTATTGCTACTGTGTTGTTAGAGTCACTTCCCAAAGATGTCTTTTCAGTAACATGTGGTTTTTTAATTACAGAATAGATATTCATTTCTGAAGTGCTCCTTCAACGGACTGCACCGCGCCTTGGGTAATAATGATGTTCTTGTACTTAAGCATATCATGAATATTGAGAGCATCGTACTTGAGCAGCTTTATGTGCGGTACGTTACGGCACGAAAGCTGGAGATTATTACTAAAGTTATCAGTTATGATCAAAGAACGTTCAATTTCGAAACGATTCATAAAGCCAGTAAAGGCCTTAGTCGAAATTGTATCAAAATCAAGTTTGTCCAAAACCGTAATACGTTCATTCTTGAATTGAAAGGACAGTGCAGAACGTAACGCTGCAGCGCGAGCCTTCTTATTCAAGCTGAGATTGTACTCTTTTGGCTGCGGCCCAAAGGCAACACCACCACCAGGATACTGAGGCGCTCTGACACATCCTTGACGGGCATTACCAGTACCTTTCTGCTTGAAAGGTTTTTTCCCACTGCCTGCAACTTCGGAACGGGTCTTGACTTTCACCGTTCCAGCGCGGCGGTTGGCCAACTGAATACGAAGAGCAAGATGCATAAGATGCTCTTTTACTTCAGCATTAAAAATTTCGTCAGAAAGCTGAACTTCTCCAACCTGCTGCCTGTTCATGTTGAAAACTGCTATCGAAGGCATACGAGACTCCCGCGTAATTACTTAACTGCTTTAACGCTGTTTTTGATAAGGACAATGTTATTACGATGTCCAGGAATTGCCCCTTTGATCAGAAGCAGATTCTCAGCGGCATCTACACGCACAACCTGAAGCCTTTGTACGGTGACACGAGCATTTCCCATCTGGCCAGGCATTTTCTTGTTTTTAAAAACGCGAGAAGGAGTTGCTGAACAACCGATTGAACCTGGTGCACGGTGAAAGCGCGAACCGTGGGAAGCACGCCCACCACTGAAGTTATAGCGCTTGATTACACCTTGAAAGCCCTTACCGATGCTGGTTCCCGTAACATCGACCAAATCTCCAGCAGCAAACTGTTCTGCTGTGAGAACGTCACCGACATTCAATGCTGAAAGCTCGTCAGACTTAAGTTCTCTAAGGTATTTGAAAACACCTTGGCCCGACTTTGTGCAGTGACCTAGCAGCGGCTTTGTCGCAGAAGCTGCGGTCACAGATTCAAAACCGACTTGAACTGCATTATAGCCATCAGAGACAGATGTCTTTTTTTGAGTAACAACGCAAGGTCCTGCCTGAACCACAGTAACCGGCAAGCAGGTTCCGTCTTCCATGAATATCTGGGTCATGCCCAGTTTTTTTCCGATAATTCCTTTTTTCATATCTGTTCCTGTTCGAAAAAAGTACTTTTAAAGTTTAATTTCTACATCAACGCCAGCGGACAGGTCCAATTTCATAAGGGCGTCCACCGTTTGCTGTGTGGGGTCCAATATATCAATGAGACGCTTATGAGTCCTGATTTCAAACTGGTCACGCGATTTTTTATCAACGTGAGGTCCCCTTAGGACGCAATATTTATTGATCACTGTCGGTAGTGGAATCGGGCCAGCTACACGAGCACCGGTTCTTTTAGCAGTATCAACTATCTCAGTGACAGATACATCCAACAACTTATGGTCATACGCCTTTAGGCGGATTCTAATCTTCTGGCTCTGCATTGATATCCTCGTAACGTTTTATTCAATAATCGAGCTGAC
>DBMM01000096.1:19096-19447 GCA_002298925.1 Geobacter sp. UBA698 | reverse complement strand
TCCGGTGGAAACTGAAAAGTGCGCTCTGGTGAATGGCAAGATGAAATGCAGCAAGGAACTGGTTGATGGCGATGACGGCGTGCGGGGCGACACCACCGCCGCCGGTCTGGGGAAGCTGAAACCGGCCTTCAAGGCGACCGGTTCGGTCACCGCCGGCAACTCGTCCCAGATGACCGACGGAGCCGCGGCGGTGCTGGTGGTTTCCGAGGATTATCTCAAAAAGATCGGTAAAAAGGCGCTGGCCCGCTTCGTGGCCTTTGCCGTCAAGGGGGTTCCGCCGGAGATCATGGGCATCGGTCCGGTGGCGGCCATCCCGGCGGCCCTGGAACTGGCCGGACTGGCCCTGGATGA
>DBMM01000096.1:0-18958 GCA_002298925.1 Geobacter sp. UBA698 | reverse complement strand
TCCATGTGCATCGGCGGCGGCATGGGCGCGGCCGGGATTTTTGAGAAGGTGTAGGCTGTCTCCATAATAGTCCCCACTCCCCTTGCGGGAGGGGGTTAGGGGGTGGGGGAGGGTGCAAGCTACCGCTTCGTGGAAGCATCACCCACCCCTCAGTCCCCTCCCGTCAAAGGAGGGGAAGAAAACAAAAAACATTACTAGATACGAGGTGAAAACATGTCGGCAAAGCTATTCAAAGGGGCAGAATATCTGATCACAGAGGTTAACAAGGACGATGTCTTTACGCCGGAAGATTTCAGCGATGAGCAGCGCCAGATCGGCGATACCACCGAGCAGTTCGCTCTGAATGAGGTTTTTTCCCGTCGCGAAGAGATCGAACATCACAACCTGCCGCTGACGGTCCAGTTGATGAAGAAGTGCGGCGAGTTGGGGCTGCTGATGATCGATGCCCCGGAAGAGTACGGCGGGCTTGAGCTGGACAAGGCCACCAGCATGCTGGCGGCCGAAAAACTGGCCTTGGCCGGATCGTTTTCCGTGACCTATGCCGCCCATACCGGCATCGGCACGCTGCCGCTGGTCTATTACGGGACAAAGGCGCAGAAGGAGAAGTACCTCGGCAAGATCATCTCCGGTGAGTGGATTGCGGCCTACTGTCTGACCGAGCCCGGCTCGGGCAGCGATGCCCTGGGTGCCGCGGCGACCGCCACCCTCTCCGCTGACGGAAAACATTATGTCCTCAACGGCACCAAGCAGTTCATCACCAACGGCGGCATCGCCAATCTCTATACGGTCTTTGCCAAGATCGACAAGCAGCACTTCACCGCTTTTCTGGTGGAGCGGACCAGCGCAGGGTTGAGTGTCGGTCCCGAAGAGAACAAGATGGGGGTGCGGGGATCATCCACCACCCAGATCATTCTGGAAGATGTCAAGGTGCCGGTTGAGAACCTGCTGGGCGAAATCGGCAAGGGGCACAAGATCGCCTTTAACGTCCTAAATGTCGGGCGTTTCAAGCTGGGGGCGGCTGTCACCGGCGCAGCCAAGATTGCGCTCACAACCGGCATCAAATATGCCAACGAGCGCAAGGCTTTCGGCGTAACCATCGGAACCTTCGGGGCCATTCAGGAGAAGATCAGCGACATGTGCGCCGCCATCTTCGCCTCGGAATCCCTCGTCTACCGCCTGGCCGGTCTGATCGATGACCGCCTGGCCACCATTCCAAAGAGCACGCCCGACTACTACGGGGCCTACCAGGAGGGCATCGAGGAGTATTCCATCGAATGCGCCATCGCCAAGGTGTTCTGCAGCGAGATGCTGGCAGACACCGTGGATGCGGTGGTCCAGATCCATGGCGGTTACGGTTTCATCCAGGAGTATGCCGCCGAGGGCTACTACCGGGACGAGCGCATCAACCGCATCTGGGAGGGGACCAACGAGATCAACCGCCTGTTGATTCCGGGCATCATCTTGAAGCGCGCCATGAAGGGTGAGATCCCGCTGCAGAAAGAAGCCATGAAGGCCTTTGAAGCACTGATGTCACCCAGCTTCGACGAGCTGGACGATTCAGTGTCCTTTGCCGCGGAAAAGGCGCTGCTGGCTAATCTGAAGCAGGCTTTCCTGGTACTGGCCGGCAGCGGAGTCCAGAAGTTCATGAACACCATCAAGGACGAGCAGGAGATCCTGCTGGCGGTGGCGGATGTGGCCATTAACATCTTTGCCATCGAAAGTGCCGTGCTGCGGGCCGAAAAGATGCTGCCTGCGCTGAGCGAGAGCAAAAAGGGCGCTGTCACCGCCGCCGTGAAGGTCTTTACCTTCAACGCGACGGAAAAAACCGCTTCAGCCGCACGTAGGGCCGCCTATTTCATCGAGGAAGGGGACAATCTGACCATGCTGCTGGCCGGAATCAGGCGTTTCACCAAATACGATGCAACCGGTCTGCTCAAGGCCAAACGTCAGCTGGCCGGCGCCTGCCTCGATGCGGAGAAGTATGTTTTCTAGGATTTGCAGGGGCGGACAGGTCAAGCCTGCCGCCCTTTTCCGGAGCCACCGCCCTATGCAACAGCACACCGTACAGACACCCTACATGGTAGGGGAGGTTCACTTCTACAGCGCTGAACTCGACGGCGGCCTGGTTCTGTTCGACACCGGCCCCCCCACGCCGGAAGGGGAGGCCTGTCTGCGGGCAGAGGTAGACCTGAGCCGCCTGAAATACCTGTTCATCACCCATTGCCATGTCGATCATTACGGTCTGGCCAACTTCATTCTGGAGAACAGCTCCGCCGAGGTCTTCATCGCCAGCAGGGACGCCATCAAGTTCAACCGTCATACCGAGCGGATGACGGCCCTGGCCGCCATTCTCGGGCAGTATGGTTTCGACGAAGAGTTTATCCGCCAGCTGCGCGACTCCTTCGAACGCAACAAGGTTTTCCCCGCGCAGCCCGAGCGCTACCGCATCGTCGAGGAGTGCGACGAACTCCGCCAACTCGGCATCGGCTGGCTGGCCTGTCCCGGACATTCCCAGAGCGATCTGGTCTACCTGGCGGGAGACAGCGCCGTGACCGGCGATATCCTGCTCAGGAACATCTTTCAGGCGCCCCTGCTGGACATCGACCTGGAGAGCTTCAGCGGCCGTTTCCGGAATTACGATGCCTATTGCGCCTCGCTGCTCAACCTGGCGCAGCTGCGCGGACTGCGGATCATGCCCGGTCATCGCCGCTCCGTGGAGAGTCTGGACGAGGCGATCCTTTTTTACGTGACGACACTCCTGGAGCGGGCACTGCAACTGCTACCCCTGCGCAAGCTCGCCATGGATGAAATCATCAAGCGCCTGTTTCGGGGGCGATTGACCGAGCCGTTCTACGTCTACCTGAAGGTATCGGAGATCGTATTCATGCTGGACCTGCTCGAAAATCCGGGACTGCTCAGGTCTTCCCTGGAACGGATCGGTCTGTTCGTTCAGGTCAGCGGACTGTATGAAACAATTGCCAGGTAGGTGATCAAGTCCCCCTTTAATAAAGGGGGATATAGGGGGATTTTGCGATGGCGCTTACAGGCAAATCCCCCCCAACCCCCCTTTTGTAAAGGGGGGAGTCCTTTTAGGAGAAAATTATGATTGACCCGCTTTTCCAACCGATCACCATCAATGGCATGCAGGTCAAGAACCGCATCTACATGCCGGCCATGCACATGAACATGGCCGGCAACTACGCGGTTACCGACCGGCTGGTGGATTTCTATGCCGAGCGGGCCCGCGGCGGGGCCGGCATGATCACCGTCGGCTACGCCACCGTGGATGAACGCTCCGGCAACCCCGGCAATATCGGCGCCCACCAGGATGTCTACATTCCCGGCCTGACCCGCCTGGCAACGGCTATCCGCGAAAACGGCGCCCGTGCTTCGGTCCAGCTGAATCATGCCGGCCGATACAACCACTCCCTGCTGATGGGGGGCAAGCAGCCGGTGGCACCCTCGGCCATCGCCTCGCGCCTGACCAGGGAGACCCCCAAGGAGCTGGAGATCGTCGAGATACGGGAAATCGTGGTACGCTTTGCCCAGGCGGCGCGACGGGTCAAGGAGGCCGGCTTCGACGCGGTCGAGATCCTTTCCGGTACCGGCTACCTGATCAGTGAATTCATCTCGCCCCTGACCAACAAGCGCTGCGACGAATACGGCGGCAGCTTCGACAACCGCATCCGCTTCGGCCTGGAGGTGATCGCTGCCGTCCGGCAGGCCGTTGGCAAGGAGTTCCCCCTGCTGGTCAGGATGAACGGCAACGAGTTCATGCAGGGGGGCACCAGCCGGCAGGAGCTCCAGGAGTATGCCGTCCGGCTGGCCGCCGCCGGTGTGGATGCCCTCTGCATCAACGTGGGCTGGCATGAGGCCCAGGTGCCCCAGATCGTGAGCGAGGTGCCGCGCGGCGTCTTTGCCTACCTGGCCCGCGGCATCAGGGAGCGGGTCTCCATTCCGGTTATCGCCAGCCACCGCATCAACGATCCGCAGGTGGCGCGGGAGCTGCTAAGCGACGGCTACTGCGACATGGTGGCCATCGGCCGGGCGCTGATCGCCGACCCCTATTTCCCGGACAAGGCCCGCAGCCACCATGAGCCCGATATCGTCCACTGCGTGGCCTGTGCCCAGGGCTGTTTCGACAACCTCTTCAAGATGAAGGCGGTGGAATGCCTCTGCAACCCCCGGGCCGGCTACGAGCGCGCCCGGGCGCTTGTCAGGACCGGAAACCCGCTGAACGTTGTTGTCGTTGGCGGCGGCGCGGCCGGCATGAGCGCGGCCATTGCCGCCGCCGGGCGCGGACACCGCGTGACGCTGCATGAGTCGGGCGGACAGCTGGGCGGACAACTGCTGCTGGCCGGCGCAGCGCCGGGGCGGGAGGAATTTCTGGAGCTGGCCGCCGACCTTAAGCGACAGCTGGAACTGTCCGGCGCCACGGTCGTGCTCAACTCCAGCGTTGACGAGCAGTTTTTGAAGAATGCCAAGCCGGACGCGCTGATTATCGCCACCGGCGGCCGGCCGATTACCCCTCCCATTCCGGGGGCGGATCTGGCGCATGTCGTCCAGGCCTGGGATGTTCTGTCAGAAAACATCATAATGGGAAGGCGCGTCGCGGTGATCGGCGGCGGTGCGGTCGGCATTGAAACCGCGCTGCTGCTGGCGGAGAAAGGCACCCTTTCCGGGGAAGCGCTCAAATTCCTGCTGGTTCATGGAGCCGAATCGGTGGAAGAGCTGTACAGCCTGGCGACCAGGGGCAGCAAGGAGGTCATCGTAATCGAGATGCTGGGAGAGCTGGGCAGGAACTTCGGCAAGAGCACCCGCTGGGGGATGCTGCAGGATGTGGAGCGTTACGGCGTCAAGACCCGGGCCATGGCCAGGGTTGTTGAAATTTCCGCCGATTGCGTCAGGATCGAATGCGCAGGCATTATGGAAGATATTCCGGCCGATACGGTTGTGCTGGCTGTCGGAACACGCTCTCACAATCCTCTCCAGGAATTGGTGGCGGCCAGCGGCATTCCCTTCCGAGTAGCGGGAGACGCTCTGCAGCCGGCCATGGTCTTTGATGCCATTCATCAGGGTTACAGCGCCGGTTGCGAGATCGGCTGAGATTGCGGAGGAAATCATGAAGAAGCTGTTCATTGCACTCGCTTTGACACTGTTGGCAGCCGGACCGTCATTCGCCCTGGAAGTGGCCGGGGTGAAGCTGGACCAGGCCGTGACGATCCATGGCCAGCAGCTGAAATTGAACGGTTACGGAATCAGGAAAAAGTTCTTCGTCAAGGTCTATATCGGATCGCTGTATTCCTCCAAACGCCTTGCCAGCGCCGCTGAGGCGCTGAGTGACAGCGGAGACAAACTGATCAGGATGAATTTCCTGCACTCCAAGGTGGAAAAAGAGAAAATCATCGCGGCCTTCAGTGAAGGCTTTGCCAATAACTCGCCTGATCTGGCCGATTCCATCGAGGTAAAGAAATTCCTGGCGCTGTTCACGTCCGACTTCAATCGCGGTGATGTGGTTGACCTCGCGCTCGGCTCCGCTGGCGTCGTTTCTGTCAGCCACAACGGCAGGCAGCTGGGGACCGTTGCGTCGGCAAAGCTTGCCAGAGGCGTTCTGGCAATCTATCTGGGTGACAAGCCGGCTGACGAGGCCCTGAAGAAGGGGCTGCTCGGCAAGGATTAACCGCAACCGCCATGTCCCGGACGATTCAGCAACAATCCATACCGGTCCCTTTGGCAAACGGTGCTATTATAAGTCTCCAGCGCTTTACCGGCGCCGAACCGGGACCGCCGGTTCTCATGCTGCACGGCGCCATCGAGAACGGCCGCATCTTCTATTCGGAATCGGGCAAGGGGCTGGCTCCCTATCTGGCCGGCAACGGTTTCGATGTGTATGTCATCGACCTGCGCGGACGGGGTAAAAGCACTCCTCCGATCAGCCGCAGCTCACGCTTTGGGCAGACCGAGGCGATCACCGAGGATATTCCGGCCTGTGTCGAAGCTGTCAAAAGGGTGCGCGGCCCGATTCCCCAGCAGTGGCTGGCCCATTCGTGGGGCGGCGTGCTGTTCTCATCCTTTCTGGCCCGCTTCCCTGAATATACACAGCAGGTCAGTTCCCTGGTGTATTTCGGCAGCAAGCGCACCATCCGGGTCTGGAACATCCACCGGATCCTCAAGGTGGATCTGGTCTGGAAGTGGCTCTGCCCGCTGGCCTGCCTGCTTGCCGGCTATCTGCCGGCGCGGCAGCTTCGCATCGGTTCGGACAGTGAAACCGCCAAGTCGTATCGCCAGAGTGCGGCGTGGGTGAAGAACGATGCCTGGGTCGATTCGGACGACGGATTCGATTACGGGGCTGCCGTCAGGAATTTGCGCCTGCCGCCGATCTGGTATCTTGCGGCAGAAAACGATCATGCCCTCGGGCATCCCCGCGATGTGCAGGATTTCATGGAGTCGGCCGGACGCCAGGAATGCCGCTATACGCTGCTTTCCCGCACGAACGGCAATCTGCACGACTACGACCATATCACCATGCTGACACACCCCGATGCCGTGCGGGATCATTTTCCGTTGGTGCTGGAATGGCTGCAGCAGCATGTTATTCCAATTACAAATCAAAGCGCTATCTTCGTTGGCTCGTCTTCGGCTCCTCAACGTACTATCTGTACGCCTTCGTCGCCGAAATCCTCGCCGCCTTGATTTCATCTTTGATTTGAAACCGGAATTATTCCAAGATAAGGAGCCGAGCATGGCGCAAACCTATACCACCCCGATAGAACTGAGGTTTTCCGATCTGGACGCCTATGGTCATGTGAACAGCGCACTGTACTTCACCTATCTGGAAACGGCGCGGGTCAAGCTGTTTAACGATTTCTTCAGGGAGGTGTCGGATCAGGGGATCTTTACCGTTGTTGCGCGGGCCGAATGTGACTACAAGGTTCCGATCCTGCTCCATGATGAAGTCATCGTGACACTCTGGGTGGCCAGGACGGGGCGTTCCAGTTTCGAGCTGGAATATCGTCTCCATGACAGCCAGGAGAAAGTTTACGCCACCGCCCGCACCACAATGGTCTGTTTTGACAGCATAAACAACGTAAGCGTGCCGATACCGGAAAGCCTCAAGGCGTTGGCGTGATAAAAGGAGCAAAGGACGATATGAACAGCGCTGATCTGATCCAGAGCGAAACAGGCGAGGGTATCCTTGACCTGCGTATCAACCGGCCGGACAAGAAGAATGCCCTAAATCTGGCCATGTACCAGGCCCTGGCCGATGGCCTCCGCCAGGCGGATAGTGATGACGCCGTGCGGGTGATCCTGATCAGCGGCGGACGGGAGTGCTTCACCAGCGGCAACGACCTGGCCGATTTTCTGGATGCTCCCCCGACCGGACCGGACAGTCCGGTCATGCAGTTTCTGCTGGCCATCAGCCAGGCCCGCAAGCCGATTGTGGCGGCGGTCAACGGCCTGGCGGTGGGGGTCGGGGTCACCATGCTGCTGCATTGCGATCTGGCCTATGCCGGCAGCGGCGCCAGTTTCCAGATGCCGTTCGTCAACCTGGGACTCTGCCCGGAGGCCGGTTCCACACTGCTTTTGCCCAGGATCATGGGACATCAGCGCGCTGCGGAACTGCTGCTGTTGGGTGAGGCTTTCAGTGCCGACAAGGCCTGCCGTCTCGGCATCGTGACGGAGCTCTGCCCGGACGGAGATGTTCTTGTGATAGCCAGGAAAAGGGCGCTGCAGCTGGCCGCCCAGCCGGCGGCGGCGGTGCGGCTGGCCAAGTCTCTGCTCAAACGGGACTATGCGGCCCAGCTCAAGGAAACCATCTTCGAAGAGGGGACGCAGTTCATGGAGCGCCTGAAATCACCGGAAGCGGCCGAGGCGCTGCAGGCCTTCATGCAGCGCAGGAAACCGGATTTTTCAAGGTTCAGTTAGTGAAGGAGAAGTAGCATGGGACATCACCTGGGTTCAAAGAGCAGCATCGTGCCGCTGATCGACCGGCTGAACAAGTACCCGGTCGGGCTGGTGGACAGTGACAAGCTGCGCGAGATTCTGGCGCTGCTGTTCGACGAGCGGGAAGCCTTTGTCGCCTCACGCTTTCCGCTGGAAGAGGCGACTCTGCCGGAACTGGTGCGGCTGACGAACATACCGGCGGAAGAACTTCTGCAGCTGCTGGAAGGGATGGCCGACAAGGGGCTGGTGATGGACATGCCCTACGGTGGGGAGGTGTATTACCTGCTCCTGCCCGGCCTGATCGGTTTCTTCGAGATGACCTTCATGAAGAACCGCAGCGACCTGCCGCTGCAGCGACTGGCCCAGCTGATGCGGGAATATCTGGAGGAAGGGCAGGCCGCAGAGTTCTTCGGCAGCAAAACCCAACTGACCCGCTCCCTGGTCTACGAGGAACATGTCCCGGTGACTTCGGAGATCACCAGCTACGAGCGGGCGCGGGAGATCATCCGCGAGGCCGGTTACGGCGCGGTCGGGCTCTGCTACTGCCGCCACAAGAAGGAACATCTCAATGAAACCTGCGCCAAGGGTGCGCCGGTTGATGGCATCTGCATTTCCCTGGGGAGTGCGGCCCGCTTCATGACCCGCCGCGGCTTTGCCCGGGAGCAGAGCGTTGCTGAACTGCTGGCGGTACTCGACACCGCCAGGAGTTTCAATCTGACCCATATCACCGACAACATCCGCCACAAACCCTCCTTCATCTGCAACTGCTGCCGCTGCTGCTGCGAGCTGCTGGCCGGTGTTCAGATGGGGTTCCACAACGGCATCGCCAAGACCGGATTCAGCGCCGTCATCGACCGGCAGCGCTGCAACTATTGCGGTGCCTGCTTCAGCGCCTGTAACGTCAAGGCCATCGCCCCGCCCCAAGGGGTGACCTTCGCCAGCCGTGACGAGCGCTACGCCGTGGTCTCCGGGGACATCTGCCTCGGCTGCGGTGCCTGCATCTCGGCCTGCAAACAGGGGGCGCTCTCCCTTGTTCCCTCAGCCAAGCGGGAAATTCCTTTCCTGAAGCGCAAAGAGCTGTATGTCCGCATGCTGAAGGAAAAGAAACGGCTGACGCCGTTCGTTGTCAGCGGTATCAAGAAGGCTCTCCGCAATTTCCTCAAGGGGAAGCCGGCCAATAAGGTCATACCGATCGTAAATGAGTAATTCCAATTCCAAATCAAAGCACTATCTTCGTTGGCCCTTCGACTTTGCTCAGGACAGGCTCGTCTTCGGCTCCTCAACGTACTATCTGTACGCCTTCGTCGCCGAAATCCGCGCCGCCTTGATTTCATCCTTGATTTGAAACCGGAATAAAGCCTGTTGCTGCCTGGGTTTGGCGCGCAAGGCGAATGTGGATGAACTGTTGTGTCAGCGGGTGTTGGATTCAGGGGGGCACGCTCTGGGCGGGGCGTAGGGGATGACGGGATAGCCGGTGGGTGAGGGGAATTATTTCTTCAGCTGATACTGGTCGGCAATCCGCTGCCGGTAGGCGTCGATTTCCGTTTCCAGCGATTTGAGCGTAGCCACCTTCTGGCGGATGTTTTTGAGGTGGCTGTCGAGCAGTTCCAGCAATCGCGGCATGATCTTGTCAGGGATATTTTCCTCGCGGGTGTAGATGTCCGCCAGTTCCTTCATCTCGTCCAGGGAGAGACCCAACTCCTTGAGTTTGAGAACGAATTTGAAACGCTTGACGTCTCCTTTTTCGTAGTATCTGACCCGCCCGTCGGTCCGCTTGGGGGGATCCACCAGCCCCATTTTTTCGTAGAGCCGGATGGTCCTGGTGGTGATTCCCAGTTTTTCACCCAGATCGCTGATCTGCATATGATCTTCGTTGCTCAGTCTCATACTTTACCTCAATGTTAATTATTAATTTGTAAAATAAGCAGCACTACTTGTCAAGAGATTTCGCCGGAATTGCCCGGGAATTGAGAGGGATGCGTCAGGCGGCTGCCTTGGTTGCATTATGGAAATTGCGACAGTATACTCACGCCAAAGAACCGAAGACGAGCCAACGAAGATAGCGCTTTGATTTGGAATTGGAATTATGAGCATTTCAGCGAGAGATTGGACATGAATGTGGATAGTATGAATCCGGCGGCAGCTTCCCAGACCACCTTTTTCCTGGCCGAGTTTTTCAGGCTCATGCAGGGCTACAGTGAGGAACTGTTCGGGTTGGCAGTGCTCGATTGCGACTTGCGCTATGTTGTCCTCAACAAGGGCATGGCGGCTATTGACGGTAAACCGATTGAAGAACACATCGGCAGGACCATTCATGAGGTAGATCCGTCTGTTGCCGCCGTGCTGGAGCCCATCTTCCGTCACGCCATAGAGGAAGGGACCGCCCTGAGGGATGTGGAAACCAGGTTGAGCGGAGCAGTCGGCGATGATGACGAAGTCTGCCGCTACTGGCTCATCAGCAGTTATCCGCTCGTAAACGCTGACGGTGTCACCCTGGGCGCGGGTGTTGTTGTGCGGGATATTACCGAACAGAAACTGCGGGAAATAGCCCAGGACGAACGGCTGAAGTTCGAAGCGCTGCTCTCGGCCTTGTCGGCTGAATTCATCAATATGGATGTCAGTGAAGTAGATGCCAGGGTTGTTCAGGGGTTGAAGCGGGTCCACGATTTTCTGGGTTACGACCGGGTCACCATCTGGCAGTTTTCTCCTCTGGACGGGCGCTGCTACCTGACCTACTCCCATTCCCATCAGGACATTAAACAGCCGCCGCCGGTTATTGACGACATCATTCCCGTTTGGGTGAACATCGCCCGCCAGGGCGAAATGTTCATGGTTGATGACGTGGAGGCCCTGCCGGACCGGTTCTGGCGGGAGAAGAAATACAGCAAGGATCAGGGCGGCATCAAGTCGATGTTCTATATCCCGTTACGCGTGGGAGCAGAGGTCCATGGGCTTATTTCAGTCGTTTCCTACCGGCGCAAACGCAAGTGGATCGATGTGTTCGTGCAGCGACTCCGCTTGCTGGGGGAGATCTTTGCCAACGCGATTGAAAGAAAGCGTATCGACCAGAAGATGCAGCAGGCTTTTGCCGAAATCGAACAACTCCGCGACCGGTTGCAGGCCGAGAACCTCTTTCTTCGTGACCAGATCACTATCGAACTCAGGCATGATGAGATAATCGGAGAGTCGGAAGCAATCAGGAACGTCCTGCGGCAGATCAGGCAGGTGGCCGGCACCGGTTCTACGGTTCTCATTCAGGGAGAAACCGGCACCGGTAAAGAATTGCTGGCGCGCGCCATTCACAATCAGAGCGCACGCCGGGAAAGGCCGATGATCAAGCTTAACTGCGCCGCCCTGCCGGCGACACTGATCGAAGCCGAACTGTTCGGCCGGGAAAAGGGGGCCTATACCGGGGCAACCACGCGGCAGATCGGTCGTTTTGAAGCCGCCAACGGCTCGACGATATTTCTCGACGAAATTGGCGAACTTCCGCTGGAGTTGCAGTCAAAGCTGCTCCGCGTGCTGCAGGAAGGACAGTTCGAGCGACTGGGGAGCAATATTCCCGTTACGGTCGATGTCCGCGTTATTGCCGCAACCAATCGCGACCTTGTGCAGTTTGTCAAAGAGGGGCGTTTCCGCGAAGACCTTTACTACAGGTTGAATGTGTTTCCCGTTTTCCTCCCGCCGTTGCGGGAAAGAAAAGAGGATATACCTCTTCTGGTCTGGGCGATGGTCAAGGAATTCGAGCAGGTATTCGGCAAATCCATCGAAAGCATCCCGAAGAAAAACATGGACGCCCTTGAATGCTATGCATGGCCCGGCAATGTCCGCGAGGTGCGCAACATCATCGAGAGGGCTATGATCCTCAATGACGGGCCGACCCTGGTCATAGCGGTTCCCAATAGCGCCATGGAAATATCGTCGCAGTCATATTCGCTCAAAAGCATTGAGCGGATGCATATCCTTTCCGTCCTGGAAAAAACCGGCTGGCGCGTTCGCGGCAAAAACGGTGCCGCTGCTCTGCTGGAACTCCCCCCTTCCACCCTGGAATCAAAAATGAAGAAGCTGGACATCAAGCGCAAAACTATTTAGCACGAAATGTAGTGTCTTGCACGAAATACCGTGTAAGCGTTGTTGCGGGTACCGCAGTGCAGTAAAAGCAGCACTAATCGATGGCTTACGTTTGGGTAAGCCACTAGCCCCTCCTTGATCAATGACACGACATGTCGTGTTAAATTCCTTTAAATTCACCGCCTGGTAGGTCATTCTAAATAAATATTTCTGTGATATCGGTATGTTGTGTTTATTGCTGCTGTGCTGTCGTGCGTTGGCACGAGTGGTGCAAAACATAGTTTTGTAAATTGTTAAAAAAAGCATCAATCATATCAGTCAGTTGTTGTTGGGTTTTTGAGGCGGGCTGGTTGTTGCAGCTGTTTTGGTTCGGCAATTAGAATTTCAATTACATTGTGTGCGTTGTTTGCAAACGATATTTTGAATATCAGCAAGAACCTGGGATGTCAGGCCAAGAAAGTAGCGATTGCAGAGTCTGATTGGCAAAGCCAGGCGTCTAAAACCGGGACTCAGTTTTTATGTATCCATAACCAATCGTAGGGACGCAGTTGCCGTACTCCGGGCGGGGAGACCCCACCCCTAAAATTTATCTTCAAGAGGAGAACAGACAATGAATTTCGAGCTTAGCCAGGATCACAAGGTATTGCAGTCGGCAGTCAGGGATTTTGTGGAAAAAGAGATCAAGCCGATCGCCATGAAGATTGACGAGGATCACGCCATTCCCGATGAACTCGTCCAGAAGATGGGCGAGATGGGTTTTCTCGGCAGCTACCTCCCGGAGGAGTATGGCGGGGCCGGTCTGGATATGCTCTCTTACGCCATTGTCGTCGAAGAAGTCTCCAAAGCCTGCGGCTCCAGCGGCGTACTGATCTCGGCCCACACCTCCCTCTGTTCCGGTCCGATTTATACCTTCGGCACCGCAGAGCAGAAGAAAAAGTGGCTGCCGGCACTGAACAGCGGCGAGACCATCGGCTGCTTCCTGCTCACCGAACCGGATGCAGGCAGTGACGCCGGCGGGACCGCCACCATGTACAGGCGCGAGGGTGATGAGTTCGTCATCAACGGCAGCAAGACCTTCATCACCAACGGTGGCTATCTCGGCACCGGAGTCCTGCTGGCTTCCTCTGACCGGAGCCTCAAGCACAAAGGGATCAGCGCCTTCATCATCGACCTCAAATCTCCCGGTGTCACCATCCTCAAAAACGAAAAGAAGATGGGCATCCGCGGCAGCTACACCACCGCCTTTGCGTTCGACGATGTCCGCATCCCGGTGGAAAACCTGCTTGGCCAGGAGGGCAAAGGGTTCAATGTCGCCATGGATACCCTTAACGGTGGGCGGATCGGCATCGCCTCCCAGGCGCTCGGCATCGCCGAAGGAGCCTTCGAGCGATCCCTGGCCTACTCCAAGGAGCGCAAGCAGTTCGGCGCGCCGATCAGCGATCTGCAGGCGATCCAGTTCAAACTGGCGGATATGTTTTCAAAAATCGAGACCAGCAAGCTGATGACCTACAAGGCGGCTACTCTCAAGGATGCCAAGAAGAGCTACGCCATGGAGTCGGCCATGTGCAAGATGCTCGCCTCGGAAGCCGCCACGTACGTTACCAGGGAGGCCATCCAGATTCATGGCGGCTACGGCTTCATCTGCGATTACGAAGTCGAGCGGATGTACCGCGATGCCAAGATCACCGAGATCTACGAAGGGACCAATGAAGTGCAGCGGGTGGTTATCTCCAAGCTGCTGCTCTCTTAATTTATTCGAGAAGTTGCCAACATTCCGGGAGGTTTAATCAATGTCAGCTATCTGGAGAACTCAGTATCAGAAGAAGTTGCGAAGTGCGGACGATGCGGTCAGGGTGGTGAAGCCCGGCGATACCATCTTCATGGGCGAATTCGCCCAAAACATCGAGGCGCTGGATGAAGCTCTTGCCAGGAGAAAAGGTGAGCTGACAGACATCATCCTGGAAACCACGACCAGAACCAGACCGCTGAAATGCGTGGATGCAGACCCTAAACGGGAAGTCTTTACCTGGGGGGACTGGCATTTTTCTGGGGTGGGTCGCAAGTACTCGGAGGTGGGACTTGCCAGTTACATCCCCTTTACCTACCACCAGGGTCCGGGTGCGGTTACTCACTATAACAAGGTGGACGTGGCCTTCGTTCAGGTGGCGCCGATGGATGACAAGGGCTTTTTCAACTTCTCAACGTCATGTTCGCTGGCACCGGCGTACTGCCATAAGGCACGAACCGTTATCGTCGAGGTGAACATCAATTGCCCCCGTTGTTATGGCGGCAACAGCGAGGGGATTCATATCTCGGAAGTCGATTTTGTGGTCGAAGGGCCGAACAACCCGCTCCTGGAACTCCCTGCGGCCGCGGCAAGCGATGCGGACAGGGGAATTGCGGCCCACGTCATGGAGCTGATGGAAGACGGGGCTACCATCCAGCTCGGGATAGGGGGGCTGCCGAATGTTGTCGGCTCGCTGATCGCCCAGAGCGATCTCAAGGACATCGGCGTTCATACCGAGATGCTGGCCGACTCGTACGTCGACATGTACGAAGCGGGCCGCGTTACCGGGAAGCGCAAAAATATCGACAAGGGAAAGATGGTCTACACCTTTGCCATGGGATCGCGGAGGCTTTACGACTTCCTGGACAACAATCCCATGTGCGCGTCGTATCCGGTGGATTACACCAATGACCCCGAAAACATCTGCAAGAACGACAAGGTGATCGCGATCAATAATGCCCTGGAGGTGGACCTGTTTTCCCAGGTGGCTTCCGAATCAAGCGGCGCTCGCCAGATATCGGGCACCGGTGGCCAGTTGGACTTTGTCTTCGGGGCCTTCAAGTCCAAGGGCGGCAAGGGGCTGATCTGCATCAGCTCCACATTCAAGAAGAAAGACGGGACCATCGGCTCCAGGATCGTACCGACCCTCACGCCCGGGACCATCGTCACCTGTCCCCGTTCGATCGTCCACTATGTCGTGACGGAGTTCGGCTACGCCCAGATGAAAGGGAAGTCGACCTGGCAGCGGGCTGAAGAGCTCATCAATATCGCTCACCCCGATTTCCGTGATGAACTGATCAAGCAGGCGCAGGAGCTTAACATCTGGCGTCGCAGCAACAAGATCGCCTGATGTGGCGGATGGCAGAGTGATGCAGGCGCAGGGTAACAACCAAAAGGAGAGGTGAAGCATGGCAAAGAATTATAACTGGGACGCAATTGCAGAACATCCTAAATTTCGGGAACTGCAGCGAAAGAAGACCACATTTCTGTTTGGCTGGTGGGCCTTCGCAACAGTCCTCTACCTGTTGCTCCTCCTGGGTGCGGGCTACGCCCCCGATCTCTTCAAGGTGAAGGTAATCGGCAACATCAATGTCTGCTACCTCTTTGCGTTGCTTCAGTTCCTGTCGTCCTGGGGGATAGCCATCTATTACGCCTACGTGGCCAACAAAGACTTCGATCGGCTCACCGAAGAACTGATCAGTGAAATTGAGGGGGGATTCTGATGAAACGATTTTTACTTTCCATGACACTGGTTCTGACACTCGGCACGGCACTCCTCGCCGCTGAGCCTGCCAGTCAGGCCCCGGCCGGGGGCGCTGCGACGGTCGTCGCGCCTGCCGTACAGACAGCGCCGGCACAAGTGACCACTCCCGCAACAGCCACGCCGCCGGCAGCGGCTCCGAAGCTCAAGACCAATCGGGCGATTACCGTCAGCATGTTTCTGGTCATTATCGGCTCCACCATGGGAATCGTGGTCTGGGCAGCCCGACAGACCAAGTCGGCCGCCGACTTCTATGCGGCCGGAGGAGGGATCTCCGGATTCCAAAATGGTTGGGCCATCGCCGGAGACTACCTGTCGGCCGCCACATTCCTCGGCATAACCGGGCTGATTTCCATCGCCGGTATCGACGGTTTCATGTATGCGGTCGGCCCCATGGTCACTTTTGTGACCATACTCCTGGTTATTGCCGAACCTTGTCGCAATGCCGGCAAATACACCATGGGGGACATCCTCTCCTTACGCTCATCTCCCAAAGTGGTCCGCGGTTTTGCCGCATTCTCCACCGTGACCGTGTCAATCTTCTATCTGCTGGCACAGATGGTAGGTGCCGGCAAGCTGATGCAGGTTCTCCTCGATATCCCCTTCAAGACGTCGGTGGTCGGCGTCGGATTGCTGATCATCATCTATGTCGGCTTCGGCGGGATGAAGGCGACCACCTGGGTTCAGATCATAAAGGCCGGACTCCTCATGGGCTGCGGGGTAATCATGTCCGTTCTCATACTCGCGAAGGTGGGGATGAATCCCCTGCGCTTCTTTTCCGAGATCGCCTGCAGCTCTGCAATCCAGGATCATGTCCGGGTGCTTTTGAAGCATCCGCTGGCCGTGCCCGGTTTCGATTACGGCCAGCGCTTCCTTGAGCCGGGACTTTTCCTCAAGAACCCCATTGATCAGGTCTCGCTCGGTCTGGCCTGGCTGCTCGGCGCCGCCGGCCTTCCGCACATCATGATGCGGTTCTTCACTGTGCCGAACGCCAAGGCAGCTCGCAAGAGCGTCATCGTCGCCATGTTCCTGATCGGTTTCTTCTTCATCATGTCGACGGTACTTGGCTTCGGAGCCGCGATCTACCTGACACCCCAGAAGCTCGTCGCCATCGACAAGGGGGGTAACATGTCGGCGCTCCTGCTTGCCCAATACCTTGGCGGCGGTGCCGGCACAATCGGTGGCGACCTTTTCCTGGCCTTTGTCTGCGCGGTGGCATTCACCACCATCCTGGCAGTAGTGTCAGGTCTGGTACTGGCCTCTTCAGCAGCAATCTCCCATGATGTGTATGTCAACATCATCAAGAACGGCAAGGCCGAGCAGCGCGATCAGGTCAGGGTCGCCCGGATTACCTCCCTGGTGGTCGGCCTCATCGCCATTGTTCTTGGTATCGCTGCCGAGAAAGAAAACATTGTTCATCTCGTAGCTCTGGCCTTTGCCGTGGCAGCTTCCGGCAATTTCCCGGTGATCATTTTTTCACTCTTCTGGAAGCGGTTTAATACTGCCGGCATCATATCGGGCCTGGTGGTTGGCTCGGTTTCCGCTATCGGCCTGGTCATGGTCTCCCCTAACATGACTTATCCAAAGAAGATCGCTGCTGATGCCAGGGTAATTTATGAGACCCTTGAGAAGAAACAGTCCGGAGGGATTGTGCTGGCGGAGAAGGAGCTGATATCCCTCGCCAAGGCACATGCAGACTACGAAAAGAACAAGGATGGTAAATCCATGCTCGGGCTCGATGCGCCACTCTTTCCACTGAAAAACCCTGGGATCGTTTCGGTGCCGCTCGGCTTCCTGGCAGCGATCATTGGCTGCCTCCTCTTCCGCGATCGCCGCGCCGAAGAGATGTTCAGCGGGATCTACGTGCGGCAGAATACCGGCATCGGTATTGCCAAGGCAGCTGAACACTAATCTGTCAGGTAACTGGACCAGGTAAACGCCCCCTCTTCCATGGAGGGGGATTTTCTAACGAACGTTGTCAGTCAACTTAAACTAAAACAACTGCAGGATTCCTGCAGCAGCAGTTTCGTCCCAATGGCCCGTCTGTGGCAGCGGAACTGTCGAAAATGGCTTTTCACGGAGGCAACAGATGCAGGATATTTATGTGGTGGATGCATTACGGACGCCCTTTGGTTCTTTTTCAGGGATGCTTTCCGATCTGGGAGCGCCGCAGTTGGCTGCTGTTGTGATGCAGGGGCTTTTAGCCAGAACCGGTCTGAGTGCGGACGCAGTAGACGAGGTAATCATCGGTCAGGTGCTGTCGGGCGGCTGCGGTCAGGCTCCGGCCAGGCAAGCCATGCGGGATGCCGGTATTCCCGATAAAACCCGCGCTTTAACCATCAACAAGGTCTGTGGCAGCGGGCTCCAGTCGATCATGCTGGCAGCGAACAGCATCCGGCTTGGCGAAGCAAGAATCGTGCTTGCCGGAGGCATGGAGAACATGTCGCTTGCTCCCTATCTCCTCAAGAAGGGGCGGTCTGGCTACAGGATGGGACATGGCGAATTGCTGGATCTGATGATCCATGATGGCCTTCAGGATCCAGACAGCGGCCGCCACATGGGGGAGATCGGTGAGGACAGCGCCGCCCGCAACGGACTGTCCCGGGAAGCACAGGATGAATTTGCCGCACGCTCTTACCGACTGGCCCGAGCAGCGGTCAAGGATGGGATCTTTGCCGATGAGATCGTCCCGGTAGTCAAGTCGGGCAAGGGGGGAGTGATCACCCTGACAGACGATGAGGAGCCATTCAAGGGAGATTTTACCAAGCTTTCCTCGTTACGGCCGGCCTTCAGGAAGGAGGGCACCATCACCGCAGGCAATGCCTCGAGCATAAACGACGGCGCAGCTCTGGCGCTGCTGACCGATGCCGAAGGGTTGAAAAAGTTCAATTTGACTCCAAAGGCGCGGATCATTGCTAGTGCCACTGAAAGCCGTCATCCCGATCATTTTCCGGATGCGCCGGCCGGGGCAATTGAACGGGCCTGTGCCCGTGCCGGGATTAAGCCAAAAGAGATTGACCTGTTCGAGATCAACGAGGCGTTTGCCTCGGTGCCGTTGATTGCGATCAAGTCGCTCGAACTTGACCCAGCGCGGGTCAACGTCAATGGTGGCGCCTGTGCCATCGGTCACCCCATTGGCGCCAGCGGCGGCAGGCTGGCGGCAACCGTGATCCGGGAGTTGCACAGACGTCAGGCCAGATACGGGCTGGCGACCCTCTGCATCGGTGGCGGTGAAGCAGTGGCCGTTATTTTTGAACGAGTGTAGAGAACAATATGAGTTAAGTTTGTACTTGACATGAACGTCAAGAAGAAGTAAAAGCGGATAAAGTGTTGTAATACGATCAGTGAGGCAAGCCATGGAAGCAACAAGACAAATCTACTGGAACGTCGGCCAC
>DBMM01000008.1 GCA_002298925.1 Geobacter sp. UBA698 | reverse complement strand
AGTGACAGGTTGAGGTTTGCGGCGACACATTTCGCTGTCTGGCTGCTGCTTGACCCGCCGCTTGACCAACTGGATGACGACCCACTGCTTGACCCACTGGATGACCAACTGGATGATCCCCCGGATGAAGTACCGCCCCATCCGTATGCGAAGCTGACGCCAAGGGTGAGGGCAGCGAGAAGTGTAGCCGCCCGGACAAACGATCTGTTGGTAGTCTTTCTGCTCATACGGCCTCCGTGTGTTTTTATTGGCCAGGTTCGTGATGGGCTCCAAGAATAAAATTATAGTTGCAAAAAAAACAAATGCAACTATGTGAATTAAGTTTTTAATAATTAATAGTTACATTATTGCTGGCGACTTAAGGGAGTGCTGTTGGAGGTGCTTTGGAGGTGCAAAGAAAGTACTGCGGACTCTGATGGAGGGAACCATTAGTCGAGACACAGCAGGGGCGTTCGGAGAGACCCGGAATGTGGAGGGAGTGGTGGTGGGGGAGGATGGCGGGGTGGGCTCCGCCGTCCTCCTGCCCGATTGGGTTAAATGCGGGTTATTCCAATTCCAAATCAAAGCGCCATCTTCGTTGGCTCGTCTTCAGCTCCTCAACGTACTATTTTGTACGCCTTCGTCGCCTCAGTCCTCACCGCCTTGAGTGCATCTCTGATTTGAAACCGGAATTACTGGTACTGGATGTAGAGCGGCTTCGGGTTCAGCTTGAGCACGTCCCGGGGCGTCATCAGCGCGTCCCCTTTTTTGGTGTCGTTGTGGTAGAAGAGTTTGAAGCCGGTGTACTGGACCGGTTCGGCCACGATGTAGTCCTTGTAAGAGTCGCGTTTCAGCCAGGGAGCGCCCCAACCGTCCATGTGCATGATCATCTGCACTTCGGGCCTCAGCTGGATGCTGCGGGCGTTGGTGACGCCGTTGCGGGTGAAGCGGTGCACCGTGAAGACCTTGGGGGGCAGGTTGTATTTCTTGACCAGGTCCTTGAGAAAGCCGGAGGCGTAATTGATGTCCGCCGCGTCATAGGTGCCGATCTTGGAGCCCGGCTTCTTGCCGCTTTTGATCAGGTTGAACTCGGGATCGATTCCCAGATGCACGTCAGGGTTTTTCAGAATCCATTCGAACTTCGGCAGGATGGTGCGGATGTCGTCATGTCCGGTCTGGATGTCGATGAACATGAGGGCATTGGCCTCTTTGGCCCAACCGTAGACTTGGCTGACGATGGCATCCGGCATGATCATCCGGTATTTGCCGGCTTTGCCCGGTGCACCCTGGGCCACTACTGCGATCAGGTGCAAAGCCGGCTGGACCGGGGTTGCCGGGTCTGCCGCCTGCCACTTGGCCGCTTCGTTCTTCAGACGGCGCAGCATGTCGTCCTTGGAGTATTCGCCCAGCGCTCCCATCCGTTTGGAAAGAGGGTTGCCGTAGTAGGCCACGATGCGTTTCTGGGGCAGGATCGAACCGGGCAGCGCAGCCGGGCCGTTGACCGGCCAGCCATGCCGTTTGGCAAACTCGGGATCCTCGCCGGCATTGTATCTGATTTTGGGGGCCGTGATTTCCGGCGGTTTGGCCTTGCGGAGGGAAGTGCCGACAGGGCTGAAGGCCGCCGCGACAGGCCGGGCGGAGCTATTCGCGTTAAAGGCGGGGGGAGCAGCGGGTTGTGCCGGAGCGGGCGTAGTGGCGGCTTTTGCCGAGGAGAGGTCGCCGGCCTTCTCCTCGCGGCATCCGCCCAGGGTGAGCGGCAGGGTAACGGTTATCAGCAGCAGGGGGGCCAGCAGAGTGCGGTTCAGGTATTTCAAGGTGGTTCCTTTCGGGCTGTATCACAACAAAAAAGGCCAGCCGATTGGCTAGCCCTCTGAATGTTCCGGTCGCGGGGGAAATGGGTGGAAGCTCTAATCTGGGTCGGGCATCTTCTCGAGTCAAACTACTTGAATAAGAGTCAAAATTTATACGTTATCGGCCGGATCAAGTCAACTCCAAAAACCGAACAGCACGCATTGCGCATACCTATTTTATTTGCCAATGATTTAATTGTGTTACGCATTATTTCACATCGACATTTTTTATCCCGTCCGGCCGCCAGCTGGGCGGGATCACGTGGTTACCCGCCGTCTCTTTGCCCGGTAACAGGCTGCCAAAGGTCACCGCCATGCTGCCGAAGCGATCATTGACCTTGTCCATGGCCTGGGTGGCGAAGAGCTTCTTGCGCTCATCCTCAAACAGTGGCAGCTGTTCGGCCTGATGCTTCAAGTTGCTCAGGGTCACTCCCAGCAGCCTGACCGGCTGCTCCAGTTCGACCGTATCCAGGATTGACAACGCTGTCTTGTAGATCTCGTCGCTGAGGTTGATGTAGCTCTTCAAGGTCGTCTGCTTCCCCCAGGACGAGAAAAAGTCGGCATAGCGGACGTACAGATGGATCGTCTTCCCGCTGACGTTATAGCGCCTGGCCCGGCTGCCGACCATATCGCTGAGCTGCAGCAGGAAACGACGGATCTCCGCCGGGTCGTCGATATCCCGCTCCAGCGTGCTCGAATGCCCGACACTCTTGACGTCGTCTTCCTCGCCGTACTGCACCACCGGTGAGTTGTCGATCCCCTGGCCCATCTCCTTCAGACGCTTTCCAATGATGCCAAACTTGCGGGTCAGCCGTGCTTCGTCGCAGCGGCCCAGCTCGCCGCAGGTGTAGATGCTCATCATGTTGAGGTGCCGTTGCATGTTCCTGCCAATACCGCACAACTCCTTGATCGGCATGCGCTCCAGTATCCGGGCAACATTCTCCGGTTCGATGACGGTCAGACCGTCCGGTTTCTGCATGTCGCTGGCCAGCTTGGCCAGGAGCTTGTTGGGAGCGATGCCGATGGAGCAGGTGATGCCGAAGCTGTGTCTGATCCGGGCCTTGATTTGATAAGCGATGTTGACGGCGCTGCCGAATATGGAGAGGGAGTGGGTGACATCCAGCCAGGATTCATCGATGCTGAAGGCCTCCACCTCGGGCGTGAAGTCGCGGAAGATCTCGTTGATTTTAGTGGAGGTGTGGGTGTACTTGCGGTTGTCGCCGACCACGATGATCAGCTCCGGGCAGGTCCGTTTTCCTTCCCAGATGGCCATTCCGGTTTTGACCCCTTTGGCCCTGGCTTCATAGGAAGAGGTGGTGATCACGGTCCGTCCATGGCCGCCGACCACGGCGATCGGCTTGCCACGCAGTTCAGGGTTGGCCTGCTGCTCCACCGAGGCAAAAAAAGCGTTCATATCGATATGGAGAATTGTTCTCTGTTTCACGGCCGTTCCGATCTGAGTGCAATCAGTGTCCAGGTCTGGTCGCAGGTATTGTAGACCAGCTCATAGAGGGCTTCGCCATCGGATACGGCGTAATGCAGACGGGGAACCTCGCCGATCCGGTCCTGCCAGAAATAGGTCGTCTCCTTGACCTCGTGCTTGCGACGGTTAAGTTCAAACCACTTGGGGGTGACCTTGCCGCCGGGGGAGAAGATGGCGGCTACACGCAGGGGTATTTGGGTCGAATACATGACCTACTCCACGCTACGGAACAGAGCCACCATCTTGCCGACGATGGTCACCTCGCCCTGGCCGGGCAGGATGACAATGGGCTCGTAGTTTGGGTTGGCCGGTTGCAGCAGGATCCGGTCCCGTTCCCGGAAGAACAGCTTGAGGGTGGCGTCACCATCCACCATGACCGCCACGATCTCGCCGTTGTTGGCCACCTGCTGAGGACGGATCAGAACGTTATCGCCGGGGAGGATCCCCTTGTTGATCATCGAGTCACCCTCAACCCTGAGAAAGTAGCAACCTTCGCCCTTGATCAGGCTGTTGTCCACGCTCAGGTAGCCGGTGATATCTTCAATGGCCGGCTGCAGCAGGCCGGCCCGGATCCTGCCGACAATGGGCAGTGAGACGGTCGCGGAGGGGGTCTGGGGCAGAACTATTCCGCGCGAGCTCCCCTCGCGGCGGCTGAGGTAGCCCTTCTTTTCCAGGGCATCCACGTGGCTTATGGCAGTGGCGGTTCCGGCGGTGCCGATATGGGCGGAAATCTCCCGCAGGGTGGGAGAGCAGCCATTGGCTTCAATGTACTCTTTGATGAACCTATAGACCTGCTGCTGGCGGGTAGTAAGTGTCTGCATGATATCTCTACCTGTCATGTGATATGTATATCAGATGATAGCTATAGATACTGGATTGTGTCAAGGGGGAATAAAAATCCGGTCAAACCTGTGCGATACAGGCCGGATTATCAAATCGTGGGTTGTTGACCAGATCGGGATTTGCAGCTGTTCGGCGGGGAATGGCTGGTAGAGCGCTTGCAGCTGTTCCGGGGCATCATGCCATGGCTCAGCCAAAGGGAAAACGTATCGGGAGTGTATTCGGGGGGACATTCTTACTTACCGTGAATTACCTCTGTAATTCAGCTGTGTTCAAGAACAGTTGCTTCACTTTTGCGAAACGTGTAGCTCGACACCTGTAGCTCTGACATGGTCTGAGCGCATGTTGAATGCTTATAGAAAGGGGTGTTATCCATTGTATCGATTACTCCCATCATCCTTCCTGGAATCTTCCACCTCCAGAGCCAATGTTGGTTGCACGGTATGGAGAAAGCTATTGACGCTCCCGGATGATTGAAACTCGACGCAGAATTCGGAGACTTTGTCTTCTTCGTCCAGGAAAAAGAGCTGAAAGGGGAAAACTGGTCTTCCGGTGCTGGTCCCCATCGGTAAGACGTTGATACGGAGCTTCCGCGGCCGAGGCCTGTGAAGATCCCTTCGCCACGGTCCAATAATCCTGGAAAAGATCATTTGTTTCTTAGTTATCGTCGCATCCTGCCGGTAGTTGGACATTGTTCTTTCTCTGTGGGGCTGAATGACGATTTAAGTGGCTTGCAGCTTTTTTGCGCGTCCGGTTGAGCGAGTTGTGCGATCTGCACTTTTGGGTTGCTCGCTTCCAATATCCAGAAGGGCCTCCGGGTGACGGGAGGCAACCCGCAAAAGCACACGAGCTGGGCCTTCCGGTTTACGTCGGCCTTGTTCCCAGTTTCTCAATGTTCCTACGCTGATTCCAACAAGGTCTGCAAACTTATCTTGTGAAAGACCGAATTGCTCACGTAGAGCGCGAACCTCGGTTTCTGGGAATTCAAATGATCGAGAGGGCTGCATTGCGCCTTTCATGATCGCCGCGCCTTGTTTCACACTTGCCAACAGTTCCTGAAAAAGTTCATCCTTCATGATATTCCTCCTCAATAATCCTCTTGAGTTGTTTGAGTTGGTCTTGGGTAAGGTTTTCCTGTACATTTTTCGGATACATAAACAGAAGCAGAATGGTTCCCCTCGCCGTAAACCAATAGTAGATTACTCGTGCTCCGCCACTCTTGCCACGCCCCTCCAATCCCCATCGCACTTTACGAAGGCCCCCATTGCCGGGGATGACCTTTCCGGCATCAGGTCGCTCCAGCAGGGTTGCCTGAAACAGACGATATTCCTCGTCGGATATAGTGGATAAAAGCTGCTTGGTAAATATTGGGGTTTCAATGATGACGATGAAGTTATTATACGTCAGTGGCGTAGTAGGGTCAAGTAGAAGTCCAGTGGGGTTATCCAAAAAAAATCGATTAACTTCTTACCCAATCTCGGGAAAAAGAAGCCAGTCGATCCGCCAATTAAATAAACTCTCTCCAGAACTCCTCCCCATTAGGTTACCGATAGAAGCGGCAGCGATCGGTGTCATCGAAGAATATGTCCTGACGGGCGTTGCCACGCATGATCACATGGTACAGCACCGCAGGGCAATGGACTCTAGGTTTTCTTACCACGGCAAAAAATTATCACACAAATTCAAGTATCGCAAGCCTGACCCCATGCATTCCATGCATTCTTCAAGTATCGCAAGCCTGACCCCATGCATTCCACATGCATTCACATTACCCGGCTACGGCCCGGTAATTCTATCGAACCGCCCGGTGCGGACCCGCATGCCGGGTGGTGTGGGGACTGGGGGAGAAAAACCCCCGGCTACCCGATTGGGCATCCCCAATTTCACGGGCCGGCAAATTTGCTCTCCGTCCCTCGGCTTATACTTACCGTTCCTCCATTTATTGAATCGAGTAAAGGTGAGGCAGGCGATGAGCATTAAGGATTCTGTCAGACTGCCTGCGGAGCGCACGGTGAACAGACTGGTGCGCATTACATGGATGACTGGATGAAAATATCTTGCAGTGAGCCAGTGCAATTGGCCTTCATCTCAAGGTCGGTCACTGCATACTGGTCTATGATTCCGATGCAAATACCCCTCTTAGCACCTCTCCCAATGTAATAGTTGTGTACGGCTTAACAATTGTCGCACAGAAGCCGAACAGGTGCGGGTTTGCCATAACTGGGTCGTTTGAATAACCGCTTGAAACGATGAGTCGTGAGCCCGGGGCAAGATCAAGAATCTGTTGTGCAGCCTCCTTACCTCCCATTCCGCCTGGGATGGTCAGGTCCATGATGACCGCGGAAAAAGGTGTTCCCGCTTCCTGGGCAGATTTGTACATCTCGATGGCCTCTTCGCCGCTGGCACAAGTTTGCACCTGATACCCCAGTTCCCTCAACATGGCAGAAGCCACCTCCCGGATCATTTCTTCGTCGTCCATAACGAGCAGAGAGCGTCTCTTCTGTTCCCTCAACGCCAAGGCGGGCCTGTCGGCTTTGGCCCCCTGAATTTCCCTTTCGCTTGCCGGTAGGACGATTTCGAAGGTGGTTCCCTGCCCGACCTGAGAACTTACCTCAATGCGCCCACCGTGTTTGGTGATGATCGAGTACGCTGAAGCCAATCCGAGGCCGGTGCCGCCTGCTTTAGTGGTGAAATACGGCTCGAAGATCCTTTTCTGTACCTCGGAGGGCATACCACCCCCGGTATCAATGAAGGTAAATTTGACATATTTCCCAGGGGGGAGGGACATCTTGTTTTGGGCCTCCAGTGATATGTTTTTGGCGTGAATAATGATTGTGCCCCCTCCGACCATGGCTTGGGCAGCATTGATGATGACGTTGTTGAACGCCTGACTGATTTGGCCTTCGTCGGCGTCGATGTGATGGAGGTTATCAGGGAGATCAAGCACGCTCCCGACACTGGACCCACGCAGAACGAGAGAAGCGCACGCCTCAACGAGGTCTTTTACGGCAACAGCCTTCTTGATGGGTTGGCCCCCCTTAGCAAAGGTGAGGAGTTGGCTGGCGAGGTCGCTGGCTCTCTCTGTGGCTTTCTCCGCCTGCTGGAGCAGAGGGGCTGCCTTGTTTGGCTTATCTATCAAGAGCCTGGCAAGGGAGATATTCCCCATGATACCGGTGAGAATGTTGTTGAAGTCATGGGCGATCCCTCCGGCCAGAACCCCGAGGGACTCAAGTTTCTGGCTCTTGATCAGTTCATCCTGCATCATGCGCCGCTCGGTAATGTCCCTGAACACGCCCTGGATGACCATCCGGTCGCCGAGACGGATGACTGAATGCATTATTTCAACGGGTATCCGAAGGCCGTTCTTCGAGAGGACAAGGGCTTCGACGCTTGGAAAGGCAATGGGGTCAGCAATTGCTTTTTTGAAAATGGCAGCGTACTCTTCCAATAATTCTGGCGGATGCAGTGAGGTTTGGTGTCTGCCGATTATGTTAGAGCGGGGGGTTCCCAGCATCTTTTCCGCTGCCCTGTTGCAGTTGAGCAGAATGCCCGTCTCAGTGTCCGCCCAGAAAATGGCGTCAGCTGTTTCTTCAAAAATAAGCCTGAACTTCTCTTCACTCTCGCGCAGTTTTAGCTCGGCCTGCTTGCGCTCAGTAATGACATCGAATACGGCAACGAAGTGTTCCCTGTGTGGGCTGTAAACGGAAATGGAAAACCACATGCTCAGAGATTCCAGGCACATCTCGAACTGCTCAGGCTGACCGGTAGTTGCCACCCGGCCGTAAATTTCAAACAAATCGGGATCAGACTCCTTAATGCCGGGGATAATCTCCGATACCTTCCGTCCAACTACATTCTTCAAGCCAGTCAGAGCCGTAAACGCGTCGTTTACCGAAAGATAAATGAAATCGTCCGGGCGGCCATCTGTAAAAAGCATTCGGCAATAGGCAACCCCCTCCAACATGCTTTCAAAGAGTCTGCGATAACGCTCTTCACTTCCCCTCAGTGACTCCTCGATCCGCTTGCGCGCAGTGATGTCTGTAACAAGGCTGATCAAGCAAGGTTCTCCCTCCATGTCAATACGCGCCATAGATAACAATGCAGGGAACTCTTCCCCCGACCTGCGGCAAAAGTGAACCTCTGCGCTATGAACTGTTCCCTGTTCCTGGAGTTGATCTATGGCATGCTGACGCTCCGCGGACTCTCTCCAAATATTTAGCTCGGTGGACGTATGACCGATAAGTTCATCAGCACTATAACCGGTGGCCTGCTCATGGGCAGAGTTCACCGCGATGTAACGGCCATCCTTCTCCGAAGTAAGGGCAATTATCTCCGGACTTAGGCGAAAGAGGGTCTCATATAGTTGCTTCGCATCTTGTGACTTCTGTTCTGCTTTTTTGCGCTCAGTGATGTTAATGATGCTTCCCAACATTCGAGAGACGTTTCCTTGTTCATCATATTCTGCAACCCCAGCCCTTCCCAAAATCCAGTATACTGCACCATCTATTGCAGTGATTCTGTGCTCGGTGAATGACACCTCCTGTTTCCCAGCCAAAAGTTCCTGGAGCGAAGTGCGCACTTGCTCGTGATCATCTGGGTGGACCAGAGACCAGAGGAAGGCAGCATTAGATCCCCTCTCGTCAGGCGTGTAGCCGATCAGCTGGCAGTACCCTGAACTCAGGTAAACCTTATCGGCTTTCAGGTCCCAGTCCCACCAGCCGTCCGTTGCTATGTCCAGAATTTTATGCTCGTATTGTCGTCTCATGTCTCTCTCTTGCATCCAAATTTTATAAGGACCCTACACCTTGAACCTGCCGATCAATTGTTCAGATCTTAATACATTCGCGAGAGCATCGATGCGGCACTCGCGGCCTCGTGGGCACCATTGGCAGTCTGCTGGACTACATCAATTATTTGGTTGATGTTACTGGAAATTTCTCCAGTAACGGCCGTCTGTTCTTTGGCGGCAGTGGCCATCTGACGCACTTGTAATTTACTTCGCCGATGCTCTCTAGAATCTGCTGGAGTGCATCTTCGGACCGATGGGAACTGGCCATTCCCTTTTCCACTTCCGTGGCACCTTGCTCCATGTCGGCGACGGCACCTCCCGTGTCCTGCTTGATTTAAGAGAGCGTTAATGTTATCGCAGTTATGGTTGTTTATCGGCGTTGAAGTTTGACCCTTTTGGGCATAAGATCGGCGTCCAGCGTGACCCATCGATGTTATATTGAATCGGGTGGCCAATAGATGGTTCTCTCATCGACCATATCAACCTTTCCGTCCGTACGCTCAAGGGCAGCGGCAATTATCTCCTTGCTCATATCAGCAGCAAAAGTGCTTACAGCTACCAACTGCAAAGCGAGCAGCAAGAAGCTGATCTTTCTCATTTATTTTCTCCTCGCTCAAAGGTGGTGAGTCGCAGCGGCGGCGATAGCCGACCGTATGCCGCCGATTGTTGGACGTCTCTTTCTTAGACAGGTCGCCCATGGATGGGCGGCGAATACCAGAAAGTCCAGAGTTTGAACTTCGAGAGAATGGGGACAGGAGAATTCGGGCCATTAAAAGCGAGGTAAAGTTCCCATTCTCCGTTTTCCCAGTTGCGATATTTACCTGCATTGCCATCATGTTTGGGGTCAATCAGGTAAACGTAGTCAGCAGTCCATGGAGACATCTGTTTATTTGCAAAATCATTCTTTTGAATGTGAAGTTTAAATTTAATTCCAGAAGGGGAAATGGCATAGGACTTCCCCTCATCTATGCTTGGCTTCTGTGCAGGCTCGCTAGTTTGCGTCAGAATGCAAACTTGGAGATTGCTCTTTTCGGGTGAAATTCTTATCTCTTTATTCGACGTGTGCCACTCTATTTGCTTCAGGGGCATACATCCTGACAGAGATAACAGAATTATGATGTTAATCAGTAATCTCATTTATTCGTCCAACGGCT
>DBMM01000026.1:10690-10938 GCA_002298925.1 Geobacter sp. UBA698 | reverse complement strand
CCCCCGCCAGCAGGCGATCAAGGCCAACCGCGGCGTGCTGAACCGACTGAAGATCGACACTACCCCACTGGATAAACTTTCAACCACATTCAGGGATTGAACTGCATGCAATTGGAGACAGTCTGCCTCTCTGACAAGTGCGGATAACACAAAGGCCATGCCCAACTGAGGGCACGGCCTTTGTGTGTGATACTTCCTGTCCTCTGCTGACAACAATAATGCCCTGTTATTCCATTTCCATATCAAAG
>DBMM01000026.1:3302-10659 GCA_002298925.1 Geobacter sp. UBA698 | reverse complement strand
TCTGATCTGAAATTGGAATTACATTCATTAAATCCTGCCTTCAGTTCTCGGGTGTTTTTTCTTGAATGGGATCATTGGGAACCCGAAATGATTCGTAAAAAAGTTTGTGACTGACCAGGCTGCCGTAATTGTTTTTTTGGTTTGTTGTGGGATAATTAAAAAACATCAGTAAAAGTCGCAAAAAGGAGGTGCACTAAATGACAGTTCAGATTGATGAAAAAGAAGCGGAACGAATCGAGGAACTAGCCAGAGAAGCCGAAATCTTGTTGGAGGTGGATGACTCTAAGAAGGATCTTAAAGAGAGTCGGGGGATCATAAAGCAAAGCTTGTATGCCGGCCCCAAAAAACTGAAACACACTGTTCCGAAAGGAAAACACATCTAGCTGGATAATAACATTTCACGAGCATCGGGACTTTGGCCGTCATAGGCCACATCGTTACTCTTTATGGTTTATGACGTATTGTTGACCCTTGGTGATGTAACTGGAGCCTGTCGGACCTGGGAGGAGTCCGGCAGGCTCTTCAGCAGAGAGCACTCATTCCAATTCCAAATCAAAGCGCCATCTTCGTTGACTCGTCTTCGGCTCCTCAACATACTGATTGTATGCCTTCGTCGCCTCATTCCTCGCCGCCTTGATCTCATCTTTGATTTGAAACCGGAATCATACCCAGTTTGTCGACTCCAGCAGGGTTGCCCTCGCGTCTCCATCCGTTTTCCGTTTCGTACAGCGGTCCACCAGGTACACAATCGACTGGTAACTGCGACCGCCGTGTAGGGCAAGGCCTATCTCGCAGGTCCGGCTGTTGGAATAGCCAAAGGAACACTCCTCGGGAAGTGATCCGCGCAGATCCGCGAGCGCCGCTTCGTTCAACTCGGGGTGGTCAAACCCCTTGTTGCCGGCGAAGCCGCAGCATTTCACCCTTTCCGGCATCACCACCCTTTCCGCGCAGGCCTGCGCCACCTCCCGGAATTTCTCCGCCAGCTGCATCTTCAGGGAACTGCAGGTGGCGTGAACAGCCACGGTCTCCGCCAGCTTGCTGAAGGTGAGCCGCTCCAGCAGGAAATCATGGATGAATTCCACCGGCTCGTAGAGCTTCAAGCGCTGGTCAAGCACCAGCCGCATCCGGTACAGGCAGGGGCTGGTGTCGCAGAGTACCGGATGCCGGCCGTTGTCGCTGCAGGCAAGAAGTTCCTCTTCCAGTTCCCGGCTCTTCCGGTCGGCGGCAGCAAAGAAGCCCTTGCTCTCGAAGGCCATGCCGCAGCAGAGCCTTTCCCCGTTTCCGGGGAGAATCACCCCGTAGCCCGCCTTATCCAGGAGGGAGAGCAGCACCTTGCTGAGCGGGCGCTGGTCCCGGTCGCCCCGGGCCGGCCCCATGGTCCTGCTGACGCAACTGGGGAAATAGACCACCTGCCGCTCGGCTTTGCCAGGGCGCAGGGCTCTGGTCTGCGGAGCGGCCCGGGGCATCCAGGGATTCCAGAGCGGCAGGCGCCTGCCACTCACCTGCCGGGCTCGGTCGGCAAGGTGTGTCATCAGGGGGGTGCCGAGCAGCCCGTGGGCGAGATCTGCCCCACCTAGCCCGACCTTCACCAGGCGGGTGACATTGCCGAAATGCCGGGCGATCCAGTCGGCCAGGGCCAGGGCCGTCGGGCTCTTTTCCCGGGAGCGAAGGTATTTGGTGAATTCGCCGGTATTGATGGCAACCGGGCAGGTGGTGGCGCAGAGCCCGTCCACCGCGCAGGTCTCCTCCCCCCAGTAGCGGTACGCCGCCTCCAGGCTTTGGAGGCGATTCGGGTCTGCTCCGGACGCCCGCAATCTGGCGATCTCCCGCTGGATGATGATCCGCTGGCGGGGGGTGGCCGTAAGGTTTCGTGACGGACACATTACCTCGCAGAAACCGCATTCGATGCACCTGTCGACAATCTCGTGGGCCGGAGCCATCGGTTTCAGGTTTTCCACGAAGACTTCCGGGTTGTAGTTCAGCAGGACCCCGGGATTGAGCAGGTTATGGGGATCGAAGGCCGCCTTGATCCTGCGCATCAGCTGGTAGGCCGTCGCCCCCCACTCCAGCTCCACAAAGGGGGCCATGTTGCGCCCCGTACCATGCTCCGCCTTGAGGGAGCCGCCATAGGTGGTGACGACCATGGCGCAGACCTCCTCCATGAAAGCGCGGTACTGGCGGATCTCTTCCTGCACGCTGAAATCCTGGGTCAGGACGAAGTGGAGGTTCCCGTCCAGGGCGTGCCCGAAGATGATGGCCTCGCCGTAGCCGTGCCGGTTCATCACCCCCCGCAGTTCGAGGGTGGCCTCGGCCAGCCGCTCCCGGGGAAAGGCGATGTCTTCGATGATGACCGACGTGCCGACCCGGCGAACGTTCCCCACCGCAGGAAAGAGCCCCTTGCGGATGTTCCAGAGGGCTTCGTACTCCTCCTTCTTGTCCGTGAAGGTAAAAGGGAGCTCCTTCGGGATCTCGGCCAGTTGCTTCTTGACCGCCAGCACCTTGCGCTCGACGATTTCCGGGTTCTCCCCGCGCACCTCCACCAGCAGGGCGGCGGCGTGCTCCTGCAGCGTTTTCAGGCAGGAGGGCATGCCCGGCTTCTCCGCCACCGCCCGCAGGGCAATCCGGTCCATCAGTTCCGCCGCCGCGACCAGTTCCCGGTCCAGCTGTATCACCGCCCGGCAGGCGTTGCCGATGTCCGGGAAAAAGATCAGGGCGGTGGATTTGCAGGGATGCTCCACCACGGTCCGCAAGGTGATCTCCGCGATAAACCCCAGGGTCCCCTCCGAGCCGATCATCAGGTGCTTGATGATGTCGATGGGGTCGTGGTAATCCACCAGGGCATTCAGGCTGTAGCCGGTGGTATTCTTTATGCGGAACTTGTGCCGGATCAGCTCGGCCAGCGCGCTGTCGGCCCGTATCTCTTCCCGCATCTGTGCGATGCTGTCCAGCAATCGGCCGTGGGTCCGGGCAAAGGAACTGCGCGAGACCGGATCCCCCGTGTCGAGCAGGGTGCCGTCCTGGAAGATGATCTTCATTTCCGCCACGGTCTGGTAGCTGTTGTCGGCGGTTCCGCAGCACATGCCGCTGGCGTTGTTGGCGGCGATACCGCCGATCATGGCATGATTGATGGACGCGGGGTCGGGACCGATCTTCCGGCAAAAGGGCTTCAGGCGCAAGTTCGCATCGGCTCCGATGATCCCCGGTTCCAGGGTGATCGTTTCTCCCTGCGCCCCGACCGCACACCCGCCCCAGCCCCCCGCCAGCACCAGCAGGACCGAGTCGGTCACCGCCTGCCCCGACAGGCTGGTCCCCGCGGCCCGGAAGGTGACCGGAATCCCCAGGCTGCTGGAGATCTTCAGGATCCTTGACAGCTCCTCGCCGGTACGGACCTTTACCACGATCTTCGGCACCAGCCGGTAGACGCTGGCATCGGTCCCCCAGGCCAGGGTCCGCAGCGGGTCGCAGAAGATCCTCGCCTCGGGGATGAACTCTCGGCAGGCACGGAAGAAATCCCCATAGGGGGCGGGAAGGGCGGTGAGCTCTGCGTCGTTCGCTGTGTTTCCCATAACGCCCTCCAATTTCGTTCCGGTCACGCCTTTTGCTCGGTTAATGTCAGGGAACCAGAACGATCTTGCCGAACGTGCTGGCTTCCATTACGGCATGGTGGCTGCGGGCCGCCTCGCTCAGGGGCATTTCAGCACTCACCACCGGGCGCAGTGTCCCGCTTTCCAGGCCGGCGACAAACGCCGCGTGCATGCCGGCCAGATCCCTGGCGCTGGCATTGTAGAGCGTCATTCCCAGAATGGAGGCCTCACGCCCCATGGCATTGCGCGGATCGATCTCCACCCGTCCCCGGCTGCCGATGATCACCACCCGGCCGCCCGTTGCCAGGGCCAGCAGATCCCGATCGAGGTTCACGTTGGCCAGCATCTCCAGGATCACGTCGACGCCCTGGCCGCAGGTCAGTTCCTGAAGCCTGTCCAGGTAGCCTTCCTCCCGGTGGTTCAGCACGTGCTGTGCACCTTGGGCCAGGACAAGCTGCTTGCCCTGCTCGCTTCCGGCTGTGCCGATGACCCTCATCCCGGCCTGACGGGCCAGCTGGACCGCGGCGATCCCGACCCCGCCGCTGGCGCCATGCACCAGGACGCTTTCACCCGGCAGGGCGCAGGCCCGCTGAAACAGGGCCCGGTAGGCGGCGCCGTAAGGCACACCGATGGCCGCGCCCTGGCCAAAACTGATGGCATCGGGCAGGGGATGGGTCTGGAACTCATCGCAGAGCACCTCTTCGGCATATGTTCCGGACAGCGACCAGGCCACGTACACACGCTGACCGACCGTTCTGTGTCTGACACCGTCGCCGATGGCGCTGATCACCCCGGCAGCGTCGATGCCGGGCGTGTAGGGCAGTTTCAGGTCCGGCCGGTAGAGGCCGGAGCGGATATAGGTGTCCACCGGGTTGACGCCGGCCGCTTTCACCGTCACGACAACCTGTCCTGATCCTGGCACAGGGCGGGGAACCTCTTCCAGATTCATGACTTCAGGGGGACCAAAGTTGTTGACACGTATGGCTTTCATCCGGATCACCTCATTTCAAGAATTGGTCTGCTTGCATGAGATAATTTTACACCCAAATCATGACGAGGGACGCGGGAAAAACATTCGGATTCCTTCCCGAGCAATTCAGGCAATCCCGTAATGCCAGAATTGACAAGGGTTGTCATGGTTGCTAACCTTTCAGCTGTAAACTACACTTGAAATCAAGCGGAGGAGTTTTGCATGGAAACGCTGATTCGCACCGAAATAGACCGCTTTATCCGGGACAGCCCGCTCAACCGCTTCCCGGACAGCCCTGAACCTTACTTCGACGAGCCGCTGGTCGGCTTTGCCGCAGCAGATGACCAGCTCTTCAGCGACTACAAGCGCGTCATCGGCGATTTCCACCAGACACCCCAGGAGGTCATGGAACGTGCCCTTGGCCCTGAGGGGCGGGCGGTTTCCGTTATCAGCTGGATACTGCCGATTACCAAAGCGACCCGCGCGAGCAATCGCCGCGAGGAGCAGTACCCGTCCCAGGCCTGGGCCAGAACCAGAAACTTCGGCGAACAGCTGAACGGCGCGCTGCGGCGGCATCTGGTGGCCTGGCTGGTGGAGCGGGGGCAGCAGGCGGTGGCGCCCCAGTTTGCCGCGAGCTGGCAGGAATTCAGCGATACGCCGGTCGGCATCGCCTCAACCTGGTCGGAGCGGCATGCCGCCTATGCCGCCGGTCTGGGCACCTTCAGCCTGAACGACGCCCTGATCACCCCCAAAGGAATCGCCCACCGCTGCGGCAGCGTCATTACCGATCTTGCCCTTGCCCCCAGCGAACGCCCCTATCCCAACCATGGCCACAACTGCCTCTACTTCCGCGACGGCAGCTGCGGCCTCTGCATCAGCCGCTGCCCGATCGGCGCATTATCAACGCAAGGGCATGACAAGCAGGCTTGCAGCGTCTATGTCTATAAAACCGTAGTAGCCGCCCTGGCCGAGCCGTACGGCGTCACCTCCACCGGCTGCGGTCTCTGCCAGACCAGGGTGCCCTGCGAGGGGCAGATTCCGCCGGGCGCCAAGCGCTCTTGACGCAGATCCAGCAATTAACCCGGAATGAAAGGAGCAACGTGATGACAACCAGGGAGAAGAACTATTCAGCAGAGCACACCGGTCCGTTTGAAACCCTTCTGAATCGGGATTTCATGGGTTTCCACGGCAAATACTTCATCGGCCAGGAGTTGGGGCTTACCGGGTGCGAGGTCTCGCTCAACCGCCTTCCGGCCGGCAAGGGGATGCCGTTCGTCCATAGCCACAAGAAGAACGAAGAGCTCTACATCGTCCTGCGTGGCAGCGGCACATTCTATGTCGATGGTCAGGAGTTTCCGATTCAGGAAGGGAGTCTGATCCGGGTTGCGCCGGAGGGGGAACGGGCCTGGAAAGCCGGGGATGAGGATCTGTATTTCATCTGCATCCAGGCCGAGGCGGGCAGCCTGAGTCAGGCCACGCTTGAGGACGGTACCAGGCTCTCTACCAAAGCCTCGTGGATGAAGAAATAGCCGGGTGAGGCCTGAGGGACATGGCCTGTTAGCTGTTCAGTTCAAAAAAAAAGGGCGCACTGCGATGCGCCCTTTTTTGCGTATCAGCTCAAAACGAAACGTTGAGGCCGGCACCATAATATTCAGCCCGCAGTTTGTAGAACTGACCGAAGGGCAAATTGCCGTGGTAATATTCGCCGAAAATCTGAATTGACCGTTTTTCGGTATAGGGGCTGCGGATGTTGATGCCGGCTTTGACGCTTACGTCGAGGTTCCAGTCGGTTTCCTCCCAGGCATGACACAAGACGCTGGCGAACGGATGTATCGTCGGCTTGAAGACCGGCTGCGTCCTCTGATAATCGATGCCTCCCTGGACGCTGTAGCGCTTGAGGGTGGTGTCGCTGTGGACGATATAGGAGGGGCCGGCGGTGAGCCGGATACCCTCCCATTCCCAGCCGCCGAGCAGTTCAATCGTCTCGAAGCTCAAGTTGATGCGCGCCTGCTTCAGTTCCGGTTGTTGGGGGAGGAGCAGGAACTCGTCCCCCAGGTGCGAGGATTGATGGAAGAAACGCGCCCGTGCCGACCAAGAACCGTTTCGGTAGCTAAGCGGTAAGCCGATGATATAGTCGGCGTTGATCAGGTCCATGGAATCGGAGTCCAGATTGAACTGGGCGAGGACCGCCCCGCTGATGCCGAACTGCCAGGCATCCGCCTCGCCCCAGCCGGGCCAGCGCACCAGGCCGAAGCTGTCGCCAAACCCGACCGAGCCGACGTTGAAGCTATCCCCGGGGAGATTGAGGCGGAGCCAGGTCACATGGGTGCGGGGCTCCTTGGGGCTTGCCAGCGGGGCATGGAAGAGTGTGCCTTCGGGGAAGAGGATCGGTTCCTGGCTGGCGACCTGCTCGGCACTCTCTGCCGAGGCGTTGCCGACTCCCGTGATCAAGGAAAGTAGCATTGCCAGGACCAGCCCTACACTGATGTTTCGCATTGTTCGCTCCTTACTCGTAATATATTTCTCATTTCTGCTTGCTGACACAATCGTTGACGGCAGCTATTCTCCGATTACAGATAATTAACGTAGAGGCGGACTCTTAGGAAGTATACCTGTAAATAGGTATTTTACAATTAATGCCAGCTAATTGAGCCCACAGCGGTGGGAGAAAATTTGTTTGATAACGTGATTGACTCAAACACAAAATTTCGTTGGGATACATTCTGACAACGTCGTGATGGGCCTCTTAAGCAAGCAGGAATGCCTGTGCCTGGTTGCAGGTAATTCCATTTCCATATCAAAG
>DBMM01000026.1:0-3284 GCA_002298925.1 Geobacter sp. UBA698 | reverse complement strand
TCTCTGATCTGAAATTGGAATAAGTCGGGGTGTCGAGAACGTCTGGAAATATAATTATGGAAGATTAAAAAAATGTGCTATCCGTGGAAGGTGTTCTCTTGGCCCGGTGTGACTGAAGCGGGAGGAGATAGCATGTTTTAACTTCACAACTTTTGAAAGAAATTATCAATATGAGCAAATCAAAGAGCGATCGTTTAAGCCGATACGTATGGGCGGTGGTCGTTACCTTCCTAACCATTATAGCGGCCTATACCGGATGGGATATTTATCGGGACTACCAGTCAAAGTACGACTTTTTCATGCTGGAAAGTCAAAGCCAGGTCCGCATCATTGCGGAACACGCCTCAAGAACCATCGGCGAGGTTGATCGTGCCATAGACAATGTACTCCGGGATAAGTCCAGGCCGGGAAGGCTGTCGTTTGCTGACGAGCAAACCTTGCACGACATCTTTGTCGTCAACCAGCGGGAAATTCCCCAGATAAGTTCATTCTTTATAATCGACGAGAAGGGCATCCTCAAAGCCTCCTCCCTGCACTACCCGATCAAAAAAATCGACTTGAGCTTCAGGGAATATTTTAAAGTTCACCGGGACGTTTCCGGTGAGGCCCCCTTTCTCTCCCGACCTATAAAGAACAGTATCACCGGCAAGTGGGTTTTTGTTTTCTCTCAGCGCATCAATAACCCGGACGGGTCTTTCGCCGGTATTATTGGCGCTACCTGCGACCTGGCCTACTTTGAAACCATCTATTCCACGCTGTTCAACCTCTCTTCCCGACGCATTTCACTTGTCAGGGATGACGGTTATCTTATTGTCAGTTCCCCTGCTGAAAATCGCAATTTGGAATCAAATATCAAAAACGGCAAGATGTTCACCGAATATCTCCCCAGGAAACCGATTGGTACTTACCGGGATTTTCGGTCAAGTGACGACAACGCCGACCGTCTGATTGCCTACGCCAAAGTTCCGGGCATCTATCCGCTTGTCGCCCGGATATCATTTGAATGGAACGATCTCTTTTCCCAATGGAGAAGGGAAGCTTTTGTCCGTATCGAGCTGGCCGGTTTCTTTATCCTGGCACTTCTTGTACTCACTTCCATTCTTGTAAAAAAGCTATGGCTGCTGGAAACAAGCGACATGAAAGTCTTGCAGCTTTCCCGTGCCGTTGAGCAGAGTCCTGTTTCAGTTGTCATAACCGATACTGAAGGCGTCATCACCTATGTGAATCCCAAATTTACCGAGCTTACCGGTTATAGTTTCGATGAGGCTGTTGGGCAAAACCCGAGAATCCTTAAAACGGACGTAACGCCTCCCAAAACGCATACGGAGCTTTGGGAAACACTCCTGTCCGGAAAGGAATGGCGCGGCGAGTTTTTTAACAAGAAGAAGAACGGCGACTGCTTCTGGGAGATGGCATATATTTCCCCGGTAATTAACGCTCAAGGGGAAACAACCCATTTTGTGGCAGTAAAAGAGGATATCTCCGACCGGAAACTCGCAGAGATTGCGTTGAAAGAGCAGACCCTTACCGATGAGTTGACCGGTCTTAACAACCGCCGGGGGTTCATGCTTCTCGCCAAACAGCAGCTCAAAATTTCAACCCGCAGCAAGAACGAACTGATACTCGTTTATGCTGACCTGGATCATCTGAAATGGATCAATGATGAGTTCGGCCATGGCGAAGGCGACCGGGCAATAATTGATGCTGCCACTATCCTTCGGGCCTCATTCCGTGCCTCGGACATCATTGCAAGAATGGGTGGCGATGAATTTGTGGCCCTTTCAGTGGATACGTCCGAGCAGTCCGAAGAGCGAATCCTGGAGAGATTGCGTGAAAACCTGGATGCCCATAACCTTGACAACGAGCGACCCTATAAATTGTCGATCAGTTTTGGCTTTACCCGCTATGACCCGCAGGACCATTGCACCCTTGATGAATTGCTTGACAAGGCGGATCAGCAGATGTATCTGCAAAAATTAAAAAGCAGAACGATTGCCACTTAAGCATAGACATTACTGGCGTGTTCATAATGATTCAACTCAACCCGTTACCCATTTGGGGCTGCGCTGGTGCGTCAAAAAAACAGGCGTTTACAAGATTTCTTGTAAACGCCTGTTCTGTCTGGTCCATAAATCAAGTGTGTGAGCGGAGTATTCTGGCTGCCTCGTTTTCAAAAAATCAGCAGGTGCAATACCCCGCGAATCAGGATTCCGGCCGCTGCCCCGGCGAGCGCCGGCCGTACCACCGAGCTGCAGCGGGCCCCGGCCGAGATCAGGACCGCCACCCCCACCAGATCACAGGGATTGGTGAGAAAACCGGCCATACGGTTCAGCTCCACCACGGTTATGGCGCCTTCTTTCATCAGGTTGAGGGTTACCCCCATCATGGCGGTGCCCCCGGCCAGGTACTTGGTGGCCAACGGCAGAACGGCCACCGCCGGAAAGCCGATCAAGGCCATCGGTGTCGCAAGCAGTCCCTCCAGCAGGGTAATGGCGCCGGTGGACTTGAGGATGTTGACCAGGAAGATGGCCAGAATCAGCATCGGTATCGTACCGATGATGACCTGCACCGCTTCCTGACCGCCAACGATCATCAGGTTGAGGGTCGTGGTTTTACGGGCCTTGGCCGTTAGTGGGACAAACTCGGCCACCGGGTGCCCTTCCTCGCCGGCCGAACGGGCAAACACGTAGTAGGTCAGAGCCGCGGCCGCCAGACCCCCGGCGAGGGAGGTCAGCATGATCACTCCCAGGTTCAGCCCCACCGCCACCATGGGAAAAACCACATTGGCCTGGGACATGGTAAAGACCATGGCCAGTGTAGCGGCGATCTGCCGGCGGGTGGTGCCGTCCTTTTCCATGATCGCCAGGGTGGCGAGGGGCGCCGCGAAACTGACCAGCAGCAGCTGCAGGATGGCAAAGGCACCGGCTCCCGGTATGCCGAAGACCCGCAGTACCGGCTGAACCAGCCGGGCGATCAGTGCCAATAAGCCGCGGGCTTCAACCACCTTCATCAGGGCCATCATGATGACCAGCACCGGCAACAAAACGTACAGCGCCAGGTCCAGGCCGGTTTTTCCGGATTGCAGTATGATCTTGACTGTTTCTTCCAACGTGGCTTCACTTCGACGGCAACCCTGCCCGCCTGCTTGTTGTTCTTTCCAGATGTGGCTTAATGTATACTATGTATGTTTTGGTATGGTAAATATGATTATGCTGTTTTTGTGATTTGCTCTGATTGACCTGGATCAGGTAACCATGGTTTTGAGGGGGTCAAACGCTGATGAA
>DBMM01000070.1:7452-7615 GCA_002298925.1 Geobacter sp. UBA698 | reverse complement strand
AAACCACGGTGATCATCTCGGTGTTTTCTACGGTGTTGGGCACCCTGCTGGGAGCGCTGATTTGTTTCATGCGCATGGCGAAACAACGACTGCTGAACCTACCGGCCAGGCTCTATATCTCGATCCTGCGTGGCACACCAGTGCTGGTGCTCCTCATGCTGAT
>DBMM01000070.1:0-7351 GCA_002298925.1 Geobacter sp. UBA698 | reverse complement strand
CTTCATATCGTTCTGCCTCAGACTGTGCGCCGTATCCTGCCGGTTTACAAGGGGGAGTTCATCTCACTCGTCAAAATGACTTCCATTGTCGGCTACATCGCGGTGCAAGATCTGACCAAAGCCAGCGATATCATCCGGAGCCGCACCTTTGACGCTTTCTTCCCACTCGTCATGGTTGCATTCCTTTACTTCTGCATATCGTGGCTGCTCATGCAGTCGCTGGAGTACCTGGAATTAAGAACCGACCCGAAATACAAACGGAGAAAGGCAGGTAACGCATGATACGGGTAGAGCATTTGTCCAAGAAATTCGGCGAACTTGCCGTGCTGAAAGATATCTCCATCCGAATCGGGAAAGGGGAAGTCATTTCCATCATCGGCCCTTCCGGCACCGGCAAAAGCACTTTTTTGCGCTGCCTCAACCTGCTTGACCGGCCAAGCGGCGGTTCCATCGTTATCGACGGAACCGATATTCTCGATCCCCGCTCCAACGTGCCCAAAGTCCGGCAGAAGATGAACATGGTGTTTCAGTCATTCAACCTTTTTACCCACCTTTCCATATTGGAAAACCTGACCATCGCACCGATAAAACTGCGTAGCATGGCCAAGGCCGATGCAGAGCAAAAAGCTTTGGACCTGCTTAAGCTGGTGGGACTTGCCGAAAAAGCCGACAACTACCCGGACGAACTGTCCGGCGGACAGAAGCAACGCATTGCCATTGCGCGCTGCCTGGCTATGGAGCCGGAAATCATCCTGTTCGACGAGCCGACCTCGGCCCTTGATCCGACCATGGTGAGCGAAGTATTGGCAGTCATCAGGCGCTTGGCCAAGGATGGCATGACCATGCTGATCGTTACCCACGAGATGGATTTTGCCCGTGACGTATCGAGCCGGGTTTTGTACATGGACGAGGGGTTTATCTACGAAGAAGGAACGCCTGAGCAAATATTCGAGAACCCGCAGCGGGAGAAGACCAAAGCGTTCATTCACCGGGTGCGCAGCCTTGGATTCAGCATCACGTCTCCTCACTACGATCTGTATGCCATGAACGCGGAAATAGAGGCATTCTGCGAAAAGCAGATCCTGCCGAGAAAAACCCGGCACAACTTGCTGCTGCTCGTGGAAGAACTCCTCCAGATTCACGAGCCGCTCCTCCCGGCCACGGCCCTCGATCTGACCATCTCCTACTCAGAGAAGAAGGAGAGTCTTGATCTGGTTATGGAAAACACTGGCGAGGCAATGAATTTGCTTGATAAAGGCCATCTACCCGATGAACTGGGCCTGAACATCATCAGCCATCTGGCGGAACGGATCGATTACCGGCGGGTTGACGGAAAAAACAGATTAATGTTGTCGTTGAAAAAAGGGTAGCCCGCTTCCAAAGCGGTAATCCCGGAAGCCCCCGAAGTTAACTTCAACAATTTGGAGTCAATTCCCGGCGTTCCACCATCCGTGGTAGCTGAACGGCGCATGATGAGTCAGATGAATTTTAGCCAACGGCCCGTGGGACAATTTCTCCGCCCGCAGTACAGCCAGGTAACTTGTTCTGCTCCTGCTGTCGTACACTTCCGTCACAACCCCCCCCGGTTCCACGCTATCCAAGGATTCGTAGATTCTTCCGGGGAGCGGGATAAAAACCGGCTCACTGCAAAACTCCGTCTTTCCGAAATCAAACCTCGTGCTCTTTCCTGTCTTGATGTCGAGTCGTTTTACGACTGACCAGAAAAATGCCCCTGGACGACCCTCGGCCATGTAAGCGAATCGATAGCGATTGCATAAGTGATGCGCGTTGATCCGGGGCCATTCAACATTTTCACCCGCAATAAACTCTTCCTTGATCTTCCTCTGCTCCAAGTCAATCACATAACGGCGGACCTTGCCGGTATCATAATGTTCTCCCTCCTCACCCCTCATGACGGCAAAAGGAGCGGAATCGGTATTGCGAAGGTGATCGGGAGTGTCGTAGCCGATAAAATCGGCGATAATTCTCCCCTCTTCAGTGTAGGCGTTCACGCCGTGCCACATGAACCGGGCAGGGGATTCGAGGAAAAGGGGCTTGGCGTTTCCCTCCCGTTCCACCACCATGAGTAGATTTCCTTCCCCCGGCTTCCAGCGCAACGACTCGACCATGCTCCGCATCCCCAGGAGAAAGCCCCAAAAATGTATTTCCAATGGCTGAAAATTGAAAACAAGGTAACGGTCAGTGACAAACCAGTCATGCATATAAACGTACCTGGGCATGTGGAAAAAACGGTGGCTTCGTAGTTTCCCATCGCGGCTGAAAATCGTGATATGGAGGCGAGGTTCCGGGCCAAATCGAATTCCGAAATGGAGCCAGTCGCCATTTTTCGGATCGACTTTGGAGTGGGCAGCATAGGTAGTCATATCATGAGGAAGTCCGAAGCTGGTTTCCCCCACTGTTGCAAGTGTCACAGGGTCCAGTTCGTACGGAAGACTTCCTTCGTCAAAAGCATAGAGCCGGTTGTCAATCCGGTAAACAGTAACTCCTGCCTGGCTCGTTACCGCCCCGGCCTTCCAGAAATTAGCGAAAAAGCCTCCCGGCGCCTGGGTGCACCAGGTCGGATACAGGAATCTTCCGGCAGCTTCTTCCTCCACATACCGTTTCGTCCGCACAAACCGGTTTCTGTAACGCACTCCCTTGTCGTGGAACGTGAAAGATTGAACCATTCCGTCTCCGTCGAGAACCGAGCGGCGGCGCAGCCCACCCCGATCGAACAGGCCCGGGCCGATACGGTAGAAGACGCCGCGCAGCTCAGATGGCACTGTACCCTCGATACGGGCTTCGTAATCATGTTCCTTGTGCAGGGAGGTGACAAGCCCAAAATAAGGGTGAGCCTTGTCCCCGAAATCAGGGAAGATATCTTTATTGAGCGGTGGGCTTATGGCACACCCCGGCAAAGCCAGGGTTAGGCCAGCCCCACCCACCAGTTTCATGAAATCACGGCGTGTGTACATGCATCTCCCGCTTTAGTACGTCTTTCAAAAGGTTACAATAGCACCAAACCTTGTCAAACCCGCGATGCTTCATGTTCGATAGATTCATTTCACACCCCGGACCAGGGCAACCACCGGAATGCTTGCAACACTGGTTTCTAAAATGGAAACAAACGCAATACGCCGGTGACCACCTTCTCCGCCACTCGACCTACAGCATCGTGCAAACCATGGTATAATCTACATAATCGCCCAAAACAACAAAAGACGCATGGCGATGCGTCTCTGCTATCCGTTCCGAATGTATTTGTCCACCAGAGGAGAAAGAGGTTCCGTTGCAGGCGCAAAAGCTCACGAAATTATCCACTAGCAAAAAGTTTTCACTTTTCCATTTTCCACCAATCAATACTTTGAATAGATTTCCGGGCCGTACAGCCTGAAAGGAATGGTTCTCATGGCGTGCGGGCAACAGGTTTCGTTGGAAACGACGAACCTTCCTTTTGAAAAGGAGTCATATCCGCCAGAAGCGGAGTACTATGAAAAAGGAGAGCATCATGGAAAATATCTATCGCGTAAACATGACCGACATGACAGTTAAACAGGAAGATGTTCCGGAAGAATGGGCTTTGCTGGGTGGTCGCGGATTGACGTCAACCATCGTGGCTGCTGAAGTTCCACCGACCTGTCATCCCCTTGGACCAAACAACAAGCTGGTGTTTGCACCGGGCATTCTCACCGGCACCCCGTCAGTTCAGTCCGGACGCCTCTCTGCAGGAGGCAAGAGCCCCCTTACCGAGGGCATCAACGAAAGCAACTCCGGCGGCACCTCGGCACAACTTTTGGCGCGGCTCGGCATCAAGGCACTAATCATCGAGGGACTGCCAAAGAGAGACACGTGGTTCAACCTCCACGTAAACAAGGATGGTATCGCTATCCGGGAAGAAACTGAACTGGTCGGCAAAAACAATTTTGCCGTCATAGAAGCGGTTGAGGCGAGACTAGGCAAAAGTACCGGCATCCTGACCATCGGCATTGCCGGTGAATTCAGAATGTTGTCGGCCAATATCTCGGTAAAGGACCCGGACAGCAAAATCCGCAGCCACGGCCGCGGCGGTCTCGGCGCAGTCATGGGTTCCAAGAAGATCAAATTCATCACCATAGACGCTGAAGGCGCGCCTGGTGTCAAACTCGCCGATCCAGACAAATTCAAGATCGCCGCAAAGACCTTCGCCAAGGCGCTGCTGGACCACCCGGTCAGCGGCCAAGCACTCCCGACGTATGGCACCAATGTGCTGGTGAACATCATCAACGAGGCCGGCGGGCTGCCGACCCGTAATTTCACAAGCGGCCAGTACACAGCGCATGACAAGATTTCAGGTGAAACCATGCGTGACAACATCGTCGCGCGCGGTGGCAAACCGAAACATGGTTGCCATGCCGGCTGTATTATTCAATGCTCACAGGTTTATCCGGACCGGAACGGCGGCTATCTGTCCTCCGGCTTCGAGTACGAAACGATCTGGGGACTCGGTGCAGACTGTTGCATCGACGACCTGGATATCATCGCGAAAGCCGACAATATCATGGACGACATCGGCGTTGACTCCATCGAAACTGCGGTCATGTTCGGAGTGGCAATGGAAGCGGGAATCATTCCCTTTGGCGACGGTGCCGGTGTACTGCGACTGCTCACCGATGAAATCAGCAAAGGTACGCCGCTCGGCCGCATCCTCGGAAACGGCGCGGGTTCGGTTGGCCGCGCCTACGGTCTCACCCGCGTGCCAATCGTAAAGAACCAGAGCATTCCTGCCTACGACCCCCGCGCCATCAAAGGCATCGGCATCACCTATGCCACCAGCACCATGGGAGCCGACCACACCGCCGGTTATGCCATCGCAACCAATATCCTCAACTGCGGCGGTTATCTTGATCCGCTCAAGAAAGAGGGGCAAGTAGAACTCTCACGCAACCTGCAGATAGCGACCACCGCTATCGACTCCACCGGCATGTGTATCTTCGTGGCTTTCCCGGCCCTCGACATTCCGGAATGCCTGCCAGCCCTGACTGACATGATCGGAGCCCGTTTCGGCGTTGCATTTACCGTTGACGACTTCATTGCCTTGGGCAAAAAAATTCTCAAGCTCGAGCATGAATTCAACAACAAGGCCGGTTTTAACAATGCACATGACCGTCTGCCGGAGTTCTTCTCCTACGAGCCGATAGCCCCGCACAACGTCGTCTGGGATTTCACCGATGAGGAAATTGACGAGTTCTGGAACTTCTAGCAGGATGTTGAAAAACTATTTTCGATCCTAGAAATGACGAATTTAAGGACTACCAAGCCCTTCTGACAAAATTATTGTCGATTGTGGACGAAATTTGGAGGTCTCTTTTCACAAAATCAGCAAATAGGCCGAGTTTTTCAACATCCTGCTGAGGAAGGTTTTTATCCCATAGGCCTGCTGGCCCGGCCAGCAGGCCTATGGGTGAACGACGATAACAACGTGCATCCCCCCCGGGAAAAGGGATTAAAAACTATCCAAGAGGCTGCCTTGAAAAATATCCCCCTATTTCCGCCATATTTCAAAAGAGGCTGATCAGCGATTTTATCGGGTGATAGTCTTGGGCATTGAGTTCTCATCGCCTACTCCCGATATCCGAATAATCCCGAGCAAACAGGAACATCACGATGGTTACAGCCAATCCGATGACCGGAAAGCTGAACGCGGCTTGGAAAGCCTGTGGTGGAGCACCCGCGGCAACAGGTTTGAAGGAGCCGATGATCACCCCCATGATCTGCTGGGTTACCGCAGCGCCCAGCAATACGCAATAGTTGAGCGACGTCAGGGCCGTACCCACAATGCGCAAGGGGAACATGGAGCGGATGATGGGGTAAATCATCACGCCACTGGATACTGCAAGACCAATGGCGAAGAAGAGTACCGTCAGGAGCGAATGCGGCAATGCATCGGCCAACAGCAGAAAAACGGACATGAGGATGAACAACAGGATCTGTCCGACCAGGAGGGTCTTTTTGTAGGATTTGAAAACACGCCGGGCAATGGCATCGTTTACCATACTGCCGGCGATAAAACCAAGCGACGTAAACATCAGCATATGCCCGGTTGCCTGACGTGAAAGGTGCAGCACCTGCATCAGATACGGCCCGCCCCACAATCCCTGCAAAGCCAGGTAATTGCCGTACCAGGCAAAAGAAATCGCCCCTAATAACAGGAAGTCGCGATTGCCGAAGATTTCTTTCCAGGCAGCCAGCATGCCGAGCGACTCGACCAGTTTCTTTTCATCCACATCCGAACCGGAGGGAGGGCCGGGCGGACGATCCCGCACCAAGCCAAATACCAGCAATGTTGCCAGAACCTGAATCAGACCAATCACCAGGAACGAGGAACGCCAGCCAATTGCTGCTACAGCCAAAGCAAAGGGAGCTGTAGCGGAAAGATTGCCCAGATTACCGATCGCCACCATGTAACTGGAAACTTTTCCAAAATGCTGCTTTGCAAACCAGTGACTGAATATGGCAAGAGTGGCCATCAGCACCGAGGCAGTGCCGATACCGATCAGTACCCGCGCCGTCATGGCAACAATCAGGCTATCCGCCTGAGAGAAGAGAATACCGCCGATGGAGGTCAACACGCCGAAAGCGCTGATTACCATGCGACCGCCGAGTCGGTCGATCATCGGCCCCAACGGGAGCTGAGTCACGGCATAAACGTAGAAGAGAACACTGGAGAGTGCGCCGAGTTGCTGGGGACTGAGCCGTAGATCGCGGGAAATGTCGCCAGCCACGACTGCCAGCGAAATGCGGTAGAAGTAGACCAGAATGTACATTAACGCCAGAGAAGTAAAGAGGAGCCAGCGCTGCCTGACTAGGCTCTGATCACTCATGATAATTGCCCGTATGGAGTGGTATCCTGCATGTCATGAGCCATTTATAGCCACTAAACGGAAAAATGGAAACTGAATATGATTGGAGCCGGATCTGAAGGAATAAAAAGGTTGGGGAACGAACGATACAACACAAAATTAAAACATAGACTCACGAAACGATGCGAAAGACGCAAGGAAATTCAAAACCCTACAATTGGAGACACTTATCTGGGTGATTGCACGTAGTATCGTTAGAGACGCTCTTCTAGAAGCGTCTCCAAAATTGCGAAGCCCTCGGGCCATTCCCCATGACCGCTATCAGTATTGATATGCCCGGCATCACCGATGGTTATGAAACGGCTGCCCCACAGTTCGGCGCAACCTTTGTCGAAATCGAGACTGGCGTAAGGGTCATTGCTGCTCGCGACAACAATGCTCGGAAACGCAAACCGTTTTTGTGGCAATGGAGCGAACCCCTGTGCCCCACGGGGAAAGTTGGGGCTTTCGGG
>DBMM01000150.1:39300-45085 GCA_002298925.1 Geobacter sp. UBA698 | reverse complement strand
TCCTCCGCCATCCTTTCCCGTCATATGCGTATGACCGTTTTCTCGCTGTATGTTCCGTTATTCATGTTTTTCTCCTGTTTCGTGGCAATCCCTCTTTGACAATTGCCAAGAGGAACGCTAGGTTTCATGAAAATGCCCGGGGTGCAATTTCAAGATTTCAAGAATAGTCCACGTGACAAATCGGAGTGTTTTCGCGAGAGGCGAACGAATGAATCCATTGGAACGACGAAATAGCCTGAAATTACTATCCCTTCTTTCAGGCATCAGCATCTCCGTGATCCTCTTCTGGTTTGCCGCAAGTCAGTACAAAATGTCGACTATTCTTGCCGAGGAAAACCTGCGCGGCCTTGCCTTGTCGCTTTCCACGGCAATGGAGACAATTGCCGCCAAAGATCCGACATTCGCCGCCTTGAAGGATTTTCAGACCAATGATATTGCCTACTTTGCCCTGATAGACCGGAAGGGAACCATTCTTTTTCACGTAAACAGCGCACTAGTTGGCAAAAAGCTCGGGGATCGGCGTTCAGCTGCTGTCTTTGAGAAAGGAGAATTTTCAGGTGGGCGTGTTTTATTGGGCACAGGCGAAGTAGTCTATGAATCCAATGCTCCCATCCATGTGCGCGGAATAACGCTTGCGTTGCGCTTGGCGCTGCACACCTACCGGGCGGATAGCATCATCAGGAAGGCGCGGGCCGGGGTGCTAATCATTGTGTCTCTGATAACGGTGGCCTGGGGAATGGCGTTTCTTCTCAACAGGTATGCCATACGTGAAGAGCGGCACAAAAGGGAGATGGCGCAAAGAAGGGAGATGGCCCGCCTGGGGGAAATGGGAGCCGTCATTGCCCATGAAATCAGAAACCCGCTTGCAGGCATCAAAGGATATGCCCAACTGCTGCAGGAAAAACAGGGGGACGAAGAGGACAGGCTGTTTACTGGATTGATCGTGAGTGAAGCCGTCCGCCTGGAGGAAATCCTCAACGGTTTGCTTGCCTATACCCAGAGCGGAGCAGACACTCCTGTTCCGGTCCCGGTTCATGAAGCGGTGGCGAGAACTCTCGCCGTTATTTCCCCGGAAGCTGTCGCGTCGGGTGTCGGTATCGACTGTTCCCTGGACGATTCACTGGTGATTGCCGGCAGCCTGGACCGGCTTGAACAACTGTTTCTGAACTTGTTCAGAAATGCGCTCCAGGCCATGCCAAACGGCGGAACGATCAAAATTGCCGGACAGCGCGCCGGAAACAACATCGAAATTCAAGTAACGGATACCGGCCCTGGTATCGCCGAAGAGGATCTGAAGCGCATTTTTGAGCCGTTTTTTACCACAAAGGTCCGGGGAACCGGGTTGGGGTTGGCGCTCTGCAAAAAGATAATCGAAGAGCACAAGGGAAATATCCAGACAGAGAGTATTCCGGGGAAAGGGACGGCGTTCAAAATGATGTTTCCCGCCGCCTCATAAAGCAATGCGGAAGGAGCAACATGTATGGGCAGAATCTTGATCGTCGAGGACGATACCACGTTCAGAAGCCTTCTGAAAACGATTCTCCAGCGGGATGGACATGCCGTGTCAGAAGCCATTTCGGGTGCAGAGGGATGGCAGCTGCTGCAGCGGAAGGAATTCGACTTGGTCATTTCCGATCTGAAAATGCCGGGAATGACCGGCCTGGAACTCTACCGTCGGCTGCGGGCGGAGATAACGCCTCCTCCTTTCATTCTTTTAACTGCCTTTGGTACCATCGAGCAGGCGGTGGCCGCCATTAAGGAAGGCGTGGCGGACTTTCTGACCAAACCTCTGAAAGATCCCGAGGCGTTGAGAACCCTGGTCCGCAGGACACTGCAAGGTAGCAGCAGGGAACGGGAGTATGAGGCGTTGAAGGAGCTGTCGCTCAAGGGCCTCCCTCCGGAAGCGCTGATCTTTGCCGGCGACGCCATGACCGGGGTGCGGAGGCTGGTAAACGAGGTCGCGCCGACAACCGCGAGCGTAGTAATTCGGGGAGAAAGCGGCACTGGCAAGGAACTCATCGCTCGCGCGATTCACATGTTGAGTCCACGCAGAGATGCCGGATTCGTGCCGATAAACTGCGCCGCCATCCCGGAGAATCTTCTGGAAAGCGAGCTATTCGGTCACGAAAAGGGCGCCTTCACCACCGCTCTTCAGACAAAACGGGGCAAGTTCAAACTGGCGCAGGGCGGGACTATTTTCCTCGATGAAATCGGCGACATGCCCTTGAGCCTGCAGGCCAAGCTTCTGCGTGTCATCCAGGAGAGGAAATTCGAGCGGGTTGGCGGTGTCAGGGAGATTCAGGCCGATATCAGAATCATCGCCGCGACTCATCGGGATCTGGAAGTCGCCATCAAGGAAAAAGGGTTTCGCGAGGATCTTTTCTACCGGCTGAATGTTTTTCCCATTCAATTACCGCCATTGCGGGAACGGAAAGATGCCTTGCCGCTGCTCTTGGATTATTTCATCGGCCGTTTCGCGGAACAGACCGGTAAAAAGATAAAAAGCGCTTCCGCTGAAACAGTGACAGCGCTGCTCGCGTACAACTGGCCGGGGAATATCCGTGAATTGCAGAATGTCATGGAACGCGCAGTTATTGTTGGAGTCGAAACAATCCAATTAAAGGATTTGCCGACCACTTTGACCGTAATGCAGGGAGCTCGTCAGGAGGAATGCCGGGGCAGTCTTAAAAATCTTGAAAAGGAGGCGATTTTGAAGGCCCTGGAGAACGCTGCAGGCAACCGGCGTAAAGCGGCTGACGCGCTGGGTATTTCGAAAAGAACTCTTCAGTATCGCCTGAAAGACTATGGCATTACTACTGATGGATGAAAAAGGAGCGCAGAAAATTCACCGGGAGTGCATCCCCTGCACCGTTCCGGTTAGTGACGTGATGGGTGGCACTCTGTTAACGCCCTGAATATACTGTTTTTGGCGTTGTGTTTGCATTGGCATGGCGGTTGAACAGTGTGTTGCAGAGGTAGAACACATTCAAGGAGGGTCACCATGATCAACGGTAAACTGGCAGTAGGGGTATTAGTCGCTGTCTGCGCTTTTTCGCTTACCGGAGAAGCCAGCGCGCGCGGAGGCGCGGGAGGCGGCAGAGGGATGGGCATACGGGCACAGAAAAGGGACGGAAGCTGTATCCGTAACATCACCGCAACGCGGACACAAACTAGGCAACAATTGCGTGACGGTTCCGGCGTGGGAGCCGATACGGCCCGTCGGGGTACGGGACAGGGGGCAAAGAGACGGCTCGGTCCCGGCGACGGCACGGGCAACGCTGTACGTCCGCAAAATGGGACCGGATACGGTTCCCCGCTAAAATGAGGTGATATTATGAAATCTGGCCGCTTTTTTATTTCCGTTATACTTTTTGTCGTGACGTGCATTTTCTTGCCGGAACGTTCCCTTGCGTTATGGGGATTCGGCGAAACGGAAAGTAAAAGCGGCCTTAACCTTGATCAAGGTTATGACCTCAACATGGTTGCCACGGTCAAGGGAAAGGTTGTTTCCATTGATGCAAGCAAAGGCAGCGGACCAGTTGTCATTGTCTTGCGTCAGGGAGCGGACGTGTTTCATGCCATAGCTGCTCCGCCATGGTTCTGGTCCGACAGAGGCATTGCCATAAAACCGAATGACGAAATTGCCGTAGTGGGAGCCAAAGCTCAAGGCAGGGATGGCACCATGTATGTCATTTCCAGCAAGATCAGCAACCTTACAACGGGAGACTCCGTATTGCTTCGTAACGAAACCGGCAGGCCCGTATGGCGAGGAAGAGGTGGCGGGTGGAACGGCAGAGGCATGCAACGGCGTTACGGCGGTGGAACGCGGAGTGAAACGGGTCTGTAATGGCGTCACAATTCATCTTGCGAGTTCAAGACGACCTCCAACATCAACGATGCACAGCACCTGTTTTCCGAGCGACCTCAAGATTGGTCCTGATCGCCTCATATCTTTTTCTGTCTTTAATGGCAGGAAGTGAGAAATTCCCCTTAATGCGCCACGCGTCTTTCAGATAGAACCACGGGGCGAATGCCGAAAGTGCATATCCCTTTTCCGGCTCTATCTTCTCTGACTGCATTCCACTTATGAACAAGCCGTTACGGTTGGCAAGAACCTCGTGGCTGCCGTTGAAAGTAAGAGCACCGGGATCGCCGTATTCCCAAGTGACCTTCTGCCGTTGTTCTCCATGCAAAGACTCGTGGCACGAGTCGCATGAGCGGCTTTTCCCGAGCTTGTGGGACATCTTGTCCATTTGAATCCAGAGCAGAGCCTTGTTGTTTTCCGGCAAACCGTCAAACAAACCGACGTAGCCCCAAGCATCGTCCGTTCTTTTCAGGTCTGGGAGGTTAAGCGGGTAACGCCAATACAGGCCGGGCTTAAATGGAGACGTTTTCTGGTTCATAACCGCCATAGGGAAAGGTTTGACGGGAATCCAGTGTCCTTTTTGGTCCTTGATCAGAATAGGCTCCGGCATGTAGCCGTAATATGCCTTGTATTTGAAATAAGGCGTCGGCGCTCCGGCCAGCTTGCCCGGCCCCCAGTATGTACCTTGGTAACCGGCCACACGCTGAATATGACATGCTTCGCAGGAAAGGTTTTTGTGCATGGAGGCCGCATGACTGGTAACCGCTTCGGCATGGCAGCGCTTGCATGAGTCCTGGGCCTGGCGCTTGACCATGCCATGGCCAATGGCAGGGTTACTTTTGGTACTCTCGTGGCAATCGAGACAGTCAACATGGGCTTTAAGATGAACATCGGGATCATTGCCCTCTGGAAAAGAGAACGAACCGCCGAAATATCCCGCTCCGCGACGCCGGTCTTCCGGTCCCGCATGGCAGATGGAAGCCCGGCCGTTGCCGTAGCAACTCTCGGGCGGTGGGGTTTTTACAAATGTGTGGGGGCCACGTGAGGGATCGGCCGAGTGTGTTTTTTGCGGGTTAAAGTGACAATCCAGGCAGCCGACATGGCAGGTATTGCATGCCTTCTGGTTGATCCGGTGGCTTTCCATTGACATGGGAACCTGGGTGTTTGCCTGCATCGAAGAAAAGTTCCCCTCAAACCAGGGGCCGCAGTTGTGGGGTCCCCTGTCCTTCTCAATCCATCCTTTATATTGGCTCTGTTTTCCGTTAGTCGCCATAGTGCTTTTGGAAAACTCGTCAAATTCTTTCCGATGGCATGTCCCGCAGGTTTTCCCCATGACCTCGAAATCCTGGCTCAAGGTTCCGGGCTTTTTGTCGTGCCATGAAATGGCCGCCACCGATGTGTCCTTGACCAGCTTGCCCTTCTTTTCAACAAGGGTATAGAGGCGGTTCATGGGGTTCGTGCCATATGCGAGAGGGAATCGTCTGGCTGACGTAATGGCGGCAAATCCTTTTTTCGATGCAACGATCAGCCGCGCCATCCCCTTATGGGCCCTGTCCTTATCCTTTTCAGCCGGGTTGCCCAGATGGCAATCGCCGCATATGGCCGGCATGCCTGTCTGCGCCTCGGCTTCCCGGGCGGTTACCGCGAAAGACCCGTATCCCAGCGCCTCCATCCTCTGACGGTTACCATGGCAATTATCGCAACTGTCTGCGGCATTGGCGGTGTAAGCCGCTCCAACAATCATGCACCAGATAAAAATTGTCCGTATCATAGTGATGCTCCTTTCGCGGCCGAGGAACAAATTGCACGAGATAACTACTTCGAGCGCCCGTCCCGCTCCGGGAGAAGGATGCCGAGCTTTTTCATCCTTCTGAACAGGGTGGTCTTGTGGATGCCCAGTTCCCTGGCTGCTGCCAAGCG
>DBMM01000150.1:0-39187 GCA_002298925.1 Geobacter sp. UBA698 | reverse complement strand
ATCAGCAGCGACAACGCTTCAGCCGCGATTCCCGACACCTTTTTCTGCTGAAGATGGTTGAAACGGTCGATGAACTGCTCCACAAACAAAGGGATATCCTCCTTCCTGCTGCGCAAGGGCGGCAGTTCGATCCGCACCACATTGATGCGGTAATAGAGATCTTCCCGAAAGACTCCCTGGCGGACCTGCTCGTTCAGGTCACGGTTGGTAGCTACGATGACCCTGGCATCGCTGACTTCGCTCTTAACAGCCCCGAGCGGCTCGTAGGTTCGCTCTTGGAGCACTCGCAGAAGACGCACCTGTAAAGCCGGACTGACCTCACCAATCTCGTCCAGGAAAATCGTCCCTCCTTTTGCCAGGCTGAACCGGCCCGGCTTGTCCCGGTTTGCGCCGGTAAACGCTCCGGCCCGATAGCCGAAAAGCTCCGACTCCAGAAGTGTGTCAGGAAGCGCTCCGCAGTTGACCGCGACAAAAGGTCCCCGGCTGCGAGAGCTGAGCGAATGGAGCGTCCGCGCCAGGACTTCCTTGCCGGTGCCAGTCTCGCCCAGGATCAGGACCGTACTCGGGCTGGCAGCAAGGGCCGGCAGAATCTCGAATATCCGCTGCATAAGCGGGCTGCGGCTGGAAAGGTCGCCCACACGATATTTACCCTCCAGTTCCCGGCGCAACAGTTCGACCTCGGAAAGATCGCGAAAGGTTTCGGCGCCGCCAATCACTCTTCCTTCGGCATCCTTAAGAACCGCGGTGGAAATGCTGATCGGGATGCGATTGCCCTCGGCGTCGATGATGTAGCCGGATCTCCCGATCACGGGTTTTCCGGTTTTCAGTGTTTGCTGCAAAGCGCATTCGTCGCCGCACATACTGGAACGGAAAACCTCTCCGCAGCGTCTGCCAATAGCCTCTTTGCGCGGCACGCCGGTGATTTCCTCGGCAGCCCGGTTAAACGAGGTAATGCCCCACTCCATGTCAACCGTAAAAACACCGTCGGAAATACTCTCAAGAATGGCCTCGGTAGGTGAGAGGGGTGTTGACTTGATTTTCTTTGAGCGGGTGCGAGTCATGATCTGTACGAAACTCCCGGAGCTGAAGAATCTATGCTCTTTTTACGTGCAAAAGTCTGAGAGAGAAACAAACTGAAATCAGAGCGATAGTATTGGCATTAAGCATGATGTCAATCACTTTTTCTGTTGCAGCCGATCTCCCTATCGAATGAAGCCTGTCATAATAGCCACACCGCTTGTAATTGAGACAAGCAACCATAGTATTACCCCTTGTGCCATTGGTTTTACACCTGTCCTGCTCAGCACTTCCCTGGTGAGACCGCATCCGATCAGAAAAAGGGTCACCACCAGACTCTGCTTTGCAAGACTGTTCAGAGGATTCCAAAGCTGATCAAGCCCAGGCAACAATGTCTTTATGGCAGCGGCAATAATGAAACCAATGATGAAAAGCGGAAATTTCACCTTCCCTGTCGACTTGGAAAACCAGTTGGCAACAAGGGCGGAAGGCATAATCCACAACGCTCTGGTCAGTTTGACCGTTGTTCCGATAGCCAGGGCAAGGCTGCCGTATGCAGCAGCCGCACCTACGACGCTGCTGGTATCGTGGATGGCCAGTGCCGACCAGAGTCCGAATTGCCGCTGCTCCATGCCCAGAAGGTGCCCAACAGGTGGAAACAGGAGCAAGGCAATTGAGTTGAGGGTAAAGATTGTTGCCAGAGCTACGCCGGTCTCTTCGGACTCTGCCTTGATAACCGGGGCCATGGCAGCTATGGCGCTCCCACCACAGATAGCTGTGCCGAAAGAGATCAGGGATGAGGTACGATGCGGCGTTTTAAAAAACTTTCCCAACAGATACCCCACAGTCATAGTAAAACCGATGCTGACTGCAGTGTAAAGAAATGCATCTCGCCCGGTTTTAAGTAGTTCCGGCAGGTTCATGCCGAACCCCAGGCCAACCACGGATAGCTGCAATAAGCGCCTGCTCCAGGAAGACATGGCTGAACTCCAGGGATTGCCGATCATTACTCCAAAGACAATGCCTGCTATCAACGCCATGGGAGCGCTGACCTCAGGCCAGCAACAGAAGAACAACCCTACCCAGAATACCGCCTTCATTACATAATGATTTTTCATACCAGCCTCCTTTCACATGGGCTGTTGAAACAATAGTCAAAATCATATATAAATAAAAATGAATAATATTAATTGTAAACATCAATTAGGTTGATACATGTCTCTATCTATTCGACAATTGGAAATTTTCGAAAAAATTGCTGCCACCGGCAGCGTTACCAAGGCTGGAGAAAAACTGTTTCTGACCCAGTCAGCAGTAAGCATGGCTTTGTCGCAATTGGAACAGTTGAGCGCGGCCCCCTTGTTCGAAAGATGCGGCAGACGCCTTATACTGAATGATCATGGCCGTCTGCTACTCAATGAATCCCGGAAGATTCTCCAGGCCGTCAAACACGTTGAGTTGCTGTTACAGGGTAATGGTGAACAGGAATTGGCGGGTGACTTGCTGGTAGGGGGAAGTACCACGATTGGTAATTATCTCCTGCCGGTGATTTTAGGGGCTTTTGCAAGAAAGCACCCTAAAACAAGGGTGGAATTGCAGGTAGGCAATACCCAGCAGGTAGCTGACTGGCTCGAAGCTGGTGAACTCGATATTGCTTTTGTTGAAGGGCCATGCCACAGCAGATGTCTTGTATCCGTTCATTGGCGTGACGACGAACTTGTTGTGATAGCAGGCAAAGATCATCCATGGGCCTCTGAGAAGATGGTAGCACCGGCAATGTTGGCAACAGCCCCTTGGATTGTGCGTGAAAAAGGGTCCGGAACCAGGGAGGTCTTTGAAGATGCCATGGAAAAAGCCGGGATCAGCTATTCGATCCATCTGGAGTTTGGCCATACGGAAGCCATCAAGAATGGAGTTTCCGCAGAACTCGGAGTGGGTTGCCTTTCGCGACTGGCTGTTCAGCGAGAGATTGAACACGGATTGCTTGTCGAAGTAGCAAGTCCACTGATGCTTAAACGCTCCCTTACGCTTTTGAAACGCCGTAAAAGCTATTGCACCACCTTGCTAAAGGCATTTTTGGAGGTTTCCGGCAGCCTGTGGGAGGACCAGCCGAATGATCTCATTTCCAGTCTGTGCCATCAGTAATGTCTAGCTCATTCCCCCGTTGCGGCCAGATGGAAAAATGTTTTGGCCCTAGTGTCTCGTGCGGTTAGTTCTATCTGAAAATATCTAATTGTGCTATTGTGCTTCTCATGGCACGAACAACTGAACTTATCGAATTGTCAGCGAGTGACCGACAGGCCTTGGAAACACTGCTTCGGTCATCTAAGACGGCCCAGAGCTTGGTATTGCGCGCTCGCATCGTCCTTATGTGTGCTGACGGCGAGCCTGTCGAAACAATAGCTTCTACGACCAAGACTTCAACTAAAGCGGTTTATAAATGGAGGGGCCGCTTCAAAAAGTCTGGAATCGAAGGGCTTTCCGATCTGCCCCGCTCTGGCCAGCCCAGAAAGCTCACTGACCAGAAGGTCAAGGAGGTTTTAAAACTGACCGTGGAGCGGATTCCCCATGAGGCAACTCACTGGAGCGTGCGCCTCATGGCCAAGTACGCCAGAATTACCACGTGGCAGGTACGGCAGATTTGGGAAGCGGCTGATCTGAGGCCTCATCGTTTAAAGAGCTTTAAGATCAGCAATGATCCGCAATTTGCCGAAAAGGTCGTCGATGTCGTCGGCCTCTATATGAATCCTCCCGACAATGCCATGGTGTTGTCGGTAGACGAGAAGACCCAGATTCAGGCTCTTGACCGGACGCAGCCGATGTTGCAACTGAGACCCGGCCAGATTGAACGTCGTACCCACGATTACAAACGTAACGGCACGATGAGCTTGTATGCCGCGTTTGACATCCTGACCGGCGAAGTCATGGGACGAGTAACCAAGCGCCACCGGGCCAAGGAGTTCCTTGACTTCCTACAGCGGATAGAACGTTCAACCCCAAAGAAACTTGATTTACACATTATTCTGGATAACAGCAGCACCCATAAGACCGCTGAGGTACAGAGGTGGCTGGCGGACAACCCTCGGATAACCCTGCATTTTACGCCGACCAGTGCCTCATGGTTAAATGCGGTGGAAAGCTGGTTTTCCCAGTTGGAGCGACGCTCAATCTATCGGGGAGTGTTCACTAGCGTCGCAGCATTGCGAAAAGAGATTCAGCGCTTCATTGAGGTTCACAATGCAACCACCGCCAAGCCGTTCAAGTGGACCAAGAGCGCAGCAGCAATTATTGAGTCTGTTCAAAGAGCAAAAACAAGTGCTGGAATTACTGGAAAGAACTAACCAAACGGGACACTAGTCAATAGAAACGCGACTAGGGGGCAGAATCTCAACATTCGAACTAAAACCGCAATCTAATGTAGATCATATCTTGCAACCCACTTGATTAATTATATTTATTCTCGCTTTCATGCAATTTTTTCCATCATCTCGCAGCTTGCTGTCGGGTGTAACATGCCGGTAATGTGTTTGGTGGGTTATTCCCAGGTACAAAATAAGTTATCACTTGTAAGAGGCTATATCTATCATGGCCGGCCGCAAGGCTCACTTTTCCAGAACTGAAGCTGACGAGGCAGGACATCTACTGCAAGGCGCATCAGTGCGCTTTCTTGCAAAAGTTGAAAATATTGCAGACGTAAATGACAATTTTGATCTAAACAAACAATGAGAGGTAGCTATTAGTTACCCCCCATTGTCTTAGTGTATTACTTCAGAAATCAGTTTTACTTCTTCATCGGCTTCATTTTGTCAATTGCCTGCTGCAGTTCGCTGATGCTCTTCTCCAACCTCATCATGTCTTCCTTCGAATAGACAGTGCCTTTTTTGATATCTTCGTTCATTTTTTTCATCTTGGCTTGAATGGCCGAGATGTCGGACATGCATTTACGTGCCTCAACCTTGCAGGAGTATTCCTCCTGATGATCGACAGCCTGGGTAATCAGAGGAGCTGAGAAACTGACGAGAAAAGCGGCCATTACCATTGTTGTTATTTTTTTCATAACACATCTCCTTGAATGCAATAATTAATCCATCGTTTTAGTGTAACCGCTCGTTGTAAAATTTCAAGCAACTGCTAATCGCGAACCCAGTGGCAGGTGTATCCTCCGGGATTTTTCTCCAGATAATCCTGATGATAGTCCTCGGCACGCCACCAGGGACCGGCAGGCGTGATTTCGGTAACAACGGGTCGTTGCCACTTACCGCTGGCATCCACCTCGGCCTTTACCTTCTGCGCTATCCGCTTCTGCTCATCATCATGATAGAAGATGGCGCTTCGATAGCTGGATCCCATATCGTTTCCCTGACGATTCAACGTTGTCGGGTCGTGCATCCGAAAGAAGAAGCGTAGGAGGGCCTCAAAGCTGGTCTTGGCCGGATCGAATTCAATCCTTACCGCCTCGGCATGTCCCTCATGGTTCCGGTAGGTTGCGTTCGGTACCTTGCCTCCAGTATAGCCTACTTCCGTCGTAATTACCCCTGGTTGCTTGCGTAAAAGATCCTGCATCCCCCAGAAACATCCCCCGGCTAACGTTACTACCTGTACTGCCGGTGCGGCCTGGGCATGCTTGCCGAAGAGCGGCAAGTACGTGCCATACCCGGCCTTTTCCAGATCCTCCACCGGAATAAAACGAAGAGCCGCCGAGTTGATGCAGTAGCGCAGCCCCCCTTTGTCCCTCGGGCCGTCGTCAAACACGTGCCCCAGATGGGAATTCGCCTCTTTGGATCGGACCTCGGTGCGGATCATGCTGAAGCCGATATCCCTTTTTTCTATCACATTGGACCTTTCGACCGGTTTCGTGAAGCTGGGCCAACCGGTGCCGGAATCGAACTTGTCTTTCGAAGAGAACAATGGTTCGCCGCTGACGATATCGACGTACAGCCCATCACGGTGTTCATTCCAGAATTCGTTGTTGAAAGGAGGTTCGGTGCCCGATTCCTGGGTGATATGATACTGCATCGGCGTCAGCCGGTTCTTCAGCGCTTCCTCTGAATACGCTTTTTTCGACATGTTTGCTTCCTCTCCGGTTGCATGATGGATACGTTTGGGCGTAAGAGTCATTGCCAGCAAAATTGCGACAACCAGTAATCCGACAATTACTATTATGATCGAGCTGATATTATTTTGAAACATGACTTGATCCCCTTTGTTGACATCGCTGAAGGGCCAGAAGAACCATTCCGTTTGAATAAAACGTAACAAAATATGGTTAAGGGAATATTTTTGTAATTTAAAGATTCTGTAAAGATGAGTGGCTGGAAGGAAGGGTGAACCAGATGGAGGTCCAGGATGGGCTACTTTCGGCGCCAACGCGCCCGCCGTGGGCTTCGATCAGCTCCTTGACGATCGCCAGGCCAATGCCTGCACCGCCTGCATCCCGTGACCGGGAGTGCTCGGCGCGATAAAAGCGTTCAAAAATGAAGGGGAGACTCTTTTCGTCGATTCCTTCGCCCTGGTTGGCAACGATGGTCTTGATCCAATCGTTGCTCAGGGTGGTGGAGATTGTGATAGTGCCCTGGGGAGGTGAATACTTCCAGGCGTTGTCCACGAGATTACGGATCGCCTGCAGCAGTTTATCCCGGTCGGCGAAAACAGTTTGTGTCCCCGGTTCGAGACGCCATTCAACGGTCAGTCCCTTTTCCTGAAGGTTGTACTGATAGAGATCCACAATTTGCCGCAATTGGTCATGAAGAGAGATTTTCTTTCGATCCAGATACGCCTTTGCCGCATCTGCACGTGCAAGTTGCTGCAGATTCTCGACCAGGCGGACCAGCCGCAAGGATTCGTTTTCGAGTATTGCAAATGTTTCCTTTGAGGCAGGTACCACCCCGTCGCTCAGTGCTTCCATGCACCCCCTGAGGTTGGTGAGCGGGGTCCGCAACTCATGGGCCATGTCCGACACCATGTTCTTGCGCAGCAGCTCAATCTTTTCGAGGCTGTCAGCCATCTGGTTGAAGGATTGAGCCAACTGGCCCACTTCGTCGGAGGTTGCTACGTTCACGCGCTCGCGGTAGTTGCCGCTGGCGATTTGTCTGGTTATGGCGGTCATCTGAAAGAGGGGTCGCAGAAACTTCCGGGTCATGAGGTAGTTCAAGATGCAGGCAAACACCAAGGCGGCCAAAGATGCGCTGATCAGATACCGGTGGATCGCCGTGAGAAACATCCGGTGGGAATCAATNNGCGAACCAGATCAAAATGACGATGGCCACGATTACCGGGATGATGTTTCCGAAGAGGAGCTTCCAAAGGAGATGCTGCTTCATGCTGCCCCCCTACGATTCGCACTCATCGTTGAACCGGTAGCCGTAGCCCCGTATCGTCAGGATATAACGGGGAGCGGAGGAGTCGCTTTCGATTTTCTGGCGGAGCTTGCTCACATGGACGTCGATCACCCGGTCGACCACCTCGACGCCGTCCAGGCATAACCTGAGAAGGTCTTCGCGGGAAAAGGCCCTGCCGGGAGAGCTCATGAGGGTGTTCAGGAGCTTGTACTCTGTTGATGTCAGGGAGATGGCTCTGCCTTCGAGGGTAACGGTTCGTTTGACAGTGTTGAGTTCCAACGAGCCGCAGGTGAGAGCATCAGAGGAAGGTTGCGGGGCTGCCGTCCGTGCTCTGCGGAGAATCGCCTTCACCCTTTCCACAAGCTCCCTGATGCTGAATGGCTTCACCATGTAGTCGTCCGCACCCATTGCCAATCCGGTTACCCGGTCGATCTCCTCAATGCGAGCGGTCAGCATGAGGATGGGAACATCAGAAGTCTTGCGCAAGGTTCGGCAGATCTCCCACCCGTCGATACCAGGCAGCATGATATCGAGGATGATCATAACCGGAGTGTTTGCATGAAACTCTCGCATACAGCTCTCTCCATCGGGGGCTATGACGGTCGAGAATCCTTCCCGTTCCAGATAAGCGGCAACCAAAGAGGCGGTGGTGTTGTCATCTTCAGCGATGAGTATCGTTTTCGTGATCATAAAAGAACTCTAGCGGTTTGCACCGGTCACTTAACCTTGGTTTTGGGGGCAATACTGACAATTGATACCATACCAGAGAGAAACGCCGGTGCAACAGGTTCATAAACCAGACCGAAAAATTGCCGGATCGCTCCGGAATGGTACAATGAAAAGGCAATATTGGATAATTCAGGTCGTGATTTCATCATCCGAAGCTGTTTGTGGTGCGGAGAAATAGTATTGCTCAGGAGATCAGATGGACGATTCAAGAAGGAAGAGGACCAGAGAAGAGATGTATTACCGGCATTCATTGCCGGTCCGTATTCTACACTGGATCACCGTAATTGCACTCCCGATTCTCCTGATGAGCGGCCTCAACATATTCAATGCCCACCCGGCTCTGTACTGGGGCAAATCATCATATACAGGCGCTCCGCCTGTAATGCAAATCTACAGCCGGGAGAGGAATAATGGGGAATTGATCGGCGTTACCAGGGTATTCGGTCAGGAGTTCACCACCACCGGATTCCTTGGGGTATCCAGGAACTCCCTGGGAAACCCCGATGACCGTGGTTTTCCTTCCTGGCTCACTCTGCCGGGTAACCGTTGGCTTTCCATGGCCAGGAGATGGCATTTTTTCTTTGCCTGGCTCCTGGTAACCGACGGAATTGCTTTCGTGGGCTACACCATAATGAGTCGACATCTTCGGCGTGATCTTTTACCCACCAGTAATGATTGGCGATCAATCGGCAGAACATTCATCGACCATTTACTTTTGCGCCATCCTACCGGCGAAGCGGCCAAGAACTACAATGTGCTGCAGAAACTGGCCTATCTTTCCGTAATCTTCCTGCTGTTCCCCTTGGTTATCCTGAATGGTCTCGGCATGTCGCCCGGAATGGATGCTCTTTTCACCGGCTGGGTCGACCTGTTCGGAGGACGAGAATCCATGAGGACCATCCATTTCATGGTTGCGTGGGCTTTGCTCGCCTTTGTCGCAATTCACGTTTTCCAAGTCATAGTAACCGGTTTTTGGAACAACCTCCGCTCCATGATAACCGGATACTATCGGATCAGCCAGGAGATTGAACATGACTGAAAACCTGAAACTATCACGCAGGAGCCTTCTGGTGCGCCTGGGTTCCGGTTTGGGCGTCCTGGTGCTTGGCGGTTGTCAGAAGTTGTCGGAGACAACCTGGTTTCCAAACATCCTGGGTGCGGGAGAAAAGGCCAGCTATCGGGCACAAAGGCTTCTTTTGTCCCGCAAGGCACTGGCCCAGGAATTCCCGGAAACCGACCGTTCCCCCTCATTCAGAAGTAATGGCACCTCGAAACCAAGCGATCCGGCGTATCTCGTCATGGCCGAAAACGGTTTTGCCGATTACCGCCTCCTGGTGGACGGCCTTGTGGAACAACCGATGAGCCTTTCGCTTGCCGATGTCCGGGGACTTCCGCACCGCACCCAGACGACGAGGCACGATTGTGTCGAGGGGTGGAGTGCAATCGGAACCTGGAAGGGGGCTCGCCTGAGCGCCCTGCTTGAAATTGTGAGACCGAAACCCCATGCCCGCTATGTCGTCTTTCACTGCGCCAAAGACGGAAGAATGCCCTATTACGAAAGCATCGACATGGAGGATGCCTTCCATCCCCAGACGGTTTTGGCTTACGAACTGAACGGAAAGCCGGTTCCCATCGAAAACGGCGCTCCGATCAGGCTGCGCCTGGAGCGCCAGTTGGGATACAAGATGGCCAAATATGTCATGCGGATCGAGTTGGTGGAGAATTTTACCGGAATATACGGCGGTAAAGGAGGCTACTGGGAGGATCGGGGATATGAATGGTTTGCCGGGATATAAGCTCTGTCTGATATTTCCCGGTTACAGCCCCCAATAGGATGCGATCTTCAAAAAAGCACGGAAGAAGGGCTGGTAGATTCGCCCAGAGTGTTGTTAGGGCTTGCCTCTTTGTCTCGTTACTGACATGCCGGAATATGGAATTGGTTTGGCTCACGTACATCTGAACTTCGTTGGGCGTTGCAAGGTTGATAAGCTGTGCAACACTATCCGCTCAACAAGAGCCGACGCTATTCTGACACACGGTGACATCGCGACGTCATTGTACCTCTGCTGCTACCTGGAGTCTCTCGCAGTAGATCTTCAAAGGCTTAAATATTGATTAAATAAGCAGTTCCATGCTGTATTTTCAGGCTACATTAGTCTCAAATTTGGCTTAGCCCATATTGGGGTCCCACTGGACTTTAGCCCCCTTGTTTTAATGCTGGGTTTACGTCCATCTCACGTATTTTCATGCGGTCTGCCGACTCTGTCATGTTATCACCGAGCAGAAGTCAAAATCGGGAAAAAATCTGCACCTTCTGAAACCGTTCTGGCTATCTGTTCTTCACCGATAATGCCGACGACACTTCCAGATAAAACTGTCTCGCCATGTACCACCAGCGCTGCTTTGGCATTTGCAAGGCGCATTCGCACAATAATGTTGTAAAACTGGTTATCTTCACCAACACTGATATAGATGAGAGATGGTATGGTTGTGATCTGTTCCGTGTTTGCCTTGGAGATTGCAGCTTCCAGGGCTGCTTCCCGTGATAGGAGGCCGATCAGTTTCTCCGAATCTGTGACCAAAAACCACTGGGTCTCCGGCTCGTTCCGAATACTCTCGATTAGTTCGTGAATGGTGCGATCCGCGGTAATCATGGTGAATCGAGAATCCATTATCTCTGCTGCTTTTCGCAGATTATGGACAGTGGAGTGGAGTGCCTCCGGCATCAAATGGCCACGCCTTGCAAGCTTCATGGTGTAGATACTCTCTCGACAAAGGAGCTTCCTGAAACCGAAGCTAATGGCCACGGTTATTGTCACAGGGATTACCACACTGTAGTCCAGAGTCATTTCCAGGGTCATCACGATTGCGGTCAGGGCCGCTCCAGTTACTCCCCCCACACTTCCAGCCATACCTGCCACGGCAAATGCCGGAGGGCTAATCCCCAAACTCGGAAAAAGCTGGTTGAGCACAATCCCATAGGCTCCACCAAGTGTTGCTCCAATAAAAAGGGATGGCGAGAATATCCCTCCTGATCCCCCCGATCCGATCGTCAAGGCAGTGGCAACCAGTTTCAGCGCAAACAGAAACAAAAGAAAGCCTGCTCCATGAAGTGCCATGGTGAGGACATCCTGGATCGCCGCGTAGCCCACACCTTCGATGTAATAGTGTCCCGAGTATCTCTGAAGCATCATGAACATGAGGCCGACGATGAACATTCCCGTTACGTGGCGGAAATAGTCGTTGCCGGGAAGGCGATTCTCGAAGAAATCCTCGAAACCATAGACAGCCCTGATAAAGATGGTGGATACCACGCCGAGAGCAATCCCCAGCCCGACATAGGCGATAAGTACCTGCGGCTTGTCGAGACGAAAAAAGAGGGATTCAATGGTTGGAATCCTGAATGCGGGATAGATACCGAAGAAAAGCTGTCCGATATAGGTGGCTGTTGCGGTGGCGACAACAACAGGGACCAGTGTCCTGACGCTTATTTCATAAAGCAGTATTTCAGTCGCAAAAAGCAGGCCGCCAATGGGAGTGTTGAACGTTGCGGCAATACCTCCGCCCGCTCCGGCTGCGATCAAGACGTTACATTGCCAAGGGGTCACCCGTAATAACTGCCCAAGTGTTGATCCAAAGGCAGATCCGATCTGGGCTATCGGTCCTTCTCGCCCCACGGAACCGCCACTGCCGATTGAAAGGGCCGAAGCCAGCGATTTCACGACAGCAACCATGGGGCGGATGAGTCCTTTATTGTAGTAAATTGCATCCATCACTTCCGGGACACCATGCCCCTTTGCCTCGGGCGCAAAATTCCTAACCAGGTAAACAACCCCCACAGCCCCGACAACAGGAACAAACATAACAAAAACACCCCATGGGCTGGGGGCTGTATGGATATTGGCGTCATACGAAATCGTCAACGTGCCATAAAAAAATAAATTATGAAGAAGGGCAATCAATAAACGAAACAGATAAGCCCCGCATCCGGCTACGATACCGGTGATAAAAGAAAATACGGCCAGGAAGAAAGGCCCATATTCTTTTTTTTCCATAAGATCATCCATTGCCATCTCCCAACTGCTGAGAATCACGATATGCTGCCATCATTTCATGAAAACGAAAAAGACTCTTGCGCTATCAAACGACAGAAGCATCTGTTCGAGCCTACCAGTTGACCGGCCTAGGCTCCTTTTTGACAAGAAGAACCGAACAGGGCATGTTCCGAACAATCTCCTCGTTGCTGCGCCCGAAAAGGAAATGTTCAAGGCGCCACTCCTGGTGGGCGAGCATGATGAGGAGATCGATCTTCAACTCTTTCACCGCCTTCTGTATCTCTTTCGTCGGATCTCCCTCCCTAATCAGTTCGGTCACCGCGAGCCCTTCGGTTCGTTCATTCTCCACAATCCGATCCAGATCCTTCTTGGCCTGCTGCATCATCCGCTGGTATTCCTTCTCCAGGGAAACCGTCGGAAGGTTCCACCCTTCGAGTCCGAATGGATTGTGAACAGCGTGAATAATGTAGAGTTCCGCCCCATACATCCGGGCAAGGGAAACGCCACAATGAACCGCCTCCTGGCAGTAGGTGGTCATTCTGCTCACGACAAGAATACGCTTGAAATCTTCCATATACGCACCTCTCACATTGAATTTATTCAGCCGCAAAAGTTTGAGACATCAAAGCTCACTTGTAATAGTAGCAGAAATTCAAAGCTAAAGAGGTTGAGCTCTCTGGCAAGGCACAAGTTGACTCCGGAAGAAAGCTGCATTCACACGAATAACGAGTCTATTCAGTCATCAAGGTATTGGTCTTATCAATTTGTCATATATATGACGGCTTCCATTGATGGCTTTCTCTTAACCCCGCACTCTCCCTTCCCGTTTTGATTCGTGCAATCAACCCCTTGTATTCGCAGTGTCCGCAGATCTTCTTTGGCGCGTTTGTTGCCTTTTACCTTTTTAGCGGAAAATGAGCACTATCGTGCTTTCTGCTAAATTGGAGTTACAATTTCCAAAGAGGGTAAAGAGCTATGATTGCGGTATTCACATAATTCAAAGCTTTAACGTAAACGTCCCTAAAACGAAGACATGTTAAAATTAGAGCTTTCTGGCACAATACAGAGCCAGGAGGTTCAGGATGAAAGGATCACGTTTTACCGAAACACAGATCATTGCCATTCTCAAGGAAGTTGAATCCGGCATGTTGGTGAAAGATGTCTGTCGCAAGCATGGCATCTCGGACGCAACCTACTACAACTGGAAATCCAAGTATGGCGGCATGAATGCTTCCGATCTCAAGCGAATGAAGGAGATGGAAGCTGAGTTAAGCCGCCTCAAACGCATGTATGCCGACATGGCCCTGGAGAACCGGGCGCTCAAGGATCTGATCGAAAAAAAGCTGTAAGGCTGCCAGAGAAACGGGAAGCGGTTCATTTCCTCGTTGCCGAACACAGTCTTTCGGTGCAGCGCAGTTGCCGTTGTGTCGGCTTGTCTCGGGCAGCCTTCTATAAGACCAGGCAGAAAACATCTGCGCGTGACGCCGATGTTATCCGGGTGTTGAACGATATGGTCGAAAAGCATGCCCGTTGGGGTTTCTGGAAATGCTTCCGGGCCATGCGTCGCCTTGGCCACCCCTGGAACCACAAGCGAGTCTACCGTGTCTACTGCGAGTTGCGATTGAACCAGAAACGCCGAGCCAAGAAGCGGTTGCCAAAACGGGAGAGACAACCTCTTCTCGTGCCACAGCATCCAAATCAGGTCTGGTCAGCCGACTTCATGAGCGATGCACTCCATGCTGGTAGCCGGTTCAGAACCTTCAACGTCATCGACGACTTTAACCGTGAATGTCTGGCGGTCGAGATTGACACCTCGCTCACTGGTCGACGGCTTATTCGGGTATTTGAAAAACTCCGCAATGAACGAGGATTGCCTGACGTTTTGCGAGTCGACAACGGTCCTGAATTCCTGAGTGGCGACTTTGTTGCTTGGGCAGAATCAGTTGGAATGTTTATTCTGTACATCCAGCCCGGCGAGCCGAATCAGAATGCTTATATCGAGCGTTTCAACCGCACCTATCGGGAAGAAGTGCTCAACCTGTATCTATTCCGCAATCTTGCCGAGGTACGGGAAACCACCTACTGGTGGATGATTGATTACAATGAACGGCGGCCTCATGACTCGCTTGATAACATGACGCCGCTCGAAGTTATGCAACGGTACACCGGAAACTCTACTTTCAATCTGTCTACTTGACAGGGAAGCTTACGGAAAGCAACCTGGACGAATCCATGGTCACCGGTGAATCCATCCCAGTGACAAAGTCGGCGTCGATACCCTGCTGGCACAAATTGTAAAGATGGTGGCCAATGCACAACGCACGCGGGCACCGATTCAAAAACTGACGGATGTCGTGGCCAGCTATTTTGTACCTAACTGTAGTTGGTTTTGCCGTGCTTACCTTTAATTGCCTGGTGGGTATGGGGACCGGAACCGCGCCTGGCCCATTCTGTTATCAATGCTGTTGCTGTTTTGATCATAGCTTGTCCCTGCGCACTGGGACTTGCTACACCCATTGCCATCATGGTGGGAGCGGGACGTGGCGCCATGGCCGGGGTCCTGATCAAGAATGCCGAAGCACTGGAAATCATGGAAAAGGTCGATACACTGGTAGTGGACAAGACCGGTACGCTGACCGAGGGCAAGCCGAAGCTGGTCGCAGTGCAGGCAGAAGAGGGCTTTGACGAGGATCAACTGTTGCGTCTGGCAGCCAGCCTGGAACGGGCCAGCGAACACCCCTTGGCGGAAGCCATCGTGCGTGGAGCTGAAGAAAAGGGGATCAAGCTGGCTAAGGCAGATAATTTCCAGTCCGTAACCGGAAAAGGCGTCACCGGAGAAGTTGATGGGCATACGGTAGCGGCAGGCAACGTAAACCTTCTTGAAAGCTTGGTAATCAACGTGGGAGATTTGTCGCACCAAGCAGACAAGCAACGTTCCGAGGGCCGGACTGTCATGCTGATTGCCATAAGTGGAAAAGCAGCCGGTTTAATCGGCGTTGCGGATCCCATCAAAGAATCCACAGCGGAAGCCATTCGCGATTTGCATGCCGAAGGTATCAAAATTGTGATGATTACCGGTGACAATCGGATCACCGCCAATGCGGTTGCCGGCAAGCTGGATATCGACCAGGTACACGCCGAAGTATTGCCGGAGCAGAAAGCCGAACTGATCAAGCAGCTTCAGGCAAAAGGCCGTATCGTTGCCATGGCGGGCGATGGCATCAACGATGCCCCTGCGCTGGCACAGGCCCATGTCGGCATTGCCATGGGCACCGGTACCGATGTGGCAATTGAAAGCGCCGGCGTCACGTTGGTCAAAGGCGATTTGCGGGGCATTGTCAAGGCCAGGCGGTTGAGCCGGGCCACCATGCGCAATATCAGGCAGAACCTGTTCTTCGCCTTCTTTTATAACACGGCCGGGGTGCCGATTGCCGCGGGCGTGCTGTATCCCTTCTTCGGGATACTGTTGTCACCGATGATTGCCGCGGCAGCAATGAGCTTCAGCTCCGTTTCCGTGATCGGCAATTCGCTCAGACTCAAACGGGTGGAACTGTAAATCCAAAAACAAAGGAGTTATGACATGACCCGAGACCCTGGAGATTCAGAAAAAAAACTCGATCCCGGCGCAAGCGGCGAAAAACAGCATGCACAAGGCGCCAAAAAATTCTTTATCGTTACCCATTGGCATTCCATTACCATTTTACTTCTGGTTCTTGCCATCGCAGGTATGTATGCATGGAAAAACGTCGCCGTTACCAGTGCCAAGGCACAAGTGGCAGAAAGTGCAAACCGGATCATTACAGAACAGAACAAGTCGCTTCTTCGTCTTGTTGCTGTGCCGCTTACCTGGGCGGTGCGCAGCGAGATGATCAGGAACAACTACGACCAGATTAACCAGTATCTCAATCAATTCGTCAAAGAAAAGAACATGAAGGAGATTATTGTAGCAAAACCTGACGGAACCATTGTGGTGGCTACGAACAAGAAACGGGAAGGCACCTCGGTTACCAGCGCCTTTCCTCCGGCGGTGCTTCAGGAGGACAAGACGACGGTCACAACCCTGGAAAACGGTGACCTGATGGTTGTCTCGCCTGTCATGGGGTTGAGCACAAAACAGGGGATTTTGATTCTGCTCTCTACGCCGCCAAGCTACACATTGCAAATCCCTTGACCCTGGCAACACAAATCGTATTCTTCGACGGCTAGTTGCGGATGGCTGCCATATCCCGGGCTGTGATCAGAGAAACGGGTATTTGTTATTCTTCCAGCGATAATGGGTTGTTCAAACGCCATGATGCATATGAGACAGACAACCTTGGAGTTGTTAAATGGACAACAAAATTTGGAACACAGTCGTTGCATGGTTCTCAGACCCGACTGTCGGAAAAATCGTAGCTGTTATTGTAGGAATTATCCTAATCAACGTACTGACTCGCACGGCTCGCCGGGTTCTCTTGGGGCACATTGTAAACACCGATACACGTTACCGCTTGAGAAAACTTGTCAACGCGGCTGGTGCACTTGTTTCAGTTATCCTTATTACGGTGGTTTTCAGTAACAAACTGGGGAACCTTACGGTCGCCTTCGGAGTGGCTGGCGCCGGCATTGCCTTCGCTCTTCAGGAAATTATCGCCAGTGTTGCCGGATGGGTAGCGATTTCGTTCGGTAACTTCTACTCAGTCGGTGACCGGGTGCAACTGGGCGGTATTGTCGGCGACATCATCGATATCGGGATACTCCGTACCACTTTGATGGAGACCGGAGATTGGGTAAAAGCAGATCTCTACAACGGTCGTATCGTTCGCGTTGCCAACAGCTTCGTCTTCAAGGAGCCGGTTTTTAACTATTCAGGAGACTTCCCCTTTCTTTGGGACGAGATAACAGTACCGGTAAAATACGGCAGTGACTATAGGCTTGCCCGAGAGATTTTGCAGAAAATCGCGAATGACGCATTGGGCAGCATAGTACCCGAAGCTCAGAAAACATGGCACATGATGGTTAACAAGTATCGCATAGAAGATGCCCGGATCGAACCGGCGGTCACGCTGGTCGCCAATGACAATTGGCTGGAGTTTACCATCCGTTATGTAACTGATTTCAAACGACGCCGCCATACCAAAGACGTCCTGTTTACCCGGATTCTGGAAGAATTTGATGCCTCGGAAGGAAAAGTTTCTTTGGCTTCCGCCACGTTCCAATTAGTGGATGCACCGGTCTTTAATGTTAGGATGGCAGAAAAAATTAGTGTAAATTAATTGCACTGGCAGGAGCCTGACATGCTGCGTACTTTGACAGCGCTTTTTCTTTCCATGGTTATGACCGCGGCAACTGCGACGGCAGCACCGCAAACAAAGACAACAGACAGCAAACCGAATATTGTTGAAAAGACAACACCCCTTCAGCCTGAGGCCCAGGTAGTGGTGTATGACAAGCCGCTGTTTGCAATTAAAGCCAGATTATTTTCTTTTACAGCAGCAGACCGGGCAAATGTCATATCCACTCGCCTTTCAAAACTCATAAAAGATCCCCTTTTCTCTCCGGACTCGTTAAAAACAATTGATGGCGATTCCACCAGCGACATTTACGCTGGCGACATAATCCTGATGAGCGTCACTGAAGCCGATGCGCTGGTAGAAAAAAAGCCTCGTCAGGTTCTTGCGGCAGAGTTGGCCAACAGAATCCGTGCTGCTGTGGAAGCACACAACAAAGCGTACAGTATGAATAGTCTCATGATGGGTGCTTTGTACAGCTTTCTGGCCACTCTTGTCCTCATAATATTGCTCGCAGTGATCAAGCGGTTTTCACCAAAAGTCATCGCCAAAATTGAAAATTTGCGTGGCACCTATATTCGAACCATCCGCTTTCAATCGATAGAACTATTGAAAGAAGAACGGATTACCGCACTGATAGTCACCACTATTCGTGTAACAAGGGTTATCCTGCTGCTTGGTATTTTTTATCTATATATCCCGCTGGTTTTGAGCTTTTTTCCCTGGACTCGCGGTATTGCAGATAAACTGTTCGACTACATTTTGTTGCCGGTTGAAAAAGTCGGAATGGCATTTGTCACCTATCTGCCCAATATTTTCTTCCTGCTCGTCATAATTGTTCTTACGCACTATGCAACCAAACTGGTTAAGTTCTTTTTTTCTGAAGTTGAAAAGCAGACTATTATCATTCCTGGATTTTTCCACGACTGGGCTGAACCTACATTTAATATCGTCCGTTTTTTGATCTTTGCTTTTGCGGCGGTGGTCGCCTTTCCGTATCTACCCGGATCAGATTCTCCTGCGTTCAAAGGCGTGTCGGTTTTTCTCGGCGTGCTCTTTTCGTTGGGATCAACCTCGGCAGTTTCAAATGTGGTGGCCGGGGTGATTCTGACGTATATGCGGGCGTTTAAGCTGGGCGACCGTGTTAAAATTGCGGAAACAGTCGGCGATATTGTGGAGAAAAACCTGTTGGTAACACGCATTCGAACCATCAAGAATGTCGATATTACCGTTCCCAATGCCATGGTTCTTGGTAGCCACATTACCAATTTCAGCTCTTCAGCGCAGAATTACGGTTTGATTCTGCATACTACTGTCACCATCGGTTATGACGCACCATGGCGTCTGGTTTATAAATTGCTGATATCGGCGGCCAGTGCCACGGAAAACATACTTGAACTTCCGACGCCTTTTGTGCTGCAGACGAGTCTCGATGATTTCTATGTCAGTTATCAGATCAATGCCTATACCGATAAACCATCAGTCATGGCCCTCACCTATTCGGAACTGCATCAGAACATCCAGGAAAAGTTTAATGAAGCGGGTGTCGAGATCATGTCCCCCCACTATGCCCAGATTAGGGACGGCAATCGGACTGCAATTCCCGATCAGTATCTTCCCGAAGGTTACGAACCAGCCGCCCTGCGGATATTTCAGAAAGATAAAGATGAAAGGAACTGACGGAATTGTTCGAAAGGAGAAATTGATAGCGGTTGGGCGGTGGCAATGAGAAAATGAAGGGGCGAGAGTGGGCCGCAACGAGGTGACAACATGGAGCTGAAGAGAATCGTTGCAATCGTTCGAATCCAGGTGCTGGGAGATGTGGAGGATCGGCTGATCGACATGCGGGTGAAGGGTATCAGCGTAACTCGGGTCAAAGGTTATGGCGAATACGATACCTTCATCAATCCCGATTGGATCTTGACCCATGCCAGGATCGAGATCTTTGCCGAGATATCGATGGTCGATACGATTGTCGATGCCATTATCGACACCGCTCATGCCGGACTGCCTGGTGACGGTATCGTGGTCGTCAGTCCGGTAGAAAAACTGTACCGAATCCGGAGTAAAACTCAGGTTACATCCGGGGAGATTTGAGGAGATATACCGTCGGAAACCATGAACATGAGAGAACCTGAAACCAATAACGACGGTGCGCACCCGCAATCCGACCAGACTCGCAAACAACTCCTTACACTCAGTCTGGCGGCTCTCGGGGTTGTATACGGCGACATCGGCACGAGCCCTCTCTATGCGCTCAGGGAGTGCTTTCACGGCAGCCATCCGTTACCGGCCACACAGGCGAACGTGCTCGGTATCCTTTCTCTCGTATTCTGGGCGCTCACCCTGGTGATCTCGGTCAAATACCTTCTGTTCATGATGCGGGCGGACAACCGTGGAGAGGGAGGAATTCTGGCGCTTCTGGCGCTCCTTACGCCGGTGCGCCACCTTTCGCCCGTTCAAAGACGCTATCTCGTTTTCCTTGGACTGTTCGGGGCGGCCCTGCTCTATGGCGATGGAGCGATTACACCTGCCATCTCGGTTTTAAGCGCCGTCGAAGGGCTCAGGCTGGCAGCTCCGGCACTGGGAGGATTCGTACTGCCAATCACCATTCTTATCCTGATCTCGCTCTTTCGATTCCAGAAACGGGGCACGGCCGGGGTCGGGTCCGTGTTCGGGCCGGTGATGCTGGTCTGGTTCGCCATTATTGCGTTGCTCGGCATCGGCGGCATCCTGCGGGCACCGGAAGTATTCAGAGCTGTCAACCCCATCCACGCCATTCACTTTATACGGGAAAACGGACAGCTCGGCTTTCGTGCCCTTGGTTCGGTATTCCTGGTCGTTACCGGTGGAGAGGCGCTCTATGCCGACATGGGTCATTTCGGCCGGAGTCCCATTCGCCGGGCATGGTTCACGCTTGTCCTCCCTGCCCTGCTCCTGAATTACTTCGGCCAGGGGGCGCTTCTCATCGTCCGGCCGGGAGAATTTATCGATCCATTCTACCACCTGGCCCCGGCATGGGCGTTGTACCCCCTCGTCATCCTCTCCACGCTTGCGACGGTAATCGCCTCCCAGGCGGTCATATCCGGAGCCTTTTCCCTCACCCGGCAGGCGATGCAACTCGGATTCAGCCCGCGTTTCCGGGTAATCCATACTTCATCCGAAGAAATAGGCCAGGTCTATATCCCCGCCGTGAACACAGTGCTGATGCTGACCACCATAGCCTTGGTGCTCGGTTTCGGCTCATCATCAAACCTCGCCGGCGCCTACGGTGTTGCCGTTACCACTACCATGGTCATCACCACCATCCTCGCTTTTTTCCTCATGGTGAAGCGTTGGCATTGGAAGGTGGTAACAGCAGCAGCCCTTGCCGGTTTGTTTCTCTCCTTCGATATCCCGTTCTTTAGCGCAAACCTTCTCAAGATTGCCTACGGTGGCTGGTTTCCTCTGGCTGCCGGCTTATCGGTATTTGCCCTTATGACGACCTGGCGGCGTGGACGGGAAGTGCTCAATCAAAGGCTGGAAGGTGTGAATGATCCGCTGGAGAATTTCATTAACACGCTGACTGCAAATCCGACCCACCGCGTGCCCGGAATGGCTGTTTTCATGACCGGCAACCCAACTGGGACCCCACCGATGCTCCATCACCACCTAGCCCACAACCAAGTGCTGCACGAACAAGTTATTATTCTCTCTGTCCTGACAATGGAAGTTCCTCAGGTGCCGGCGGAGGAACGGGTGGTGCTCACTTTAATGCCGCTGGGATTTGCCCGGGTCATTGTGCGTTACGGCTTCATGCAGAGCCCCAATGTGCCAGTGGCGTTGCGGCAGTGCGAACCACTCGGTCTTCCGGTTGACCTGGAGCATGCAACCTATTATCTGGCCCGGGAAACGATCATCTCCACTCCACGGCGCTCGGGAATGATGCGGTGGCAGGAAAAACTTTTCTCTTTCATGTCGCGCAATTCCCTCACGGCAACCACCTTCTTCAATATCCCGGCAGAGCAGGTGGTCGAGTTGGGTCAACAGGTGGAAATATAGCCTGCACCAATATGACAGCTATGATTCAGGCTATTGCTTTCACGCGGAAGCGCCCGCCCCGATTCAGGCTTGGATGTTCCCGGCGGAAATCTGATGTTGCGGAAATTTACTGCTCTCGGTGACTTTTCTGCGGCAGCGGTTCAACCCTCAGGCGCAGTTCCGTGCCGCGATCCGGCTCACGTGTGATGTTCTTAGCGGGAATCCCGAGATCCTTGACCAAGTAGTCTTTGAGGGTGGCAATATCGCGGCTGTTGCGAGATCTATCTTTTCGCACGGTGCGCGGCCCAGTAATCACGATGCGCGGCTCGCGACCATTTTCCGCAAACTGCTTGAGAACCAGGAGGGCCTTGCGACTTGCTTCATCCAGCTTCCCGTCTTCCCCAAAGTTCAAGGGCGGCAGCAGAGGCGCGGTCTCCAGCTCCAGCGCAAGCGGTTCGCCCAGCTTCTTCTCCAAAGCAACTCCCAGCCAGCGCTGTTCCTCATCGGAAAAGGGATAGTCCCTGGCAATTGTCATGAGCACGGTGACCAGCGGCCCCTGATTGGAAAAGCGGATGGCGCACTTCCTGATCGGGTAAGGATCGAGGAACGGCTTCAACTCCTGGCAGCCTTCCTTTATGCGTTCCATGATCTTCACGCGCAGAGTAGACAGGTTTTCCGGGGGTGGCGGCACCGGCTTCGCGACGAGCGAAATACGGGTGGCCGGCAGCTGGGGCTCCACACCTCCGGACCTGACTATCACCTGTTCCAGATCAAGCCGTACCGGAGTTTTCAGCACGGTCTTCAAGTCGTTTTCGATCATTCTTTCCGATGAAACATTATAGAACCTAACCGTATTCACCGATGCCATCACGCTCAGTCCATTACGTTCCCGCTGGAAATTGAAATCGGTCATCCGGGAATGATCCTTACTGTCCAGGTGCCTTTTCAGCACCCGTTCGATGCGGCTGGTGAGCTTGACCTTGCTGATATCCGTCACAAGCGTATAGACCAGTGGTACAGATATGATCACCAGAACAGCTCCCAGAATCTGTACCCGCCTGCGGACCGGATAACGCGCCTCTTCCGCCATGCTTGCCCGGAACCTGAAGATGTGAAATACGATGTCGGAACTGATGACGATTGCCACCAGATTGGTGAAAAACAGAAGAAAACCGCCCAAGGCAATGGCGGCTTGTCCGGTGCCGATCCCATAGCCGACAACGCTGAGTGGCGGGATGACCGCCGTTGCCACGGCGACCCCGGTGGTGACGAACAGGTAATTCACCCTGGTGCAGAGGGCGTAGGCGCCGGCCGCTCCGGCGAATGCGGCGATCAATAGGTCATAGATGTTGGGGCGGGTCCGTGAGAGGATTTCCTGGGTTGGCGCCTTGAGCGGAGAAAGCAGTGTAAAAAAGGCCGCGACGAGCACCGACAGAAGTATGCTGACAGTGATGATTTTCAGGGCCTTCCTGGCCAAGTGCAGGTCTCCGATGCCAAATGCCAAGGCTGCCGTGAAAATCGGTCCCATCAATGGCGAGATCAGCATGGCGCCGATCACTACCGCTACACTATTGGTCAACAGCCCCAAAAGAGCCACAAGGCAGGAGAAGACAATCATCAGCAGGTAACTGCCCGAGATGTCGGCGTGTGCTACCAGATTTTTGATTACGGCGTTATGGTCAATGCGCGAGACAGCGGTTTCAATTGAAGCCGTCAATGTTTTGGTCAGAAGCTTGAGATAGGCCCGCAGCATGTATTCCCCCTTGGTGAGATACCATCAAGCAGCGGCCTGCTCTCCCTTAACCCGATGGAACCGTTGCGCCAGTTTCCCCAAAGTCAGCCCTTGTACAAGAATGGAAAACACCACTACGGTGTAGGTTATGGCCAGGATCGTATTCCGTTCCGGCCATGGTGGGAGCGACAACGCCAAAGCCACCGAGATTCCACCGCGCAAGCCGCCCCAGGTCAATAAACTAATCACGCCGGGGCTGAAACGGCGAAAGGGTCGCATGATGTTCACGGAGGCTGCCACGCTCGCCCAGCGGGCCAGCAGTGCGATTCCGACCGCTGCCAGCCCGGCAGCCAGATAGCCCCAGGAAAAATCCATGACCTGGACCTCCAGACCGATCAGCATGAACAAAATCGCGTTTAGAATCTCGTCGATCAGTTCCCAAAAAGCATCCAGGTGCTCGCGGGTCGTGTGCGACATGGCAAACGCCCGGCCGTGGTTGCCCACCAGCAGGCCCGCAGTCACTATTGCAAGTGGTCCGGAAGTATGCAGCCTGTCAGCAAGGGAATACCCTCCCATCACCAGCGCCAGGGTGATGATAACCTCCAACTGATAATCATCGACTCTTTTGAGCATCTGGTAGGCCAAAACCCCGATCAGCAGCCCGAAAGCCACACCGCCGACCGCCTCTTGCATGAAAAGCTGCATGACCCTTCCAGCTGTAACCTCGCCTCCTTTTCCAGTCAACTCCAGGATGATCATAAAGACCACCACGCCGATCCCGTCATTGAAGAGAGATTCGCCGGCGATCTTGGTCTCCAGGCTTTTCGAAACACCGGACGTTTTAAGAATAGCGATGACTGCCACCGGATCGGTGGGAGAGATCAAGGCACCGAACAGCAGGCAGTGGATGAAGCGCACCGGCATGCCGAGTGTCCCGAGCATCAGCCAGGTCAGGCCGCCGACTATGAAGGTGGAGACTATCACCCCAACCGTGGAGAGCAAGGTAATGACCCATTTCTGCCGGGTCAGGTCGCTGAACTTGATTTGTAACGCTCCGGCGAAGAGCAGAAAGGCGAGCATGCCGTGCAGCAACGTCTCGTTGAAATCGATATGAGAGATGATGCGCTCTGCGTGGTATTGAGGCGAAATGACTCCGAATGCCCCCATGCCGGCGATGCCGAGCGACACCAGCAAGGACACACCCATCACGCCGATGGTGGTCGGCAGTTTGAGGGTGCGGTAGTTGATGTAGCTGAATACCGCCGTGAGCACAATCAAGATTGTTGTTATGTCGAACATGCCCATGGCACGCCTTTATCCGGCCGCAGGTTCTTGAGCAATGCCAGTAGCAACCGGGGACAACAGTGTCTTTGATGGTTGCATGGACCTATACAATAGCTCAAGCCCGGCCCTCACTCGACGATTCTGACACTGTTCATGCTGCCGAACTGGTTGGGAACGCAACAGGAACAAGCGGGATCATTCTCCCAGTGGCCGTCGGAAATGTATCTGTACTCATACGTTCCCGGTGCCAGGGTAAGGTTTGTCTTCCACAACCCCTTCTTATCCTTTTTCATCGGATTAGCACTGATATCCCAATTATTGAAGTTTCCCGCCAGGCAAACGCCTTGAGCCTCCGGCGCTGTAAATTCGAATAAGACCTTTTCAGCAACCTGTTTTTTTACTGTAACTTTTTTTCTCAACTCTTTCTTGACAGTCATATCACTATCCTCCGTAAAAGTTTCAATTGGCCTGTTTCTATTTGATTCCGGGCTGATGATGGCAGCGAGTACAGTTATCCTTAATCATAAAGGCTTTTTTTCCATTGTGACACCTTCCACAATACTTGCCAGCGTACAGGTCGTTCATGGTTATCTTGACGGTGCCCTGTTTCATCTTGGGAAAGATTTCAGAATTGTGGCAGTCGGAACAGGTCAATCCAGCATTCTTATGAGCTGTCCCGTCGAATGTCACTGTACCCATTGAGCTTTCTTTGAATTCCAGCGTCTTGCCCGGTCCAACCGCAAGAACATTACCACTTACTATAACAGTCAGAATCATGCTAATTGTCGCTATTTGCTTTTTCAGAAAACGCCCCCCTTTTCATGGGTGACAAACAGGAAAAATATGTGCGTTGGTATCAAGTGTATCTTTAATCGGCATTTTCTCAACTCTTACTGATGCGAAGACCATCGCAAGTTCTCTACATAATGATACAATCGCATTAGCTGTAAGAGTTTGTGTGAGTTACGTATAAAAGCAGGCAAGGAGGTGCACAATGCTACAACGTGTTCAGGGATTACCGGACAATGTTCTCGGCTTTGAAGCAAAGGGAGAGGTAACTGGAGCTGACTACGAGGCGGTGCTCATACCGGCTGTTGAAGAGATGCTTTGCCGCCGTAGTACTATCCGCTTCCTGTACTATCTCGGAGAGGAATTCAGGGGATTCGATGCAAAAGCTGTGTGGGATGACGCTAAAGTGGGCTTGCAGCATATCAGCGCCTGGGAGCGGGTTGCCGTGGTAACGGATGTGGGATGGATCCGCATGGCAGTGAAAGCATTCGGGTTTGTGATCCCAGGACACGTCAGGATTTTTGGCAACAATGAACTTGCAAAAGCTCAGCAGTGGTTGAGCGAATAGATCGCTGCTGTTGGCCGTCCCCGTGTGCTGAAAGATACGATGGAACAACTGATGGAAACGGGCATGATATTTTTTGTAATTTCCGTTTCGTCACAGAAAGTGCCGAAGAGTTAAAAACTAACTGTTATTTTTCAACTCGGAGCATCGGCGGAACGCGAACTTTCTCCATCCGGGACGCAGTTCACGTGCATCTCCCAGTGACGCATCGGGCGGAAGGAGTCCTGAATGCAGCTTCGGTGTTCCGATGCGCTGGGAGAGATAGATGCCGGAATGGCCGCTGCAGAGATACGACAGGAAACAGGCGATGGCGAAGTAGAGCGTGTATTGCGAGCCGAACAGTTCGATGCCCATCAGGGTGCAGGCCAATGGAGTGTTGCTTGCTCCCGCAAAGACGGCGATGAAGCCGAGTCCGGCGAAGAGATCGACCGGTGCGTTCATCAGTACTGCCAGGGCATTTCCCAGTGCCGCGCCGATAAAGAAAAGCGGCGTTACCTCGCCCCCCTTGAAGCCGCTTCCCAGGGTGATGGCGGTAAAGAGCAGTTTCCACCACCAACTCCAGGGAGTGGCCCCATGGGGTGAAAAGCTGGAAACAATCGAGACCGAGTGCGGCTGTGGTGAACTGACCCCCAATCCCAGGTAATCACGGCTACCGATCAAGTAGGTCAGGCCAATTATCAGTAGTCCGCCCAGCACCGGACGCAGCCACGAACGCGAAATTGAACGTTTGAAGATATTATCGATGCCATGAATCATTTCGGCAAACAATACACTGACCAGCCCGAACACCACGGCAGCCAGCATGACCTTCACGGTCAGCAGTCCGACAAATTCCGGCACCACCGTTGAAATAGAACAGTTCGAGTATTGAATGCCCCAGGCCATGCATGTCCTGTCACCAATGATCGCGGCAATCAGGCAGGGAATCAGGGCATCGTAGTTCATGCGTCCCACAGCCAGAACTTCCATGGCAAAAACAGCTCCGGTCAGGGGTGTGCCGAAAACCGCTCCGAAACCAGCTGCGATACCAGTCATGAGTAGAATACGCATGTCGGAGCTGTTCAGGCGAAACCAGCGTCCGATAGTGGCGGCAATGCTGCCGCCCATCTGAACCGCCGTTCCTTCACGACCCACCGAACCACCAAAAAGAATGGTAATGATGGTCGACACCAGAATCAGGGGCGCCATGCGGCGTGGCACGACAATGCTGCTGTCGCCGTTTTCGCGGCCATGGATGGCGTCCATCAACAGATTGTTGCCTCCTTCGGCCCCCTTGCCGACGCAACTATAGAGGATGCTGATGGAGGCTCCAGCCAGGGGTAGCATAAACAGCAGCCAGGGGGCGTCAAAGCGTAGTTGCGTGGCGTGGTCAAGCAACAGCAGAAACAGAGTACAGGCCGTACCTATGGCAATTGAAACCGGCGTGACTATTACAATCCATTTGATCAAGTATGCGCCCAGCATCACGTGTTCACGCGGACTCCAGCGAAACGGCATTTTTCTTTCTCCCTGTCCCCTATGTTTGTCAGAACTAACGTTTCGCCTCGTGTTTCTTCCTGGATACCTTCTTCTTCGAAGTACCGCCTTTTCTTGTTTTCTTGCCTTTGTGCCATCCTGTCCGTTTTCTTGCCGACCTCATATGTCTGTCGTCACGCAGGCTGCTCAGTAATTCGCGAGGTTCGGTAAAGTTTGGGTCGGCAGTTCGGGCCGCCTCCAGAAGACCTTTCGCTTTTTCGATATCACCTATTTTGATATAGAGTCTGCCCAGTGCGTTCATGGCCCTCACGTGATCGTTCTTCAGTGAAATCGCCTCCTGATACTGGGTAATGGCAGATGTATATTCTTTCTTGAATTCATACATTACCCCCAACTTGTAATGGCTGTTGGGATCCTTGGGGAATACATCGACCCCCTCCTTCATAAGTGAGAGAAGGTCATCATATTTTTTCTGTTTTACGTACAGAGATGCCAGGACATGACGCGCATCCTCATCGTCTTTCTTTAGTTTAAGTATCTCTTTATACTGTGTTTCCGCTTCTCCAAGGTTCCTTCTCCTGATGCACAATACCGCCAGTTCTTTGCGGACTTCACGGTTTTCCGGCGCAAGTTTGATAGCCGCCTGATACTCGGTGATCGCCTCAAAGTAATCTTTATTTTTTTCACAAACCCGCGCCAGTTTGAAGTGAAGAAGCGGATTGTCGCTCCGGAGTTTAATCAGTTCCTTGTATTCCGCGATGGCCTGCGGAGAGTTGCCGCGCAGGATGTAGATGTCCGCCAAACGCCGGCGGGCATCACTATTGGTTGGATTGTACTGGAGTGACTTCCGGTATTCGAATTCAGCCTTATCCAGCAAACCCTTTCGTTCATGAAGAATGCCGAGGGTGTAGTGGATAGATGGATTCGACTGATCGAGGCTGAGCGCTTGAAGATAGGCTTTTTCGGCCTCATCATCACGACCGGCTGCCATCTGGGCATCTCCCAGCTTCTCCAGTGCATCCGGCCAGCTTGGCCGTTTCTTCAGTACAATTTCGTACGCTTCGATTGCTTTGTCATAGTTGCGGGCCAGAAACTGCTGGTCGCCTTGTTGAATAAGCTTGTCAATGTCGGCATCATGGGGTTTGAGTCCGGCCAGCAACATTTCCTTGTCCGCCAGGTTCTTGTCCCCCTTCAACTGATAAAGTACGGCCAGGTTTTTATGGATTTCCTTGTTTGAAGGATCCGAGAGTGCGGCTGTGGTTAGCTCGAAGATAGCGTCATCAGGTCTGTCGCTCTTGCTGTAGACCATGGCCAGTCCCAGGCGCGCATGAACATTAGCCGGCTCCATATCGAGAACCTTGACATACTCCTCGACAGCTCGCCCCAATTGCCCCAATCCTACATAGGCATCGGCAAGCCAAGTACGTATCTCGGTATCTTTGGGATTTCCTTTCAAAGCTTCTTTGGAGTGAAAGAGAAGCAATGCTTTTCCGGCACCTCTGTTCAAGAGCATAGCCAATCCACGGTGATAGCGTGAATTAGGTTTTTCCGACAGAGCTTTTGCAAGCTCGGATGCCGCCTCGTTGTCCGAGCCCTTTTGCAGCAGCAACAATCCCAGGTTGCCATGTGCCCGATTCAGGGATGGGTCCACATCAATTGCTGCTCGATATTCGTCAATTGCCTGGTTCACATCACCCTCTTGCTCAAATTGGAGACCCTTTGCCAAATGTCCCACTGCACTATCGGGGCAACGTTCAAGAATCTGCTTTGCAATCTGGTCAGTGATGACAGCCTGTGGTTCAACAAAAGTGTTGCCGGTCTTTGCACAAGGATCAGGGGCCTTTCCCCAGGTAAAACCGGTTATAGTCATTGTCAACAACACAAGAAAGAACAGGTAAAGGATTATCCTGGTCTCTCGCCGGAATTGGCCCGGCTCTAAATTTTCCATTTTATGGCCCTTCCTGTTGCAGCGTCCGGACATTTTTCTTTTCATATAAGCTCAGACAAGCGCCCAGAACGCATTAGCGTGTTGGATCAAAAACAACCCCCAGGACACAGGGTTTGAGACGTTCTCTCTGCATGGATGAACAAAAAGGATAAAATTTGTCTGATGACACCCTTCCATCCTCGCTTCACTCGAAGATGGAAGGGCTATGAGGAAATTTTACTTGGATGTAATTACGAACTCGTCGCGGCGGTTCTTGGCCCATGCGGCCTCGTCGTGTCCGGGATCAGCCGGTTTTTCCTTGCCGTAGCTGATTACGGACAACCGCTTTCCGGGGATACCCATTGTCACCATGTACTGCATGGCCGTCTTGGCCCGTCTCTCGCCCAGAGCCAGGTTGTATTCACTAGAACCACGTTCGTCGCAATTCCCCTCAATCTGGACTGTGACTGTGGAATTTCTATGCATCATATCGACATTTTTTGCCAAGGTTGCACGGGCCTGATCAGAAAGACCGGACGCATCATAATCAAAGTAGACTTTTTCCAGAGCCGAATGTAATTGCACAACTTTCGTGTTGCCGGTCTGTGTGTTCACTTGAGTCGGTTGCTGCGCATGTGAAGCCGCAGCCTTAGTGCCTGTTTCCGGCTTGGCGGATTTTTCATTCACCTGCTTGGGTTGAGTGACAGTCGCGGGAGCGAGTGCCTCATCCTTCTTTACCGCCTCCTGGTTGGCGCAGCCACCGGCAAAAAGCGCCCCACTGCACAGGACCACAAAAGCCCACACCGCATGTTTCTTCATTGTTGCCTCCTCCTTTACTTCAGTTAGAATGTGTGACGGCAAATCAAACTTGACGAATTATCTGTCAGCCAATTTAGTTTGTGTCGCTAATCATTAATACAGCAAATTATATTGTCAAGGTAATTTTTGGGGAAGCAAGAGAAAATTAAGCATATCGTTCGATGACAAATGGCGCGGCCAGCGTAGTCAAACACGCGATTATTAATAGAGGTGTACTACTGATGAAATAGGGAACGACACAGAGTAAAACTCCACTTATGATCATGGGGAAATTCATGGTCCGCTTTCCGTACATAAAATAGCAGGAGCCGACTAACCCGGCTACGATGCTAACAATAATCACTGTCATGCTCATATTCCCCAAAAGTGAGCCGGCATCAAGACCTGGCACAGTAGTCCCACTCTGGAGCTGTCCAGTGAAAGCATCAATTCCGTTCATACCAGTTTGTGCTGCTTCATTCATGATCGCTCCTTTTTTTGCGCTTTTCTTGCTTCAGTTAGATTTATGCCGGCAAATCAAACTTGACGAATCACCTGCGAGTCATTATAGTTTGTGATGCGAATTATTTGCAATACAAATTATAAATCAATATAATTTGGGAGGGATGCTATGGAAAAAAAAGCAGAAGAGATTCAGGCTGTCATCGATAATTTAAGAAGGGTTTTCCAGGCAATAAATGAATACTCAAAAAACGCCGTGGGTAAGACAGGGTTAACGGCTCCTCAACTCTGGGCCATCAAGATATTGAACAAGGAATCTCCTTTAAGGGTTTCCGAATTGGCCCGTAGAATGTTTCTCCAACCTGCGACGGTTGTGGGGATCCTTGACAGGCTTGAGGGGAAAGATTTGGTTACGCGAATCCGTTCGAAGGAAGATCGCCGCGTAGTGGATCTATACCTTACCGAATTGGGAAAGTCCGTTGTGGCAAAAGCCCCTGAGGTTGCCCAAACTATGCTGGTAATCGGGCTGGATGAATTGCCGGGTGAGCAGTTTTCCTGTGTTGAAGAAGGGATGAAGCTGATTGTGAAAATACTCGAGGCAGAAAACATTGTCCCGCAACCAATGCAGGGATTAAGTGCGAGCCAGGTAGCGAACACTGACTGGTGAATTACGTGTATAACCTTCACAGCCTGATTGACGAGCATTTCAATGTACACAATGGAGAACAGGGGGGCAACTCTGTCCAGACCTGCAGCACGGTTGGATTAATCAATGCACCATCCGTCTCAGTAAGTGCTGGAGTTCCGCATTTTAGGAGGCAACACTGGCAATGATAACTATTCGATCAATTCGCCTGTCATTGCGCTTCATCATGCCTCTGGTTGTCGCGTTGACAATTCTGGCCTATGCGGTGGTACCGCTGGTGGAAAAGCTTACCCTGCACTGGTTTGTTCGGGATATAGATATCCGCTCCCGCCTGATTGCCAATACCCTCAATGATCCGCTGGCAGAACTTATCCAGCAGGGAAACAAGACCAAGATCAATGCCCTGCTGTTTCGGACCATCCAGGACGAGCGACTGCTGGCGGTTGGTTACTGTGACGGCGCCGGTAATCTCGTCCACCGCACGCCAACCTTTCCGAAATCCCTCAGTTGCTCCTCAGCTGCATCTAATGACAATAAAGCAATCGTCCCGATTCATCAACTCCCCCAAGGTGCAGTTCATGTTGCAACCTACCCCATGGAAATTGAGGGCGTACAAAACGGCTCGATAATTCTCGTCCATGACATGAGTTTTGTGGAGCGCCGAAGTGAAGATACCCGCAATTACGTTATTGCATTGTTTGCGCTTCTCGGCATCGTTACTTCCGTTATCACGGTATTCGTTGCTCATCTGAGCTGGCGTGGATGGATGGATGGCGTGCGAGCGATGTTGCGTGGCGAGGGCATCCTCAAACCGTTTTCACAGCCGGCAGTGTCCTTGGAACTACAACCATTGGTGGGTGACCTGCGCACGCTCCTGCGAGCACTCGACACTGAGCGGAGATTCGCCGATGACTCCACCATCACCTGGAGCCCCGATTCCCTTCGCAGGCTGCTTCACAAACAGCTGACCGGTGAACGGGTTATTGTCGTTTCAAACCGCGAGCCATACATTCATAACAAAGAAGATGGCAAAACCGTGGTACACCGTCCCGCCAGTGGCCTGGTGACAGCCGTCGAACCGGTCATGCGGGCCTGTTCAGGTACCTGGATTGCCCACGGAGGCGGCACGGCCGATCGAGAGACCGTAGACAGGCATGACCGGGTAATGGTTCCCCCCGAGCATCCCGAGTACACGCTGCGTCGAATCTGGCTCACCAAGGAAGAAGAAAAGGGTTACTATTACGGCTTTGCCAATGAGGGACTATGGCCTCTCTGCCATATTGCCCACGTACGCCCCATTTTCCGTTCCGGCGACTGGCAGCAGTATGTGGCCATCAACCAGCGCTTTGCCGATGCAGTGGCCAAAGAGACGGACAGCGACGATCCGGTTGTGCTCGTCCAAGATTACCACTTGGCGCTCCTGCCGGGTATGATCCGTAAGACGCTTCCCAAGGCAACCATTATTACCTTCTGGCATATCCCCTGGCCCAACCCGGAATCCTTCGGCATCTGCCCCTGGAGGGAGGAGCTGCTGCAGGGTATGCTCGGCAGCACGATTCTCGGATTCCACACTCCATTTCATTGCAAGAATTTTCTAGAAACCGTGGACCGCTACCTGGAAACACGTATCGAGCATGAATCGTCCACCATTTCCCATGGCGGCAATCTGACCCTGGTGGAAAGTTATCCGATCTCGATCCAGTGGCCGCCCCCATGGCAGGATACGCAGCTGTCCGTCGAGCAATGCCGCGCTGAAGTACGCAAGATACTGGCACTTCCGCCGGATCACAAGATAGGAATCGGCGTGGATCGGCAGGACTATACCAAGGGAATTCTCGAACGGTTCAGAGCCGTTGAAAAGCTGCTGGAGCTGCATCTGGAAATGATAGAACGCTTCACCTTCATCCAGATTGCAGCGCCAACCCGCACGGCCCTGGATGATTACCAGGCCTTCGAAGCGCAGGTGCGCAATCTGGCCATACGCATCAATCAGCGCTTTTCAAAGGGAACCTGGCAGCCGATCTGCCTCAAAGCCGAACACCACGAACCCGAAGTAGTAAACCGTTTCTACCGGGCGGCTGATGTCTGCGTGGTGACCAGTCTTCACGACGGGATGAATCTGGTGGCGAAAGAGTTTGTGGCTTCCCGCGATGACGAGCAGGGAGTACTTGTCCTGAGCCAGTTCACCGGTGCGGCTCATGAACTGCACGAGGCGCTTATTGTCAATCCGTACCACATCGAACAGACCGCCGAGGCTCTGTATATGGCGCTCACCATGCCCGAACTGGAACAGCGCGAACGGATGCTCAGCATGCGTGCACTGGTTCGCGATTTCAATGTCTACCGCTGGGCCGGCAGAATGCTGCTGGACGCTGCCCGTGTCCGTCAGCGGGAGAAACTGGCCAGCAGAATCGGGAGAAAAACATGAACGCATTGTATCTGTTTACTTCGGAAGGACTTATGGCGCTTGCGGGCTATACCTCCGCGGACACGCTGTTCGCGTTTGACCTGGACGGCACCCTGGCGCCGATTGTCGACGACTACTCAGCTGCACGGATTTCGGAATTGGTTCGGGTCAGGCTGGAACGGCTTATCAGCTTGGCAAAGGTATCCGTGATCAGCGGCAGGTCGAGGAAAGACGCACGTGATATTCTCGGGTTTGAACCGCATCTGATCGTAGGCAACCATGGCGCCGAATGGCCAGAAGACTCCTACCTGAGAAACCATGAATTCGTGGCCTGCTGCACCGCTTGGCGAAACCAGCTTCACGAGCAGCTTGATGGTATTCAGGGCGTGGAAATCGAGTTCAAGGGAGAATCGCTTTCAATCCATTATCGCAGGACGATTGATCCGCAGATCGTCCTGTCGCTGATAGAGTCCGCGATAGTGGATCTCACGCCCAGTCCGAAGAAAATCGCTGGAAAATTTGTCGTCAATCTAGCTCCAGAGGAAGCGTTCACCAAGGGGGAGGCGCTGATGGCCGCCATGGACGGATTCGGACTGAAACGGGCGGTATTTTTTGGGGACGACATAACCGACGAAGAGGTCTTTCAGCTAAAATCCGTCGACCTGTTCGGCGTGCATATTGGAAAGGATGACTGGACCGCTGCATCCTATTACCTGAATTCCCAGTCGGAGATGCTGGATATTCTCGATTATATGATCATGATTATCGAGACCCAAGGGAGAATGAGAGGGACCGGCGTTTTCTAATTGATGCAGTGTATAATGATGATGCTACCAGGATCTGCTTCGGTCCCATAAAACGTGAACAAGGTTGGGCGTGGAGTATGTGTCATGATCGGTCATCGCCTGTATTTCTTCGTTTCAATACTTTTCATCATACTGATCGGCTTCTTTGATTTTGTCACCGGCGCCCATATTTCGATGCTGCTGTTTTATGCCCTGCCGATTTTCCTCTCTTCCTGGTTCTGCGGCAAAACCGAGGGGATTGTAGTGGCGGCGGCAGCAACCGCCAGCTGGCTGTTCGTAAACGTGCTCCACCATTCGCCGGAAGAAAGCGATGCCGTCCTTTCATGGAACGCATTGACCCGTCTCGGCATCTTTATGCTGATCGCCTACGCCGTTTCGCTTCAGGCGCAACTGAGAAAGTCGCTCGCAAGGGAAAAACTGCGGGCCAGCACCGACGGACTGACAGGACTGCTCAACAAGACAGCCTTCCGGGAACGTGCCGAGGAGGAGATACACCGGACACAGCGTTACAATCATCCGCTTTCGCTGGCATTTATTGATCTGGATAACTTCAAACAGGTCAACGACAATCAGGGGCACGCACGCGGGGATAAACTCCTGCAGAATGTCAGCAATTCCATCATGCAGACGATACGCAAGACCGATATCGCCGGTCGCGTTGGCGGTGACGAGTTTGCGGTCTTTTTTCCTGAAACAGGCGAGGAGCAGGTGCGCCATGCAGTGGAAAAGCTGGTCCTCGCCCTCGATATCGTTACCAGTCAATCGGGTTGGCAGGTGACCGCCAGCATCGGAGTGGTGACCTGCAAAGGGAGCTGTGACAGCTACGATGCGCTGCTGGGCAGGGCCGACAAGTTGATGTACCTGGCCAAGGAGAAAGGGAAAAACGCCGCCGAGTTCATGTCAATCTGACCTTGATGAACTGCCGGTCGGGGACGGCACGTATTTCATACGACCAGTCAGTGAAGATGCGATGTATTCAATACTTGTATGAGCCACAACATTTCAGGGAGCCTGTACATGAATAAAACAATTGAAAAGTTCAAACCGATACTGTTTGTCATGCTCATAATGTTTTCGGGAGTCATGCTGATGGGTGGCTGTGCCCGCTATGCCCGCAATGTGAATACGCTCTACGAACCGTCCGCGACAGTTCACGGCGGTACCGGAGCGATATATATCGTCATTCCGGAAAGCCAGCAGTCACAATCATCGGATATCAAATGGGTGATCGGGAAAGTTATGGATGGCGAAAGCAGGCAGATAGATGAAGTGCTCAGTCCACGTTCAGCCGCGGAAATCATTCAGGCAGCGTTCGGCCAGGAGTTCAGAATGGCTGGATATACCGTTATTCCGACAACGAAGCGATATGGAGGAGAACAACGAGTAATCGACCTGACCAAAACGGAAATCAAGCTGGACCAAACCTCAGATCTGGCGGATATCAAGGCAAAATGCCGGGTGCTGGTGGGACTGGACATATTCAAAAATGGGCAACTGATAAAACGGCTTCAATATGAAACATCTTCCTCCAAAATCGATGTCAAGGATCGTGACCTGCTTGCCGGAAACGTACTTCAGGATACCCTGCAGTCGCTTATGCTGAAGGCCATGCCCGATCTGAACACCCTTTTCACCCAATAAATCTGTGAACGAGTTAAAAGAGCACAATAACAGAATTGACGATCGACCTCAAAGTCGAGCACCCCCGATTTCAAACGTTTCCACCAGGGCAGTGTTCCGGTGATGCGGCACTTGGCCGTTTTTCACATAAACACTACAAAAAAGATAACAAAACCCATAGAATCCAGAACACAAATCAATCAGAAAGAAAACAACATTACCATGCGTCAACACATAAACCTGTTAAGAGAATTTTCCGTTCCCCTGATCACCGGAATCGTGCTGGCGCTGGTCTGGTCCAACCTCTTTCCAGACAGCTATCACCACTTCAACCATGATCCGTTGATCGGTTCAATCAGTTTCCACTTCCTGACAAATGACATCTTTATGGTGCTTTTTTTCGGCATTGCAGCCGCGGAGATTACCCAGAGTTGCCTGCCGGGTGGCGATCTGCATCCGCTTAATAAAGCGGTTAATCCGCTTTTGGCAACGGTAGGTGGCATAATTGGGCCTGTGCTGGTCTACCTCGGACTGAATACTCTGGTTGGCGATCCCTCACTCGTCAGGGGATGGGGCATTCCCACTGCCACGGACATTGCCCTGGCTTGGCTCGTGGCCCGGATAGTCTTCGGCGGCAGCCACCCTGCCATCTCTTTCCTTCTTCTTCTGGCTATAGCCGACGATGCCGTGGGCCTGGCCATCATCGCCATTTTCTATCCTGATCCGGCCCATGCGGCCCAGCCACTCTGGCTGCTGCTGACAGCCACCGGCATGGGGATTGCCTATGCGTTGCGTTATTTCAGGGTGCACAGCTACTGGCCCTACTTGCTGGCCGGTGGTGTCCTCAGTTGGATCGGGCTGTTCAAAGCCCATCTGCACCCAGCCCTGTCGCTGGTGTTCATCGTGCCTTTTTTCCCACATGCGCACAGGGAAGCAATGCATATCTTCGAAGGGGACCCCATGGATCATTCCACCATGCACCTCTTTGAACAAGAGTGGAAAATTGTGGTCGACTTCGGTATGTTCATGTTCGGACTTGCCAATGCAGGTGTGCGTTTCAGCTCAATCGGCACGGTCACTTGGTTGGTATTGGCAGCCCTGGTGTTCGGTAAAACCGGCGGGATCTTTGCCATGGGATGGCTGGGACAGACGCTGGGTTATCCCTTGCCTGCCAAGGTAAAGATAAAAGAGCTGTTTCTAGTGGGGATGATTGCGGGAATCGGCATGACCGTTGCCCTGTTTGTTGCCGGCGAGGCTTTTTCTGAGCCGGTACTCCAGGGAGCAGCTAAAATGGGGGCGCTGCTCAGTGCCGGATGTGCACTGGTTGCTATTGTTCTGGGCAGGATGGCGCATGTGCGGCGTATACCGTGATGCTGTGTCAAAACGACACCTGTAATTGCAAACAAATCCTACCCCTGCTAATTTATGAAATCTTTAAAACTTGAATACCTCGTTCTGCGAACGCGAATGAAAAGTTTTCTTGCTGGAGGCAGGTAGGCATGTTATGGAAACTGCATGGGATTCCTGCAAACAAATCATGCAGTATAGGGGCAGCTCACGAAACGGAAAAATTAGTACGGCAAGGCCCAAGTGCCCGCTTAATATATAATTCCTAGTTATTGTGTTTAATGATGAAAATGATCAATACTAAAGAGATACAGATTGTGGATGCTTCTATTCTTGATGCAGAAAAAATTCTTGAGTTGCAGAAAGCATCGTTCTTGGGGCAGGCACAGATTTATAATAATTTTTGTCTGCCTTCCTTAGTCCAAACAATTGAGTCGATGCGGCAAGAATTTGCAAGCAAGTCTTTCCTCAAGGTTGTGTTTAATGATCAAATCATTGCATCAGTTAAGTTACAACAAAGTGGGAATCTTGTTCATATAGATAGATTGATTGTTCATCCTACTTTTCAAAATCAGGGTGTTGGCACATATCTCATGAAAACATTAGAAGACAAATTTCCTGACGATTCTACCTTCCAGTTATTTACAGGAGAGAAAAGTGAAAGGAACATTCATTTATACACAAAGCTTGGATATCAAGTGATCAGAAGAGAAGCCACTGATCATGGCATTGTGCTTGTACACATGGAAAAGCGCCATCATAAGGGTATGCAGATCGACGCGGCAGAGCTGCGTGGCTGATCTCCGTCGCGCTCCATGTCAATGTGGTACACCCCTTTTTCTGGATGCCTTTTGGACGTTATTGCCATTTACTGAGGCTCTAAATCGACCAGATTACCCATTGGTTTCTTGTTCTCCGCCAGCGCTATAGTTTACCGGGAGCGAGCTAACTCTTTTCTCCTGCCTCAGGCAAAAGAACACCATCCCACCACCGAGTAAAAACATCGGTAGACTCTGCAACTGCCCCATAGAGAAAGTACCGAAAAGATAGCCTATTTGGGCATCCGGTTCCCGCAAATACTCCACCAAAAAGCGGAACAACCCGTATAGTGTGATAAAGCTCCAGAAGACCACCCCCTCCTGCCGAACCTTCCGCGAGATGGCAAAGAGGATGAGAAACATTAACGGTCCTTCCAGAAACGCCTCATAGAGTTGGGAGGGGTGACGTGGTTGGTTTCCCCCTCCGGGAAATACCATACCCCAGGGAACATCGGTTACCCGTCCATACAGCTCGCCATTAATGAAATTACCGATCCTTCCTAACCCAAGTCCAATCGGCCCTGCGAGAATGCCGATATCGGCCAAGCGATAGAAGCTAACCTTGTTCTTTCTGGTGAAGTAAATACCGGCGACAATGGCACCGGTAAGCCCACCGTGGAAGGACATCCCCCCTTCCCAGATGGCAAATAACTTAACGGGATGAGAAATATAGTAGGAGAGATTGTAAAATAATGTGTACCACAAGCGCCCTCCAAGGATCACGCCGAGGGCCTCGATGATGATTAGGTCGGCGACCTTGTCTTTGGCCAGTGCGACACCTCTCCTTTTTACCCCCAAGAGGATGATAAAATATGCAGCGATAAAACTACATATGTACATCAAGCCATACCAGCGGAATTCAAGAGGACCGAGCTTGAAAAAGTCCGGATCGATGTAAGGATAGGTCTTGAAAGGCTTCTCCGGAGAATGTCCTGAATACCCGCCCAAAGGGCGGAGTTTTTCAACCTTTAACAAAAAAAGGAATACCTTAGCACTTGCTGACCACAAGGCGAGCGACACTGACCACCACACTCCGGTCACATTGTTTGGGGATTTTCCTGAAGTATTTGAGAAGTTTTTT
>DBMM01000151.1 GCA_002298925.1 Geobacter sp. UBA698 | reverse complement strand
CCCCCCAATGTTCTTGAAGCCATCGACACTTCACAGCTTTTGGGCCTGATTGCCGTCGGGCAGGCACTCAAGGATGCCGGCTACGGCCCGGATCGGGAATGTGACCATAGTAAAACCAGCGTCATCCTGGGCGTCACCGGCACGCTGGAGCTGGTAATCCCCCTGGGCGCCAGACTCGGCCACCCCATTTGGAAACAGGCGCTCAAGGAAGCAGGCGTAGAGCAGAGCGTTGCCGATGATGTGGTGCAGCGCATCTCCGATGCCTACGTCCCCTGGCAGGAAAACTCCTTTCCCGGTCTGCTCGGCAATGTGGTAGCCGGCCGGATCAGCAAACAATTCGACTTGGGCGGCACCAACTGTGTGGTTGACGCGGCCTGCGCCAGTTCCTTCAGCGCCCTGCACCTGGCCGCCATGGAACTTGCCACCGGCAAGTCCGACATGGTCATCACCGGCGGAGTCGACACATTCAACGACATTTTCATGTACATGTGTTTCAGCAAAACACCGGCCCTTTCACCCACCGGCAGCATCAAACCGTTCGACTCTTCGGCGGACGGCACCATTCTGGGTGAAGGCTTGGGAATCGTGGTTCTCAAACGACTTGCCGATGCAGAGCGTGACGGCGACAGGATTTACGCTGTAATCCGCGGAATCGGTTCCTCCAGCGACGGCAAGGGAGACGCCATCTACGCCCCCAGTGCCGCAGGCCAGAAGAAAGCGCTGCTTGACGCCTATGACCGCGCCGGAATCACCCCGGACACCATTGGCCTGATAGAGGCACACGGCACCGGCACCAAGGTCGGCGACGTTGTTGAAGTCAACGCTCTGCGCGACGTATTTGGCGAAGCGGCAACTCCCTGGTGTGCACTCAGCTCGGTCAAATCGCAAATCGGGCATACCAAGGCAGCAGCTGGTGCCGCCGGTATGATCAAGGCCGCACTGGCGCTGCATCACAAGGTACTGCCTCCCACCATCAAGGTCCGAAATCCGCTCAAGGAAGTAACCACCGGAGCAACCCCCTTCTACCTGGCAACCGAAAAACGCCCCTGGCTTCCCCATGGAGAAGCTCCGCGTCGCGCCGGAGTCAGCGCCTTCGGCTTCGGCGGCTCCAACTTTCACCTGGTGCTCGAAGAATACCGGTCAACCAAGGACACCACTGAGTGGAACGGCCATGTCCAAATAATCGCCTTATCCGGAACCACTACAGCCGAACTGGAACAAGCTCTCGCCAATCTGCCGGTCAATGGATCCTGGAACGAAATCAGAAAAGCTGCTTCTGCAAGCCGGGCCTCATTTGACATCAGCGCACCTTGCCGCCTTGCTCTGGTGGTTGAGCGCAACCAGACCCAGTTGACCACGCTGGTTGCCAATGCCCGAAAAATGCTTGCAAAAAATCCGGACGGCGCCTGGAACACGCCGGATGGTGCTTTTTTTGCCTGCGGTAAAAAAGTGGGGAGCCTTGCCATGCTCTTCCCCGGCCAGGGTGCCCAGTACACCGGCATGCTCAGGGATCTTGTCTGCCGTTTTCCCCAGGCACTGGAAATCCTCACCACCGCCGACAGTGGTTTCCATTCCGCCAACAATGAACTGCTTTCCGACCTGATCTATCCCGTCAGCACCTTTGACGCTGCAACCCAGGAGCACCACGAAGAAGCCCTACGGGCAACCCAAGCCGCTCAACCGGCCATCGGCGCGGTCAGCCTGGCTGCCCTGAAGATTCTGGCGGCATTTGATATTCTTCCGGAAGCGGTAGCAGGCCACAGTTATGGAGAGTTGACCGCCCTCCACGCCGCTGGATGCTACGGCGAGACGGAACTCCATGAACTTTCACGCCTGCGCGGCTGCCTGATGGCCAAGGGAACCGGCGACAAAGGCAGCATGCTGGCAGTACAGGCACCCCTGGCTACAGTGGAGAGCGTCATTGCAGAAGCAAAGCTCGACCTGGTGATTGCAAACCGCAACGCCCCTCTGCAGGCAGTTCTGTCAGGGAGCAGCGCCGAAATCGAGCGGGCCGTCACCGTCTTTGCCAGCCACAACCTCAACGCCAAGCAACTCCCGGTGGCAGCTGCCTTCCACAGCAGCCTGGTTGCCGATGCCGCCGTTCCTTTCCTGAATGCACTCGAAAAAATGGAATTCAAACCGGCCCGCATACCGGTTTACGCCAACAGCATCGCCGCAGAATACCCAGCTGATGCGGCTCAGGCCAAATCTCTGCTGGCAAACCAGCTTGCCCGGCCGGTGGAATTCGTCGCCGAAATCGAGGCCATGTACGCAGCGGGCGCACGCACCTTTGTGGAGGTTGGCCCCGGCGCTCGGCTTACCGGCTTGGTTTCTGCCATTCTCGGCGAGCGTGATCACGTAGCTCTGGCACTAGATGCCTCGGCAGGCAAACGTTCCGGCATGGCCGACCTCGCCCGCACCCTGGCGCGCCTGGCCGTGCTTGGCCACACTGTTCGCCTGGCCGCATGGGATGGTGACTATCAGCCGCCTGTTGCAACCGGAAAAAAACCGGCCATGACCATACCGATCAGTGGCGCCAATTATGTAAAACCAAAACCACAGCGGCCGCCACTGGCTCAGCCTCGCCCGGTGCAGTCCCCCACCCCGGCATCTGCATCAGCTCCGCTTCCGGCGCCAACCGTCCCCGTCATTGCTCCGCAACCGGCGCCCTATACTGCTGCCGCCCCGGTTCTTGCTCCCAAGCTTCCGGTCCCCGGTCCCCAGTCCCCGCCTCTGTCAGTTTCCCGGGATGTTCTGGTGGAATCGCTACGCATAACCAGGGAAGGCATGGCTGTTCTGCATAAAATGCAGGAGGAAACCGCCCAACTCCACCGGCGCTTCCTGGAAGGCCAGGAGACCGCCAGCCGCACCATTCAGACCCTGCTGGAACAGCAACACTTCCTCCTGCAGGGCGGGACAAGTGTTCCTGTGCGTCAGGTCGCCGCGGCTCCGTCAATCGCACTCCCGCAACCTGTGCCCGTCGCCGCTCCGGTCCCGGAACAGACGCCTCCGGCCAGAGTTGCAATGCCGACACCGGCTCCCGGCAATAACATCACCGAAACCCTGCTGGCGGTAGTCAGTGAAAAAACCGGCTATCCCGTGGAAATGCTGGAACTGGAAATGGGTATGGATTCGGACTTGGGCATCGATTCCATCAAACGGGTCGAGATCCTCTCCGCGCTCCAGGAACGACTTCCCGGCGCACCCGCCATCGGCCCCGAGCATCTGGGCACGCTCCGCACGNNCTCAAACCGTCAATGCCACACCAGCCCTTTCCTCAACCACTGTCACCGAAACCCTGCTGACAGTAGTCAGTGAAAAAACCGGCTATCCCGTGGAAATGCTGGAATTGGAAATGGGTATGGATTCGGACCTGGGCATCGATTCCATCAAACGGGTCGAAATCCTCTCCGCGCTCCAGGAACGACTCCCCGGTGCACCCACCATCGGTCCCGAGCATATGGGAACGCTGCGCACACTGGGAGAGATCGCAGCGCATCTGGCGGCAGATGCACCTCAGGTTGCAGTTACCGCTCAAACCACCAATGCCACGTCAGCCCTTTCCTCAACCTCCGTCACTGAAACCCTCCTAGCGGTTGTCAGCGAAAAAACCGGCTATCCCGTGGAAATGCTGGAACTGGAAATGGGCATGGATTCGGACCTGGGCATCGACTCCATCAAACGGGTCGAAATCCTCTCCGCGCTCCAGGAACGACTCCCCGGTGCACCAACCATCGGTCCCGAGCATCTGGGAACGCTGCGCACACTGGGAGAGATCGCGGCGCATCTGGCGGCAGGGGCACCTCCGGTTGCAGTTACCGCTCAAACCACCGCCGCTGCGCCAACCCTTTCGTTGACTACTGTTTCCGAAACTCTGCTGGCGGTAGTCAGCGAAAAAACCGGCTATCCCGTGGAAATGCTGGAACTGGAAATGGGCATGGATTCGGACCTGGGCATCGACTCCATCAAACGGGTCGAAATCCTCTCCGCGCTCCAAGAACGACTCCCCGGCGCACCCACCATCGGTCCCGAGCATCTGGGAGCGCTGCGCACACTGGGAGAGATCGCGGCGCATCTGGCGGCAAGTAATACTCCCGCAACATCCGATTCGGAACAATCCGTTGCCCCCACGACACCAGCACCGGCACAGAAGGCCGAACCTGCCAACAGCGCGGCGCCGGTCAATCGCAGCACCATTGTTCCCGTGCTGCTCGACAACACAGCCGCCCCGATCGCCTTGACAACAGAAGGGGAGATTTGGGTGACGGATGATGGTTCTTCCTTCTCCGCCGATCTTCGCGACCTTCTGGCACGTAATGGCCGCACGGTCCGCCTCCTGGCCGTGGAAGACGCACAGGAAACAGCGCCAACGGCGGACATTGCCGGACTCGTTATCGTCGCGCCGGCGTCAGGGACCGACGACTCTTTTCTCGAACAGGCCTTCCTGCTGCTGAAAAGTACCGCTCCGACCCTGCGCAGGGCAGGCGCGACCGGAGGCGCACTGTTCACAACCATTTCCCGTCTGGACGGTTCCTTTGGCTGTAGCATCGAAACCGATCTCAGCGACCCGCTCTCCGGCGGCCTGGCCGGTCTGGTAAAAACCGCTGCCCGCGAATGGTCTGAAGTAACGTGCAAGGCCATTGACCTGGGCCGGTTCCCCGCCTCGGGCGCCGCTGCCCGCGCCGTGGCCGACGAGTTATTGCTCAGCGGACCAGTGGAAGTAGGGCTGACCCCATCGGGACGCGTGGCCCTGGACCTGGTCGCCCTGCCACCGCTGCAAGCTCCCCACGAACCGCCTATCCGGGAAAGAGAAGTTGTTGTGGTAACCGGAGGAGGTCGAGGAGTCACCACAGAAGCTGCCGTAGCCTTGGCACAGGCGTATCGCCCCTTGCTGGTTCTTCTTGGCAGAAGCCGTTTGCAAGCCGACGAACCAGCCTGGCTGGCGCATCTGACCGATGAGAGCCAGATCAAACGGGCCATCCTGGAACACGCAACAGAAAAGCTGCACCCCAAAGCCATCGAGGAGCAGTACCGGGCATTGATGGCGGGACGCGAACTGCGTGCCACCCTGGCAAGGGTCGAGGCTGCCGGAGGCACGGCGCTCTACTGTTCCGTTGACATTCGCGACAGTCAGGCAGTCAATGAACTGCTGCAACGAATCCGGCTGGAACACGGTCCCATCCGGGGCATTATCCACGGTGCCGGCGTTCTGGCCGACCGCTTGATAACGGACAAGACCCTGGAGCAGTTCGCCATGGTCTACGGCACTAAAGTCGGAGGGCTGCGCTCGCTGCTTGACGCCACTGCCGGAGACGATCTGCGTTTCATCGCCCTCTTCGCCTCCACTACCGGACGCTTCGGCCGTTCCGGTCAGGTGGACTATGCCGTGGCAAACGAAGTGCTCAACAAGCTGGCCCAAGCTGAATCACGCCGCCGCTTCGGCTGCCGCAGCGTCAGCATCAACTGGGGCCCCTGGGATGGCGGCATGGTCACCCCGGCCCTGAAAAAAGTCTTTGCCGGAGAGGGTATCGGCCTGATCGGGCTTGCCGAGGGCGGCGAGCTGCTGATCCGCGAGATCGCCGCCACGGATGCGCCGGTGGAAGTAGTCGCCATGGCCGCCACCACCCAGGAAGCATTGGTACTTCCCAAACCGGCGTCAACGAAACAACTCACGGAAGCATTCAACCTGACCCTCACTGTTGACGATTACCCCTTTCTCCGTTCCCATGTCATGGACGGAAAAGCGGTGCTCCCCATGGCCATAATCGTGGAATGGCTTTCCCACGGTGCGCTACACGACAACCCCGGTTTCCGCTTCCACGGTTTCAACGATCTGCGCATCTGCAAAGGTGTTGTGTTCAAACACACCACTCCCTACAACGTGCGGATCATGGCTGGACGCGCCGAAAAACGCGACTCGCTCTATAACGTGACAGTGGAACTGGTCGGCGCAGGCTACGAAGGCCGTCCCATGCTGCACGCCAGAGGCGAAATCGTTCTGGCCAGAAAACTCCCCGAAGGAATCCGCTCCATTCCCGATCCTCCGGCTGCCCCCTATACGCCGCACAACGGCAGAATTTACGATCCGCAACGTTTGTTCCACGGACCGGACCTGCACGGCATCGAACAAGTGGACAGTTGCTCTGCAAAGGGGGTTTCTGCCTTGGTCAAGACAGCCCCGCAGCCATCCAATTGGATCAGGCAGCCTTTCCGCAGTGACTGGATCAGCGACCCCCTGTCCATGGACAGTGCTTTCCAACTCATGATCCTGTGGAGCTTCGACCGTTTCGGCGCCGGTTCCCTGCCCTGTTTTGCGGGACGCTACCGCCAATACCATGACCGATTCCCTGCCGACGGAATCCAGATAGTAATTCGCGTCACCTCGGAACGTGAACATGGTGCCACCGCCGACATGGAATTCCTTGATCGGAATACGGGAAAACTGGTGGCGCGTCTGGAAGGATACGAATGCATCATCGATCCGTCGCTAGCGCATGCTTTTCAGCACAACCAACTGTCCCAGGCGAATCCCAACACGCTGAGAGCTGCCTAGGATGCATCGATCATCATCTGTCGCAATTGTAGGGATCGGCGGCATCTTTCCCGATGCCCCGGATCTCGTCCGCTTCTGGGAAAACATCCGCTTGGCGAAAAGCGCCGCGCGGATAGCACCGGAAGGACGTTGGCATATCCCGGTCGAAACTGCCTATCACCCCGAGGTAGGCAAGACCGACCATGTTTATTCGAAATACGGTTGCTTTATCGAAGAAATTCCTCCCCTGACCGCCCTGTCCGGCTTGGCCCCGGAATTCGAAGCGCCCGCCGGCCTGGACCCGCTCTTCCACCTTCTGCTTCACGCGGGAAAGCGCGCCTTTGACGACGGCGTCACCGAACCGCTGGATCGCTCCCGCATCGGCGTCATCATCGGTAACCTGGCCCTGCCCAGCGAAACCTCTGCCCAACTTGCCCGGCAATGGCTCGGCAGAACCTTTGAGGAAAAACTCCTCGGGCACGCTTCCGTACGGACCGATATCAACCCGATCAACCGCTACGTGGCCGGACTACCGGCCGGACTGCTGGCTCATGCACTTGGCCTGGGCGGAGGAAGCTGCACCCTGGATGCAGCCTGCGCATCTTCGCTCTACGCCATCAAACTTGCCTCAGACGAGCTGCTCTCCGGCCGCGCCGACGCCATGCTGACTGGCGGCCTATCCCGTCCCGACCCGCTCTATACCCAGATGGGCTTCTCCCAACTGCGCGCCCTGTCGCGACGCGGCATCTGCTCCCCTTTTGACGCTTCCGGCGATGGTCTGGTAGTGGGCGAAGGAGCCGGGATATTCCTGCTCAAACGAACAGAAGATGCCCTTGCTCACGGTGATAGAATCTACGGAATCATCAGGGGCATCGGTCTGGCCAACGATGTGGGTGGCAGTCTGCTGGCGCCCCTTTCGGAAGGCCAGTTGCGCGCCATGCGCAGCGCTTACACCAAGGCCGGCTGGGACCCGCGAGACGTGGACCTGATCGAATGCCATGCAACCGGCACCCAGGTTGGAGACGCCACCGAGGTAGCCAGCCTGCGGGAACTGTGGGGCAATGCCCGGCCGCAGGGGAATCCCTGCATCATCGGCTCGATCAAGTCCAACATCGGTCATCTTTTGACTGCCGCCGGCGCAGCCGCCCTGACCAA
>DBMM01000081.1:679-2715 GCA_002298925.1 Geobacter sp. UBA698 | reverse complement strand
GAGGCCGAGGTGGCGGGATTCAAGCGCACCGAGACCGCCCTGGCTTTCAATAGCGGCTATGCCGCGAACACCGGCGTTATTTCCGCGTTGGTGGGGCGCGGCGACGTTATCTTTTCGGATCGACTCAACCACGCTAGCATCATTGACGGCGCACTCCTTTCCGGCGCCAAGCTGATCCGGTATCCCCACAACGACATTGCGGCGCTGGCAGCCCTCCTGGAAAAAAAGCGTGGAACCGGGCGGTGCCTGATTGTTACCGACGGCGTTTTCAGCATGGACGGCGATCTGGCGCCCCTTGCCGGTCTGGCGGAACTCAAATCCCGCCATGATGCTCTGCTGATGGTGGACGACGCCCACGGCTGCGGCGTTTTGGGCGAACAGGGGAGGGGCAGCGCCGAACTGCTCGGTGTGCTGTCGGATATCGACATACACGTGGGAACCTTCGGCAAGGCGCTGGGCAGCTTTGGCGCCTATGCCGCCCTGTCCCGTGAACTCCGCGATCTGTTGGTCAACCGGGCGCGCAGCTTCATTTTTTCCACGTCGCTGCCGCCTGCGGTTCTGGCGGCGACAATTGCGGCGTTAAAGCTGGTCCAGTCTGCCGAAGGGGATGTTCTCAGAAAACAACTTGGCGACAATACTACCCTTTTCCGGGGACTGCTCCGCGATGCGGGTTTTCAGGTTGGCGACAGCACTACCCAGATCGTGCCGGTTCTGACCGGCGAGGCTGAACCGACCATGCGGTTTTCCGAACAGTTGCTGGCTGAAGGCTTTTTTGTACAGGGTATTCGTCCGCCGACCGTTCCTGCCGGAGCCTGCCGCTTGCGTTGCACGGTCATGGCCACCCATTCGAAGGCTGACCTGAGCGTGGCTGCCGAACGGATCGCAACGGTCGGCAAACGTCTGGGTATCATCTAATGCCCTGGTGTACCCTGGAGAGCGGTAGACGTCTGTGGTACGAGGAGCATGGGGAAGGGCAGCCGCTTGTGCTGCTGCATGGCTGGTGCATGTCATCGGCAGTGTGGCGCTTGCAATTCGAGACCCTGGGCCGCACCTTCAGGCTGATAGCGCCTGATTTGCGTGGCCACGGCCAATCGGAGGCTGCTCCGGACGGTCATGATTTTGCCGGATTCAGTGCGGACGTGGTCGAGCTTTTCCGGCACCTGGATGTGCATGATGCCGTGCTGGCTGGCTGGTCGCTGGGAGCCCAGGTTGCTCTGCTGGCCTATGCCAAACTCCGGGAACGGTTATGCGGATTGGTGCTGATTTCCGGAACGCCGCGCTTTACCTCTTCCGATGACTTTCCCCATGGGCTGAATGCAACCGAGATTGCCGGAATGAGTGTCAAGGTGCGCCGCAATCCGGCCAAGGCGCTGGAAGGCTTTATGGCGGACATGTTTGCGGACGGAGAGCAAGATATTCTGGATCAGGATGAGCGTATCCGTCAGATTCTGGGGGCGATACCCCTGCCTGACAAACAGGTGGCGGTCCAGGGTCTCAAGGCTTTGGCCGAGGCCGACATGCGCGGGCTGCTTCCTGCCATTAATCTGCCGACGCTGATACTCAGTGGCGATCAGGATCGTATCTGCCTTCCAGGCGCTTCCGCCTATATGGCCCGGCACATTCCTTCAGGCAGCCATGTTGTCTTCAGCGGCTGCGGGCACGTGCCATTTTTGACGCAATGCAATGAATTTAATGACGCAATGAGCAGTTTCTGCAGGAGGATTTTTGAACAGGGGAGAAGATAGAAAAAGGATCGGCAGGGGCTTTCACCGCCAGGCCGGAGAGTATGATCAGCATGCAGTTGTCCAGAAGCGGGTTGTGGCAAACCTGAGCCGGTTGGTGGAATCGCACTGTTCCAAAACCCCGCAACGAACCCTGGACATCGGCTGCGGTACTGGAGGCATGCTGAATTCGCTGCATAAGCTTTTTCCCCATACGCAGCTCTGCGGACTTGATCTGGCTTTCAACATGGCGCTGCGCTCCGCAACCCGCCTCGGCCCGGCAGCCATGCTGGTCAATGGCGATGCCGAATGTCT
>DBMM01000081.1:0-671 GCA_002298925.1 Geobacter sp. UBA698 | reverse complement strand
CAACGGTTGGACAACAGCTTTCAGGAATGCCTGAGGGTTTTGAAGCCGGGCGGGCTGTTTTGCGCTGCCTTTTTCGGGGGGAAAACGCTGTGGGAGCTGCAGGAAAGCTATCGCGAGGCGCTGGCGAGCCGTTCCCGGGACAATGACAACCGGAGCGGACGGTTGCAGCGTTTCAAGGGAATCGCCGATGTTCGTCCGGTATTAGACAGCCTTGGTTTCAGTCAGGCTGTGGTTGCCACTGAAACGGAAATGGACTATCACCCCGATGTTCCCGCCTTGCTGCGTTCCATCAAGGGCATCGGCGCAACCACGCCCGCCCGCACCGACTCCGGCGGCGGCCTGGGGTGGCGGGGTTTGCTCAACGACATGGCCACCATCTATCGCTCCCGTTTTCAGCGGAACGGGATGGTTCCGGCAACGTATGAGGTGATCTATATCATTGCCCGCAAGAGTGGCGCTGACAAGTGAGACAGATTCAAGCGGTTTTTTGCTGCGAATAACAAATTGAGGCTCTTGCAAAAGTCGAAAATGTTCCCTCCCCCCTGGCGGGGGAGGGTCAGGGTGGGGGGGCAGTTGCCAGGATATCCGTATGATGCACCTTCACCCACCCCCCAACCCCCTCCCGTCAAGGGAAGGGGAGTCGATTTCCAGGACTTTTGCAAGAAGCTCAA
>DBMM01000152.1 GCA_002298925.1 Geobacter sp. UBA698 | reverse complement strand
TCAATCCCAGCTATCCAGCTTCATCGTGCCGTTTTGCCTGAGATGGCTGTGCATCTTGAAAACCTTTTCCAGCGTGTGCGGTTCATGGGCGCTGCTGTTCGCCAGACACTCCTTCAGGGCGCGATCGTAGTAATCCTGCAGAATGGGCCGGTAGTCCGGATGAGCGCATTTGTCGATAATGCGCTTGGCCCTCTGTCTGGGGGCCAGGCCGCGCAGGTCGGCCAAGCCCTGCTCGGTCACCAGCACATCCATGTCGTGCTCGGTGTGATCCACGTGGGTCACCATCGGCAGGACACAGCTGACGCCGTCAGGGTCTGATTTTGTAGACCTGGTCGAGGGGGTGTGCATGATGGAAAGATAGGCGTTGCGCATGAAATCGCCGGATCCGCCGATTCCGTTGATAATGCGTGAGCCGTTGACGATGGACGAGTTGACATGCCCGTAAATATCGAACTCCACGGGGGTGTTCATGGCGATCAGCCCCAGGCGGCGGATCGGTTCGGCGTGATTGGAGATCTGCTGCGGTCGCAGCACGATCTTATCCTTGTAAAGATCCCAGTTGGCAAACAGCCGCGTTATCGCCCCTTCGGAGAAAGCAAATGAGGCGGCCGAGACATAATCAAGCTTACCCGAGTCGAGCAGATCCAGCAGAATGTCCTGAAAGACCTCAGTCCAGACAGTCAGATGCGTGAAGGGGCTGTTGAGCAGGCCACCAAAGACGGCATTGGCGATCGTTCCCACTCCCGACTGCAACGGCATAAGATTTGCCGGCAGTCGCCCCTGCTTTACCTCGAATTTAAGGAAATCGACGATGTGGTCCGCAATCAGCTCGGATTTCTTGTCATTGGGCCCATACAGCCGTCCCAGCGGCGGCATGCTCGATTCAACAATGGCAACGATCTTGTTCAGATCGCAGGGGATACAGGTCGTTCCGATGCGGTCCTGCACCCTTTGAATCGGGTAGACCTTCCGGTTGAGAGGGATTTCCACACCGAGGCAGTCGTGAACCCCCTCCAGAGAAGGAATGCTGGTATTGATCTCGATGATGATTTTCTCCGCCCGCGCCACAATCTGGGGGGTGATGCCGATCGAAAGCGTGGGTACAATGGCGCCCTCTTCGGTAATGCAGCTGGCCTCAACTATGGCGATATCGATCTTACCGTCGTTTTCCAGGGTATAAAAACCGTAGCCGAAATCCTGGGCGTACATACCCAGATGGCGGTCGCCAAAATTGACTTCTGCTTTATTGATCGCCTTCCGGATCGAATTTCCCTGCTGATGTGGCCAGCGCCGGTCTATCATTCCAAGTTCTGCCCAGCGGTCATCCACATCTATGCCGATGGAAGCACCGGTAAAAACATTGAAGCAAAGCTTGCCAGTAAGACCGTTTTTTTCAACATGGTTGGCCAGCGCATCCGGCATGGTTTTCGGATTTCCCTCGGCAAATCCGGAAAAACCCAGATACATTCCATTCTTGAATAAAGGTATCAAGGATCCGACCTCCGTAACCTTCGAGCGAAGCCCTTCATTCCTGATCCTGCTAAACAGTTCTGTGCGATTGCTTATCGTCATCTCGCCCGACTCCTGATTGTATTATTTATTGGCCAGTCCCTAGGGAATGCCACCAAATTTCAAAATACTGTTTTGCAACAGGCATGCCATAGCTTTAATGCACACATTTACGGCTATAACATATTTATATTACTAGTAAATTTTACAGATAAATATTCTACTGACCATAAAAACGGAAAATAGTCTCCAAAATATTGGACTAATTGCCGGTTGTGCGCTTCGCAAGAACTGGACATCTACTGTAATGGAATGAATTTACCGATAGTTGCGGGTGGATTGATTGCGGAGAAGCTTGAGGGGACTTCACTCCATTATTTTGGACTAAAGACAGACCCACACAGACACGACTAAGTAATAGGCAGTAAAAACGAAGAATTACCCCGATGACTATCGCGGGCAGACAAGCACGATATATTGGAGAGAGGTTTGCGGTGAACCAGGACAGGCGGGGAAAATACCTTATGGGGGGCTACTTACGAACTATTCCCAGCTTTTTCATCTTTGCTTCAAGTGTCGTGGGCTTGACCTTCAGGATTTCAGCCGAGCAGTTCTTGCCACGGATTCGCCAGTTGGTAAGCTCCAGGATGCTCAGTATATGCAGTCGCTCCATCTCTTCAAGAGACTTCTTTTGCGGAGCTGACGGCATGACGCTTTCCGGCAGATCAACCACCAGGGTGGTACCGTCGCTCAAAATCATGCCCCTTTCGACCAGGTTTCGCAACTCCCTGATATTGCCTGGCCAGTGATGCTTCTGAAGGGCATCCATGTTCTTCTTCGGAATCCTCTCGATCATTTTCCCCATCAGTTTTCCGAATTCCTGAACCATGGCCCTGACCAACGCGGGTATGTCTTCCCTGCGTTCCCGCAATGGCGGGACCGATATGGGAAAGACATTTAGACGGTAGTACAGATCTTCCCGAAAGCGGCCATCCTTGACCTCCTGAGCAAGATTGCGGTTTGTTGCGGCAATCACCCGTACATCGACATTGATGGGCTTCGTGCTTCCAAGCCGCTCGAACTGGGACTCTTGAAGCACCCTAAGCAGCTTCGACTGCAGCTCCAGCGGCAGTTCACCGATCTCGTCGAGAAAGATGGTCGAACCGTTAGCGGCTTCAAAGCGGCCAATCTGGGTAGAGTTGGCACCGGTGTAGGCCCCTTTCTCGTGGCCGAAAAGCTCGGCCTCGATCAGGGTCGCCGGCAGGGCGGCGCAATTCAGTTTGATCATGGCGCGGCTCTTGCGGCCGCTCAGATTGTGAATGGCGCGAGCCATCAACTCCTTGCCGGTTCCGGTCTCTCCCAGAAGAAGTACCGTAGAGTCGGTATGGGCCACCTGCTCGACCTGCTGCAACACCTTACTGATGGCGGAAGATTGACCGATGATCTCCTCGTGTTTGTACTCGACATCAATCTGATCGCGCAGGTAGAGGTTCTCGGCCTCCAGGCGGTCTTTCAACACCCTTATCTCGGCCAGGGCCTTCTGGATCGTCTGATCGGCCTGCTTGCGCTCAAGGGCGTTTCCAAATATTTCCCAGAAAATGCGGAGTCGCTGGATCAGCTGGTCAGGCCACGACCGCTTGACCCGGCACGACGCAAAGGAAAGCAGTCCGACCACGGTGCCCACATTCTGCGGGATAAACAGAAACGACTTGATGCCCCCCATTTCACGGCAGTACTGTTTCTCGCGCCAAAACTCCTGCGGCAACTCATCGACATCGGACACCCGGAACACCTCTCCCCGCAGAACCATGGAAGTCCAGACCGGGACCTCTTCATCCACAATGGGAGGCGGCGGCTTGATACCCGGCAGTGAATAGGAATGGGTGCGGTGCAATCGTCCGTCATCCGGCGAGAATTGCCAGATCGTGCTCCGGTCGAATCCCAGGAAATCCACGATTTTCTGCAGCCCCTGCTCGATCTTCCGGTCCACCTCACTGACCGGTGTATTGATGAATGCGGCCGAAAGGTCGCAGAGCAACGCCTCAAACTTCAGCAATTCATCCTGGGCGGCATTCCTCGTTTTCTGCTCGCTGATGTCCCTGACTAGTGCCAAGGCCCCCAGCACGTCCCCGCTCTCGGCTTTAAGCGAATAACAGCTGGTCAGAAAACAACTGGCCTCAGGGGCATCGATCATGGTGGTGGTAGAAACTTCGGACTCCATCTCTTTCAGCGCTCGCCCCTCATCGATCACATTTCGCAGCATGGACTCCAGAGCCAATGCCACCCGGGAATTGATCTGCTGAAGCGTTTTGCCGAAGTGCTGCTCAACCGGCTTTCCATTGATCGCTGCCATCTGCCCGTTTACATGGACATAGCGCAAAGCGCAGTCAAATACGGAGAGCCCAATGGGAACATCCTGAAAGATCTGCATCAGATTGCCGGCTTCCCTGAGGATATCCGCTGGTAATACTAACGCGCTTTCTGATTCCAACTTCATATGTCCATCCCGGTTATTTTGACGTACGATACAATATCTGGCGCGGATTATAGCAACCGAACCGGCATACTGTCTATTCGGAAACAAGGTTTTAAACGGCAGCTCTAGTTTTAATGGCTCCGCGTAATTTTAAACCCGGCAAACCAGCCGGCTTCCATCCACAAACTCATGGACATAATACAGTTCAGATTACAAGCAGGATAAAAAATATTCATCAAGTCAAAAAAATCAGCTGATTGCGCTGAAGTGTGCTACCATACGCTGCAAATTAATCCTGAAAAATAACACCGCCATGGTGGGGAGTTTGAGAGGACATAACAGCATTTTCTTGACATAACGAATAGAGTTTTCATACTATCACGCCATGATCATTTTTCTGCCATAGCAGACCCTGGCGCCAGACCGTTTCCCCCAGCGCAGCGTCCACTCCATGACTTCAAAAGGATATTCCCATGCCCTGGAAGTTGTCGGAACTAATCGACATACCCAACCTGCAGATACTCATGGACCGTTTCTATGCCGCCACCGCCATCCCGGTCGGCATCATCGCCAGCGATGGCGAGGTACTTGTCGCCACAGGTTGGCAGGAGATCTGTACCCACTTCCATCGCATCCACCCCGTCACGGCCGAACGCTGCCGGCAAAGCGACGACTACATCAAAATACTTCTCACCACCGATAACTACGTTCAATACAAATGCCGCAACGGCCTCTGGGACCTGGCTGTTCCGATCATCATCGCCCGCGAGCATGTCGCCACCCTGTTTCTCGGCCAGTTTTTCTACGACGACGAGCAGATCGACGAGGAATTCTTCCTGCGCCAGGCCAAGGAAATGGGTTTCGGGACCGATCCGTACATGGAGGCGCTGCGACGCATCCCGGTTTTCACCAGGGAGAGGGTCAGGCAGATCATTGACTTCTATATCACCTTTGTAAACTTCCTCGTCAGTATGGGTTTGGCCAATTGCCAGCGGGCTGAAGCCGTTAAAGCGCTCCGGGAGTCAGAGGAGAAATTCTCCATGACGTTCCATGCCGCCCCGATCTCCATGGCGATTTCCACCATCGAGGAGGGAAGGTTACTGGAAGTCAACAAGTCGTTCGAGCGCATGTACGGCTACAGCAGGAATGAGGTAATCGGACGAACGTCAGCGGAGCTCAATATCTGGGACGATCTTCTGGAGCGGCAGGAGGTTGTGTCCCGGCTGAAAATGGGGGAAGAGATACATGACTGGGAGATCACTCAACGGGACAAGGATGGCAGCCCCCATTTTACCCTCTGTTCTGCCGTCATTATCGACCTGGACGGAGAAAAGCGCCTGCTCAGCCTGAGAAATGACATCACCGCCCGCAAGATGGCGGAAGAGGCCTTGCGCGAGGCTCACGACCAGATGGAACTGAGAGTAAAGGAAAGAACAGCAGAACTGGTGAAGGTCAACCAGGCACTGGAGGACGAGATAGCGGAACGGGAAGCGGTCGAGAAGGAGGTCCTGCGCCTGAACCGCCTGTATGCCGTGCTGGGTATGACCAACCAAACAATTGTGCGTGCCAAAGATCGCGACAGGCTGTTCAACGATATCTGTCGGGGGGTCGTTGAACAGGGCGGCTTCAGGCTGGCCTGGGTCGGTCTCATCAACGATGAATCCGGCCTGGTTGAACCGGTCGCTTGGCACGGCGCCAATGACGGCTATCTGGATGACATCCGGGTTTCCGTAAGGGAGGAGCCGGAAGGGCTGGGGCCGGTCGGTTCGGCCATCCGCGATGGCCGATACTACATCTGCAACGACTTCCTGAACGATCCGCGCACCCTGATCTGGCAGGAAGCGGGGCGGCAGCGGGGCTTTCTTTCCTCGGCGGCCATAGCGCTGACCCTGAACGGGAAGGTGATCGGCGCCCTGGCCATTTATTCCGGCGACACGCACTTTTTCGGCCCCCAGATGATCGAACTGCTGGAGCAGATGGCAATGGACATTTCCTTCGCCCTGGACAATCTCGACCATGAGGAGCGCCACAGAAAAGCGGAACGGGCTCTGCATGAGGAAGCCATGGAGCGCCTGAAAACCCTGGAAAACCTGCGCGAGAAAGAACGGATGCTCATTCAGCAGAGCCGCCAGGCGGCCATGGGGGAGATGATCGAAAATATCGCCCATCAGTGGCGACAGCCGTTGAACAACCTGGGGCTGATCATGCAGCTGCTGCCCTATTCCTATGAACAGGGTGAGTTCTGCAAGAATTACCTCGATACCGTTGTCAACAATACCATGTCCATTATCGGGCACATGTCCCAGACCATCGATGATTTCAGAAATTTCTTCAAGCCGGACAAGGAAAGAGTGGAGTTTAAGGTACTCGATGAGATCACAAAAACGCTCTCCCTCGTCGAAGGTGGCCTCAAGTCAGAGTGGATCAAGGTTGAAGTCGACGCGACGGATCACCCCACCATCCACGGTTTCCCAAACGAATACTCCCAGGTGCTTCTGACCATCCTCAACAACGCCCGGGATGCTTTTTCAATGCGCAAGGTCAAGGGGCCGAAGGTCAGGATCAATCTCTTCTCCAATGACGGCAAGGCTGTCGTGACAATTGCCGATAACGCCGGCGGCATCCCGGATGACATCCTGCACAAGGTATTCGACCCGTATTTCACCACAAAAGGGCCGGACAAGGGCACCGGAGTAGGATTGTTCATGTCCAAGACCATCATAGAGAAGTACATGAATGGAAGTCTTACTGTCCGCAACACCGGCGATGGCGCCGAATTCAGGATCGCGCTATAACAACCGAAAGAGTCTGTCAGGGGTAACAAAGAAGCTTGAGCAAGCCTCACCTCCGTTCCCCCTCAAATCGATCCAAAAAAAATCCGCAAACCATACAGCAGAGCCCTCCCCTCTCCTCCCCAATTTAAAAGCCAACTTTTCTATTCTCGCATCTCTGGTACACTTAACCTGTCTCGCCTTTGCGCCTGCCCCCCCCCTGCAGCCAGCGCAGATCTATCTCGCAATGGAACCGAGGAACAGGAGCACCGGATGACATGCCCCGCCCCAGCCGCCTCCATACAGCAGCCACCCAGCCCCACAGAAGCACCATTCACACACTGGCCATCGCGGATGTCTGCCAGGCCCTGCAAACCTCACCGGGCGGTTTGAGCCGGGAAGAAGCAGAGAATCGTCTCAACCGTTTCGGCGCCAACACCATCGGCGAGGTCAAGGGCAAACCACTCTACCTGAAATTCCTGGCCAACTTCACCCACATGATGGCGATCCTGCTCTGGGTCGGCGGCCTGGTGGGTTTCCTGGCGCGGATGCCGCAGCTCGGTATCGCCATCTGGATGGTCAACCTGATCAACGGCGTCTTCAGCTTCTGGCAGGAGTACAGAGCCGACAAGGCCACCGAGGCCCTGCGTCGGCTGCTCCCCAGCTACGCCCGCGTGCTGCGCGACGGAACGGAGCTGCAGATACCGGCCGAAGAGCTGGTTCCCGGTGATGTCATGCTGCTGGCCGAAGGGGAGCACATTTCAGCCGACGGCCGCCTGATACGGGAGGCGGAACTGAGGACGGACCAGTCGACCCTTTCGGGCGAATCCCACCCGGCCCGCAAGACCGCCGAGGCGGTCCTGGCTTCAGTCCTGGGGCGCACCGAACTGCCCAACCTGGTCTTCGCCGGCACAAGCGTGGCATCGGGAACCGGCATTGCCGTTGTTTTCGCCACCGGCATGGATTCCGAATTCGGCAATATCGCCCATCTTACCCAGAGCATCGCAGACGAATTGAGCCCGCTGCAAAAGGAAATGGGGCGGGTCACCAGGATCGTGACCGCCCTGGCGACCGGTATCGGCCTGCTCTTTTTTGTTCTGGCAACCTTTGTGGCCGGTGTCACGGTTGCGGAAAGCTTCATCTTTGCCATGGGGATGATCGTCGCCTTTGTACCGGAAGGGATGCTGCCGACGGTAACCCTCTCCCTTGCCATGGGCGTGCAGCGCATGGCCGGACGCAACGCCCTGGTCAAGCGGCTGTCAGCCGTGGAAACCCTGGGCTGCACCACCGTGATCTGCACCGACAAGACCGGCACCCTGACCGAAAACGAGATGACGGTGCGCGGCATCTGGCTTGACGGGCGCAGCCTGACCGTAACCGGCGGCGGTTACGATCCGGAGGGGGAGATCCGCGACGGGGAGCGAATCGTCCCAAACGAGCAGGAAGGAGACCTGCGGCGACTGCTGCTGGCGGCCGGTCTCTGCAACGATGCCCGCCTGCTCCCCCCCGACGACGACCATCCCCGCTGGACGGTACTGGGCGATCCGACCGAAGCGGCCCTGCGTCTGGCCGCGGTCAAGGGGGGCGTCGACCTGGAGCTGGAGGCGCAGCGGAGGCCGCGCCTGCGGGAACTCCCCTTTGATTCGCGCCGCAAGATGATGAGCACGGTACACCGGGGACTGGGGACCGGGGACCGGGGTGCGGGGACAGCTACTTCTAGTTCCACGGGCGAAGATAACAGCCTCGAACCTCTAACCTCTAACCTCGAACCAGGCTTGCTAACCTTTGTCAAGGGGGCGCCGCGGGAGGTGGTGGCACTCTGCAGCCAGATTCTGCAGGACGGCCGGGAACAGCCCCTCGACCAGCTCCGGCGCGACGGGATCATGCTGGCCAACGACAGCTACGCCAGGAGCGGTCTGCGGGTGCTGGCCGTGGCTCAGCGCCGACTGCCTGCCGGTTTCACCGATTTCAGCTCCGAGGGAGTCGAACGGGACCTGACCTTTCTGGGGCTGATGGCCATGATGGACCCGCCCCGCTCGGAAGTGAGCGCGGCGGTGGAGAAATGCCACCGGGCCGGGATCCGGGTGATGATGATCACCGGCGACTACGGGCTCACGGCGGAGAGCATTGCCCGGCGCATCGGCATCATCGGGGCGGACCGGCCGCAGTTGATCAGCGGTGCCGATCTGGACAGCATGGACGCCGATGCCCTTAAAACGGCGCTGGCCAGGGAGGTCATCTTCGCCCGCGCCGCGCCGGAACACAAGCTGAGGATCGTGAGCGCGCTGCGTGAGATGGGACAAGTGGTAGCCGTAACCGGCGACGGGGTCAACGATGCCCCGGCCCTGAAACAGGCCGATATCGGCGTAGCCATGGGCATCAGCGGCACGGACGTGGCCAAGGAAGCGGCCGACATGATCCTGACCGACGACAACTTCGCCTCCATCGTCAATGCGGTTGAGGAAGGACGGGCGGTCTATGCCAATATCCGCAAGTTTGCCGTCTATGTATTTAACAGTAACATGGCCGAGGCGGTGCCGTTCATTGTCATGCTCTTTTCACGCGGCCTGATTCCGCTGCCGCTGACAATCATGCAGGTGCTCTCCATCGACCTGGGGACCGACATGCTGCCGGCCATCGGACTGGGCAGCGAGCCGCCCGAATCCGGTGTGATGGACCAGCCGCCCCGCTCACAGCAGGAAGCGCTGCTCAACACCAGGCTGCTGGCATTGGCCCTGTGCTGGTACGGAACGATCGAGGCGACCGCCGCCATGTCCGGCTACTTTTTCCTCAACTGGCTGCATGGCTGGCCGGCAGTGCCGCTGGCCGGAGAAGGAACAGAAGTCTACCGCATGGCCACCACCATGGCGCTGGCCTGCATCGTGATCAGTCAGGCCGGGGCTGTGCTGGCCTGCCGCTCGCGGCGTGCCTCGACCTTTTCCCTTGGCATCTTCGGCAACCGGCTGGTGCTGCTGGGCATCGCCACAGAACTTGTCATCCTGGCGATCCTGATCTATGTGCCATTTTTGCAGAGTATTTTTCATACCGAGCCCATCGGCATCCGCGAATGGCTTTTTGCGGCTGCCTGGGCTCCACTGCTTTTTTTCAGCGATGAACTGCGCAAGAAGCTGTTGCGCTGGCGGGAATGCCGGAAGGGATTGCCGGTAGCGGACCAACCGGGAGGTAACCCATGAGAATCATAATTATCGGCTGCGGCCGGCTGGGGGCCGGCCTGTCTGCGTCCCTCAGCCTGCGGGGGCACAACGTTACCGTGGTGGATCAGGATCCGGCCGCCTTCGAGCGTCTGGGACACACGTTCCAGGGGGAGAGCGTTGCCGGCGGCGGTTTTGACCGGGATGTGCTGCTGCGGGCGGGAATCGAGCGGGCAGACGCTTTAGCAGCTGTCACCAGCAGTGACGAGGTCAACATCGTCGCGGCCCGCCTGGCGCGACAGGTGTTCCGTGTGCCGCGGGTGGTGGCGCGGCTGTTCGACCCCCGCAAGGCGGAAGTCTACCGTCGTCTCGGGCTGGCCACCATCTCCCAGGTCACCTGGGGCATCAACCGGATCATCGAACTGCTCTGCTATTCCCGGCTGGACACGATCAAGAGCCTGGGCAGCGGCGAGGTGGACATCGTCGAGGCGGAGGTGCCGCATCTGCTGGTCGGCCGGACAGTGAACGACCTGACCGTCCTGGGCGAGATCCATGTGGTGGCCATCACCAGACGGAGCAAAACCTTTCTGCCCACCCTGGGCACCGAATTTCACGAGGGGGACATGATCCACCTGGCACTCCTGGCCTCCTCGGCGGAACGACTGAAGCTGATACTGGGCTGGCATTAACATTAATGGAGGAAACTCTCATGTATGTGATCATTGTAGGCGGCGGCAAAGTGGGGGCTCATCTGGCTGCACTGCTTTTGAGCGGCGGCGAGCAGGTCAGGCTGATCGAGGCGCAGCGCGATGAACTCCCGCGTCTGCAGAGGAAGCTGCCGCTCAAGGCGGTACAGCACGGAAACGGTACCGACCCGCTCGTTCTGGAGGCGGCCGGCATCAGGGAGGCGAACGTGGTGGCTGCCATGACCGGATCCGACGAAACCAACCTGGTTGTGGCCAGTCTGGCGCACTCCGAATTCGGCGTCGCCCGGATCATCGCCCGGGTGAACGACCCCGCCAATGCCTGGATGTTCACCCCCCAGATGGGTGTGGATGCGGCCCTCAACCAGGCCGACCTGATGGCCCACCTGATTGCCGAGGAGATGTCGGTGGGCGAGATGATGACCCTGCTCAAGCTCCGCAAGGGGGAATACTCGCTGGTGGAGGAAAAAGTGCATCCCCGCTCCCAAGCGGCAGCCAGAGCCCTGGGCGAACTGACCCTGCCCAGGGAATGCGTGATTGCCGCCATAATCCGGGGGGGCAAACTGCTCATCCCGCGCAGCGATCTTGTGCTGCAGCCGCAGGATGAAGTGCTGGCGGTGGTGCATTCGGCCGAGATGCCGCAGCTGGCCGCGCTGCTGGGAGAGGACGGGGCAGCCGCCAACGCGGTTGACATTTCTACGCAGATTACCTAGATTACCAGCATAAACTTTCGAGACCATTAATGAACCTCGCGCTCAAATACAACCAGATTGTCGCTGTGCTGATCTTCTTCTACCTGCTGCTGCCGACTGCCAGTTTTTTCCAGCATTCCGCAGCAGCACATGGCAGCCTGGCCGTTCTGCAGGAAATGTGCAGCCTTCCGGCAGATTCTGGCAGCGGCGACAACTGTCCCAACAGCGGCGAACATGATTCGGAATGCTGCCATTCCGCCTGCTGCAGCTGCGCCTGCCATGTTCCGCTCACCAACGGAGGCCTTTGCAGCTATTCGCCGATGATTTCAAGCCACCCTTTTACGGAACCTTCCTGGGCATTGCTTCAGGTCTTTAGGCCGATTTTTGTTCCACCGCAAAACCGCGCCTGAGCTTCAGCTCGCTCTTTTCAACAAGAAACCCTTTATACCGATTTCAAATCAAAGATGAAATCAAGGCGGTGAGGATTGAGGCGACGAAGGCATACNNAGTATGTTGAGGAGCCGAAGACGAGCCAACGAAGATAGCGCTTTGATTTGGAATTGGCATTAGACATCAATTCCAGCACTCATCTGACATGTACCAGCCGGCAACAATCCGTCCGATTCGTTTCGGAACGTGGCAGGCAGTACAATTTTTCAAGGAGAACCCGCACGTGACAACCCCCAAACGCGATTTTCTGCATTCCCTCTGGGATTTTTTCTGTTCCCTCAAACTGACCATGTTCATGCTGATCTCCCTGGCGGTCACCTCCATCATCGGCACGGTCATCCCCCAGGGCACGCCGCCCGAGGAGTACCTGGCCCAGATCAGCGCCACCAAGCTGCAGCTGTACAAGACCCTCGGTTTTTTCGACATGTATCACTCATGGTGGTTCATCCTGCTGCTCTATCTGCTGACGGTCAACCTGGTGGCCTGTTCCATCAAGCGTCTGCCGCACATCTGGAAGATCATCTCCCACCCCACCACTACCTTGAGCAGCGGACTGGAACAGTCGCTTTCCAATCGGGTCTCGCTCAAGACCGTGGACGAACCTAAAATACTCAAGGCCCGAATTGCCGATTTTCTCAAGGCCGAGTTCGGCCAACCGGTGGTTAACGAGGAGGAGGGTGTCTGGCACCTCTTCGCCCAGAAAAACGCCTGGTGCCGCCTTTCCGTTTATTTTGTGCACCTGAGCGTGATCATCATCTTTATCGGCGCCATGATCGGCTCATTTTTCGGCTACAAGGGTTTTGTTAATATCATGGAAGGCGAGACTGTCTCCAGGGTCATGTCCCGCTCCAACAAGGAGATCGATCTGGGCTTTTCACTGCGCTGCGAGCAGTTCAGTGTGGCCAAGTACCCCAACGGCTCCCCGAAAGAGTTCAAGAGCATCCTGACCGTGCTGGAAAACGGCAAGCCGGTGCCGGACTACACCAATGCCCGCGTGATCGTCAACGACCCGCTCAGCTACAAGGGGATCACCTTCTACCAGTCCAGCTACGGCAATGCCGGCGACTACTTCTTCATCGTCAGCGACCTCAGCGGCAGCAAAGCTAGCCCACTGACGGTGTCGGGTGACTCCTCGGCAATCCTGCCCGACGGCAGCAGCATGCATGTCACCGAGGCGACCGATGATGTTTCCGCCTTTGCCCCCGGACTCTCCGGACCGGCGGTTCAGGTCGAACGGCACTCTCCCAGCGGTGCCACGGAATCGTTCGTTGTCTACGCCAACCATCCCGAACTGAACCTGCAGCACGCCAAAGAACATAAGGGCAGCCCGGTCATTCACTACAAGGGGGGTCGCAAGAAGATGTACACCGGCCTGCAGGTGGCCAAGGATCCGGGGGTCTGGATCGTCTGGCTGGGCTGTTTCCTGATGGTGATCGGCGTGTATGCCGCCTTTTTCATGTCCCACCGCCGCATCTGGATCCGCATCCAGAAAGGAACCGTTACCATGGGCGGCAACGCCAGCAAGAATCCGGCTGCCTTTCAGCATAGCTTTGAAGAGCTGTCCGAACGACTCAAAACACTACTTGCCAGGGAGAACAAGCGATGACCAGTTCACTGTTGTTTAACATCACCACCTTTGCCTACCTCATCTCCATGCTGCTGTTTTTCGTATTTCTCGCCAGCCGCGCCAAGCTTCTCGGCACCCTGGCCATTTCAGTGGCCTATGGCGGCCTGCTGGCCCAGACCGTTGCCATCGGCCTGCGCTGGAAAGAATCCTATGACCTGGGCGTGGGCCACGCCCCGCTTTCCAACCTGTACGAATCGGTGGTCTTCTTCTCCTGGACGATCGTGCTGATCTATGGCCTGCTTGACATCAAGTACACATACCGGGTGATCGGCGCCTTTGTCATGCCCTTTGCCCTACTGGGCATGGCCTGGGCCCAGCT
>DBMM01000022.1 GCA_002298925.1 Geobacter sp. UBA698 | reverse complement strand
AGTGATGTCTGATTGCCGGCAAAGTGCTGTAACCTGCTCCAGGCGTCCGGGAATCTGCATGTCACTTAAGCGCAGGAAATAACCTGACCGCTTGCCGAGTTGAAACAAAGCCCGCTTAGCCGGCTCCATTGCGATGAAACTTCTAAGGACATCAAGCAGGCGTTCTTTGTCTTTCGGCAATTTACCGTCTATTTCCTGGAACAGGTTGTAGGAATGATCACTCTTGACGGTGCTGGTTACATTGTCCAGACGTTCAAGCAGCAGCAGGATCTCTTTTGCCAAGACGAGATCGGGGGCCCATTGGTAGCGGTGGTCCGTTGTGTTTGCAAAGAGTTTGTATTTATCCGGAAGGTGCAGGGTCCTGAAGCGGATAAAATCGGGGTTGATCTGATTGAGTGCATCGGCCGTTTCAAGCGCGTGTTCGCGGGAAAATTCACTGCCGCCGATCCCGGTCAGGACGTATTCCGACAGTTCAATACCAGCCGCCTTTGCCTTCAGCCCGGCAGTGATATGGATCTCCTTGGTGACCCCCTTCTGGATCATGCTCAAAATCGTATCGGAAGCAGTTTCCATACCGATGTGGAGCCGGTTTAAGCCTGCTGCGGCGATTTTATTCATATTTTCGGTGCTGATCCGTGCAACGCTGTCGGAACGGGCATAGGAGGTGATTCTTTTTACCTGGGGGAAACATGCCCTGATATGTTGCAGGATCGCAATCAGGTTCTCCGGTCGGACAACGAGACTGTCGGCATCCTGCAGAAATATGGATTCCATCCCTTCCGCCAGCCAGTTGCTCGCTGCAATCAAGGCCGAGCGGTCATTCTGGGAGAGAGGGCGCCTCATGATGTCTGCAGCACGCTCTCCCTGCTGGAGTTCAGAGACAAAGCGATGGATCGTATCGATATCTGCAATGACATCCGCGAGCGGACGTATGGAAAACTTCTGTTTCTTGTATATCGAACAGAAGGTGCAGCGGTTCCAGGGGCAATTGCGGTTCAGGCGCAGAAGCAGACTAGCGGCTTCACTGGGGGGGCGGATCGGCCCCTGTTCAAAACCTTGATAAGATTGCATTGTGCTGACTCCATGATACTGTGATCTGTCTTTTCAATGTTTATCCAGTTACTGCAGATACTAACATGATGATCGCTTGAGTTCGAATTTATTGTATTGAGTTGCGTAATCAAACGGGAACAGAGATACTGTTAGTATACGCGCATTCAAGTACCGTATTACCATATGTGTGTCAAGCCCATTAATTCCGGACACTGATCAGTTGGTGCCGCTAATCATGCCCCGCTTTGAGCTGGTCGCATATAAATTTCGCACGATATAACAATGTTTAGGATTTGTGGAAGAAGTGAAAATATGCTTGACCATTATACGGTATTGCGGTACCATATTACATAAATGTTGACGCTATCCATGGCGAGCAGGCGTATAATGGATTTGGCAGAATCATAACAGTTTTGTACTCGATACGTGGCGCGGTTGGCGCAAATTTGTTGCGCGATCTCATTGTGGCGGGAATAACAAGGGAGGATACATGAAATTACTGGTATGTATTAAACAGGTTCCTGATATGGAATCTCGATTCAAGGTAAATGAATCCGGCGACTGGTTCTCCGAGGCGGATCTTGCCTACCGAATGAACGAGTACGACGAATACGCCGTTGAACAGGCGGTCCAGCTGAGGGAACAGCTCGGGGACAGTGCCGAGTTGACGGTTCTTTCCATTGGGCCGGACAGAGTCGTGGAAGCCATAAAAAAGGCGCTGGCCATGGGGTGCGATCGTGGTGCCCATATTCAGGACCCGGCGGTACACAAGAAAGATCCATGGCAGGTCGCATCGATTATCGCTGAATACGCGCGGGACAAAAAGTATGATCTGATCTTCACCGGCATGCAGTCCCAGGATCGCGGCTCTGCCCAGATAGGGGTGACCGTTGCCGAACTGCTCGGTTATGCCAGTGCGACCACCCTGGTCAACTTTGAATATGCAGACGGAACCGTCAAAGGCAAACGCGAGCTTGAAGGTGGCATCAAATCCGTTGTCCGCATGAAACTGCCAGCACTCGTAACCTGTCAACTGGGACTTAATGTACCTCGTTATCCCACGTTGCCGAATATCATGAAGGCCAAGAAAAAAGAAATAGAAGCCGTACCGGTAGGTAACGTTCTCAAGGAAGACTCCTTGTCAGCATCAAACAGTTTCTATCCCCCGGTCAAGAGTGGTGGAGGAGTTGTTCTCGAAGGAGATGTGGCGGACTTGGTCGACAAATTGGTCGGCATCCTGAAAGAAAAAAACTTCGTGGCGAAATAGGAGAATATCTATGAAAGCATTGCTGATTGCTGAATACCGGGATGGTAAACTTCTTGAAAATATCTATGAATTGATCGCCTTTGCCGGAAAAATAGGCGCTGACACGGCAACTGTCCTTGTGGGAGATGCTGCGAATGTACCACGTTGCAGCGGTACGCTCTATCTGGCGGATGTAGCAAAATACAGCGAGTACAATCCCGAATTGCATAAACAGCTGATACTGGCAGCTGTTTCAAAAGAAAACCCGGATTACATCGTTTTCTCCCATTCGTCCTATGGCTGGGATCTGGCACCTCGTGTAGCGGCCTCTTTGAAGATCGCCCAGGTATCGGAAGTGGTGAAAGTCATTGACGGAAATTTTGAAGTCGGGTGCTGCAATGCAAAAATGCGTCGCATCGTCAAGCCGTCAACCGCCAAATCAGTAGTGACTCTACAGGCCGGCGCTTTCAGTATGGAGGGTGAGCCGCAAGGCACACCGACAGTCGTTGCGCTGGATGTAGCTGGTGGTGGAAATGTTGAATTCCTGGGCTATGAGCCGGCCGAGGCGAAAGATGTGGATCTGGGTAAGGCCGAAATAATTGTGAGTGCCGGTCGTGGGGTAGGGAAGAAGGATAATATACCGGTCATTGCCGCTCTGGCCAAGGCCCTCGGCGGTGAGCTCGGTGCCAGCCGCCCAGTGGTTGATGCCGGCTGGGTTGAACACAGCCATCAGGTGGGAACAACAGGACAGACGGTGAGTCCGAAGCTCTATGTTGCCTGCGGGATCAGCGGCGCAATTCAGCACCTGGCAGGTATGAAAAAATCGGATTTCATTATTGCCATCAATAAAGACAAAGACGCCCCCATCGGCGAGGTCGCGGACGTACTGGTGGTTGCCGATGTCATGCAGCTTGCACCAGCCTTAACTGAAAAACTGCGGAAATAATCACCATAAGACTCCATTGTCAGGCTATCCATGATAACAGAGGGGCAATATTATCTGCCCCTCTTGCTTTTTTCGTACACCCGTTAAACCGGGGATGATACTCTTGTACGGCCTTAATAACGTGAGGGGAAAACGGCATGGATACTGAAAAAGCGGGTCAAGCTTCAAAAAAACTGCGTATAGATTTCCACGTTCATCTCGGGGTGTATTCGGAACAAAGGCCATGGGTAACGGAGTGGATAAAGAAGTCCCATCCCGATGGATATGAGGAGTACATCAGCCGTAACAATGACCCGGAAGTGTTCGAAGAATTGCTGCAAGCCGAGGGTGTTGATTACGCCTGCATCCTGGCGGAATTGAGTCCCGTTACCACCGGTATCTGCAGCAACGAGCAGGTACAGCAGTTTTGCAAGGGGAGCAAGAAGCTGATCCCCTTCTGCGACATTAACCCCTATCTGTACACCGACCTTGGAGATGAGCTTCGCCGCAAGGTTGAAGTTCAGGGCTTCCGGGGAGTGAAGCTTTATCCTACCTACCAGCATTACTATCTCAACGACCCGAGGATGTATCCTCTGTACCAGGCTGCCCAGGAACTTGGTATTCCCGTGTTGATTCATACCGGTTCATCGGTTTTCAAGGGTTCGCGCCTCAAGTACGGTGATCCGCTCCATCTGGATGACGTTGCTACGGATTTCCCGCGTTTGAATCTGGTCATGGCCCACTCCGGCAGGGGATTCTGGTATGACCGGGCCTTTTTTCTCTCAAAACTGCATCAAAATTTGTATATGGAGATTTCAGGTCTCCCTCCTTCCAAATTGCTTACATATTTCCCCGAACTGGCACTCAATACGGATAAGGTCATTTTTGGCAGTGACTGGCCAGGCATGTCCTCGATCAGGCGCAACATGGAAGCAATCGGCAAGCTCCCCCTGCCGGCGGATGGCGTTGCCAATATCCTGGGCGGGAATGCCGCAAAACTGCTGGGATTATGACCTGCCGCACTGCATAATCAGCTGTGGGTGAAACTATGACGTTTGTTGCTTGCGAAATACCACGTAGGGATTTTCATCAAACAGCTGTTCTCTCCTGATGTATTCTTCATGTATCACCCTGATGGTTCTAGAATCAGATATTGACTGTTGTCCGGTAGTCATATGGTTATGATTTCAGCCTGCGCACAAGGATTGTTTGATGAAGGCTATTCTGCGCAAAAATAAACTCCTGATGGCTCTGGCGCTCATAGTTGCAATTACTATCTGCGTGTTCATCTACATTCAACGCGCCAGCAATAACGTTCGCGCTGAGGCGAGGCAGCGCTTCTTCGAACAGTATAACCGGCAGCAATCTCTCATGGCCGAGTTGGCGGCCCATACCATTGAAGAAAGATTCAACACGTTTCATCATAACCTTGACCTGATCGTCAGTCTTTTTGATGGTAAGGAGGTAAGCCGTCAACGCTCCGAGGAGGTCAGGGGAAATCTTATAAAAATATTTGGTTCTCTCGGCAACAGCCCCGTCAACGATCTGGTTGTTTTCGACAGCAAGGGCATCGCCATAGTCATGGAACCTGCCGACCCTTACACGCTGGGACGCAGTTATGCCTGGCGTGAATATTTCAAGTGGGCTCGTGAAAAGGGAAAACCTGGTCAAATGTATCTCTCTCCCTTCACGCGTCTGGAAGGCGGGGTGCGTCGCGGGGACATGGCGTTGATTCTTGCGGAAGGTATCTACGGCCCACGTGGAGAGTTTCGCGGAGTGGTCATTTGTACATTGAATTTTGACGAACTTGTGCGCAAACACATCCTCTCCATCCATATCGGAAAACAGGGCCATGCCTGGCTCGTGGATACGAGCAATCGAACGGTACTTGTTTCCCCCAATGGCAAGATTGCCGGTCGAAAATTCGAAGAGGCACTGTTCCCCAAGTGGCCTCGCTTGTATAACCTGCTCCTTTCAGCGGAGGACGGAAAGCCGGGCAGCGGCTGGTACGATTATGAGGATCCGGGTAACCCCAATCTGCAGGTACGCAAGCTGGTCAGCCATTATCCGGTGCGCTTGGAGAAACAGCTCTGGACATTGGGGGTCACAACCCCAGAGCGGGAGGTGGAGGCGCTTCTGTCAGATTTCCTGCAGCAGCAGGAGGCGTTCACCACTACGCTGCTGGTTACTATCCTCGCGGTTGCCACGTTGTTGCTTGGACTAATGCTGAATTGGAACCGGATGCTTTCGGCTCAGGTAGACCGGCATACCAGGGACCTGAACGAAGCCCACGAACGTCTTGAATCGACTTTTGATGAACTACTTGTTGCCAAGAAGGTTGCTGCCGTGGGACACCTGGCCCTTGGACTGGTGCACGAGATTCGTAATCCGCTCTCGGCCATTCAGATGAATATGCAGATGATCAGGAAAAAAATAGCCCTGGATGGCACCCTCCGCGAAAATTTTTCCATTGCTGAAGGAGAGATCAAACGGCTTAACCGCCTGCTCAAGGATGTCCTCGACTTCGCCCGTTCCCGCCCCCTGAGGCTTCAGTCGGCCGAACTGGGGGAGATGGCGCAGCGTCTGATCCTGCTGATGAACGAACGCCTCGCCGCACAACGGATTCAGACCGAGATCCACATTCCCTCGCCTTTGAAGTTTGTCTGTGACCCTGAACAGATCCATCAGGTATTGCTGAATCTTGTACTTAATGCTACCGAGGCCATGCAAAATATTCCCGGGGAAAGGCGGCTCACTATTTCAGCATCCAGCAAGGACGGCATGGCCGAGATAATGGTCAGCGACACCGGTGCGGGTATTCCCCACGAGAAACTTGGACAGCTCTTTGACCCTTTTTTCACCACCAAGGTCGCGGGCGGCGGACTGGGATTGTCGATGCTGCAGACCATCGTTCTGCGGCACGGCGGTTCCGTCACTGTCGAGAGCGAGCCGGGGCAGGGTGCTACGTTCATTGTGACCCTGCCGCTTGCGGGCCCAGTAGACACCGGAGAGATATCATGATGAAAACGATCCTGATAGCCGATGATGATAATGCCATTCGTCGAACGCTGGAGCTGCACTTAAGTGATGAAGGCTATGTCGTCCGCACTGCCGCCGACGGGCACGAGGCAATTGCCAAAGCCGAGCAGCAGGAAGTCAACCTGATGCTGCTTGATCTCCGCTTGCCTGGATTCGACGGATTCGAGGTCTTGAAGATTATCAAGGAAAAGCGCCCCGATCTTCCCGTCATCATGATCACGGCATATGATGATATGGCCACAGCGATTGAATCGATCCGACTCGGCGCCATCGATCATCTTGGTAAGCCGGTTGATCTTGATCATCTGGACGAAGTCATTGAAAAGGTCTTTGAGATGAGTCTGCTCGCCCGGGAAGGCGTCATTTTCCGGGATGCCTACGACACCCACTTCGAGCAGAATATAATGGTTGGCCGCTCCCGCTCCATGAAGGAGATCTACAAGACCATCGGCGCAGTGGCAGATACCCGTGCCACGGTTTTGATACAGGGGGAGAGCGGTACCGGCAAGGAGATGGTTGCCAGGGCACTGCACTTTAACAGCCAATATCGAAACCGGCCCTTCATTGCGGTGGCCTGCTCATCCCTTGCCCCCAATCTGCTTGAGAGCGAGCTGTTCGGGCACGAAAAAGGTGCATTTACGGGGGCTTACCGGACCAAGCCGGGCAAATTCGAACTGGCCGAGGGGGGGACGCTCTTTCTGGATGAAATCTCCGAAACCAGCCTTGAAATTCAGGTCAAACTGCTTCGTTTTCTGCAGGAGCGGGAATTTGAGCGTGTCGGCGGCATCGAGACTATCAAGGCCAATGTTCGCATCGTTGCGGCTACGAACAAGAACCTGTCTGAACTGGTAGCCTGCGGCGGCTTTCGAAAAGACCTTTACTATCGTCTCAAAGTAGTTTCCATCGACATGCCACCCCTGCGTGAACGCAAAGACGACATCCTGATACTGGTAAAATTCCTGCTGGAAAAAATGTATCTTGAAACCGGCAAAAGGGTTGATATCATCCCGCAGAAGACCATGAATCAGCTGCTCGAATACTCCTGGCCCGGCAACGTCCGGGAATTGGAGAACACATTGAGACGCGCCGTTATCCTTTCCCACGGCACGGTACTGCTGCCCGAGTCTCTGCATCTTGACGGGAACAGGGACGGTGACCGCTTCGCCCTGGTGATCAAGCCTCTCCATGAGGTCGAGCGGGAGCATATCGAAAACATCCTGATTTACACGAACTACGAGAAGAAAAGGGCCGCCGAGATTCTTGGCATTTCCAGGCCGACACTGGACCGTCGGGTCAAGGAGTATGGACTCGATGACTCACCCCGGAGTTGAGATGCTTAGGGCCTGCCAGGAAATAACTGTTACATCTTGCATCTCATCTTCAGGCCATATTTGACCGGCCTTCAATCGTTAAATCCTCAGCGTAGCCCTGCTACGCCTGCGGTTTGTCTCAATCAGTCCGGTCAAATCTGACCCAAATCTGAGCGCCATATTGTTACACTTATTTCCTGGCAGGCCCTTACTGCTGTATTATTTCCGGATGGCGAGCGCCACTCCCGTGACGGTAACAAACATGCCGGCCAGGGCGGTTATTCCCAGTCTTTCTCCAAATACAAAGAAGGCCAGCAGAGACGTGACCGGCGGCACCAGATAAAAAAGACTTGCCACCCGCGTCGCCTCGCCGCGTCGAATGAGGATGTGCAGCAGGCTGATGGCGCCGAGTGACAGTACCAGCACCAGCCAGAGCATCGCGAACACGAAGGAGGCTGTCCATTGTATCTGCATCGTTTCGAACATGGGGGCAGCCAGTGCCATTGTCAGTGTCGATGCGCCGAACTGGATGACTCCACCGCTCCGCATGTCCATAAAGGCACAGAATCGTTTCTGGTAGAGGGTGCCGGCAGTGATGCCGAACAGGGCCAGTATCGATATGATCACCCCCAGTGGATTGCCGGCGCCAAAAGAGATCTTGTCCAGCAGCACCAGCAGGACCCCCACCAGGCCAAGGCCAAACCCGAACCATTGTCTGGCACGAACTTTTTCCCCCAGAAGCCGGCCGGCGACTATGGCGGTAATCAGAGGCTGCAATCCCACGATCAGCGATACGATCCCTGAAGGCACCCCTTGATTAATGGCGGAAAACACGCCGCCGATATAGATCGCGTTGACCATTATGCCTGCCACGGAGATATGGACAAACTGGATCGGACTGGTCGGCCAGGGAGCGCGCATCAGCAGGGTTATCGCCAGGAGCAGCAGCGTCACGAACCCGAATCGCCAGAGCAGGAACGTGAAGGGCTCCGCGTAAGGCAGACCGAGCTTCCCTCCGATGAAACCGGTGCTCCAGAGTATGACGAATAAAAAGGGCGCTGCAATCTGCCAGTAGCTGTCGCGATGCAGCGCTGTGGTTGTCATGGGGTATACCTCAATCGTGGTTCAATCTGAATTTGTCAGGCTGTAGATGTACCGGCTGTTTCAGACACGATACGTGAGAGCGACCATGGAATCAGGAGCGTAGTCCGGTCCCATCAGCTGTAGACGGACAACTCTTCCTCCTGGCTGAAATAGCGCATGGCCGCATCCGCCAGGGCCTCCATCTCGTTCTCGCCCGGATTAAGGAGCACCGGGGCGATGAAGGAGATCTTTTTCAACAGGCTGTCCAGCAGAATTTTGGAATAGACCAGGCTTCCCGTCAGGGCGATGGCGTCGATCTCCCCTTCCAGTACGGTCGTACAGGCGCCGATCTCTTTGGCCACCTGATACGCCATGGCTTCATACACCTCTGCCGCCTTCAGGTCCCCGTCGGCGATCCGCTTCTCGATTTCAATGGCATTGGTCGTCCCCAGATAAGCGTACAAGCCACCGCCGCCGGTCAGCAACTTCAGGATCTGCTCCTTGCTGTACTCGCCGCTGAAACACAGCTTGACCAGGTCTCCCGCCGGCAAAGAGCCTGCCCGTTCCGGCGAAAAGGGACCGTCCCCGTCCAGAGCGTTGTTGACATCGATGATCTTGCCCTTTCTGTGGGCACCGACCGAGATGCCGCCCCCCAGGTGCACGACGATCAGGTTGACTTCGTCGTATTTCTTGCCGAGTCCGGCGGCGATCTTCCTGGCGGTCGCTTTCTGGTTCAGGGCGTGGAAACTGCTCTGCCGGGAGATCTGCGGTATGCCGGAATAGCGGGCGGATGCGCACAATTCATCGGTCATGGGCGGGTCGGCCGTCAGCACCGGGATGTTGTACTGATTGCCAAGATCGAATGCTATCAGCCCCCCCACGTTGATCGGATGGCCGCCATAGACACCGCTCTTCATGTCGGCGATCATCTTCGGGCATATGCGGTAGATGCCGCCGGGGAGCGGCTTGACATTGCCGCCGCGACAGGCGATGGCGTCAATCTTCTCAATCGACAGATCGTTGTCGCGCAGGACGCCCAAAATCGCATCCTTGCGGTAATCGTACTGGTCCCAGATGGTGGCAAACTTGCGTAGTTCGGCGTCATCATGCTTTACCGATACATTTACCCTCATCTCACCGTCTGAGAATATGCCGACCTTGGTCGATGTCGATCCGGGATTGATGATCAAGATGGTCTTATCGCTGCTCATGGCTGACTCCCTGAATGAGGTTTTTGGTCATGCACCGTACCTGACGTAACTGGCTCTTCATCCTTCCGGCTGCAACTGCTGGGCAATCTGTTCCATATGCTGTTTTCAGGATATGTAGGCTGCCAGGACAATAGTCAGCAGCATGGTGTCAGCGGAATCGGTCCGGGATGTAATGATGACCGGAGCCTTTGCCCCCATCAATGCCGTGGCAATTCTTTGTTTGGTGTAATAGACGAGGCACTTGCGCAACGGATTTGCCGCCAGCAGGTTCGGCATCATCAGGATATCGGCCTGCCCGGCCACACCACCCCCCACTTTTTTGTATTCCGCTGCCTCTGCCGAAATCGCATTGTCAAAGGCAAAGGGACCGTCCACCAGACAACCGGTGATCTGGCCACGATCGGCCATTTTGCTCAGAGCCGCTGCTTCGACAGTGTCCGGCATGGACGGGTTTACCACTTCCACGGCTGAGATTACGGCCACTTTCGGCATCGGATTGCCGAGCTTGTGCGCCAGACTGACCGCATTTTCAATGATCTGCTTTTTCTCGTCCAGGGTCGGCGCCACGTTGATGGCGCAATCGGTCAGGAAGCGGAAACCACCTCCGGACGGATT
>DBMM01000121.1:0-39085 GCA_002298925.1 Geobacter sp. UBA698 | reverse complement strand
CGTACTTCCCAGGCGGAGTACTTAATGCGTTAGCTGCGGCACTGCAGGGGTCAATACCCGCAACACCTAGTACTCATCGTTTACGGCGTGGACTACCAGGGTATCTAATCCTGTTTGCTACCCACGCTTTCGCGTCTCAGCGTCAATATCGGTCCAGGCAGCCGCCTTCGCCACCGGTGTTCCTCCTGATATCTACGGATTTCACTCCTACACCAGGAATTCCACTACCCTCTCCCGTATTCAAGTCTGCCAGTATCCAATGCACTTCCTGGGTTGAGCCCAGGGCTTTCACATCAGACTTAACAAACCGCCTACACGCGCTTTACGCCCAATAAATCCGAACAACGCTTGCACCCCCCGTATTACCGCGGCTGCTGGCACGGAGTTAGCCGGTGCTTCCTTTAGGGGTACCGTCAAGTATCATGGGTATTAACCACAATACACTTCTTTCCCCTTGACAGAGCTTTACGACCCGAAAGCCTTCATCACTCACGCGGCGTTGCTGCGTCAGGCTTTCGCCCATTGCGCAAAATTCCCCACTGCTGCCTCCCGTAGGAGTCTGGACCGTGTCTCAGTTCCAGTGTGGCTGATCATCCTCTCAGACCAGCTAACCATCGTAGCCTTGGTAGGCCATTACCCTACCAACTAGCTAATGGTACGCAGACTCATCTGATGACAGAAGGCCAAATGGTCCCCCCCTTTTCCCGCAGAATCCAAAGACTCCGTGGGCTTATCCGGTATTAGCACCCCTTTCGAAATGTTATCCCAGATCATCAGGCAGATTATCTACGCGTTACTCACCCGTGCGCCACTAAATTAAGGAGCAAGCCCCTTAATCCCGTTCGACTTGCATGTGTTAGGCACGCCGCCAGCGTTCGTTCTGAGCCAGGATCAAACTCTCCAGTTAAATATCGAAAGTTCGATGAACTCATTTGTACTGCTGGGTACTGCTTGCAATCACTACACTTATCTGCTATTCGGTTTTCAAAGACCAGATGGGCAACCAGACGAACAAACTAACAAAAACATTCCAGACTGTCAATAACTTTTTCCGGCAACCAAACTTTTTTGCATCAGAATCGTTTTTGGAACGAATTATCACCATGTACTTTGCTGTAGGCCCCCTCTAAGATTTATATTTCAGATTTTCTCTTTATGTGTAGTGGTTCATCCAGCACCACAAGGTAGCCATCCGGATCAAAGCACCACATTTCCTTGATGCCATATGGCTTGATCTCCAAGGGGTAAAGTATCTCTAACCCCTCTTCCTGAATGGCGTCACTGATGCCTTCAATATCCTTGACCTCGAAATGAAATGTCACTCCAATACCACGTGGAAACATACCAAGACGCTGTTCCAGCACCGGATGTGTTCTGATTACATCATCCTCCTCCACAAAAACAATGGCAACGCCATCCATATCCAGTACTAGATGGTCGGGGGCACCTGGGGCCGTGAAAGAGCGCTGAACCGGTAATTCAAGGATGCCGGCATAAAAGGCCTCGGTCACCACCAGTTCCGATACAACACATTGAATCGAATGGCGCGCACGGTAGGCTTTCAAAGCACCCCCTTGAACAGGAGCGTCAGATAACCCGACAAACGCGTCAGCCAGTTGAAATAAAGCATAATGCCAGCTATCACTAGAAACAATCCAGTTATAACTTCAAATACCCTGATGTATTTTTTGAAACGATTGAAGATCTGCAAGAACTGGTGCATGGCCAGCGACGAGAGCAAAAACGGAATACCAAGGCCCAGCGAGTAGAACAGCAGCAGCACAATTCCATGATAGACATCGGATTCAGTGGCTGCCAAGGTCAGAATTGCCGCCAGAATCGGTCCGATGCAAGGGGTCCAGCCGGCGGCAAACACCAATCCGACCAGGAAACTTCCAAAATAACCGGCCGGTTTATGTTTGATGGTCAGCCTTTTTTCACTCATAAACAGTTTAAAAGGGATCAGTCCAGTAACATGAATTCCAAACAGAATAATCAGTATGCCGCCGGTTTTACGGATCAGAGTGGCATTACTCAGAAAAAAAGATCCCATCAGGGTAGCCGATGCCCCGAGCAAGACGAACACTAGGGTGAAGCCGAGAATAAAGGCAATGGAATGAAGGATGGATTTCTGCCGAACGATATGGGAAGGATGCTCAGCCTGCAAATCGCTGAAGGACAGGCCGGTAATGTAGGTGATGTAAGAAGGAATTAGGGGCAATACGCAGGGAGACAGAAATGACAACAATCCTGCAACAAATGCTCCTAACAATGTAACTTCGTGATTATGCATATCAGAGTACCGCTACTTGAACAACTCTTCCAGATAAACCGACACTTCAGGTGAGTCCCAAGACATGGGGCCTATGACTTTTTTAACAAGGATGCCTTTTTTGTCGATGATGAATGTTTCGGGTACACCAGTGATACCATAAGCCTTGCCAGCCGTGCTGTTAGAATCAAGATAAGTCGGCAACATTAAGCCGCTCTTACGAAAGAACTCCTCAATGGCCGGCTTGCCCCCTTCGTCTATGGAGACTGCCAGCATCTGGAACGGTTTTCCGACCATGGCACTATTGAGTTTCATCATGGAAGGAATCTCTTGCCGGCATGGCGGACACCATGTGGCCCAGAAGTTGAGCATGACTACCTTGCCCTTCAGGTCGGAAAGCTTAAGAGAGGTTCCATTCAGTGCTGTTAACTGCACGTCGGGTGCCGGCTTCTGCTCCGAGGGGGCGGCCACACCGTGCTGAACCCTGGATTCCTTTCGCTCACAGGCGGCTAATGATACACACACCAGCAGCAACAGATACAGAAGCTTTTTCATTGTTCCTCCGGAATCGATTATGTGTGTAAGAGGCGGGAGTGATTGGATAATTTACTTGCTGCGCGTAACCACATAATCAGCCAGCTCTAGCAGAGCCTCCCTGACAGGTGCCGTTTCGAACCCCGCTAGATGGTCAGCGCACCCTTGTATATAACGCTGTGCCAGTCCGACGGCATAGTCTATGCCACCGTACTGTCTCACCAGTCCGGATACTTCGCGAAACTCTTCCAGCGACATTTCATCTTTTTCAATCACAGCTGCGATAACATCGCGCTCATTATCCTTGCATTGACGCAAGGTATGGATCAACGGCAACGTGATTTTGCCTTCTTCCAAATCATGACCGATACTCTTACCAAACTCTTCTTCGGTGGCGATATAGTCCAGGGTATCATCCATCAACTGAAAAGCAATACCCAAATCCATGCCGAAATCAGCCAAGGCCTTCTGCTTTTGCGGAGTAACACCGCCCAGGATTGCTCCGGCCTCGCAGGCAGCTGACATGAGAATGGCGGTCTTGGAGCGGACAACATTGATGTACTGCTCTTCAGTCAGGTCAAGCTCACCCGTGCAAAGCAGTTGCAGGACCTCGCCTTCGGCAATTATGGTGGTGGCGTCAGAAAGAACCCTGAGAATATCCATGCTGCCAACGACAACCATCAGTGAAAAAGACTTCGAGAAGAGAAAATCACCCACCAGCACCGATGCCTCGTTCCCCCACAAGGTATTAGCTGAAGCAATTCCCCGCCGCAGGGTGGCACTGTCGACAACATCATCATGAAGCAGCGTGGCGGTATGAATAAACTCGATCACGCTGGCCAGAGGAACGGCCTTATCACCCTTGTATCCGCAAAGCCGGGCTGCAAGCAGCAACAGAGCCGGCCGTACGCGTTTGCCGCCGCTGGAAAGCACATACTCCCCAACCTTGCGAATCAAAGGGACATCCGATTCAAGATCTTTCACAAATTGCTGTTCGACGCGGATCAAATCATCGCCGATGATATTCATAGCCAACTGCATCACTTGTATCCTTATGGTTAAAGTCTCGCCATACTAATTGAATGAAAACCGGTTTGTCAAAGCATTTCTAGCCTTTGCAGGCCTTGCACTGCAAGGTTTCCATTGCCAGACAGTGCAGCACGGTATATGGTATATTGCTGTGAAATATTAAGTCCACAAGCAAACATCAGATAAGGAAATTTCATGAAATTCGTTGAGCTTAACCTGCCGGAAACGCTTGCCAAAGGCATTGCAGATGCCGGCTTCAGTGACTGCACCCCCATTCAAGAACGCACCCTGCCGATTTCGTTAGGCGGAAAGGATGTAGCCGGCCAGGCCCAAACAGGCACCGGCAAGACCGCCGCCTTTCTGGTTACATTGTTCTCTCGACTCCTTGCTGATGGCATTCGCACTGCCAACCATCCCCGCGCACTCATACTAGCCCCAACCCGAGAGCTGGTGGTACAGATCGAGCAGGATGCACAACTGCTTGGCAAACATTGCGGATTCACCATACAGGCCATATACGGCGGTGTCGACTACATGAAACAACGTGATGCGCTGCGAGATGGCGCTGACGTGATCATCGGTACTCCCGGGCGCTTGATTGACTACCTCAAACAGAAAATCTACAGCCTGAAGGAGATCGAAATGCTGATCATCGACGAGGCTGACCGCATGTTTGACATGGGTTTCATTGCCGACCTGCGTTTTATCCTCAAACGGCTGCCTCCCTTTGACAAGCGTCAGAACCTGATGTTTTCAGCAACCCTCAACCAGCGCGTGATGGAACTGGCCTACGAGTTCATGAATGTACCTGAAAAAGTCTCGGTTACACCTGAAAAGATGACAGCAGAAAGAATCGAACAAGTCATCTACCATGCCTCGCGCAAGGAAAAGTTTCCGCTGCTGCTGGGGCTGCTGCGCCGCGACGGCATGGCACGCACCATGATTTTCATCAATACCAAACGCGAAGGTGAATACCTGCATGACCGCTTGAACGCCAATGGTTTTCCCTGCCGAATCATTTCCGGGGATGTGGAACAGAAAAAAAGGTTACGCATTCTGGAGGATTTCAAGGATGGAAAACTACCGATCTTGATCGCTACCGATGTGGCCTCGCGCGGACTGCATATAGATGGGGTTTCCCATGTTATTAACTACGATCTGCCTCAGGATTGTGAGGACTATGTCCATCGCATTGGACGCACCGCCCGGGCCGGAGCCGAAGGCAAAGCTATCTCGCTGGCGGATGAAGATGGCGTTCTGTACCTGGAAGCCATTGAAGAGTATATCAAGGCTAAGATCCCGACCGAATGGGCCGAGGATGAGCTGTTTGTCAACGATTACAACCGGGTTGCCCGACCAAAGTTCAACAAAAACTTGAAAAAGGATGGATCTTCCGGCGGACGCCCGGGAAGCAGACAGCCGGCTAAACCGGTACCGGCCAGAAAAACAGCTGCTGCACTCTCAGCCAAATCACCTGTCGTTGCCACAGCCGACAACGAATCTGGAGATGCTGCAAAAAAACGAAAGCGCAGAAGACGCAAACCTGGTATCAAAACAGAGCCAACAACACAACAACCGACTGAATAGTGCTGAACACCCTCCCCTTATAACGCCCGGCCGGACTAGTAATAAACCGGCCGGGTGTTTCTAACTGTCTTCTAAAAACTGTGTGAACTCTTCATCAGCAGACTGACCCCAAGGTAAGTAAACAACATAACCGACACCCCAATAATCCCCAGCCAGGCCGAACACCGGTCCCACGCCCCCCCTTTCAACCTTACATGCAGAACGATACTGTAGTACAGCCACAGTATTGAGGTCCAAAATTCCTTTGGAGTCCAGAGCCAGTATGTGCCCCAGGCATAATAGCCCCAGATTCCGCCTGCGATCATTGATGTTGAAAACAAAACCCAGCCGGTCAGAATGATATTATAATATGCATCCAGATCAGTCCTTCCATTAAGAATCAGAAAAGCGGCACACATCATCCCGCCGACTGCCAAAAGAGCATAGGCAAGAAAAGCCAGCACCACATGCAACTCAAACCAGAACGTATTGAGGATTTGAGGTAGTGGTAAATTCAGGGACGGAAACTGCAAGGCGACCAGCATGACCAGTCCTGCGGCGAGACCGGTCGAAATGCGTAGCCATGCTGCGGACCTCAGCGCTGATGAGATCGACAGGGTTAAGCCGACCACGGCAATTGCCAAGGAAAAAAAAACCATTGTATCGTGGGGACCAAGCAGCGGCAGACGGCCGAGCGAAAACCCGCGAATCGTCATATAAACGCACTGGCCAATTATTCCGGCAACCAGTCCGACGCGCCAGATGGAAGAAAAAAAACAGATAATCGAAAAAATCAACAACCATGTCATAGCAGCATCCCTCAGTTTAAAAGTACCAAGTATCGTACATTCGAATCACCGATAATTTTTACAAAATAGTTTGGCATTTCATCCAAAGCAGACTTTCCGTCTTCTCCACTAATTAAGCTCTTGCTTATTTAATGCTATTGTATAAATATTTGGCGAAGCGCCACTCACCTGGCGCCTAAAATATTCAGTAAGAGGTCTGGCAATCACCAGATTCGATAGGATGGAGGCACCATGTCCTTTACCGGCGACCTAGAACACTTACCGATTGTTGATGTCATACAACTGCTCCACTCAACCAGGAAAACCGGCACATTATGCCTTAAAAGCCGCAAGGGAGAAAGCCAGCTGGTTTTTAATGACGGCTATATTGTCAGCGCCAATCATGTCAACAATAGCATCAGGATTGGCCAAATTCTGCTAAATAACAAGGCCATAACTCAAGCTGACCTGGATCAGGCCCTGCAGCAGCAGAGAAGCGCTGGGACCGCCCGGAAACCGTTAATCGCAACACTGATCGAAGACGGGCAACTCAAAAAAGAGGACGCCTATACCGGGCTGGAAACCTTGATCGAAATGTCCATCGTGGAAGTACTGACATGGACTGATGGAACATTTGCCCTTGATGTCCATTCCACGGTTATATCAGACGAATACCGTTATTTTCCAGAAACCCTTAAACAGGAAATTTACATGAACACGCAGAGCATCCTGATGGATGCCTTGCGGATTTATGATGAAAAGATGCGGGACGGCACACTGGAATCGGGCGCGTTTACATCCGAATCCGACCAAACGCCACAAGAGATATCCAAGGCGAACCAACCGGAACGACAGCTCACAGAAGATGACCTGGGTCTGGACGGGCTTGATAGTCTGGAAAAAAAAATTCCCGATGTTTTTGGAGGCCTGAAAGACTACGACAACACCGAAATTCATCGTCAAAAAATAAGGGAGAACGTACCGGGACTGAATCAGTCACAGCATGAAAAACTGCTTGCCGCTCTGATGGCTTTTTACGATACAACAGACGCCGAGAAGAAACAGGCCTTGGCTGTACATCCACCTCTGGCTCTGACCTTTTTAAGCAAGGACAGTTTTCTCAAACATGTCATTACCACCATCTGCAAACATGAAGGCATGTTCGTGTTTACCACCGACGAAGAAATCAATATTGAACTGATCTTAGACCAGTCGCTCTCGAAGGGGCTGATACCGCTGCTGGTAATCGACGCTCCTGAAGCGGAAGAGTCAGAGTATATCCTCACCCTGCTGATGCAAAAGTTAGAGAAGTATGCCCAGCTATCCATACTGCAGCTGGCTGCGCCACAGGATTTCGAATTCCCGCTGCGAGCCTTGCAGGCAGGCGCACGAAAGGTAATTTCCAGGCCTGGCCGCCAGGAGAACAAGGAACAGTTTGTGGAAGAGGCGATTACATTTGTGAAGGCTTTTCATGGCTACATCACCAAATCCTTCTATACCCCCGAGCAAATGGTACTGAGCAGGTTCAAGGAGTGTATCCTTGAAATGGAGACACTCCGGGAAGTGCCGGAGATAGCGGCCATTCCTCTCAAATTCACGTCCGCCATGTTCAAACGCTGCATCACGTTTGTGGTCGGCCAGACAGAACTGATCGCAGAAAAAAGCATAGGAATAAAGGACAATAAAAAGGTCGAACTATCTGCACCTCTGATGTTCAGAATTCCCCTAACACAGTCGTCGTTGTTTCAGAAGGTAATACAGAGCGGTAGCTTTTATTATGGTCAATACAATGACGCGCCTGCAATGGATCAACTTTTCCAAGAGATCGGAGCCCCCCAGATCCCTAAGGTATTCCTGATGCCCATAAAGAGTTTCGGACGGGTGATTGCCATCACCTATGGAGATTTTGGTTCCGGCTCGGGTTCTTCGGTGCAGATAGACCTGCTAAACATTTTGGCCCGGCACGCTGGACTGGTACTTGACAACATCCTCTATCGAAATAAATTTGAAAAAACGGCTTAAACACTTTATACATAGAAAAATTTAGCTTCTAAAGGGTTGGCATGGACGCAAATATTCTGAATCAAATACTGGAGATAGCATTCCAGAAGAAGGTTTCCGACCTTCATTTCGAAGTGGACAACCCGCCGTTCTTTCGAGGACGGGGGCAGCTGATCCGCTCGAAGATGCCAAGCTTAACCCCTGCTGACACCGAGTTCATTGCTGGGCGCATTCTCGAGTACAATGGACGCCAACTGACCAGCGACCTGAAGGAACTGGATGCATCCTATGCCCTGCCAAGCGGAGGGCGTTTCCGGGTCAGCATTTTCCGCCAGCGCGGCAACCTGGGCATCATCATGCGCGTCATTCCTCCTCACATCGGCACCTTTCAAGAACTGAACCTGCCAACTGTTCTGGGAGAAATCGCCAAAGCACCGAATGGCCTGATTCTGGTGACCGGCCCCACCGGCAATGGCAAATCCACCACCCTGGCTTCCATGCTCAGATATATCAACGAAAGCCACAGCTACAACATCATCACCATAGAAGACCCAATCGAATTCCTCTTCACCTCCCAAAAAAGCTGCATCATCCAGAGAGAGGTGGGCATCGACACCCAGAGCTTCAATTCCGCCCTGAAGGCCGCCTTACGAATGGACCCGGATGTGATCATGGTCGGAGAAATGCGCGACCGGGAAACCATTGATGCCTGCATCAAAGCCGCTGAAACCGGCCACCTGATCCTGTCCACCCTGCACACCCAGGGCGCTGTCTCCACAATAAACCGCATTGTCGGTCAGTTTCCACCAGAATCCCAGGAAATCGTCCGTCAGCGTCTGGCAGATATTTTAGTTGCAACCATATCCCTGCGGCTTGTCAAGGATAAGAGCGGAGAGAACATACTTCCGGTGGTCGAAATCATGCGTTCCACAACAACCATTCAGGCCTGCATCCGTGAGGGGAGACTGGACGAAATAGAAAAACACATTGAAAACGGGGCATCGCAATACCACATGCAGAGTCTTGACCAGCACCTGCTCAGTCTCTACAGACAGGATCTGATCTCCATTGATGATGCAAAAAGATTGACCCACTCAATGGACTTTGAGCGGAAACTTATGTTCGACAACTAGCACTGAGATTTGAATAACACAAAACCATACAAGATTTTTTTGAATTGGCTTCATGACACATAACAGTCATACATATTTATTTGAATCCGTCAACTGAGGCCTTTGATAAAAATAGAAGGCTTTTTTTCTGTGCTCTCATCAATGTCAATAATTGATCTCCATTCATTTCATCCCAGACACACAAAATAACAGTTTACTAATTGACAAAACCCAACAACGGGCTATATTTATGCTCACAGCTGCCTGCACTATATTTTAATTTATAGACATAAATCAAAAACATCAGAAGAGACTAGAAAGGGGAACATCCTATGACATTGCGCCGGTTATCAGCTGAGTTTGGAAAGCGACTGATTGCATTCATAATTTTCCTAAGCCTGACAGTAAGTGTCAGCTTTGCTCAGCCCCAGTCAAGCGTTCCTCCCACAACGGGGACCAAAACTGAAGAAAAAACAGCCGGCGGACGGCCTACCCCAGCTCCGGAACTTTATGCTGCCGAGCCGGCAACCCTGACTCCTGTCCAATGCGGCCAGTGCCATAGCAGCATCTATACTGATCTCAAAAACGACGGCATGAGACACAAGTTCCAATGCGATAATTGTCACACCAGGTTCCATGCCTATAATCCGGTCAAACAGAACTGGCAGCAACTGATGCCCAAATGCACAAACTGCCACGTTCCCCCGCCCCATGGCCCCAAGCTCATCGACTGTTCGGGTTGCCATGGCAATCCCCATGCTCCCAAGAAAATACCCATGTCGACTCTGCTGGTGAATTCATGCAGCACCTGCCACAGCCAGCCGTTCGAATCGCTGCAGAAGTTCCCAAGCGCCCACAGCAAATTGCAATGCCAGAACTGTCACACATCCCACGGTTACATTCCTAGTTGCAATACCTGCCACAAGCCACATTATCAAGGGCAGACGTTTGGAACCTGTGCCAAGGAATGTCATCCGGTACACATGCCGCTGCAGATCAAATACAAAAAAGATGTCGACTCACGCACCTGCGGTGCCTGTCATGATACGGTCTATGCCAAGTGGAGCAAGTCGCCCAGCAAACATGGCAAGGTCAACTGCGCAGCATGCCATCACACCAAGCATGGCAATATACCAGCGTGTACCGAATGCCACAGTCTGCCCCACAGCAAGGAACTGCACGAAAGGTTTCCAAAATGCCTGACCTGTCACCAGGACCCCCATGACCCACCGGTAAAACAGCGCAGCAAGTAGTTATGTAATCTAAGACGGAATCACGAAGAGTGCACCAATATACCTCTTCGTGGTTCCAGGTGCGATTGTCGTTCTTTATATGTTTTCCAGAGAGGGAGACGCTCTACGTGACATGCTGTGGACGTGTATATTTGTTACTGTTTGCTGGGCTTCTGCTGTGCGCTTCGTCCAGTGAGGCAGAGCAGTTCAGCCTTGCCTCGGAAACACTCTTCAGGGGTTTCCAGAGGGAACGCAATGACGGCAGCAAGGCCAGCGCTGCTCCAGCCTATGAGTACCTGCAGCTTAATTACGCCACCCAAAAGATTCCCGGCCTGACCCTGCACATCAACGGCTGGGGCAGACTGAATCTGGCCGACAATTACAACAGGGACACAACCGACGGAAGACTCCTCCACGCCTATCTCCAGTATTCGCCGCCCAAACAGGACTACCAGTTGCGTGTCGGCCGCCAATACATTTTCGAAGGGGTGGCGCGGGATAATCTTGACGGAATTTACGGCAAGTTATTTTCCATACCCCACACCACCATTTCCGCCTATGCCGGCGTACCCACGATGCTGGACAACTCAAACGGAAGAAAAAACGACCTGATCTATGGCGGAAAGCTCACCTATGGTACACCTGCTCTCTACGATGTGGGACTCTCCTACAAACATATCCTTGATAACGGAGCCCGCAGAGAGCAGCTGCTGGGGGCCGACCTGGCCGTAAATTTCCCCCGGAGCATCACCCTGCTGGGGCACTCCACCTATGACCTGATCAGCAACAGCTGGGGAGAACATTCCTATGAGGCACGCTTCCCATTTGGGCCGGTCACTTTTAAGCCTTTCCTGCAACGCTTCAAGTACAATAGCTACTTCACCAATAGCCGCAACAGCGTTCCTCCCTTCAGGTTCCTGGAGGGGAGCGGCAATACATTAACAACAGTGGGCACGGATCTTTTCTGGTATCCTTCGGATCGGTGGGATTTCGTCCTGCGTTTCAAAAATCATGACTACCAGAACCGTTTCAAACCATCACAGTACTACTCTCTGATTGCAACCAAACGCTGGAAAATACTTTCCGAGGCAGGAGCCGAAGTCGGGCGCATGCAGGGGAGTGAAGACCAAAACCGCTACCTGCTGACCCGGGCCTATGTTTACTGGAAGTTTGCTCCCGGGTTTGTAACCGGTGATGTCATGTATGTTGTCTATGACCGCTCGATCTATGGGAAGTCATCTTCCCTATTCACCTCAGTCGGTGTCGGCACCGGCTTCCTCAAGGATAGTCTTAAAGTAAAGGTATCCTTTGACTACAGCAATGATCCCTACTTCAATGCGGATTATCGTTTCATGGTCAAGTTAAACTATCTTCTGGACAGAAGCTTTGACCTACCCATCAGAAATTGAAAAATACATGAACATCTTCAGGGAGATTATCAGGTGAAAACTATCGGGGCCACAGCCTCAATCATAATGCTGGCACTTCTCGCTGCCTGCGCGGCAAGCAACAGCTACCGCCTGCCAGCTAGTCATCCCAAAATTTACGAGTTGGGAGAGAGACGGGAATTCTGTACCAAATGCCACGGATTCAAGAAAGAACCTCTTGACTTTGAACGCTACAACCATACGGCCCTGTTCACTGACAACCACCGCATGGTTGCCTATCAGGACGACCGGGTCTGCGCACTCTGCCACGAGCAGAGTTTTTGCAGCGACTGCCATGGCAAAGTAGAGCTGAAACCATCATTAAAGGACCAGACCAAGAATTTCAGCCGCATGCAGCACCGCGGCGATTTCCTGTCTCGTCATCGCATCGAAGGACGCATGGACCCCAGCTCCTGTTTTCGCTGTCATGGTACACCCGGCACTTCCGGCACCTGCCAGCCCTGCCATGGCTCACCGCGTTAAAAATATAAGGAGAACAGAAAACATGAAGTTGAGAATGGTACTGCTCATAATTTCGTTTCTGATTTTGACTGCATGCAGCAGCAGTTCAAACGGGCAGGCCCCAACAACCACCAATGCTCATGAACCAGGATGGATTTCAAAACACAGTCAGGATGCACTCAAAAGCTTGGTGGAATGTCAGGTGTGTCATGGTGCCAATTTTGAAGGTAATCCTCCTGTACCAGGCTGCCGGGAATGCCACATTGGCGGGCCGCCATTTTTCATCCATCCGCCGTTACGTGATCCGGAGCTCCCCTGGAAATACCCGTCAAACCATGGAAGCTATGCCAAAGAGAACATAAAAAGTTGCCAGGGGTGCCACGGGGGGCTGGGAGGGGGAGCAGGAAGCAACCCGCGATTTATCAGAGCATTGGGCAACCTTGAAAGTGGATGCGAGAGTGCAACCGGTTGCCACAACAACAGTGACCCGCTCAACACGTTCGCCAACGGCCACAATCCGCGTACCGCCCATCCGTCCTTTGACCCTGCGGAGCCATCCAAACAGGACCGCAAGCACTGGTATGGCGAGAACTTCGTCTATCGTCCCACTCCGGCAGGAGCACTCAAGTATTATCCACTAAACCACGCCACTGCCGGCAATATGACCGCTGCCTGCTCACTCTGTCACGGCGCAAACCTCAAAGGGCCAGCCGAAGGGGGTGTCGGTCCGGCCTGTATGGACTGCCACGTCCTGGACCCGATAGCGAATCCCTCTCGCTGCGTTTCCTGCCATGGTCCCCTGCCAGGACAGCAGCAAAGCGCTCCAGTGACACCGTTCCAACTGGCCCAGTTGGCCGGGAGAACAGACTTGCCAGGAAAAAGCACCTTCCAGACATTTGTCAGTGAACTCACCGGCCGCATGAAAGGGGACCCTTCCTACGCCAAAATCAAGCCGGAGGTCACTCAGAGTGCCTTTTACTTTGGTCCGACTGTTTTTATCAATTTCTCGACCAACGTTACCAATCTTTCCGCTAGAGCCAGTCATCTGCATCACGATACGCTGCCCTGTTCAGACCGCCAGAACAATACCACATGCAGCGGATGCCACACCGCTAACGGCAGCGCAGCCTCGAACATGACACAACACCACAGCCAGATGTTCTCTCGAGGCCTGGGATGTACAAACTGTCACCAGTTCAGTTTCGAAAACGGAGAATTTTCTTTGGGGAAAATCAGAAACTGCCGTGATTGCCATAAGGAGCATTTCAGCAATTGTACGACCCAATGATAAGCGCCGGCTTCTTAATGCTTGCATTTTCAAAAAAGTGTATTATTATTTTCAACATTGTTATATCTTGATATAATTCATTAATTTTCAAAGAGCATCTCATTCAGAGATGCCTACACCATAACCTGAAAGGAGATTACATGAAACGCCTAACGTTGTTTGTAATTGCAGCAGGAATATTCCTTGCCTTCTCCGCACCAGCCTTCTCCGCCACATTTGGTACCGCCGACGAAGCCAAAGCCATGCTAGAAAAAGCCGTAGCCGCCATCAAGGCCAACAAGACCGATGCCCTGGCTAAGTTCACCAAGGGCGAAGGCGGCTTCAAAGACCGCGACCTCTACCCATTCTGCGGCGGTCCGGATGGCAATTTCACCGCCCACCCTACCCTCGTTGGAAAGAGCCTCAAGGAATTAAAGGACAAGGCCGGAAAAGCCCTTGGTCAGGAAATTTATGCCACTGCCAATGTAGGAACAATCGGCGAGGTTGCCTATATGTGGCCCCGCCCTGGAACAACTGAACCGGTGCCGAAGGTGTCGTTCGTCACCAAGGTTGATGATCAGGTCTGTGCTGTGGGATACTACAAATAATTCCAGCTTGTTGTAAACTCTTCGACCAGAAAAGGCCCACCGGCGAACATCCGGGGGGCCTTTTTCAATAGACGACGAAATTTTAAAGAATTCCCCCACTTTCCGCTACAGCAGTTGCACCTCACTTACCCGCACTATCAGCATATCCTGACGGAATCGTACCGACAATTCTTCCCGATATAAGCGCCACCAAGCATTATCGAGATTTTCCGTCATGACTTCGTAGATGACAATATCGTCGTGAACTGTCTGGGATGGTGTTCCCTTCCACACCCCTTCAGCAGGAGAGCGAACATAGGTGGTTATGCCGCCGAAACATTCAGTGAGTTCGTCCCGCACCCGGACATATTCATTGTGAGGGAATGGGTTTCCGCCATTATCGTACAGCGGCAAAAGAATCTGGATGAGATACATGATCATCTCCTGGAACTGAGAGTACCTATTGGCGAGACTGGCTGAATATAATCTAACTTGAATTCTAGCTTATCATCAGGACATTGCCAGAAATATCAACCGGTTTATTACATTCAGATAAATTCTACTCTCCCGGCCATGTACCCATGCTAAATAATATTCTAAAACACGTTTACGGCTTGACTACAGGTCATAACAAGATAAAATATTTTAATAGTCAGACAATAAATATCGGGATATGAAAAAAATAAAGCTACGAATCGTAGCAATGTTCACTCTCACAATGTTTGTTCTGGGTATAACCGGATGCGCCACCATTCCAGAAGAACATGGGGGTGCGGCGAAAGGGGCCGGATTGGGAGCCACTGCCGGGGCTGTTGGTGGGGCACTGCTTGCCGGTGAAGGATCACAGGCCAAGGGTACCATAGAGACTTAACATATCTTGTAGCAATAGTAGCCAGCACTAAAGCGCCTCATAAGCAATAAAATCACAGGAGGAATCACGCAATGAAAAAACATCTCGTAGTTGCCGGTCTGACAGTTGCCGTTACCTTATCCACCGCTGCAGCAATGGCTGAGAGTATCAAGGGCAAATTCGGGGTCACTGCCAAGATCGGTTTCGTTAGCCCGAGCGACAGCGATATTCAAGATTCAAGGGTCAAGGCGGATATTGGTTTCATCATGGGCGGCAATGTTCTGTACGGCATCGATGACAACTTCACCGCAGAAATCGATATCACTCACTCATGGTTCGGCTCTGACTTTCCTCGCAGCGGAAATGCCGGAGATTTCGGTGTCACTAATCTCTCGTTCGGCGGACAGTACCGCTTCATCGTAGCAAATCCCAAGCTGACACCTTATGTCGGAACCGGTCTCGACATCCTGTTCAATGATCACGATCAATACGACATCGATACCACCGTCGGCGTCCATGTCAGCGGGGGAATCGATTACTTCATCCTCAGGCAACTGGCTCTGAACGCCGAGATAAAAGGGGTACTTGCCCCGGAAACTGATATTAGAAATGCCGCCGGCAAACAGGGCAATTTCGACCCGTCCAGCGTATCCACAACTTTCGGCGTACGTTATTTCTTCTGACAGGCAACATTCAGGCAGAAGCCGGAAAACAAGCCTGTCCTCGCCACCTTCGTCATGATGCCATATGTATCCTCAATCAAAAACCCCCGCCCGGAAATTACCGGAGCGGGGGTTTTGTTTACTACATCATCTTACTGAGAAACTATTCCTATTTGTAATCAGACATCTCATCAAACTGCAGGTATTTGTAGACCTTCTCCTTGTTCGGCTCAACCTTCTCTTTGTAAACCGTCATGAACTCGGCCACGGTCGGCAACTTGCCCATGGTAGCGGCAACAGCGCCCAGTTCGGCAGAACCGAGGAACACTTTGGCGCCATCGCCAATGCGGTCATCGAAGTTTCGGGTGGAGGTGGAGAACATATTCACCCCGTCGGGCACGCGGGCCTGATTGCCCATGCAAAGAGAACAGCCGGCGATCTCGATACGGGCTCCAAAGGCGCTGTAGACCGAGAAGTAGGCTTCATCCTTCAGCTGCTGCTGATCCATGCGGGTCGGCGGGCAGATCCAGGTACGGACACTGGGGTTGAACTTCAGACCACGCCAGATCTCGGCGGCAGCACGGAAGTGACCGATGTTGGTCATGCAGGAACCGAGGAACACATCATTAATCGGAGTACCGGCAACTTCAGAAAGGAGCTTGACGTCGTCCGGATCGTTCGGGCAAGCCAGGATCGGCTCGGTGATCTCGGCCAGGTCGATCTCGATCACGTCGGCATAGGCACCGGTTGCTTCGGCGTTCTTGTCGGCCTCAAGTAGTTCCGGCTTGGCCAGCCAGGCATTAACCGCATCGATGCGGTTCTGCAGGGTCTGGGCATCCTGGTAGCCGTCAGCGATCATCTTTTTCATCAGCGCCACATTGGAGCGCAGATAAGTCGCCACTGATTCCTTGGAGAGCTGAATGCAGCCGGCCGCGGCGGAACGCTCGGCAGCAGCATCCGTCAATTCGAAGGCCTGCTCCACGGTCAGGTCAGGGAGACCTTCCATCTCGAGGATGCGTCCGTTGAAGATGTTGATCTTGTTCTTCTTGGGCACGGTCAGCTTGCCCTGCTTGATGGCCCAGTAGGGGATGGCATTGACCGCGTCACGCAGGGTAATGCCGGGGTTGAGCTTGCCCTTGAAGCGGACCAGCACGGACTCAGGCATATCAAGAGGCATAAAGCCCATGGCGCCTGCAAAGGCAACCAGGCCGGAGCCTGCCGGGAAGCTGATGCCGATCGGAAAACGGGTGTGTGAGTCACCGCCGGTGCCGACTGTATCAGGCAGCAGCAGGCGATTCAACCAGGAGTGGATAACGCCGTCGCCCGGTTTGAGCGGGACCCCGCCCCGCTCGATGATGAACTGGGGCAGACTTTTGTGCATCTTGACATCCGCAGGTTTCGGATAGGCGGCGGTGTGGCAGAAAGACTGCATGAACATCGGCGAGAGAAACTTGAGGCAGGCCAGTTCCTTCAGTTCATCAGCGGTCATGGGGCCGGTGGTATCCTGGCTGCCCACGGTGGTCATTTTCGGCTCGCAGGCGGTACCGGGAAGAATGCCGGTAACGCCGCAGGCCTTGCCAACCATCTTTTGGGCAAGGGAGTAGCCCTGGTCAGCTTTAGGTACCGGGTTAACCGGCAGGGTAAAAACGTCGGTAGCTCCCAAACCGAGAGCCTTGCGGGCCCTGTCGGTAACGGCGCGGCCGATAATCAGCGGAATGCGGCCGCCGGCGCGGAACTCGTCAGCCAGAGTATTGGGGCTGATTTTGAAGGTGGAGATAACTTCACCCTTCTCGTTGCTGATCTCACCCTTGGCAGCATTGATGGTGATGATATCGCCGTCGTTCATTTTGGTAACGTCGGCCTTCAGCGGCAAAGCACCGGAGTCCTGGGCAGTGTTGAAGAAAATCGGTGCGATGACGCTGCCGATGATCACGCCGGCAGTCTTCTTGTTCGGAACGCAGGGAATGTCCTGGCCCATGTGCCAGAGGACGGAGTTGCAGGCCGACTTGCGGGAGGATCCGGTACCGACTACGTCACCGACAAAAGCAACCTGATGACCGGAGGCACGCCAGTCGGCAATGTCCTTAAGGCGGTTCGGGAAGCGGGTTTTGCCCATGGCCAGGGCGTGCAGCGGGATATCGGGGCGACTCCAGGCGTCGCCAGCTGGAGAGAAATCGTCGGTATTGATCTCGCCCTCTACCTTGAAAACCTTAACCTTGATGATTTCGGGTACGCCGGTTCGGTTGGTAAACCACTCGGCATCAGCCCAGGATTGCAGCACTTTTTTGGCGGCTGCATTGGAAGCTGACAGAGCAACGACCTGATCGAAACCGTCATAGACCAGGGTCATACCGGACAACGCACAGGCGGCTTCATCAGCCAGTTCTGAGTCTTTGAGAGCTTCTACCAGAGGAGTTACATTGTAGCCGCCCAGCATGGTCCCAAGGATTCGGACAGCTTCGACCCGTGAAACCAGGGGGGATTTTTTTGAGCCCTTAAGAATCTCGGCCAGAAACGCGGCCTTGACCTTGGCTGCCGGATCAACACCGGGAGAGACACGCTCCTTGAGCAGGTTCAGCAGAAACTCCTCCCTGCCTGCCGGCGGAGCCTCAAGCAGTTTACACAGTTCAGCAGTCTGTTCCGGGTTCAGGGGCAGCGCGGGAATACCCAGCGCCTTACGCTCGGCCTCGTGGGCCAGATAAGCTTCAATCATTTCTGTTCCTCCTTGTGGGATATGTGGTGTGGTATCCAAGACGAAATCATCAGGCTGAAAATGCATACTGTATACACTTTCAGAGGAGGGTTGTCAATTGATTATGGGAGCTTGCAGAACTGCGTTTGCGGATTGTCAATCAACGGCCACCGCCGCGTAAGCTACCACCTGACTGTTGTCCCCGGTAACATCGCCACTTGTACCGTAGGCCAGCAGTTCAGCCCGGTACGCCCCCAGCGCACCGGCAGCCACCAGCATGACCGCGGCCGGGACAACCCCGCACATGGTTATCCGTTCGGATCGACAGACCCGTAACAACCCTTCGGGATCCAGGGCCAGCACCCTCTCAAGCGCCAGTCCATCCTTGATTCGCGCCGATTCAGCCGACTCGTAATGAGTCATATCGGAACTGGCAACTACCAGAACATCAGCACCGTAGGCACGAATGGCAGCCGCCACCCCTTCACCGATCTGGCGCAGGGCCTGGTAGTCGCCACCACCTAGACACAGGGCAGAAATGGTCACATCCGGATGCAAGACTTGCAGAAACGGTATCTGGACTTCCAGGGAATGTTCCAGGGCGTGAGCCCGGGAATCAACTTTGACAAGTGGGGTATTCTGAATGATCAAGGCATTTAGACTTGAATTGATGCCGACCGAACCAAGAGGCGTCAGCCATTCTCCCTCGGGATACAATGCTGCCGGCTCCCCGGCGCCATGGTGGTTTGGTCCCAGCACCAGGACCGCATCCGGAATCCTGACACTGCCATAGGCAATTCCGGCTATGGTTCCGGAATACATGTATCCGGCATGGGGGACAATGATGCCGCGCACGCTCCTTTTCGGCTCCTGCATCCTGATCAACCTGTCCAGATCGGCGCGCAAGCGCGACGCACTGCCTGCATAAAACTGTCCGGCCACCGCTGGCTGACGCTGCATGATCTGCCTCCTGTCGCGACTACTTTAGATTTAGTCAACAGGAAAAGTATATCACGGCAAAACGAATCTGCTTTCAAGGACAACGAGAACGTAAAGTCAGGCAGATTGATCGGATGGTGGCTGCGAAGCAATGTGATCGGGAACGGGGGCGAGCGGCAACTCTTCCTGCTGCTCGTAGTGTGGGGTTTCGTCCAGGGCCTGTATTTCTTTAAGTGTTGGTAGACCCTTCAGGTCCTTAAGGCCGAATATTTCGAGGAATTCTTTTGAGGTACCATAGATCAAAGGCCGACCAGGGATATCTTTTTTGCCAAGTATCCGGATCAGTTTTTTCTCCAGCAGAGCCTTGAGAACACCGCCGCAGTCAACACCGCGCAGATACTCAACCTCGGCCCGGGTGACCGGCTGGCGATAGGCAATGATGGCAAGCGTTTCCAAGGCCGAGGGGGAAAATTTGACTGCCCTGGCCTTGACATGCCTGATGACATAATCATGCATGTCGGCACGGGTTCTGAACTGCCAGCCTCCGGCCACTTCAGCAAGATGAAAGCCCCCTGCCCGCTCTTCATGAAATACCTGCAGTTCGGCCAGGGCTGCCTTGATATCGTCACGGGTATATTCTTGAAGCAGGTCACACAGACGGTCAAGAGACAGAGGCGAATCCGCTGCAAAAATCATGCTTTCAATTATAGAAGACAGCGACATGAAACTTTCCCTAAGGTATCAACAGGGCTGCCTGCAGATCTTCAGCCGTTTCCTGAGCCACTGCGGGCACTAGCCAGATCATGCTGCCCGGTTCATTCTGGAAGATGCGGATCAGCTTGAGGCGGCACAACTCAAGCAGTGCCAAAAAGGTTACAATAACCCTTTCGCGCGAAAGCTCACCCTGCAAAAGTTCGTCAAAGTTAACGGTTTCCCGCTCCTGCAGCAGCGACAGGATGTCATTTATGCAATCAGCAATACTGAGGGAGTCTGCGGCTGCCACATCGTGAAATTTTTCTGCAGGAATATGCACCAGCATGTTGCGGAAAGCATCAACCAGATCAAACAGCTCCAGTTCCAGTGGCCCGTCATCATTGCGAGCCGCCGACAGCACCGGTTCGGGCCAGGTTCGCGCAAACACATCACGACCAAGCAGGGCCCTTGCCCCGATGGCCTCTCCGGCCTCCTTGTACTGCTGGTATTCCAGAAGGCGTCTGATCAGTTCGGCACGCGGATCCAGCTCTTCTTCCTCTCCCTCTTCCTGATCATTTCGCGGCAGAAGCATGCCGGACTTGATGTGCAAAAGGGTTGAGGCCATCAGCAGAAAATCGCCGGCTACCTCCAGGTTCAGATCCTTCATCAGCTTGATGTAATCCAGATACTGGCGGGTAATAACAGCAATCGGAATATCGCAGATATCCAGTTCATTTTTTCTGATCAGGTGCAGCAGCAGGTCCAGCGGCCCATCAAACTTGTCGAGGTGCACGCTGTAAGCTTCATGGGCACCGCCCAGCAATGCCAAATTTCCTTCCTGCTCCTGCCTCATTTTCCGCCTTCAGCTACTGTGAAGCCCATATTCATATTTTCAGAGCTGCTCTGGCCTCTGTCATGACTGCATCGGATATCAGGGATGCCCTGCGGCTACCATCTTCCAGCAGTTCATCTACAAAACCGGGATTTGCTGCCAGCTCAACACGTTTGGCCCTGAATGGAGCCAGACGCTCGTTCATACAAGCCGCCAGAACCTTCTTGCACTCTACGCAGCCTATTAATGCTCCTTTACAGGCGGGTATGATCTCATCCAGCTTGTCCTGCGGTACGTAAATGCGATGCAGGTTGAAGGCAACACAGACATCAGGATCGCCCGGATCACTGCGCCGCACCCGGGCTGGATCGGTCATCATCGACTTTACCTTCTTCTCGGTCTCTTCAGCGCTATCGGACAGATAGATCGAGTTTCCGTAGGACTTGCTCATCTTTCGCCCATCCAGACCGAGCAGTTTGGGGGTCTGGGTCAGCAGGGCTTCAGGTTCGGGAAAGACATTGCCATAGAAATTATTGAAACGGCGGGTGATCTCGCGGGTAACCTCAAGATGGGGAAGCTGGTCATGTCCCACCGGCACTCGGGTGGCCTTGTAAAGTATGATGTCGGCGGCCATCAGCACCGGGTAGCCCAGAAAACCGAATGTTGAAAGGTCTCGATGCTCGATATTATCCTGCATCTCCTTGTAGGTTGGACAACGCTCCAGCCAGGAAACCGGAGTAATCATGGACAGGATCAGGTTCAGTTCGGCATGGTGCGGCACCATACTCTGACGGAAGATCACCGACTGTTCCGGATTGAGGCCGAAGGCGATCCAGTCCAGCACCATTTCACGGATATTTTCCCTGATGGCACTGGTATCTGCGTATTCGGTGGTAAGAGAGTGCCAGTCCGCCACAAAGAAGAAACATTCAAAATCATTCTGAATCTTGATCCAGTTTTCTAGAACCCCGTGATAATGGCCGATATGCAGACGACCGGTTGGCCTCATGCCGCTGACAACGCGTTGTTTCATTGGTACATGCTCCTCATGACATCAGTGGGTGGAAGTCAAAAAAGAATTGGGTACATCAGCGCATCATCAGTCGGGTAACCCCAAGCACCAGACCGCTCTGGGGTCCGGCCAGCAGATGCACGCCGATCTGTAGAAACGGAGAAATAACATAGGAAAAGAAGTTGGTAAAAAACACCAGCGCTATGATGATGACCATGCCGTAGGGCTCGATACGCGACCAGGCTGCGGCCTGACGATACGGCAGCAAACCGACCATTACACGACCGCCGTCCAGGGGCGGAACCGGTATCATGTTGAAGATGGCCAGCAGCAGATTGATGTAAACAGAAAACGCCAGCATCAACACCACCGGTTCGACCAGCATGGACAGAGGCGATACAGCGGAAGCCGGATTGCTGAAAGCAACCAAAGCTCTCAGAACTACAGCCGAAACAGTTGCCAGCAGAATGTTGGTTATCGGGCCGGCTGCCGCCACCCAGATCATGTCGCGCTTGGGATTATGGAGATTTTCGAACACAACCGGCACCGGCTTTGCCCAACCGATGCCGACAAAAAAAATCATCAATGTGCCAACAATATCGATATGCTTGAGAGGGTTGAGCGTCAACCGTCCTTGCATGCGCGCCGTAGGGTCACCAAAACGCCAGGCGATATAACCGTGGGACACTTCATGGCAGGTGATGGCCAGCAATCCGGGTACAAGCATAATCGAAAGTTTAAAGAAAAAATTATCCATGCTGGTCCTTTGGACGTAGATAAACAGTCTTTATTTCTAACAGAGTGCGACTACAAAGTCAATTGCGGCCACTCAGCCCAAAAACAGGAAAGGCGGGGTTGCCCCCGCCTTTCCAATGCCGCGCTATGAAACCAAGCTTAAATGTCGTAGTACAGTTCGAACTCGAGCGGTACCGGACGCATGCGAACCGGATTAACTTCCGCCTCGGTTTTGTACTCGATCCATTTTTCAATAACATCAGGCGTGAATACATCGCCCTTGAGAAGGAACTCGTGGTCTTCCTTGAGGCAGTTGAGCGCTTCTTCCAGGCTGCCGGGAGCGGAAGGGATATCCTTGAGCTCTTCAGGTGAAAGCCCGTAAATATCCTTATCCAGAGGCTGACCGGGATCGATCTTGTTCTCGATACCGTCAAGACCGGCCATCAGCATGGCAGCAAAAGCGAGATAACCGTTGCAGGAAGGATCGGGAGTACGGTATTCAACTCGCTTGGCCTTCGGATTGGAGGACATCATCGGAATGCGCAGGGAAGCGGAACGGTTGCGGCTGGAGTAGGCCATGTTGACCGGAGCCTCGAAGCCCGGAACCAGACGCTTGTAGGAGTTGGTGGTAGGGTTGGTGATGGCGCAAAGAGCCTTGGCATGCTTGATGATGCCGCCGATGTACCAAAGGGCCATCTGGGAGAGTCCGCCGTATTTGTCACCGGCGAACAGGTTCTGGCCGTCTTTCCAGATGGACTGGTGGCAGTGCATACCGGACCCGTTATCACCGTAGAGCGGTTTGGGCATAAAGGTTACGGTCTTGCCGTTGCGGTAGGCAACATTCTTGATGACATACTTGAACCACTGCAGTTGGTCAGCCATGTCGACCAGAGAGGAGAAGCGCATATCGATTTCAGCCTGGCCGCCGGTGGCAACCTCGTGATGCTGACACTCGACACGGATGCCGACCTTCTGCAGTTCCATCACCATCTCGTTACGCAGGTCGTTCTGGGAGTCAACCGGCGAACAGGGGAAGTAGCCTTCCTTGTGGCGCGGCTTGTAACCCAGGTTGGGGAACTCTTCACGACCGGTGTTCCAGGCACCTTCGGAGGAATCCACTGCATAGAAGGACTGGTTGGCGCTGGAAGAAAAACGAACGTCATCAAAAATGAAGAATTCGGCCTCGGGACCAAAGAAAGCGGTGTCGCCAATGCCGGTTGACTTCAGGTACATTTCGGCTTTTTTGGCGATATTGCGCGGATCGCGGGTGTAGTCTTCTTTGGTGATCGGATCGAAAATGTCGCAGATAATGGACAGGGTCGGAACGGCCACAAAGGGATCCATCTTGGCGGTAGTCGGGTCCGGAAGAAGGATCATGTCGGACGCATGAATCGGCTGCCAGCCACGGATTGAAGAACCGTCAAAACCCTGGCCCTCTTCGAATGTGTCTTCGCTGAATTCGGACATGGGGACGGATACATGCTGCCAGGTACCGACGAAGTCCATGAACTTGTAGTCCACCATCAGTGCGCCGTTTTCTTTGGCAAAATCAACTACTTGTTTGGGTGTCATCTACTACTCCTTTCTGGGGGTGGTATTTAAAGCAAAGACTACAGTGCGTCTTCACCTGTTTCACCTGTTCTGATCCTGACAACAGCGTCAACCGGGGTCACGAAAATCTTGCCATCGCCGATCCGACCGGTTTTAGCAGACTTCTCAATGGCTTCCACCACTTTGGACAGAATATCATCTGCCACAATGATTTCGAGTTTTATTTTGGGAATGAAATCGACCACATACTCAGCCCCGCGGTACAACTCGGTATGGCCTTTCTGCCGACCGAACCCCTTGACTTCACTGACAGTTATGCCCTGGATTCCGATTTCGTTCAGGGCCTCTTTAACCTCATCCAACTTGAACGGCTTGATTATGGCGTCGACTTTTTTCAAACTGTGCTCCCCCCTTTGTGTTGATTTTAACAGGGCAGTATTATCCACCTGTGATAGCAAACAGCTTGCCAATTACTTCCATATTTATTTTTCGATTAACAACAAACAGTTACAAATGCTTATAACTGATTTCATGTTTGACGTCACAATAAAAACGCCCAAAAAACAGGCAACTACAAGCATATATGCACACAAAACCGGCAGTCACACAGTCAGCGCATCACTCATCCAGATATTTCAATTCCTTGATGATTTCCACCTGACGCTGGTTGACAAAATAGGCGATCTGCTGCTGTGAATGCTTTTCCGGGTGAAATTCCAAGAGACAGATATAGGGCGCCGCGTCACCGTTCACCCTGACCACCGTGCCGGTAAGACCAACTTCAATAACGGACTTACTGGAATAATCCGGCAATTTTGCAATAACATTCACAGCGGAACCAGGCACCAGCAACTCCTTTGAAGCGATTGCAACGGCAGCCCCGCCAAGAGAGATGTCTCTGATAGTCCCGCTGAGTATATCATTTTCAAGAATGAAATCCACTGCCACCGGCCTGTCCAAGACAACCCTCACAAACCGTCGCATGTCCGAGCGAATCTTGGCGAAACCGAATTTGCGCAGGATCACCCTCTTCTTGGGAACACTGACGTAAAATGCTTCGGCAAGAAGATCATCGTGGAAAAGGTTTTTGTCAGGGCAATAGATCAGAGCCTGATGTTCGAGTTTGATCACCTTGGCCTGATATTCGTGAATCTGGAACTCGGCCATCTCATTTTCGACAGACAGCAGGGAGGCATCATATGAAACCGGAATCTCTTTGTAATAATTCAGCATTGAAAACTGCTTGCCGATCATGCCTTTGAGATTCTGAATGATTACCTGCATATCCTCATGCTGGGTAGCATGCACGGTTTCATCGAAATATTGAATCATTTAGAAGTCCCAGACTGGATCAATGAATTGCACATATGGCACGCTTGCTGTATATAAATCAGGATTCAACTTAGTATCAGAAATATTTTTGCACGACAAGCACTAATGGAACCCGACATGAACATTTCAGAAACAATTACATTTCACCACCGGCTGACAGCAGCCATTCTGGCCTGCTTGGCATTTTCTCTGGTTTCCCCCAAACAAGCCTGCAGCGACATCTATCGCTTTGTAACCATCGATGGAGTGGAAACATTCACCGACACGCCGGTCAACAAGCAAGCCCAAATAGTCATCAAAGATTCAGTCAAAAAGCAGAGCAAGGGCCAGAAAGCCGTAAAATCACAGAAAACTCACGACATCTCACTCAATGAAATTGTGGAAAAGACCGTCAATGCTTCGATCAATAATCAGGGAGAGTCAAACGGGGCGCTGATCGAGCCTAAATTACCGCCTGTGGGCGGCAGCATAACCTCCGGCGTCGGCATGCGGATAGATCCAATTGACGGCAAATGGCGCCACCACAACGGCATTGACATTGCCATCCACGAGGGTACTCCGGTAACGCCTGCCGCGGCTGGCGTTGTCATCTACAGCGGCCAGAGGTCGGGCTACGGCAACACCGTCCTGGTGGAACACGCCGGCGGCATGATCACCCTCTATGGCCACAACAGCCGCCTGATGGTTTCCAACGGACAACAAGTGGACAAGGATACGGTCATTGCCCTGTCCGGCAACACCGGCCGCTCCACCGGTCCCCATCTGCACTTTGAAGCCTGGCAGGCCGGCGTCAACGTCACCCCGGCCTTCCTGCCAGGCAGCAGCATGCCGCTGCCCAAACTGCAGCTGGCTTCCTACAAGCCCAGGGTCCAGTTCCGCAAGGAAGTCATGAGCGACGGCTCGATCCTGTTCACCAACCTCCCCTCATCCAAACACTGATGCTTGATCAGATCAAAAAATATACCGACAAAATCCTGGCTGATCGTTCCGCCCAGGCCGACCGGATCGCATTCGCAGCCCAGGACGACAGCCTGCTGAGCGCCGGCGATCCTCAACTGGCACAGCTGTGCCAAGACACCCTCACCCGGCTCAATTGCCTGGCCCTGGTTGCGGCCAGCCCTTCGCTCCCCTTTGCCGATTTTCTCGTCAAGCGGGCAGCACCAGAAGAGCATGAGATCATCCCCCGCGACACCGAAACCAGAACCTTCCTGCACGACATCCCGATCATCCGCATGGAAGAACTGGGCAACGCCCCGGCCACAACCATTGCAAACCTGCTGGGTAGCCGCAAGGGGATCATCGTCGCGGGGATCGGCATCATCGCCAGCGGAGCCCTGACCGTTGAACAGGCCTACATCAACTGGTCATCGGTCTTTCACTCCACCTTCATCAAATATCTGGAGGACGTACTGTCCGAAGGCTTCAGATTTCCGGGGGAAGCCGAAGCCTTCGAGCAATTCCGCCACCACTGGCTGCTGCCTCTGACTGCGGAAGGGCTCGAATTCAGGAACGGCCCCATTGATGACAAGGCAGAGATACTGGATGAAATTACCCGCGTCGGGCGCTATACGGTACAGCGCGGACTGGTGGATTCGTTCTTCGGCAATATCTCCTACCAAAGCAACAACCTGATCTACATCTCCCAGACCGCCTCCAGCCTGGACGAACTTGCCGGCTGCATCGATCCGGTGCCCTTCGAAAACTACTCCACCGTCGGCATCACCGCCTCCAGCGAACTGGTGGCCCACCGCCGCATCTTCGAAATCACCGGCTTCCGGGCCATCCTGCACGGACATCCGCGATTTGCCGTGGTAATGAGCATGCAGTGTGAGGAGAAAGGACATTGCCAGGTCAGTGACTGCTGGAAAGAGTGCTCCAAGGTAAGACCGTTGGGAGGAACACCGGTTGTGGCCGGAGAGATCGGTGCCGGGGGCATCGCCAAAAACGTGCCGCCGGTAATTGACAGAACAGGCAGCGCCATCGTCTACGGCCACGGCGTCTTCAGTATCGGCAGGCAGGGTTTCGCCGAGGCGTTTCGTTCACTGGTAAATGTGGAAAACTGGTGCCGGCAGGAGTATTTCCGCAGGTTCGACGAGAGCCGTAAACACCGCATTGAAATCTCAGAGGATCAATCCTGACATCGTTTTTTCCCGCTTCGAAATCCTTCCTTACATTACCGTCCGGCAGGGCCCACTTGAGCAGTCGTATCGTTTGCCGCAAAGCGCTGCAGCAAAGCCTGAATAGCTGCTTTCTTTACCCTGGACAGATGCTGTAGCAGGGCAAAGGGGACCTGGTCAAGATTGTAGCCGGCCTTCAGGTCGCTGATCATACCGATCCAGAGGTGGCCGGTCATCACGGCATCGGACAAGGCGCGGTGATGAACCCCGTCGTTGGGGAGCCGCTTGTAGCGCACCAATGTTTCCAGGCTGTGCCCCGGCGCATCGGGGTAGACGCGGCGCGAGAGCAGCATCGAACAGGCCATCTCCTGGCTGCGCCGGCGATCGATGCGGGCCAGTTCCGCATCCAGAAAGCGGCGGTCGAACCCGGCGTTGTGGGCCACCAGCGGATGACCGGCCATGAAAGCGGCGAAATCGTGCATGACCTCAGCAACCGAAGGAGCCCCGGCCAGCATGTGGTTTGTGATACCGGTGTACTCCTCGATAAAGCGGCTGATCCGCTTGCCGGGGTTCATCAGACTGCTGAAGCGGTCAATAATACGATTGTTCTCGATCAGCACCGCACCGATCTCGATGGCCCGGTCGCCGTAGTCCGGCGAGAGACCGGTGGTTTCGAAGTCGAGAACGACTACGCTGTAATTGCCCATGGTAGTTCCTTGATACTGGATTTCGATCACTATAGCATCCGGCCGGAAGTTGGGGAAGCTACTCGAGGTTATATCCCCACCTTTGCCGGAAAACGGGGCCAGACAGCTTTGGAAAAGTATTCTCCTGCTTGACCTGCATCAAGGTAAGCGGCCACAACTCATGCTACCTTGAGATCATTACCACTCTGATTCGGACAGGAGCAAGAGTATGATTACCACAAGCGAAATTGCGGTTACCATCACCATCTGGGTATTGACACTGGCCGGCGTCTTCTTCGGTGGCCGAGCCACCTGGCGGCGCAGAAAAAAGACATCACTTGACAAACGGACACCAAATAAGGCTTAGTCCTAAAGGGTCAAATTAGTGGCAACGTCAGCCAGAAGCAGACAACCACATCAATGCTGAAAATTGCATATTCCATCCCTCGGACTGCCTCATCCACCTCGGAGAACCTCCCGCCACCAGAGTATGAAAATAAAAGTGAAGTCAGGAGTAAATGGTAATGGAAGAAAATCAAAGTGCCACCCAGATCCGGAGATTGGCGGCAGATTCAAACAGCGCTCGGATGCCGGTCCGGAATATGGGCAGGGAAACATCAGTCGTGGAGGAGGATGCCTCACCGGAGGTCGCACGGGAGAACATTGTCAAGGATATGATGAAGATATTCGATGGGTTGCTGGGGTGTACGTCGAAGCGCACCGGAGTGAGCCTTGCCATTATGAATACCGGCAGAAACAGGCCGGAAAACGTGCCCCAGAGCAAGCCGGATAACGGAACCCAGCGCAAGCTGGAGCAGCAGATCTACAAACGGATCAAGGGACTTGTCGAGCAGAACTCTCCCAATACCGGTTTCGCCCTCGATGTTCTCTACAATAACGGCACGTATTTTTACAACAAGGCCAATGTGCCGCTCTCGTTCGGTACCTTTCTCACGTCACTGGTTACGTTTCTGGAAGGCCATGACTGCCTGAACATCTGTCCAGATGAGATGGTGAAATTGAAAACACTCCTCACCCGTGTTTAACTGTGAAGACGTCATAAAGGCCTTGTGAAATCCGGCCGTAACCACGAAAACCAAACCGCAGCTGATTCTTTCAAAAACAGATCCTAACCGGCCGGATCCTGGTCCTTTTAAAACATACATTCCGGCTAAATCAAAGCGTTGTGGAGTCCAGTAGAATAGGACTCAGCAGCGCTTTTTATATCAAGGGTGCTGTAATTGCCATCCGAAGCTACGGCCAGAGATAACCATGCACCAGACTGGTAAACCCGGTAACCTGGGCAGACTGCCAGGCCGAATCACGCCCCAGTTCGGCGGCCATCAGGGCCGCCACGGCCGGTGCCGCCTCCATGGCGGCGCGGGCATCTAGGATCAAGGCCCGGGTACGTCGTGCCAGGACGTCCTCCAGGGTTCGCGCCCATTCGTGACGCACACCCCAGACCACCTCGGCCAGCTTGTAGGGGAGCCGCGGGTGGAGCAGCTCCCGCAGTGCCGGTTGCTCCCGGCACAGTTCCTCCAGACCGGCTGCATCTGATCCGTAGAGCTGCCACTCAGCGGCCATAGCCGGCTGCGTCAAGAATCCGTGGATGGGAAGCCCGGCTGTCCGTGAAGGACGCTCTTCCAGACCTGCCACCCTGGCGGCTGCGGTCACCGTATCCTCTCCCATTTTCCGGTAGGTGGTCCATTTGCCGCCGGCGATGGTAACAAGCCCCGAGGCGGAGATCAAGAGCGTATGGTCCCTGGAAAGGGAGGCGGTGTCAACTCCGCCGTCCCCCTTGACCAGCGGCCGCAGACCGGCGAAGACGGAGAGGATGTCAGCTTCTTGCGGATGACGGGAGAGATAGCGGGCGGCGTGGTCAAGCAGGAATCGCACTTCTTCCGGCAGAGGACGAGGCTCGGGCGCAACCTGTTCCAGCGCTGTGTCGGTGGTACCGACGATTACCCTGCCATGCCAGGGTACGGCAAACAGGATGCGGCCGTCATCGGTGTGGGGGACCATGATGGCGCTGTCACCGGGAAGAAACTCGCGGGGGAGAACCAGATGCACGCCCTGGCTCGGAGCTATGATCGCTTTTGTGCCGGGCTCGTCCATATGCCGGATTTCGTCGCTGAAGGGACCGGTGGCGTTCACCACCACCTTGGCCCTGATCTCGTACGCCTGTCCGCTTTCCTCCTCGATAGCCATTACCCCGCGAACGATGCCGCCGGATTTAACCAGCCCGGTCGCTCGCAGATGGTTCAGGTGGACTCCGCCGAGATCGGCGCAGCTCAGGGCCAGAGCTATGGCCAGTCGGGCGTCGTCGAATTGTCCGTCGTGGTAGATGACTCCGCCGCGTAAACCGGTCGTTTCCACGGTCGGGATATGCCGCAGGGTCTCCTCCCGGGAGAGCAGCCGGGAAGGTCCCAGCCCCAGTTTGCCGGCCAGCGTGTCGTAGAGTTTCAGGCCGATACCGTAGAACGGTCCCTCCCACCAATCATAGAGCGGCACGACAAAGGATTGGTTGTGGACCAGGTGCGGGGCGTTGCGGATGAGGATGCCACGCTCGTGGAGCGCCTCCAGCACCAGTGTAAGATTGCCCTGCCGCAGGTAGCGCACCCCGCCGTGGATCAGTTTGGTACTGCGGCTTGATGTGCCGCTGCCGAAGTCACCCCGTTCCAGCAGCAGTGTCCTGTAGCCGCGGCTGGCCCCCTCCAGCGCCACGCCCAGGCCGGTGGCACCGCCGCCGATTACCAGCAGATCCCAGCAGCTAACCGCATCAAGTTGTTGCAGCATCTCCTCGCGGGTCATGATTCCTCCCAACCTTTGGCCCTTTCCAGCGCCCGTTCCCATCTGCGTCGCAACCCGGCGGCCTGCTCCCGCTCCATGGTCGGGATGAAGATATGCTCCTTCTGCCAGAGGCTGGCGATTTCTTCCCGGTCCCGCCAGTAGCCCACGGCCAGTCCCGCCAGGTAGGCAGCACCCAGAGCCGTTGTCTCGCTGGTGCGGGGGCGGACCACCGGGACACCCAGCAGATCGGCCTGGAACTGCATCAGAAGTCCGTTCACCGTTGCTCCGCCATCGACGCGCAATTCCCTGAGCCGGATGCCGGAATCGGACTCCATTGCGGAGAGCAGATCGGCGGTCTGGAAGGCGATACTCTCCAGGGTGGCCCGGGCGATGTGGGCGGCACTGGTGCCGCGGGTTATGCCGGTGATGATGCCGCGGGCGTAAGGGTCCCAGTGGGGAGCACCCAGCCCGGTGAAGGCCGGGACCAGGCAGACGCCACCATTGTCCGCAACAGAGGCGGCCAGCGCCTCCACCTCTCCGGAAGAGCGGATGATGCCGAGCCCGTCCCGCAGCCACTGAACCGCAGCTCCGGCGTTGAAGACGCTCCCTTCCAGGGCGTATTCCGTCTGGTCGTTAATCCGCCAGGCCACGGTGGTGAGGAGATTACAGTTTGACGCCACCGGCCGCTCACCAGTGTGCATCAGCATGAAACAGCCGGTGCCGTAGGTATTCTTGGCCATGCCGGCGCTGCCGCAGGCCTGGCCGAACAGGGCTGCCTGCTGGTCCCCGGCCATACCGGCAAGGGGGATGGCTGCGGCCAGGAGCTCTCCGGCCGTCTCGCCGTAGACCGCGCTGGAATCCACCACCCGCGGCAGCAGGGGCGCGGGGATATCGAGTATCTCCAGCAACTCCGCGTCCCATTCCTGGCGGTTGATGTCGAACAGGAGTGTCCGGGAGGCGTTGCTGGCATCGGTTATGTGCAGGCGTCCGCCGGAGAGATTCCAGGCCAGCCAGGAATCCATGGTACCGAAAGCCAGTTCCCCGTTCTCAGCCCGGGAGCGGGCGCCGGGGATATTCTCCAGGAGCCAGGCCAGCTTGGTGCCGGAAAAATAGGCATCCAGCACCAGGCCGGTCTTGCGCCTGAAGAGCGTTTCCAGCCCGTCCGCCTTCAAACGGTCGCAGAGCGGTGCCGTGCGCCGGTCCTGCCAGACGATGGCGTTGTGGAGCGGCTCTCCGGTCCGGCGGTCCCAGAGCAAGGTTGTTTCCCGCTGGTTGGTGATGCCGATGGCGGCCACCTGGCGGGGAGCTATCCCTGCCCGGGTGAGTGCCTCGGCCGCCACCCCGGCCTGGGTGGCCCAGATCTCCCGACCATCATGCTCTACCAGGCCGGGCCGGGGAAAGATCTGTCCGAACTCCCGCTGAGCAACTGCCCGCACGGTCCCCTCCCGGTCAAAGATGAGGGCGCGGGAACTGGTGGTTCCCTGGTCAAGTGCGAGGATATAGCTCATGATTTCCTCCCCGTTTGCTCGCGACAACCGCCTTAATCGGATTCAGACAAATTTTCCGGAAAGGCTCCGCCGCGTATTTGTTTGCTTCAGAATAGCAAGATGGGTATGGAAAGGACAGCCACAAAAAAACCCCTTACTCACACCGTCCAAAATTAACCGGGCTGGTCAATCTTGGCGTTGGGTGGTAAGGGGCAGGATTAAACTAAATGAGTTGAAACCGAATTACTTGGCAGCGCTCTTTCCAGCTGCCGAAACACTAGTAAGGGTCTTTTTTACCGTTTCAAAACCCTTCGTCACGCTTTCCTGCAGGTTTTCAGAACCGCTATTGACTGCCTTGTTCGAAAACTCAACAATTTCCTTCGCTTCTTTGGGGAGCTGCTCAGTGGCCTTTTCAACGAGAGGCTTGATCTCTTTCTGGATCGCAGCAGCTTCCTTGAAAACGTCTTTGCTTAAAACTTCCATGGCCTCAAGGCTCTTCAAGGAAGCATTCTTGGCAGTCCAATCGAGCTCCAGGTTGCTTTCCACGAAGGTCCTCAGAATTGCCAGGCCTTTCTGGCTTTCACCGAAGTAGATGCTTGCGATTTTTTTCCCTTCCTCAGGAAAAGAGGGAACGGTCTCAAGAAGTTTGCCGGTGAAAGCTTCAGATTGGGCGGTGAATGCGCTCAGTGCATCAAAGCTTGTTTTGACTGCGGTTTTGGTAAAATCCAGGGCATACGTGTAAAAATTGTTTGTTTGCATTTTTTCTTCCTTTTCTTTGTTGTTATTTTAAATTTAGTTACACGATCTGATTGAAAAGATAATATATGACATAAATAAAGTCAAGGCCAAAAGTATTTAATTTTTATTTAATTCGTATTTAATCCAAATAAGCCAAACTACCTTCCGCTTCCCCGGTCCTCATTCAGCCAATGGACATGAACGTCCCTGAAAAGCCTCTTCAAAGCGACATTGCAGCATGCCTTCCCTGTATACAGCAGTCCATCAACTGGGTTTAAATGGCCACAACCCCGCCCGAAACGACGAACTTGACCGCCTCCTCAACGGTCATGCCGCTCTCATAGACATCCTCCTCACGGAAGAAAAGGGCAAAACCGGAGGTGGGGTTGGGCATGGTCGGGACATAGACCACCACCAGCCGTTGCCCGTCCCGTTCCACCTCGGCCGTCACAAAACCGACCGCCCGTACCCCCGGCCGGGGCCACTCCACGAAGACCGCCCGACGGTAGGAGGTCTTGCCCTCGCTGAACACCTTGGTCAACTGCTTACTGGAGGTGTAGATCGACTTGACCAGCGGGATGCGCGACAAAAGTTCATCCCACCAGTGAAGAAATTGGGTCCCCAGAACGTTGGTGGCCAGGAGACCGGCCAAATAGATGACGACAGCGCCGGTAATCATGCCGAGTCCGGGCAGATGGGCTTCGCGGTGGCTGATCAGGCTGAACAGGCTGTCCAGGTAGCTGCCCAGGATGCCATCGGCAAAATTGAAGAGGAATTTGAGGATAAAGATCGTGATTCCGACCGGGATAACGACAAACAGACCGGCAATGAACTTGCCCCTTAAATGTTCCAGTGAATTTTTCATGGTACTCCCCGCCGCGATCCGCTGATCTACGCGGCATCAAATTTGATCCCCTAAAAAGTAGTTGCAGGCAACGAACTCAACGCCCCAACAAACAAAAAAACCGCCCAGGCCGTTCATCCGGCCCGTAGCGGCTTTGCACAGTATTCAGCTAATGCCGACATCATACCCCTACCCTATGGCAAAACGACCACACCACTTTAGCCGAAACGCCAGAAATGGTCAATTTTTCTAATGATTATCGAAACAACACATCATAGGCAGCTTGAGGCCAGCTTCAGCCCGCAAGTAAGTCCACTCCGCTTCCAAGCCGCAACAAACTTCGTTTTTGACAATCGTCTTTTTTGAAGTATAAATACTATAACATTTTAAAACAAAAGGAGAAAAACATGAAAAAACTGCTGCTGTCTTCGCTGTTGGCCCTCGTTTTTGCCGTGCCCGCCCATTCGCAGATGATGGACAGACCCATGATGCAACACATGGAAGGTCATGAGCATGGGATGGCCATGGGCAGTATGGACCGGATGGGAACCATGATGGGGATGTGCATCAAGAATGCTGACAAGATCGGACTTAGCGAGGATCAGATCAAGAAGATCACCCCGATCCATCGGGAGATGGAGAGATCACACGTGCGCTTCAAGGCCGAACTGAAGATTGCCGAAATGGATCTGATGGAGGTCATGGAGGTAAAGGACTTCGACCTGGAAAAGGCCAAGGCAGCGGTTAAAAAGATTGAGGACCTGAAGACGGTCCATCACCAGGAGATGCTGAAATCCATGAAAGATGTGCGTACAATCATGACTGAGGAGCAGTTCCAGAAGATGAAGAAGCTGATGCCGATGATGATGGAGGAAAAAAAACCGCTCAAGAAAATGAAAAAATGAGTACGGCGTGACACAGTTTTTTGCTTCAAGAATAACGGGTCAGCCCCTGACAAGGGACATCTTCCTGGATCAAGAGCTGACCCCTTATTTTTCAGGTACTATTCTAAGAGTCCATAGCCAAAAGCTTTATACTTTTCCAGCCTGACTTTCTCTTTGCGAGAAGCCTTAAGCGTCCCGCTTTTTATCCGCCTGACAGCGTCTTCTGTAATCTTCATAAATTCCATGTAGTCATCGAAAATAAATGCTTTTTTTGCAGCCGTTATATACTGTTTGGCAGTTTTATAGTTGTAGCTTTCCTGAGGGATAGCGGGTCGTGCCTGCAGTGGCAGAGTACTTTTCTTAGGCCGGCTTGTGGATTTTTTCTCTTCCGTCTGTGGCGGAGGTGGCTTAACAGGAGAAATCGGACTCGGATTATTCATTTGCGATGCTGGATTGTAAATTGTAGAAGCTGGATTGTTTGTTTTCGATGCCGGGTTATACATCTTGGAGGCGGGGTTGTTAATCTGGGCAGCAGGATTATCAATTTCATAATTTGCCGACATTACAGGAGGACAAACTCCGAAGACTATTGCAAATCCTGCTGCTAATCTTTGAATGTTCAACGGAAACCTCCTTTAAGCGGTAGACTTAGAATCTCGCACGACACCAATTGGCAGGTTGTTTTCTGGGCCGTCTACACGACATGGACTGACCTGAGGGACATTGAGGCGCGAACAGGGCGATCTTTATCTATAGAATACTGGATACCTCATGTCAGCATCTGGTTGCCAATCCAATCAAAGGTAAAATTACAGTGATATTCGGAACTGCTGCCGAAAGTTGAACACATGCAATATGTTCCCAAGGAGAATAAAAAGCATGGATTACAGGAGTCTGTCCTGCTTTCACAGCTCGGCCAAAAACTCCAAAATGGCTTGATTGAACGCCTGCGGCTGCTCCAGGTTCACCATGTGACCACCACCATGGATAATGCAGAGATCCGCATCCGGGAGCGCTTCCGCAATAATGCGCGAATGCTCCACAGGCGCGGCCTGGTCCAGTTCGGCGCCGATCACCAGGGCCGGCTGGCTGAAGCCAGCCAGAAGCGGAATACAATCCTTCCGCTCGCGCATGGCGATAAGAGCGGCGGCCGCTCCCCGCGGGTCGGTCGCACGCATCCAGCCGAACACCTCTGCCACCAGGTCCGGGTTGTCCGCGAGGATCTCCGGGACGAACAGAAGGCCACGGAAAGCCTCAGCCACCGGCAGGCTCCCCTGGTCACGGCAAGCCTCGGCCAGGGCCGTCCGCCTGACCTTGCCGACGACATCGTCGCCACCCGCCTTGGTGACAATGAACAGCGCCGCAGCCACCCGCTCCGGATAGCGTTCCAGCAAGTTCATGAGCACATAGCCCCCCATGGACATGCCCCCCACCACCGCCTGGTCGAGCCCGAGATGGTCCAGAAGCGCCACGATATCGTCGGCATAGGTATCCATGCTGACCGAATCGGTGGTCAATCCGCTCTCCCCGAAACCGCGCAGGTCCGGTGTTATCACCCGGCAGCCGGCCTTGTCCAGCGCCTCGGCCTGGGGTCGCCACATCTTGCGGCAGAGAGGAAAGCCATGAATCAGGACCAGGGGAAGACCTTTGCCCCTGTCGCCATAGGCGAGAGAAATACCGTTGATATCTGCTTTCATAGGATCTCCTTGGAATTACACGATTCGCAGGCGGCTGGCTCGAGGGCAATAACCGCTTCAAGCTCAGCTGATGCCCCGCTTTTTAAGCCAACTAGTGGAACCCGGCCACCTGTGCCTGGTAGATGGTGACCGGGACGAAACGCACGGCAAAATCGGCCTTGCATTTGGCGCAGGCAACAAAAAACGGTTTGCCGTTCTTCCCTTTTTCCAGCGGGAGTTCATGTTTGTGATGGCAGTAAGGGCAATTGGCAAGCAGCACGGCTTGTGGTGACGGCTTTACGGCCGCAGCCTTGGCGAACCTTGGTTTTTTAGCTTCGCTTGCAGCCTGTGGTGCGACCTGCGTCTGGAGCGGTGACTGAACGGGTTCGGCCGGCTGGTCTGTTTCCTGGGCAGAGACTGGGGCAGGCCCGGCCGGTTGCGGCTTCTTTTTTTGGGTACGCACTCGCTTGGTGACGCTGGGCAGCGGCAGGGCATCATCGGCTTCTGCCGCCACTGCCTCCGGTGGAGGCGCGTCGCCCCTGAGCGCCTTTTTCCAGAGGAGCGGCAGGGACGTCTTCGAATAGTGCAGCGGCCTGCCCCCCTTCATCTGGGCGGCACCCTTTTCGACCACATAAAATTTTTCGCGGTAGACCACCAGCAACTGATCGCCGATCGCAGCCACCTTGACGCCGGCGGACATTTTGTTATCCAGCCAGAACTGAACCGATTCGGACATGTTTGAATCCTTTCAGGGATACATTGATTGAGCAACGCAGACAAGACCGGTTGCAAGCAGGTCACTTCTCCGCCGTACGCTGGAACCCGCGCGCCACTTCGAACATCGCGATCCCGCCCGCCACAGAGGCGTTCAGCGAACCGACTCCGCCGTAGTGCGGGATCGACATGACCACATCGCACTGCTTGCGCACCAACGGTCTGATTCCCTCCCCTTCACTGCCTGCCACCAGGACTGTACTCCCGGAGAACTTGACATCATAGAGCGACTGGCGAGCTTCGCCGTCCAGGCCGTAAATCCAGTAGCCTGACTGCTTGAGGGTCGCCAGGGTCTGGGCAATGTTGGTGACCTGTGCCACCGGAATCGTTTCCACGGCACCGGCCGACGATTTTTCAGCTGCGGCGGTGATGCCGCAGGCACGATCCTTGGGGATGATGACGCCATTGGCACCGGCACAGGCAGCCGAGCGGATCAGGGCCCCCAGATTGTGGGGGTCCTGGATGCCATCCAGCACCAGCAGGAAGCCGGGCGTGCCGGATTGGGTCACGCTTGCCAGCAGCTCGTCCAGATCGGCGTAACGGAAGGGCTCCACCTCCAGGGCGATGCCCTGGTGATGGGAAGAGGCACACATCTTGGTCAGATCGTTTTTATCGCGACGATGGATTGCCACACCCCGCTCTTCGGCCAGTTTGATGATCTTTTCCACGCGATGGTCGCTGGCACTGATCTGCACGTACAGATTGTATGCAGCGCGCGTACCCTGCAGGGATTCCTTGACCGGATTGACGCCGAATATCAGTTCACCTTTCATGGGCACCCCGCTATGATCTCGGCGGCGATCAGATCGGCCGCTGCAGCCGGATCATCGGCCTTGGCAATCGGCCTGCCGATCACCAGGTAATCCGCTCCTGCCCCCACTGCCTCGGCCGGCGTCATGATGCGTTTCTGATCGTCCACTGACGCAAAGGACGGGCGCACGCCGGGGGTCACGACCAGGAAGTCGGGACCGCAGACGGCCCGGATCAGTTCAATTTCCAGCGGCGAGGCCACCACGCCGTCCATCCCGGAATCTTTAGCCAGCTTGGCCAGCCGCACGACCATTTCCTGCACGGGATGTTCGATACCCACCCCCCGCAGGGTTTCCTCGGTGGAGGAGGTCAAAATTGTCACCGCCAGCAGCCGGGGGCGCTGATCGCCGAACTCCTTGCGCACCGCACTGGCGGCGGTTTCCATCATTTCGCCCCCGCCCAGGGCGTGCAGGTTGGCCAGCTGGACCCCCAGCCGGGAAGCCTCAAGCATGGCCTTGGCAACGGTATTGGGGATGTCGTGGTATTTCAGATCAAGGAAGACCTGACCACCATGACGCTGAACCGCCTTGACCGCCTCCGGACCGCAGGAGGTGAACAGTTCCTTGCCGACCTTGAACATGCCGACCTTACCGGACAACATACCGGCATAACGGTCAATTTCAGCCACCCCGTTCACATCAAGGGCAAAAATAACTTTTTTACGGGCTTCATCAGATGTCATGTTTTTCCTTTCATTACAGCGT
>DBMM01000139.1 GCA_002298925.1 Geobacter sp. UBA698 | reverse complement strand
GTGGCCGACGTTCCAGTAGATTTCGCGGGTTGCTTCCATGGGTCAAGTCCTTGTAGGCAGCTCTGTGTGGGTGCCCCAGATGTGATGCGGGCGGCCAGAAGAGGCCGCCCTGCACGTTCAATCCAGCTCTACGAAAGCAGCAGTTTCGATATCACCACGCGCTGCACTTCATTGGTGCCTTCATAGATCTCGGTGATCTTGGCATCGCGGTACATGCGCTCCACCTCGTAATCACAGATGAAACCGTAGCCGCCATGGATCTGGACAGCCTCCTTGGTGACATAGGTGGCGGCTTCCGAGGCCAGCATCTTGCACATGGCTGATTCAATAGTGTAGTTTTTCTTGGCATCCTTGAGGCAGGCCGCCTTGTAGGTCATCAGCTTGCTGGTCTCAATTTTTGCGTACATATCGGCCAGCTTGAACTGGATCGCCTGCAGATCGCAGATCGGAGCGCCAAACTGCTTGCGCTCCTTGGAATAGGCCAGGGCACGTTCAAAGGCACCCTCGGCAATGCCCAGGGCTTGGGAGGCGATGCCGATGCGGCCGCCATTGAGGGTGTCCATGGCAATGTTGAAACCCTTGAATTCCTGTCCCAGCAGGTTGGCGGCCGGAACACGGACGTTGTCCAGGGCGAAGGCAGTGGTATAGCTGCCGCGGATGCCCATCTTGTTTTCGTTTTTGAGAATCACCACACCGGGGGACTGCAGATCGACGATAAAAGCCGAAACCCCCTTGTGCTTCAAGCTCTTGTCGGAAGTGGCAAATACCACACCGGTACCCTTGTAACCGCCATTGGTGATGAAGATTTTTGAACCATTGATGACGAACTCATCACCTTCGCGCTTGTAGGTGGTGGCAATCGCACCGGCGTCGCTGCCCGCATCCGGCTCGGTCAGCAGGAAGCAACCGATGGTTTTACCGCTGTTCAGGGCCGGCAGCCATTTCTTCTTCTGCTCTTCGGTGCCGAAGGTGTAGATCGGACCACTGCAGAGCGAGGTATGGGCCGAGATCAGCACCCCGCTGGAACCGCAGGCTTTGGAGACCTCCTCAACCACGATGGAGTAGGAAAGCATGTCCAGGCCGGCCCCGCCATACTGCTCGGGCAGGTAGCTGCCCATGAAGCCCATTTCACCCATCTTTTTAACCAGATCGTCCGGGATCATGTGCTCTTCGTCGATCTTCATGGCGATCGGCTTGATCTCCTTCTCGACGAAATCGCGGACAGCGGATTGCAATACCTTGTGGTCCTGGCTCAATTCGAAATTCATGACTGACTCCCTTTATTTTTAAAGTAATTGGTTAGTTACCCTTGAATACCGGCTTGCGCTTCTCCAGAAAAGCAGCCATGCCCTCTTTCTGATCCTCGGTGGCGAACAGCACGCCAAACAGGGAGGCTTCGTAGCGGAAGCCGTCGACCTTGCTCATGTTGAGACCATTGGCAATGGCATCCTTGGCGTAGGAGACACCCAGTCCCCCGACCCTGGCAATTCCGGCCGCCGTTTCCATGGTTTTGGCAAGCAGTTCCTCCGGAGCAAAGACCTCGTTGACGATGCCCCAGGCACAGGCTTTGTCGGCGGTCAGCATTTTGCCGGTGAAGATCAGCTCGTTGGCCTTGTTGGGGCCGATCAGGCGCGACAGGTTCTGGGTCCCACCGAAACCGGGCAGAATACCCAGGGTTACTTCCGGGAATCCCAGTTTGGCTTTTTGCGAGGCGTAGATGAAGTCGCAGGCCAGGGCCAGTTCCAGGCCGCCCCCCAGGGCGAAGCCATTGACCGCTGCAATGACCGGTTTGGTCATTTTTTCCATCAGCAGCATCACCCGCTGTCCCTGCTGGGCAAAAGCATGTCCCTGATAGGAGTTCATCTCCGCCATCTCCCGGATGTCGGCGCCGGCCACAAAGGCCTTCTCGCCGGCCCCGGTCAAGACCACCACCTTGACGGCGGCATCCAGCTCCAGCCCGTACAGGGCGCACTCTAATTCCTTGAGCAGTTCGCAGTTGAGGGCGTTCAGCGCCTCGGGGCGGTTGACCGTCAGAGTGGCCACGCCATCGCCCGTTTTGATCAGTAGGTTCTTGAATTCCATGTCGTTTCCCCCTTAATAAGTGTAAAAACCGCGCCCCGATTTGCGTCCCAGATGGCCGGCATTGACCATCTTGACCAGCAGCGGACAGGGGCGGTATTTGGGATCCTTGAAACCGTCGTAAAGCACGTTGGCAATGGCCAGCACCGTGTCGAGTCCGATGAAGTCGGCCAGAGTCAGCGGACCCATGGGCTGGTTGGTGCCCAGCTTCATCCCCTTGTCGATGTCCTCGGCCGTGGCAATGCCTTCATACAGGGCAAAGATGGCCTCGTTGATCATCGGGATCAGCACGCGGTTGACGATGAAACCGGGATAATCCTGGGAGACTGCCATCTCTTTCTCCAGTTTCGCCACCAGTTCGGAGGTACGGGCAAAGGTTTCGTCACTGGTGGCGTGACCGCGGATGACTTCCACCAGCTTCATGACCGGCACCGGATTCATGAAATGCATGCCGATCACCTGGTCAGGGCGTTTGGTGACCGAGGCGATCTTGGTGATGGGGATCGAAGATGTATTTGAAGCAAGGATCGCCCCGGGCTGAACGATTCCGTCCAGCTTGCGGAAGATTTCCAGCTTGAGCTGTTCAAATTCGGTGACCGCCTCCACGGCGAAATCCACCGGAGCCAGGTCGCTCATTTCAGTGGTTGACCTGATACGCCCCATGGTTTCAGCCACCAGGCTCTCCGCAATGGCGCCTTTCTTGGCCTGGCGCTCTAGGTTCTGGCGGATGGTGGCCAGGGCCTTGTCCAGCTGAGCCTGGGCGATATCGTAGATGATTACCTGATAACCGAACTGAGCAAAGACATGGGCGATACCGTTGCCCATCTGCCCTGCCCCGAGAACTCCAACCGTCTTGACCATTTCAACCTCCCTGAATAAGTTAAACTAATTAATTTGTCCTATAGGACAAATGAAATTCTCAGACCCTCTCAAAAATAACGGCTACCGCTTCACCGCCCCCAATGCAGAGTGTGGCCAGGCCATAGCGCTGCTGACGCTTGTGCAGTTCGCGGATGACAGTGGCGGCCAGACGTCCGCCGCTGGCGCCGATCGGGTGACCCAGGGCACAGGCGCCGCCATTGACATTCACCTTTTCCATGGGAAGCTTGAGAGTTTTTATTGCCAGAAGCGGCACCGAGGCAAAAGCCTCGTTGATCTCGAACAGATCGATATCCCCCACGGTCAGGCCGGCCTTGGCACAGACCTGCTCGATGGCGGCAATCGGTGCTTCCGGGAAGTAGTCCGGGTGGCGGCTGGCCGTGGCAGTGGCCATGATGCGGGCCTTGGCCTTAAGTCCGAATTTTGCCAGGCCGGCCGAGTTGGTCAGCAGGGCCAGGGCCGCTCCGTCGTTGATGCTGGAGGCATTTCCGGCGGTGATGGTGCCGTCCTTCTTGAAAACAGCCCGCAGCTGGGTCAGCTTGCTGACGTCACCCCGGAAGGGTTCTTCGTCCGTGGCCAGGCTTTCATCGCCCTTCTTGCCTTTTATTACGACCGGCACGATCTCGTCCACAAAAACACCTGATGTGACTGCCGCCTGGGCAAGCTCGTAGGAACGGGCCGCAAACTCGTCCTGCTCGGCGCGGGTCAGACCGCCCCGCTCGACACTAGCTTCACCGATCTCGCCCATGTGGCGGCCGCTGTAAGGGTCCTGCAGACCGTCATAAATCAGCAGGTCGAGCAGCTCGCCATGTCCCATGCGGTAGCCGTTGCGGCCTTTCTTGAGGATATAGGGAGCCTTGGTCATGTTCTCCATGCCGCCGGCCATGACCACCTCCGACTCACCCAGCCGGATGCTGTCGTAACCCAGCATGATCGCCTTGAGGCCACTGCCGCAGACCTTGTTGATGGTCAGGGCGTGGGTCCCGTCGGGGAGGCCGGCCGCACGCATGGCCTGTCGGGCCGGTGCCTGGCCGCAGCCGCCGGACAGCACCTGCCCCACGATCACTTCGTTGACCGCATCAGCAGGCAGGCCGGTTTTTTCCAGCAAGCCCTTCATGACGGTTGCCGCCAACTGCGGAGCATCAACATCTGAGAACATGCCGCCGAATGAACCGAACGGGGTACGCAGTGCTTCCACAACATAAACATCGTTCATGAGCCTTCCTCCACCTGCAGTTTTTATCCATCTTACTTTCAGTTTACGTGCATGTCAAGCAATTACAAAACAACTTTATATTATTCTGTAATTGCTATGTAAATCAAAAACCGGAAAAGTTAAAGATAGGCGGGAGAAGGGAGATAAAAAAGAATCAACGTTTTTTTGCATGCTGCAGAGGCGGAAAAATCACAAATAGATCGTGAATACTTTCCGCCCCTGCAGACCGATTGCATGTCTACTCTTTGGCGGCTTGGCGGACAAAGGACTTCTTCCCCGCTCTGGACCTGAGCACCATGATTATTGCATATAGAGCCCGCCGTTCAGGTTGAGGCATTCACCGGTCATATATTCACTTTCGCAGACAAAGACAACGGCCTTGGCAATCTCTTCCGGTTTGCCCAGTCTCTTCATGGGGATCTGGGCGACAATCGCCTCCAGAACAGTATCGGGCATTTCGGCAACCATCTCCGTAGCGATGAACCCGGGGCAGATGGCATTTACGGTGACACCACCCCTGGCCGTCTCCAGGGCAAGCGACTTGGTAAAGCCGATCAGACCGGCTTTTGCGGCGGCATAGTTTGATTGGCCAAAACCACCGGATTGACCAATTACCGAGCTGATATTGATAATCCGACCGTATTTTTGTTCAAGCATTGCCGGCAGCGCGATCTTGCAGGTGTTGAAGGCTGAAGACAGGTTCGTATCGATGACTTTATGCCATTCGTCAAAAGACATTTTCTTGAAAGTCTTGTCTCGGGTAATTCCGGCATTGTTGACCAGGATGTCGATCCTGCCGAATTTCTCCAGAACCTTTTCGATGAATATTTTTGTAGCTTCCGCTTCCGAGATATCCGCTTGCAGGGCAATGGCTGAACTGCCCATGGCCGTGATCTGTTCAACAACCTTTTGCGCATGTTCGTGGCTATGGTTGTAATTGATAACAACCGTCGCTCCTTCCCTACCAAGCTCTTTCGCGATTGAAGCTCCAATCCCCCTGGAACCACCTGTAACAACAGCAATTTTCCCTTCCAGCTTTTTCATCATACTACTCCCCGTTTCCATTAAAATCTTTCATGAAGCAGACACCATTGGCACCTGCTTACAAGCGGGGCCCAAGATATAGTTAGCTTACGTGAAAGTCAATATGATTCAAGGCAACCAATTTTATCGCATTCACACATCAGAGCTAACAGCAGCATCCCCAAAGATGTTGATCGGCATCCAATAATAAAACCCCCTAATGTCACGACAAAAAAAAGACGGCCCCGGAGGTGCCGTCTTTTATCTTCACGCGTTTAAAAAGTTATTAAATTTTAGCAGGCTCGCAGCATTTCAGCTCAACGAGTTGGCAGATCTACTTGGCGGCTTTCTGCTCGGCAGCCGGGGTACAGGCACAGGCTGAGGCGTCAGCCATGCTCTTTTTCGCCAATACGAAATTCTTATTCACATAGCTCTGGAAGAATTCGAAACCGCTGTTGAAGGACTCGCTCCAGAATTCAACGAGGATTTTTGCTTCCTTGGGGAGCTGCTTGGTAGCATTTTCAACAATCGACTTCGTCTCTTTCTTGATGTCGACGGCTTGACCAAAAGCGTCCTTGCAGAAGCTTTCCATAGCCTCCAGACTCTTTACCGAAGCATCCTTCGCCGTCAAATCCAATTCCAGACCGCTTTCCAGATGCTTCTTCAGGCTGGCCAGACTTTTCTGACTTTCCTTGAAGTAAATGCTGGCAACTTGCTTACCCTCTGCGGGAACGGCGGGAGTTGCTCCAAGAAAAGATTCGGTCGCGACAGCGGCCTGACCAGAGAATGTGTTCAATGCATCGAAGCCCATTTTGATTGCGTTTTTGTTAAAAGACAGGATCTCTTTGCTGAAATTAAGGTTTTCCATTTTTTAATCTCCTTTGAATTTTGCTTGTATTGATTATATTTTGCTTCATCTAAATCAAATTTATACAAGATTTAAACAAATGTCAAGGGAGATAAATAAACAATGCATAAACATTGATTTTTTGCATGACTATGGATACAATCTTTAATTAGTTCTGTGGCTCACGATGCACCCCACGCAGAACGACTTACACCTAAATAAATGCAAAGAAAGAGATGTCCTTAACATGATCACCAAAGAGCAGAAAAATCTATTCCGAAAATCGGTAGGCAAACTCCTTGAAAAACGTCGTCTGGAAAAGGGGATGAACCGCAAGGAACTGGGCATTGCACTGGGCTACGAAGGCAACAGCGCGGTGCAGATAGTCGCCCGTTTCGAGTCGGGCCGTGCCGGGGTTCCAAAGGCGAAAATAGAGAAACTGCTTGAGGTGCTTGACATCACCAACAAAGACTTCGGCCTGGTAGGCTCCAAGTCACTGAAAAACTTCATCGCCGCCAGCGGTTTTCTCAGCTCACCGGTGGCTCCCTGGAGCAATGCAATGGTTGATTTCATGGAGGCCACCGAGGCCAACCTGATGAAACAGGCCCTGGAAGAGGAAGACAGCAGCGAAGAAGCAGCGAACGACTCCCAATCCGACATGTACCAGGATGTCATCCGCATCATGAGACTTTATCGGGTCCAGAAAAAGGAGACACAGTTCACACTTTTTGAACGATTGGATCTGCTCGACAGCCTCAGTGAAGGAGATGAAGACAAACTTGCCGAAATGCTTGTCACCCTGAAAATCGATCCGATTGAGGCTTATCGGGAGATCGAGGGGCACCTGATGGAGCGACTGAAAGGGGCAAAGAATTGAAGCTATATTTCGACGTTTCGGCCCCTATCAATTTACATGCGCCAAAAAAGAGTCGTGCCCTGCCGCCATCAAACCTCGCGCCACAAGGGACTCAATCACAACAAAACAACTCGCGCCGGTAACAGCCAGCCATCGCTCGGCGCACCCCTCCCCGGACTTCCAGCCACCTAAACGCAACAAATATCAGCACCCGCCGATTGATCGTCAGTTTGCCCTTGCTGGTTTGTATAAACTTTTAGCTTGCATAAGACAACACCACCGCCTATAATTTGTTTAATTTTTGTTTATCAATCCTGTCCGTTCAGGGCGGATACAAATTCATAGAAGTCATAGATGCAGATGAGAGGGGACAATATGCAGGATTTTTTTAAACAGCAGGCGGATTGGCTAAAGACTTGGCAAGAGAATCAGGAAAAGTTGACGAAACAGTACGCAGAGTTGAGCCAGGAATTTGTGGAGAACATATCCGGCAAGAAAAAAGAACCCGACTTTTTCGAGGGGTGGTTCAAGTCCCAAAGTGGATTGGAGGAGCAGTTCAGAGAATTCACTAGTCGTATGAACGAAATGATCAATAACACTTTAGGTGGCAAGATCCACCCTGATGTGCTGAAGTTTGTGAACATCTCCTTCTTCGAGGAATTTTACAAAAATTGGCTCTCCAATCTCGAGCTACCGGGAGGCATGAAAAACCCCCTGGGCATGGATGGCGGCTGGCAGCAGGCAACCAGCTTTCTTCGTTCTTTCCTGGAGAAAGATCATCCCTTTTTTTCCACTTTCAGCAGCTCCACAATCACCGACCAAATGAGCCGGGTCTTCGGGATGCTGCAAGGTGCTTTGGGTCAGGAAGAAAGCGCTTTCAGCAATATCGTGAACGGTTATCAGGATTTCTTCAGCAAAATATTCGAATCCACCACGGCCCAAGGCACAGAGAAGCTGGCTGAAGGTTTCGAGAAATGGACTAAAGAGATGGAAAAGCATCTTTCGGCTCCGAAATTGGGGATCAACAGAGAACTGTCCCATGACATGTCCCAGGCAATGGTGATGTCACAGAATTTCATTCAAACGTACATCAAAATGGCGCGGCTAGTTGAAGCAACCTCCCGCAAGGCTGGAATCCGCTTTCAGACCAAATTGAGCGAATCGGCCCTTAAAAATAAACCGGTGAATAAGTTCTCCGACATTTGCGCTCTTTGGGCGGTTGAAAACGAAACCGTCTTTCTTGAGGTCATGGGCACCCAGGAGTTTGCCAAACTTCAAGGGGATTTTGTCAACGCCGGGCATCAGCTTAAAATTCAGTGGAATAAACTGGCAGAAAAGGCGCTGGAGCCGACCCCGATTGCCCTCAAGCGTGACCTTGACCTGGCCATCGCAGAGATCCATCAAATGAAACGAGACATGAAAACCTTCCAGCGCGAGTTGCGAGCAAAGGAAAACGAGGCGCGAATGGCACGCGAGGCGCAAACCGCAGCCGAAGAAGAGGCAAATAAAGCAAAAGCCGCCGTGAAAGCTGCCGAAGCTGCTGCACAGGATGAGGCGAAAAAAGCAAAAGCCGCAGTGAACGCTGCCGAGACTGCTGCAAAGGATGAGGCGAAAAAAGCGAGGGCCGCCGAAGCCGCCGTGGAGAAGTTGGCGGAACGGGCAAAGACCGATACCAAAACCGTCAAAGCCGCAACCGGGGCTTCCACCAAAACCAAGTCTAAGAACGTATAGGAGAGGACACGATGCTTACTTTCCCACATAAATTCAAGGAATCTCTGGAAGATTTCAACAAATTCGCCGCGAACCTGAGAAAGGGGGTGGAGAACCTGGCATCGATTGATGAAATCTTGGCTGGTCAGAGTGATTCCCATGAAAGATGCGGAAGCTGCCGAAGCTGCCTAAGAAGCTGCACGGAAAAGGAGCTGGTTTATCAGGATGGCAAGCGCAAACTGTACCGCTACAAGCAGCGTGCAAAAAAGGTTTGCCACGTGCCCATGCTGATCGTGTATGCCCTGGTCAACCGATACACCATGCTCGACCTCCAGCCCAATCGCTCCATGATTCGCAACCTCCTCGATCAAGGCCAGGATGTGTATCTGATCGACTGGGGGTACGCCGATCGCATGGATCGTTTCATGACCATGGAGGATTACATCGATGGGTTCATCAACGACTGTGTTGATTTTATCCGCGAGCAGCACCAGCTGGATGCAATCAATCTGCTGGGAGTCTGCCAGGGCGGCACTTTCTCCACGATTTATGCCGCGCTTTATCCGGAGAAGGTGAAAAATTTCATCCCGATGGTTACACCCATCGACTTCGATACGAAAGACAGCCTGCTGAACGTGTGGGCATCCTCCTTCGACGTCGATCTGATGGTAGATGCCTACGGCAATGTCCCCGGTGACATGATGAACCAAGCCTATACGCTGCTGCAGCCCTTCACCCTCAGCGTACAAAAGTACGTTAACATGGTGCCGATTATGGAGGACTCCGACAAATTGGCCGACTTCCTGCGCATGGAAACCTGGATTTTCGATAGCCCCGACCAGCCCGGCGAGACGCTGCGCCAGTTCATCAAGGAGTTATATCAAGGCAATAAACTGGTGAAAGGGGAGTTTATGCTCGGCGGGCGCAAGGTGGAACTAAAAAACATCACCATGCCGGTGCTCAATATTTATGCCGAGCTCGACACACTGGTCCCACCGGTTTCCGCCAAGGCGATGACTAAGCATGTCGGCAGCAAGGACGTACAGGAGCTGACCTACCCCGTTGGACACATCGGCATGTTCGTCTCCGGCAAGACACAGAAAACCCTGGCGCCTAAAATCGCCGAGTGGATCAACGCAAGACTGTAACGCTTCACCATTTTTTTATCTGTTTTTATATTGTTACCTATTTCAGGAGGGTTAGATGAACATCAAGGACAATGTATTTGTTATTACAGGAGCTGCTCGTGGGTTGGGTCTCGCTTTTGCCAAGGATTTGGCTGCGTTCGGCGGCAGATTGGCATTGGTAGACATGAACGCCGAAGGGCTGGAGCAGGCCGCAAAATCATTGCGTGAACAGGGCACGGAGGTGCGCTGCTATGTTGCAAACGTTACTTCGGAAGAAGAAGTAATCACCCTCTTCAACAACGTTCAGCGTGATTTCGGCCAGATCGATGGCCTCATCAATAATGCCGGTATCACCCGTGATGCCATGCTGGTAAAACGCACTAACGGTGACATCATAACGATGACGTTAAAAGACTGGCAGCAGGTAGTCGATGTCAATCTTACCGGTACCTTCCTATGCGGCCGGGAAGCCGCTGCACACATGGTTAGAGGGGACCGCAAGGGCGTGATCGTCAACATCAGCAGCATCTGCAGAAACGGCAATATCGGCCAGAGCAATTACTCAGCCACCAAGAACGGTGTCGCCGCCCTGACGTCCACCTGGGGCAAGGAGCTTTGCCGGTACGGCATCAGGGTTGGCGCCATCGCCCCCGGATACGTCAACACGGAAATGGTGTCGCAGATCCGTCCCGAAGTCTTGGCGAAAATCACGGCCCAGGTCCCGTTGGGACGTTTGGCCGAACCCGCGGAGATTGCTCACACCGCTCGCTACATCATTGAAAACGACTACTTCTCCAGCCGTACCATCAGTGTGGATGGTGGTTTCCGTCTCTAAGCCTTTATCATAGAATGCTACTGCATAATTCAAAGCCCCCCTTCTCATCGTGAAAATGGGGGCTTCTTTTACATCGGTATCCCCCCACTCTTCCATTTCATTATCGACGGGATAACTCGACAGTTCAAAGTTGTCGAACAACTATTATGCGATTGAATCGGACACTTGGTTCTGCATTAAGAGAGAGGCAAAAAATGCGTAGTGTATCGGTCATAGGTATCGGCGAAACCAGGATTGGCAGATTTCCGGACAGGTCATTGAGAGACTTGATTCAGGAGGCGGGTGAAAAGGCCATCGCTGACGCCGGGATAGGAAAAGAGGATGTTAAAGCCCTCTTCATGAGCAACTTTAACTCACAATTTCTATGCGGCCAGGGGCACATCGGACCTTTGGCTTCCGAAATACTGGGGCTGGGCAGTATCCCCGCGATACGTGTGGAGGGAGCCTGCGCCTCGGGAAGTCTTGCTTTCAGACAGGCTTTGATTGCCGTGGCGTCGGGCATGTATGATGTTGTCCTGGTCGGCGGTGTGGAGAAGATGACCCATCAGTCGACCGAGATCGTAACCGCCGGCATTGCCAGTGCCTCGGACTTTGAACTGGAGGCCAGCCTTGGAGCAACATTCCCGGCAATCTTTGCCATGATCGCCAACCGCTATTTCCATGAGTACGGAAATGTTCGGAATGAAATGGCAATGTGCGCGGTACAAAACCATGAAAACGCTTTGCTCAACCCTGATGCACAGCTGCATAAGAGAATCACCATCGACCTGGTCAAAAATGCGATGTCGATAGCCTCCCCGCTTACAATCTACGATTGTTCGTTGGTCTCGGACGGCGCCGCCTTCGTGGTACTGGCGGCAACCGACCTGGCAAAGTCGTTTTCCCGGAAGCGCATTGTGGAGGTGGTCGGCTGCGGGCAAGCCGGCGACACCCTGACCATAGCATCCAAAAGAAGTCTGACCACATTCGATGCCACCGTGAATGCCGCCAGTCAGGCCTACGTGATGGCGGGGATCACACCCTCGCAGATTGATCTGGCCGAAGTGCATGACTGTTTCACCATCACGCAAATAATCAATACCGAGGATTTAGGATTCTTTGCAAAGGGAAAAGGGGCTTTCGCGCTAGCAGAAGGGAAGACTGCCGCCAACGGTCAGATTCCGATCAATGTGAGCGGCGGGTTAAAAGCCAAGGGACATCCGATTGGAGCAACCGGCCTCAGCCAGATTTACGAAGTAGTCACCCAACTGCGCGGGGAAGGTGGAATGCGGCAGTTAAAGCAGGCCGACATTGGCCTGACTCACAACATCGGCGGCACTGCAGCCACCTGCGTTGTGAGCATCTTCCGGGGGAGGTAGGAATATGAGCAGAATCGGAACTATTTATACCTATTCAATCGTTCATAGCGGCACAGACAATTTCAAAGACAAGACTCCCTACGTGGTGGCCCTGGTGGAAGAGAATCAGCAGATCAGGCTGGCACAAGTCGAAGGGTACACCCAGGATCTTCAGGTTGAAATTGGCATGAAAGTGGAGTATCTGGCGGCAGACGAACGGAATAATCGCATTTACAGGTTCATGTAGTGTCCATCCGGAAATCCGGATGGACACTATTGACGCATCACATATCCATGCCGCCATTCACGCCCCAGACCTGGCCCGTGATGTAAGAGGAAGCGTCGGCGGCGAGGAAGTGCACGACCCGCGCCACCTCTTCGGTCTTGCCGAGTCGGCCGAGGGGGATCTGGGCCAGGATCTTATCCAGCACCTTGGCGGGGATGTGTTCGAGCATTTCCGTGGCAATGAATCCGGGAGTGACGGTGTTGATGGTCAGGCCAACTCCGTCGGGATCGGTGAGTTTACCCGATCGGGCCAGCAGTAGGGCGGCTTCCCGGGCGAGCGTCTTGGTCAACCCGAACAGGCCCGACTTCGATGCGGCGTAGTTCGCCTGACCGATATTACCCGTCTCGCCGATGACGCTCGAGACGTTCACGATGCGTCCGCTGCCGCGCTCGGCCATGTGGCGCAGGGCCGCCTGGGAGAGGAAGAACGCACCGGACAGGTTCACGTTGAGCACATTGAACCAGTCGTCGTCCGTCAGCTTGAGCACGGTCTTGTCGATGGTGATGCCGGCATTGTTGACGAGGATGTCGAGACGGCCGTGCGTCGCGATCACCTCCTCGATACCGAGGCGGCAATCCTCCGGCACTCCCACATTACCCTTATGGATGCTGACTTTCGTGGAGTAGGCTTCAATGAAAGCGTCGCGAAACTCTTCCGCCACCTTGTCATTGCCGCCATAGCCCGCGGCGATCACGGCGCCCTGGCTGGCGAGACTGCGGCAGATCGCCGCACCGATGCCCCGGGTGCCTCCCGTGACGAAAGCCACGCGCCCCTTCAGCTTGTCACCGACTCGAGTCATTACATTTTCGTTTTGTGCTAGATCTAGAACGCCCATATTGTCCTCCTTAATGCTCTGATAGATAGGGATTGGTTATGCTTTTCAGGGCGTAGCGGAACTACTCTGAATTGGCAACCACCTTTTGATACAACGTCAAACGCCGCATTCTCATTATTATTTTCGCACTCACCCCCTCTCCCAGACGTTGCATTTGGCGCACAAACTCGCCATTAAAATTAACCATACTTTAATATACCGTAATAATATTTTTAGTACATGTTGTCCAGAGACTTTTTTAATATTCGCGAGACCTATTCCCTGGCCCCCTCAAAGTTTATTAAGATGGATCGTGGTGTGGTAGTGAATACTATCCAAGCCCCCCCTCTAAAGGTGAGAAAGAGGCGGCTCTGATTTGGCCCTATAGCAGTGCCGGGTTATTGCAGCCGTCGAGATGAGAATTTCGTTGTACCCGCTGCCCCCCCC
>DBMM01000048.1:41959-90563 GCA_002298925.1 Geobacter sp. UBA698 | reverse complement strand
AATCGGCAAAAAATGGGGTAATTCCGGGGCAACATAGTTAAACCGAAAGGGGACCGGTTGGCCACCTTTTGCGTAAAACGCTCAGTAAAGTAAAGCATCCCTCCTCTGATGGAGGTATTGAATGCTGATCCATAGTTGCACTCGCTTCTGTTTTCTCCTACCCGCTCCCATCGGCGGTCATCTGCCGCAAATTCGTGATGTCCCGTAACGGCGGTGCCCCGAACAACCGGTTGTATTCCCGGCTGAACTGGGAAGGGCTCTCGTAGCCGACCTGGAACGCCGCGTTTGCGGCATCCATACGTTCGGCCAGCATCAGACGCCGGGCTTCCTGCAAACGGAGCTGCTTCTGGTACTGTAACGGGCTTAATGCGGTCATCGAGCGGAAGTGGTGATGAAACGTGGAACTGCTCATGCGGACCTGGGCAGCGAGGCTGTCGATACTCAACGGCTGTGAGTAGTTTGCCTTCAACCAATCGATTGCCCGCGCTATCTGATGACTCTGGCTCCCCGCCGACGCTATCTGGCGCAGGCGCTCACCCTGATCACCCACCAGTAAACGGTAGATGATTTCCCGCTGGATGATCGGAGCCAGGATCGGTATATCCTGCTGTTCGGCAAGCAGGTCGATCAAGCGCTGAAAGGCTGTGAGCAGCGGCAGCATCACCTCGCCGGTCGCCATGCCGCGGCTTGATTGCTGCACACGCGGCGGGGGGAGCTTGCTGTCCACCATCAGCTGTGACATCTCGCGCTGATCAAGCATCAGCCGGAGTCCCAGATACGGCTTCTCCTGGCTTGCCTCGATGATCTGTACCACCGTGGGCAGTTGCACCGAGGTGATCAGATAATGATGCGCGTCATAGACATAGGTGTCGTCCCCCAATATGACACGTTTGGCCCCTTGAGCGATCAGACAGACACTCGGTTCGTACATGCCGGTAATCGGCTCGGTCGGCTCAGTCCGCCGAAAGAGTGACAGGCCCGGGACGGCAGTTGTATGGAGCTCGCCTTCTTCGGTCAATCGGGCAATGCTCTTGCCCAAGGCCTTGACCGCAACGTCAACGCTGTTATTGTCAGTATCCTGCATAAGTGCCTTTTCCATCAGCGATTCCTCCTGATCAAATACTACCCAACTCCATAGTGCGTTACAACAATTATCCAAGGCTTTGGACAATCAGGCAAGAAATGAACAGGATTGGTCTACCGGCCTTTGTTTGTTCAGGAGTACGGTATAATCATCAACAAGGTAAACCAGTGAAACAGTGAAAAAGGAGAACACAATGCAAAAACGTATATTGGGAAAAAGTGATCTTGAGGTTTCGGCACTCGGGCTTGGCTGCATGGGGATGAGCTTTTCGTACGGTCCGCCCAAGGACAAGCAGGAAATGATTTCGCTCCTCCGGACAGCCGTGGAACGCGGCGTCACCTTTTTCGACACGGCCGAGGTCTATGGCCCGTTCACTAACGAGGAACTGGTCGGTGAGGCGCTCGCTCCGCTGCGTGACCAGGTGGTGATCGCCACCAAGTTCGGCTTCGATACCAGTGTCGATCCGAGGGGAATGAAGGGTGGCGCGCCACGCCTGAATAGCCGGCCGGAGAACATCAAACAGGTGGCCGAAGCCTCCCTCAAGCGGCTCAGGACCGATGTTATCGACCTGTTCTATCAGCATCGGGTGGACCCGAATGTGCCGATCGAAGACGTGGCCGGGGCGGTGAAGGAGTTGATCCAGGAAGGCAAGGTCAAGCACTTCGGTCTGTCGGAGGCGGGAGTCCAGACGATTCGTCGTGCCCACGCCGTCCAGTCTGTGGCTGCACTGCAGAGCGAATACTCGCTGTGGTGGCGACGCCCGGAGGCGGAAGTGCTGCCGACCCTGGAAGAACTCGGGATCGGCCTTGTTGCCTATAGCCCACTGGGCAAGGGATTCCTCACCGGAAAGATCGACGAAAGCACGACCTTCGACAGTACCGATTTCCGCAGCACCCTCCCTCGCTTTACAACCGAGGCCCGCAAGGCGAATCAGGCCATGGTTGATCTGCTCGGTACCATCGCAGCAGAGAAGAAGGCGACACCCGCACAGGTAGCCCTGGCCTGGCTGCTGGCCCAGAAACCGTGGATCGTGCCGATCCCGGGCACCACGAAACTGCATCGTCTGGACGAGAACATCGGCGCGGTTGCACTCGAACTCACCTCCGGCGATCTCCGCGAGATCGACAGCGCCGCTGCACATATCGCTGTGCAGGGGGATCGCTATCCCGAGAAGCTGGAGCAATTGACCGGCCGGTAGCCGCTTTCCGATACCCCCATTGATACAGAAGGGCCGGAGGGGATTTCTCAGCGCAAAGGGAGGTAAATATCCCTTTGTCAAAGGATGAAAAAGAGACAGGCTACTTTCTGGGAAAGTAGCCTGTCTCAAATTTCCTATGATCCTTTTCTTTCATCTCCTTAAGGACGATGTGTGTTGTCTGTATCCAATTCGACCTATTGCTTCTTGTGAAAAAAGGCTATCAAAGCGACGCAAAGCCAGCTGAACCACATTAGAAAGACAAGTATTTCCATAGAGTTCTCGTCCCACCTCATGTTCGCTCTTAAAACTTGATTGCAATCTTGTGGACTCTTTCTACGGCAGCAACTTTAAATGCTTCTACCTGATCCGGAATGGCATCAACCCGCTCAACCACGATCGCTTCAAAATCCTTCCGTTAAAAGTTATCTGGATTGCGCTGTATTCTTCCCTTTGCTGATATGGACCATCACTCCGATGAATCCCCCCCATGTGGCCCGAGTGATTTGTCAACTGTATTGCAAATTTGCATTGTATTTTTGCAATGCAGTTGATGTAAATACGCTATGGACAACATCAAACGCTCAATAACCGACACCATAATCACCCGCCTGAACCATGAGCAGGTTGTGGCCCTGACCGGTGCGCGCCAGACCGGCAAGACCACGCTCTGCGAAATGCAGCTCCCCGAACGGCTTGATCTTTCCTTTACCTATATCTCCTTCGACGATCCCGACGAACGGCTTCGTTTTCAGCGCTCGGCCGTGCAGATTCTGGAAAGCATCACGACACCACTTGGTAGTGCTTGACGAGGTACAGAAAATCCCGCAGTTGTTCGACCCGCTGAAGCTGGTGGTGGACCGGGAACGGAATAAACCTGCCAACGAGCGGAAACGCTTCGTTTTGACCGGATCGTCACAATTGCTGATGATGAAGAACATCCGCGAGACCCTGGCCGGTCGGGTGGCGCTCTGCCAGATGTACCCGTTTTCCCTCTTTGAACTGACCGGTGGCGGCGAACCGCCGCTTCTCTCCCGAATATGGCAGGATCAGGCGTTTTCGCCACAGGACGCCGGGCGGCTCCCCCTGGTTTCACCCCAACAATTGCGTACCCTGCGCGGGGTGCGAGACGAACAGCAACGATGGGGCGGTTATCCGCCGGTGTGGCAGCGCACGGGAGAAACGGAGCGGCTGAACTGGCTCAAGGACTATCGCAAGACCTATCTGGAACGGGGTATTGCCGATGTGGGGCAGGTGGCGAACATCGATACCTTTGCCCTGGCGCAGAAGCTGTTATGCAGCCGCACCGCCAATCTGTTTTCAATCAGCGAGGTGTCGCGGGATCTGGGAGTGGCGGTCAATACCATCAAGCGCTATCTGGAACTGCTGACCATGTCGTTTCAGTGCATTCTGCTCCCCCCTGCATGAAAACGTCAGAAAACGGCTGGTCAAGAGTCCGAAACTCTTCTTCCCGGACGTGGGATTGAACAGGGCTATAGTTGGGGAGCTTTCCATCAGTAGCGGCGCTGCCTACGAAAGCTGGCTTTGCGCCGAACTTTTGAAGTGGAAACAGCTCCAGTCGGTGGAGCCGGAGCTGTATTTCTACCGCACCGCCGCCGGGCTGGAGGTGGATTTTCTGTTGGCGGGTGAGCGCGGAATTCTCCCCATTGAGGTCAAATCATCGGAACGTGTGACCTCAGCAGACGGCAGAAGTGTGGAGACGTTCATGGCAGAACATCCGGATGCGCCCAAAGTAGGGTTGGTGGTCTATCCGGGGGATGAGGTCGTCGAATTGCGCCGGAATGTCTGGGGGGTGCCGGACTGGTATCTGCTGGGGGCGTTGTAACTATTGTCACCGGCAGAGCCAAGATATGACGATACAGGAGACTGTGATTCCTTTGGGGAACTGCTGGAATAAAATTGACACCCGGTAATAATATTAGCAAAATGGACTAACTTACGGGAATATCCGGAAAGTTGGCGAGGTTACCATGATTACCATTAGCGACAGCATTATCAACCAGATGACCGAATGTATCGTCAAGGAAGTCAATCCGGTGCGGATTATCCTTTTTGGCTCAATTGCCCGTGGTCAAGCTCACGAAGGTTCAGATGTTGATCTGCTGGTTATCGAAGATGCTCCGTTTGGAGAAGGGAGAAGCCGTTTCCGTGAGACGGGCCGTATCAACAGGGCGCTTGCCGGTTTCGGCGTTGCCAAGGACATTCTGGTCTACTCGATTGATGAAATTGAGCGCTGGCGCAATTCCCTGAATCATGTGGTGGCTCATGCATTGCGAGAAGGGAGGGATTTGTATGTCCGACCTTGACCATGCACAGCAGATGCTTGCCATTGCCCGTCGTGACTTGAAGGCGCTCGGCGGAATGTTGGACGCGGATGTTTTTGCGTATGAAATTTTTGGCTTTCATGCCCAGCAAACAGCCGAAAAAGCGCTGAAAGCCTGGATTTCCGCCCTGGGAGCAAGTTACGGATTTACTCATGATCTCGGTTTGTTACTGGATACCTTGAAAGGCCTTGGAGCAGATTGCACCGATTTTACCGATCTTCCTGACTTGAGCATATTTGCCGTTCATTTCAGATGTGACGATGCAGGAGACGATTGCGGCTTCCCGGAACGAGATGAAGTGCTCGAAAATATAGCCGGGCTTGTGGCCCATGTCGAGCAGGTTTTGAGCGCATTTCGGCAAGAGAGGTTGTAGGGAGTTGAGACGTGACCTATCAGGGGGGGGCGCCCACTGGAAACAAAACTGATGGTAGGTTACATGCTGGCCTGAAATGTTTTCAACAATCAACACTGAGCTTGAAAAGGCGGCCAATCGGCCGCCTTTTCTGTTTGCTCTCGTATCGCTATACGGTTCAACGCAACCTCGTGAGCTTAAACTCCACCTCTCCTGCATTCTTTCCTTTGTCGAACATGGTCCATTTCTGGACGATGTGTTCGTTGTCCGTAAAGGCAAAGCTCACTGCATGCATGTGCTTCGCCTTGGCCGGATCAATATCGTTTCCCTTTCGGGCGAATACAAGTTCGAGCGACTGGGAATCGGACTTCGCAAGTGTCATGTGAGGCCGGTTGCGGAGCGTGCAGTAATGGGTCATGGCCAGCTTCCCTTGCTGGTCGTGGTAAACAGACACCATCTCCTCTTCGCTCCCCGGTGATAGCGTCTCCACCAGCGCGCTACCGCCGGCCGTGAGGCGATATTCCACCCTGACCTTTTCTCCCGCTTTTCCCATGCTGGATATCCCTTCCCAGGCACCCACCAGCTGTTTCACACGTTCAAACTCCAGCGATCCTTTGTAGGGCGCGGACAGGTATTCGCCGGCATGGGTGATGTGGGGTCCGGCAAGGAAAAAACATACCGCTGTGCAGAGCAACGCCATAACTTTTCTCATCACGAACCTCCCCTTTTTGTCCTTGGTTGGGCCAACCTGTGATCGTCTAGTGAGGCTTGATCAGCCTGGCCGGAATTACATCCCCGATGGACAGTTCGACCATCATTCTCTTGGTCAGGAAATCTTCGACCTCTTTCAGTGTGGCGGGGTCGAAAGGCACATTTTCCAGTTTGCCTCCCGCCATCATGCCGTGCCCGCCGGCTGCTCCTCTTCCCGCCACCAGTCTTTTGATTATCTCTCCCGCATTGAGGCGTGTGTTTGTCGTGCGAATGGAGAGTATCACTTCATCGTTGTAATGCCCCATGCTCAGCACGGTCTCGACACCCTCCAGCCTGACCAGGTAGTCGGCTATCTCCGACACCACTTCGGGAAAACAGATCGCCCGCAGGTTTACAACCAGCAGTTTCCCGTAAATAGTCGCGTTTTCAACTCCGCTGTGAATTGTCCGGAAATGCTCCGCCGGCAGCTTGGGATGGATGATTTCATATAAGAGCCGTTTGTTTGCCGCGGGGAACAGGCGGAGATAGGCGTTCCGGTCGGGCTGATTGGCTTCCCGACCCAGATCCTGGGTTTCGGATTTGATGGCGTAGAACAGGGCAGTCGCCAGTTTTGTACCGATTTGGATATGTTGTGCCATCAGGTATTCATACAGAATGGTGGCGGTAACTCCGTACTCATCACGGATATCCACCCAGCGGCACTTTTTACTCGCTTCGCGCATTGGATGGTGGTCTATGACGATATCCACCCGGCAACCCGGCGGAAGTGAGTTGTTGCCCGTTCCCGGCTGGGTGTCAAGCATGCAGACCACGCTGAATTCGTCCAGATCGACCATTTCGAGGGGGATCAGCGTAATCTCCAGCTCCTTTGCCATGACGATGTTTTCACTGCGCCCGATCATGCCGGAAAAGGTGATGACCGCATCCCTGTTCAGTTTCATGGCAAGCAGGTGGCGTAGTGCCATGGCCGATGCCAGGCAATCGGGGTCCGGATTGTCATGGATGATGATAATGGTCTTTCCTTTGCCCCGTAGCCATTCCAGCATTGCATCGGAATGTTCCTTTGAGCGCCGGAGGCTTTCCGGTACGCGGCTATCGCTAGTCATGGCGTTTCCCCTTCCAATTTCGTGTCACAAAGGATTATGTACCTATCATACCAAACCTGTGACGAAGCGCCATCTGTTGCTATTGTGGGAGAAAACGGGATAGGCTGCATTATCGACAAGCAGTCTGTCCCCTTTGACTTGCCTGGCATGTCAGATACAATTGACTCCGATAGTCAACGCTCGCACACAGGGGGTAGACCATGGAAACCCGTATTGATGAAATCGCGCCCGACCTATACCGATTGTCGACCTACATTGCCAAGATCGACCTCCAGTTCAACCAGTTCCTCGTCACTGACGACGAGCCGCTCCTCTACCATACCGGTCTGCGGGGATGTACCCGCTGGTTCGCGATGCCGTGGCGACGATTATTGATCCGGCACTTATCCGTTGGATAGGCTTCAGTCATTTTGAGGCCGACGAATGCGGTTCGTTGAACGAGTGGCTGGCCCTGGCTCCCCGTGCGGAAGCCGTCTGTGGCGTCATCGGTGCACTGGTGAACATCAATGACTATACTGGCGGTAGGACGCGGGTCTTGGACACAGGCGAGCTACTGGCCACCGGCAGGCGCCGGTTCCGTTTTCTCGAGACGCCCCAGGCCCCCCACGCCTGGGATGCCAGCCTCCTTTTCGAAGAGTCCGGCGCCACGCTATTCTGTTCGGACCTCTTCCTCCAGAGCGGCGACCTCTGCCCGTTGACGGTGGAAGATGTGGTCGAACCGGCACGGCAGTCGCTCCTGGCCTACGAAGCAGGGCCGCTTCCCCACGCATATCCGTATGCTGCATGGACCGATGACACCATGCAGATGCTGGCCGGCCTCAGGCCAAAGCACCTCGCTATCATGCACGGCTCTTCTTATAGCGGCGACGGTGAACGGGCCTTGCGCGAACTGGCCGCAATGTACGCCGCAACTCTTGGTGGAGCGGAGAAGATGGTATAAAGGGAATTAGAGATATCTCTGGGATTAATAAGGGGACAGTTTACTTAATTCAAAAGGCGGCCAATCGGCCGCCTTTGCAGTGGCGAAATCTCTTTCAGATCCGGGCGTCGTGCGCCGATTCTCCCTCTTCGCCCCATGCTTCGTCAGGGAGTATTCCGCGGGCATAGCGCAATTGTCCAGGGCGGCCATCAGCCGGGTTGGCAGATGTCGGCGGACCGGTCGTCACCCATGAGGAACTGCTTCATCGGCGGGGGCGCAGGAGGTGTACCGGTTCAGCGGACTTCAAAGGCGTCCCCCACGTCTTTGATCTCGGGGAGTTCGATCGGATTGCAGACGTCCTCCGGACTGGCCGCTTTGGCTCCGCAATTCTCGCATTCGACCATCGCATTGGCAGCGAGCCGCTCATAAGTTGCCATATCGCCCCGTGCCTTGATTTGGCACATGTGTTCTTCGTGATGCTTGCCGGTGCATTCCATTGCCGTCTCCTTTCCTGAACAAATAAATGATGTATGTTAATTAACATAATGGCAATCCAGGTGTTGTCAAGGTGAGCTTGGGAATTCCGGGAATTCGCAGTCTCTGCAGTCTCTGTGCAGTCTCTGGGGTCTGGTCTGACTTATTGACTTTCGTCGCTAAACTTCCACATGCTACCCAATCCTCGCATGAAATCCCGGATAAACCATACTTAATTCAAAAGGTGTCAGCTTGGTCGCCCTTGCTGTTTCTGGGCTTGAAATTTTACGATAAGCTGACCACAATGATTTTCGGGAGTTACCGAACCATGGATATTCTTCCAACCATAGCGGAACGCAAGATCTGCGAGGCGATGGCGCGGGGTAGTTTAATAACCTTGCCGGCGCGGGAAAGTCGCTGGCCATGGACGAGTTACCCGAATACTGCGACAGGATCATCGACCGCCTCGGCGGGTGAATGTGGGAGGGATCACCTATGACATCAAACAACCTCGCCACCATCGCCGCCGTGCGGCGCGCCATCGACGGGACCTTTGCCCGTCTGGACGATCTGTGCACCCGACCCGTCGACTATCTGCACCATCGGCCCGCCTATCCCGATGCCTGGACAGTGGCAGAACACTTAGAGCACGTCTCCCTGGTCAACCACTTCCTGCTGCTAACCATCGGCAAGGGGGTGGCCACGGCGCTGCGCCGGGCCCGCACCCTGCCGATCCCGTCCGGTGAGAACGACCTCTCACGCATGGCCCCCATCGCCGATCCCGCCGCCTTTCCCTGGGAGCCGCCCGGGCACATGATCCCCACCGGCACGCAGCCGGTCGCCGAGGTGAGGGCGCTGCTCGCTGCCCAGCACACGCAGTGCCTGACGTATCTTGATCGGATGTCGGCAGGCGAAGGGCGGCTTTGCGGCTTCCGCATGTCGGTGTACGATCTGGGGAGGCTCGACATGTATCAGTGGCTCTGTTTCCTCGCCCGGCACGGTTCGTGGCACTTGGCGTTCCTGGAGCGGCGGGAGTTGCGTGGATGACGTGCGGAAATTCCTACTTAATGCAAAAGGCGGACTGACGACCGCCTTTGCTGTTTATGTTGCAGGCTGTGCAGGTGCAGGATCAGGGGAGTTTCGGAGGGCATCTCAATCCTGGTACTTATTCTGTCTACCAGGATTTTGCACTCTGTTTTGCAAATACTGTGAATGATTTTGGTTGGTGGCCAGTAACCAGGTGCACGTCTTCGGTGATGCCAGCTGCCCAACCGTTCTGCACGACCGCGTAGAGCATGGCCATGAAACCGGCTGCCGATTCGGGCAACCCGATTTAAATCGCGCCGGCAATCATATTCTCTTCGGAAATGGCATGGTAGCTGACCGTACTGTTGGCGGCTTCACTGATCAGCAGTGCCGTCTCGTCGTGGTTCAGCGCTTCCGGTCCGGTTGTAGTCCCTGCCGTCATGCCCGCCGCCGAACGCCTTCGCAGCAACCGCGGCGATGTCCTTGACCGAAATGAAGCTGGTGCGCCCATCGGCCGCGGCCAGGCAAATGGCGCCCTGGCTGACCATGCCGGCCAGGAAGCCGCTGGGGAAGATCTCCATGAAGAAGCAGGGGCGCTATAAAGAGATCAAGCTTATTATTTGGAACAGTAACCTGCATAACGGCCAGACGTTGACAACAACACCACAGCCGTGCCATAAACAGACCGTTTACGGGAAGCCGCTTCCCCATGATAAAGCGTTTATTTTCATGTCACTGGTTAGGCCTCTAACAGATTGAACCGCCGCCGGAAACTATTATGAAAATCCAGAACCTATCGATCGAGAACCGACCCAAGGTCTACGCCCTTCTGCAACGGGTATTTCCCGGCAGTACCTACGAAGCCGCCCTGGTGCAGAAGCTCCACGAGAATGGCCGGGTCATGCACGAATGGGTCTGCATCCATACCAACAAGGTGATCGCCTATATCGCCTTTTCCCATGCCTTTCATGGCAAGGAGATCTGCGGCTTGCACCTGGCGCCCATGGCCGTGGCGCCTGAATTTCAAAAGCAGGGAGTGGGCGAAGAACTGCTCAGGTTTGCCTTGCGGCAGGAGGCGCTCAAAAGCCAGCCCCTGTTTGTGCTGGGCGAACCCGGCTATTACCAAAGGTTTGGCTTTGAATCATGCAGTCAGCCCATCTGTCCGTTCGATAAAAACAATTCCCATTTCCTGAGCATGCGCAACACCAGCGCAACCGGCTTCGTCGTGGGTTACGAGCCTGAGTTTGCTTCTGTCGCTGCACCACCCGCCAGGCAAGACAAGCAGCGGCGGACACGGTGAGCAGCGGGAAGAGCTGATTTTTTTTGACTATGGGGAGTTTCCCCGCTTTCCGCAGTTTTCCGCTGAGGCCGCCTTTTGTTTTTGACTGCTTTTCAAGGGAACGATTAAATAACAGCGACATCGCATTACCATTGGAGACGAACCGATGAACAACAACGAACTATTACGACAGCTGCACACCGCCCTTGATCTCGGCTACCCGGAGATGATCGAGATTTTCATGCTGGCCGGTTGCACCATGAATCAATCGACATTATTACTGCTTCTCAAAAACGAGAGTGAAGCGGAGTTCATCCCTTGCAGCAACCCGCTCATGTCGTTTTTTCTGGATGGGCTGATCGTATATAAACGCGGTCGCCTGGATTCTGCTGGTGGACAGGCTCCTAAACCCGCTGCCTCGCTGGACAACAACGCCATCCTCAAGAAGCTGCGCATCGCCCTGGACCTGAAAGAAGAGGACATGCTGGCGATAATGAAGCTGGGGGGAGTTACCGTTTCGAAGTCGGAATTGGGAGCCCTGTTTCGTACCAAAGGGAATAAGCACTATAAGGAGTGCACTGACCAGTTTTTGCAGAAGTTCCTGCAGGGTCTGACAGGGCGCTACCAGGGTCTGTAGCCGATAAGGTTGAATCAGGCAAGATTACCCGGAATTTTGAGGAGAAACGATAATGCCGAAAAATCGTGAAGCAGCCCGCGCCAATCTGGAAACCCTGTACCGGATCTTCACCGTGCCGGAAGCTCCCGATTCAACCCTCGGCGCTATCGATCAGGCGATTACCGGCGATGTCACCGGCTTTTTGCAGACCCATATCGTTGCCATCGAACGCAACCTCGAAGAGATCGAAGCGAATTTCTCTTCCTTCACCATTCCCGAAGAACCGACCTACGTCTCCGAATACACCGAATTCGTCAAAGAGAACCTCGTCGCCCAGTCGGTGCATACCGCTGCCCCGGGGTTTGTCGGTCACATGACCTCGGCGCTCCCCTACTTCATGCTCCCCCTGGCGCGCCTCATGACCGCCCTCAACCAGAATGTGGTCAAGGTGGAGACCTCCAAGGCCTTTACGCCGATGGAGCGGCAAGTGCTCGCCATGCTCCATCACCTGGTCTACCGCCGGGCTGACGACTTCTATCCGTCCTGGATCCACAACAGCCAGCATGCCCTGGGGGCCTTCTGCTCCGGCGGCACCATCGCCAACGTCACGGCGCTGTGGGTGGCACGCAACCGCCTCTTCGCCCCGGACGGCGCTTTTCGCGGCATTGCCCAGGAAGGCTTGGGCCGGAGCCTGAAGCATTGCGGCGTTGACGGGATTGCCGTTCTCGTCTCCGAGAGGGGACACTATTCCTTCGGCAAGGCCGCCGACCTGCTCGGTCTCGGCCGGGACAATCTGATCAAGGTGAAGACCGATGCGCATAACCGCATCGATCTGAAGCTCTTGCGGGAAGAGTGCCGGCGCCTGCAGGACCGGAACATTCTCCCGCTGGCGCTGGTCGGAATCGCCGGGACCACCGAAACCGGCAATGTCGACCCGCTGGAGGCGCTGGCCGATTTAGCCCAGGAGCTCGGCTGCCATTTCCATGTCGATGCCGCCTGGGGCGGGCCGACCCTCTTTTCCGACCGTTACCGTCCCCTGCTCAGCGGCATCGAGCGGGCCGACTCGGTTACCATCGATGCCCACAAGCAGCTGTATGTGCCGATGGGAGCGGGGATGGTTGTCTTCAAGGACCCGACGGCCCTGTCGGCCATTGAGCACCACGCCAACTATATTTTGCGTCATGGTTCCAAGGATCTCGGCAGCCATACCCTGGAAGGATCGCGACCGGGGATGGCGATGCTGGTTCATGCCGGTTTTTCGATCATCGGCCGCAAGGGGTACGAGCTCCTCATCAACATGGGGATCGAGCGGGCCCAAACCTTTGCCGACATGATCCGGCAACATCCCGATTTCGAACTGACCAGCGAACCGGAGCTGAACATCCTGACCTACCGCTACTGTCCGCTCAAAGTGCAGCAGGCTTTGGCCGCAGCGCCGGCCCGACAGCGCGCCGGCATCAATGATCTCCTCGACCAGGTCTGCCAGCTGCTGCAGAAACATCAGCGGGAAGCAGGGAAAACCTTTGTCTCCCGGACACGGTTGCGTGTGGCTCGCTATGGTGAAGAACTTACCGTCCTGCGGGTTGTATTGGCCAACCCGCTGACGACCGACGAGATTCTGGCGGCGGTTCTGACTGAACAGTGTGAGATCGTGCAACAGCCGGAGATTCAGGCTTTGCTGCGGCAGGTTGAGGAACTCTGTACTGCTCCAAGACCGTAACAGCGAAATTGCGGAAACAGCAGAGGCGGCCAATCGGCCGCCTTTGCCGTTTCCGGCGCCCCGAGTAAAAAGATTTTGCTTAACCTCCTGTATGTGCGATTCTAGCCCCGGCGGTTGAGAGTGAAATCAACGGAATTACCAGATCGGGAGAGAATGTGAAATCAGCGCCGCAGCTTTATTTACTGGACGGGTCCAGTTACATCTACCGCGCCTTTTACGGCGTTCGGGATCTTGCCAGCTCCGGCGGTATGCCGGTCAATGCCATCCTCGGCTTCACTAGGATGCTGCTCGACCTCCTGCAGGAGTACCGCCCCGACTACCTGGCCGTGGTGCTCGATCCTCCCCGGGAAGCGACCTTTCGCCGGGAGATCTACCCCCCCTACAAGGCACATCGGGACGCCATGCCCGCGGATCTTGTGTCCCAGTTGCCGTACATCAGGAAGATACTGCAGGCCCTCAATATCCCGGCCCTGGAAGCTCCCGGTTTCGAAGCTGACGATGTCATTGCCACCATGGCCCGCCGCTATACCGCAGAGAGGATCCAGGTCACGGTCGTCACTGGCGACAAGGATCTGCTGCAGGTTGTCGGCGACGGGATCAGCCTGCTGGATACCATGAAGAATCTGCGTTCCGGGCCGCAGGAGGTCCTCGACCGTTTCGGAGTCCCGGCGGAGCTGGTGCCGGACGTGCTGGGACTGGCCGGCGATACCTCGGACAATATCCCGGGAGTTCCCGGGATCGGCGAGAAGACTGCTGCCGAGCTGGTGCGGCGGTTCGGTTCCCTGGAAGGGGTTCTCAAGTGGATAAGTCTGGTTAACGGCAAGCAGCGCCGAGAGAATTTACGCCTCCATGCCGACCAGGCCCGGCTCTCGAAAACTCTGGCCACTGTCCGCTACGACGTTCCCCTGGAGCTGCCTCTGGCCGATCTGCAGCGCCGGACGCCGAACCTGCCGCTGCTGATCCCTTTGTTGCGGGAATTGGAATTTGCAGCACTGGAGATTGCCTTCACCCCGCCGCCTGCGGGCGTGGTCGAGATCTACTGCGACGGTTCGGGAAGAGACTCCGGACCGGGAGGGTATGGGGTGATCCTGCGCTATGGGGAGTCCGAAAAGGAATTGAGTGGCTTTGAGCCGGTCGCCACCTCCCAGCGGATGGAGCTGATCGCGGCGATCAGGGGGCTGGAAGCGTTGCATAAGCCCAAGCGGGTGCGGGTCTTCAGCGATTCACAGTACTTGGTCCGGGGGATGGGCGAATGGCTGCAGGGGTGGATGCGTACCGGCCGCCTGGTGACCCCGGATGCCCTCAAGAATCAGGACCTCTGGCAGCAGCTGGCTGCACTGTCCGCTGACCATGAGATCTGCTGGGAATGGGTGCGCGGCCATGACGGCCATCCCTTCAATGAGCGCTGCGACCGGTTGGCAAAACGGGCGGCAGAGACGGGGATGCGGGTGATCGAGGAGGGTGTGCGGGCGGCACAGCAAGCCAAGGAACGGGAAAAGCAAGAGAACATCATCCCGCTGCCGGTCGCCCCTTCCCAGCTGGCACCGTTTCGGGTCGCGGCGGAGACAGCCTACGAGGCCGATGGCGACGGTCAGCTGCTGCTCTGTTGAATCAAGTCATGGTTGCCTGCGCTGGTGGCGGTATCCGGGTTCAGAAGACATTTCGGAAAGGAACAATAAAATGCGGGTGCCTATTCGTCTGACAGTTGTTTTGTTTTTAGTGGCCATGCTTCTCGGCTGCAGCAAGCTGACAATGGAGAACTACTCCAAAATCAGGATGGGAATCGAGTACGGCGAGGTGGTCAAGATACTCGGCAAAGCCGACAACTGCTCGGATGCTCTGTTTATAAAGAACTGTGTCTGGGGGAACGAGCAGAAGAACATCACGGTAAATTTTGCGGGGGACAAGGCGATCATCTTCACCAGCAAGAACATCAAGTAGTGGCAGGTCTGCCATTCTCAGCTGCCCTGCCTACGTACTGCCAGCCGTTCACGGCGCCAGATCAGCTCGCCGTTGCGATATACCTCGCATACCCGGTGCAGGGGGATGGCGAGCAGCTCACCGGCTGCATCGGTCAGCTGGAAGGAAAAGTGGTCGTCCGGATCGAAACGCACTTCGACGAGCGGGACCAGAATAATCCGCTCTGCGATGCGGTCGAAGTAGCCGACGGTGAACTCCCCCCGGCCGTATTCCCGGTCCCAGCGGATGCGGTTGAGCAGTGCGCGGATGGTGATCATCGTTTTTCTCTCCGGGCGATCCCTTCTGCCGGGGAGATCCTGACTGCCGCCGTAACGGGGGTCATAATCCCAGCTCCTGGTGCAACGTCTCCTCCATCCCCCGGTAGCGCGGTGAAAAATGGAACGGAATGATCCTGGCGACTCCCGCCTGGCGGGCCAGCTGCCCGGCCTGGAGGGCGGTCAGGTGGTGCCGTTGGCCGGCCCGTTCACGATCTGCATCGAGAAAGGTGGCCTCGATAAAGAGGTAGTCGGCCCCACGGGCCAGATCAACGATCATTGCAGCGTTGGCCGGGGTGCAGGCGGCGTCGGTGACGTAGACGATTTTCTGTCCGGGGACAATCTGCAGGATCGTTTCTTTCAGCTCCCCGAGGGGAATGAGGCGCTCGACCTCCCCGGTCGCACCGGACCACCGGATCCGGAACGGCTTGTCGTCAGGCTCTCCCCCCAGGACTGCGCGCTTCAGATCAGCCAGCCAGGGGCCGGTGGGCAGGCCCAGCTCCAGCAGCCGGTTTTTCATGATGTTCACGTGGCTCTTCTCCTCCAGGGCAAAGGCCAGGGAGACGGTGCTGTGGTCCAGGAAGGCGGTGCGGAGGCGGAAGGTTTCCTCATCCAGCAGGATGCCGTCGTGCAGCAGCACCGTCCGCTGGCACTCCCGCCTGAATCCCCGGCGGCAGTGGAACTCGGCGGATAGGCAGCTGCCGTCCGGATGGAGTTCGGCGGTGACCATGGTGAAATCGGTGGGATAACTCTCCACCAGGTTCCAGGTGTAGGAGGCTAGCCGGTGCTCCACCCGGGCGGTGAAACCGGGTGGACCGAATAGGTGGAGACGTTTTTCGCGCCCGAGAAAGAGCCGCAGCAGATGGTCAAAGCCGATGAAGTGGTCGATGTGGGTATGGGAGATGAAGATGTGCGTGATCCGCAGGATCTTGCGGGATGGGAGCGCGGTGATGTCCCCCATGTCGAACAGGAGCGCCCGCCGTTCGTAGAGGAAATCAACGTAGAGCGCCGGGTCGTCAAAGGGGCCGTTGACCAGGCCGGGATGGAACTGGGGCGTCATGGGGCACGCACCTCCCTCTTCCTGATGGTAAAGAGCGGCTCGAAGATCGACTCGCAACGGCAGACAGGGCACTTGCCGGGCGGGGTCAACCGGTCGCGCTTGCTGAAAACGAAGCCGCAGGAGCGGCATTCGGCCGCTGTCACCTCCAGATGACTGCCAGCGGCATGCAGGCTGTGGCGGATATGCTCCAGGTGGCTGTAGACGTCCTTTTCCATGAGGTGCGCCCGGACGGAGATCTCCCGGGCGGAGAGCGGCTCGTCGAGGATGAGCTCGCTGATGACATGGCGCAGCGTCTCCTCGGCAGGGCGCGGAACTTGAGGCTTGCGTGGACGTTGTTTCATGGCTGCCTTTGTTTTTTGGCTCAAGTGTTTGTCTGCGCAGCGTGGAAAGGGAAAGCCCCTCCAGAGCAGCCGAAGCAATTCTTGATGGATGTTATTATCAACAATGATACCATGGCGACCCGGGAAAACCAGAGCTGTTGGCGGTATAATTGGATGATTATGGCTGCAGGAAAGGGAATATATGACGACTGTAGGTAGTCCCCTGCATAGTGTTGTTGTCGGCTGTCTGATCCGTAACATGAATAACGAGGTCCTGTTAATCAGGCATCATAAACGGGGTTGGGAGATTCCCCAGGGACGGGTGGAAGAGGGTGAGAATCTGATAGCTGCGCTTCACCGGGAGGTGCGGGAGGAAGCGGGTGTCGAGATAGAGCCGGGACCGCTGGCGGCGGTATGGTCGATGGTTTCCCTGCCGCCGGCAATCATATTCACCTTCCTTGCCAGTTATAAGGGGGGTGAACTCTTCTTCAGCGGGGACAGTGTCGATGCCGGCTGGTTCTCGGAAGCCGAGGCGTTTGACAGAATCGCCGGAACCGTCATGCGGGAACGATTCAAGGCGCTTTTGAGCTACAACGGAACAGCCATGTATCGGGCCTATTCTACCAGGCCTTATCATGTCCAGTTGGAAACGGGTCTGGGGTCGTGATTCCATTTCCATATCAAANNCCTCAATCCTCACCGCCTTGAGTGCATCTCTGATCTGAAATTGGAATGAGACGGGAAGAGCACTGTCTTCAAGCTGCTCACAGGAGCGGATGACCTGTCACGCAGGGACCGGCACCGTTGCAATTGCATTGACGGCGGCTCATTTTGGGTGGTACAAAGTACGACATCAAAGCAGGTTACAATCCACAGGAGGGGGAAATACCCATGAAAATCGTCAAAGAGATACTGAAAAGTAAAGATGGCCGCGTCTTCTCCATTGCTCCGGACGCAACGGTTTTATCCGCAATCGAGTTTATGGCTGAGAAGAACATCGGTTCGCTGCTGGTAATGGAGGGCGACAAGCTGGTAGGGATCTTCACTGAGCGCGATTACGCCAGAAAAGTGATCCTGGCAGGAAAATCATCGGTAAAAACAGTGGTTAAGGACATCATGACCCAGCAGGTGCTGGTTGTGCAGCCGGAGACCACCATTGAAGAGTGCATGGCCCTCATGATCAATAATTCTGTGCGCTACCTCCCGGTCATCGAGGATAGTCGTGTGATCGGCGTCATATCGATGGGGAATGTGGTCAATACGATCATTTCCGAGCAGCATTTTGTGATCAAAAATCTGGAACAATACATCATGCAGGGGTGAACGCCAGCGCTTGGCGCCAGCTGCGGGTCAAAACCGAATGCAAGGCATGCAGGACATTAAGGCGGCACCTCCGGGGCCGCCTTTTTCTGTGTCGTGCGGCAAACAGCCGGGGATGTCATATTTGTAGTACTCGCAAAAATAACCGATTACGGCATCCGGACCAACTGCACCGCCTTACCACACGAGCGTAAGCTGCGATATGACCCCCTCCGCCGTGTTGCCGGTACCGCCCTGATTCTTCGGGTAGTCCCAGTTGCGGGAATACTCGATTGCAAATCTGAGATTGTCCAATACCCATTCGCCCACGCCCACGACTAATCGTCTCCTGGGAAGGGACCCGACCCTGCTTGGCTGCCCGTCGGTCACCTGCGTCACTCCTGCCAGATCGTGACTCTCCGAATAGCCGATGGCGAGGTAGTTTCCTTGAGCACCAATCGCCTCGACCCACGGGTTCCAATCGAACTGATAGCCCAGTGCGACCTGCCAGGCGGAAGGTTTTATGCTGACCGACTTGTCCAGATCATCGACAATCTTTGCCTGGCTGATGGCCCCGTTCCACTCACCTATTAACGATACCGGGCCGAGGGTCGCTTTGATGCTCGCCGCCATCCCGCCCACGAAACCGATCTGGTCCAGAAAATTTTTATATTCGAATCCCAGGAAGCGACTGTCGAAAATCGAGCTGTTGTAATCCACATCGACATCGATTGACCAAGGACAAAAGGTGCTCCCGCGCAGCTGATCGAAGGGACGGCCACAATTTCCCCTGGTGTGAAAGCCGGCCGTAGCGCTAATGTAGTTTTCGGGCCTGAATCCGCCATGTTTTTCACTCCCCTTAAATGTGTCGCCATTGAAAGAATAGATGCCCACATTGAAAAGAGGTGGAGCCGGCTTGGGAACGATGGGAGTCAGCGGCGACGGCGGAGGAAATTTGTAGCCAAGGGCTCTGCTCAATGAGCTGATGAGGGGATTAATCACCAGTGACCTGACCGGTGGCGGAGTTACCGGCGGCGTGGCTGGAGTCACGGCAGGCGTCGGAAACCCGAAGCCAATTCCGACGGCAGTTTGTCTCATCTCGAATCCTTCGATGGTCAGGGGGGCTTCAATGGTCAGCACGTCTGTCACGGCCTTGCCTGTCGAGATGCCGAAGGGCAGGATGATCCGGCCCGCCGTCAGAAAAGGAGGGAATAGCTGCGGATCGCCAACGGTGATGCTCGCCGTGTCGATAGTGATGCGATCACCCCCCGTCTGCTGGAAACCCGTGGTCGTAGGAAAGGTAGCATTCGTATTTTCAACGAATTCGAGCACGAGACTTCCCTTGGTCCACTTGTTTGCCTCGATTTCAAATTCCAGCTCGGTTGTACTCAACGAGAGCACGCCTTCAGACCGACCGGAAAAATCCTTGGTCCATCCACCGCTCACTTCGAGGGTACCACCCAGGGACACGGACTCGTTGATCTTCGACCCCAATTTTGAAAAGGCATCTCGAATGATTGAACGGGTTGCGTCCTCCCGGGCAGTTTGGGCGTCCTCCAGTTCCTTGACGCGTTGCTCCAGACCTTTCTGTTCCCCGCGCCAGGCTTGCCCTTGCTTCCGCGTGCGTTCTTCCCACGCCGCTTCGAGCTCGGCAAGTCGCATTTCAAATTCACGATTTTGTGACAGTAGCATTCCGGAAATTCGTTTAATTTCAGCAAGGTCGGCCGTGGCATGAAGCAAAATCTGTTTTTTATATCTAGCTGTTTGATCGTTCCCTATTACCTGGCTTACAGCCCCTAAGAATTCGTTTTCTGTATTTAACTTTTTATCTTTAAGGGATTCCAACTTTTTTAAAGTGTCGACGGGGAGCCCCTCTTTTCGCAGATTATCCAGAGACTGATCGGTGAGTATGAAAGTTGCCTCACCAGCAGTGGCGTCCGCCGTCCAATACGAAAAGCACATCGCAAGACACAAGAGCATGGCTACAGCGACGGGTCCAGTCGTTTGACGAATATTCATGAGATGCTCCCTGGAAAGATGATATTATCCGCATGGATTCGCGTGTTGGATGAAGTGCCGCTCGACCCCCTGGATACGCTGACCGATCCAACGCCCGGCTTGAGAATTTCATGATGCTACCCCGTCCGGAACGCATCAACCGGTTCCAGGCGGGCAGCGCGCAATGCCGGATAGGTGCCTGACAGCAACCCGATCCCGCCGCCGACTAGTGGTGCGAGGATCGGGACCAGGGGGTCCAGCACCGGGGTCCAAACATTGTAGGCGGAGACGGCAACCACGACGAGAACGCCGATGGCGGCCCCGATGACCCCACCGATAACTCCCATTGAGGTACTCTCGAACAGAAACTGCGCAGCGATGTGCCCGCGCGTTGCTCCGATTGCCCGGCGCAGGCCGATCTCACCGGTCCGCTCCATCACCCCTACGAGTGTGATGTTGGCAATGCCGATAGCGCCTACAACCAGAGATAAGGCACCGAGCATGAGAAACATGACGTCCAGATCAGATTGAACTTCATCGCGCACCCGTTTTGGTTCCTGGGGAACCTCGATCTTCAAAACCCGTGGATCGTCGGGCCTCAGCGCCAATGGTGCCTGATCGGCAATGAGGTACGCCGCGCCGATCTTTGTCTCGACGACCACGGTGCCGGGACCGGCCAAACCGAAATAGTGGCGTGCGCTACCTTCAGGGATAATGACGGACCCAAGTAACTCGGGTTTACGGGCAACATCGCGCAGGATACCAACCACCAGGTAGAGATGATCGCCGATGGAGATCGCCGGAAGTTGCTCCAGGCTCGTAATGCCGAGCCGCATGGCAGCATCCGGACCGAGAACCGCGACCCTGTCCGCTCTATTGGAATGACCCAGATCCGGCAATTGTCCGGTCTTCAGATCCGCTCTGACCGCTCTGAACAGATCGGGGGACGCGGCATACACCGCAAGCTTGAAAGCGCTCTGATTCAGAGGGTCTTTCACGGGTGACGAGCTGACCAGTGCCCCTCCCACATCAACCTCACTGATCGTTCCGGCGGCAACCACGCCGTTCAGGCGGCGAAGACGAGTCGGAGCATCCCATGGAATTGCTTTGGGATCGACGATGCCCGTTGTTCTGCCGGGCCTCGCCTTGACGAAAAGCTCCGTCGCTGCAAGCTGGTCAAACTGGCTGATAATGCGGTTACCGGCAGTGCGGGTCAGGCCCAGTGTCGCCACCAGTGCCGTCAGCCCGATGACAACTCCCAACACGGTCAGCATCATGCGCCCCGGCCTGGCAAACATCCCGGCAACGCCTTCATTCAGAAGGTCTCGGAACGTGATTCCTGACCGGAGTTCGGGCATTTTCACCGGCGTTGCCGAAGGAACACTTGATCTGTTCCCGTTATGCTCATTGGTGACATCCGTCAGGGAACCATCAACAACATGCACGCGGCGGGCGGCCCGTCTGGCGATATTCTCGTCGTGGGTAACGATGACCAGCGTGATACCGTTTTGGTTTAGTTTCTCTAAAAGATCGATCAGGGCTGCCGAAGATTTCGAATCGAGATTTCCGGTCGGTTCGTCGCATAACAACAAACTGGGAGAGCCAACCAATGCGCGGGCAATGGCGACCCTCTGCTTCTCACCCCCCGACAGTTTCGTCGGCAAAAAATCGGCGCGGTGACTGAGCCCGACCCGTTCGATTGCCGCCAGCGCGCGGGCTCTCCGACCGCTGCTGGGCTGCTTGCGGTACACCTCCGCCAGCATCACGTTTTCCAATACGGTCCGGTAAGGCAGCAGGTGGAATGCTTGAAACACGAACCCGATACGTTGACTCCGCAAGCCGGCACGTTCTTTATCACTCAACGTGGCGGTGTCAATGCCATCGATAAAATAGCTGCCGCTGGTTGGGCGGTCCAGGCCGCCGATGATGTTAAGCAGAGTTGACTTCCCGGAGCCGGATGGACCTGTAATTGACAGCCATTCGCCACGATCCAGCGAAAGATCAACATCAACCAGTGCGTGCACTGCCGGTTCGCTGCCGTATTGCTTGCTGACCTTGCGCAGCTCGAGCACCCTATGCGTTGTGTCGAGTTCATGCGTGATCATGGCGGCGTCCTTTTCTCGCGATTTTCGTATCCGACCACCACGAGCCGGCCTGGCTCGAGCGTTGTGTCAACGGGAGTCACTTCGACGTAACCGTCGGCAGATAATCCCGGCTGAACGACAATGTACTCGAGTGCGTCTTTGTTTTTTACCTGGACTCTCGATTTCCCGTCCGAGGCGAGAGATACTGCGCTGATCGGGACCACATTGACGGCCCCCCCGGTTGATTTGACCGGAATAGTGAGGCGTACGGAGGTACCTTCCAACTGCCGACTCGACGTCTCGATGACGCGCACCGCGAAATAGATGTGGTATCCGTCAACCCCGTGGGTGCCGGGGGTATCGGCCACCCTCTCAACGACACCCCTGGCTTTGACCCCAAGGGCCTGCTCATCAATTAAAACCGGCATGCCTTGCTTGACCAGCGGTGCGGCGTCCAAAGGCAGAGAGGAGTCGATCGCCAATTCATTGTCCGTTACCGACAAAACGGTGCCCTTCGCCGGGTCACCGACATGGGCCGTGACCTCCTTGACGCGCACCGGCAGTGCGGGGATGAAAACAATCTCATCGGCCGGCACCTGCACGCCAAGCTTGCGTCCGGCCTTGGCCAGGTCGGCAGCGAGTCGACTGGCTCGATCCCGGGCTAGCTTGGCATCGAACTCGGCGATCTTCAGTGCGTCAACAGCAGAGCGAACAGCCATTTCACCTTCCAGACGAACCGACTTTACCGCCGCTTCAGCCAGTTTGTATTGCTCGGCGGCCAACCTGTCGTCACGTTCCGCGGCCTGGACAGCCATTTTACCTTCCAGTTGAGTACTGCGTAACGCGGCTCGAGCCACTTCAAGTTTGGCATCGGCGGCCTTTCGGGCTGTTTCCGGTTGTCGCGGGTCCAGCGCGATCAAAGCCCGTTCGGCGATCCTGGCCTCCAACTCGGCGGCAGCAGCTTTATTCTTTTCGTCTGCCGTGGCGCGCGCGGTTTCTACGCCCAGGGGCAAACCCGTTTTCTGGTTCACCGTGAATCTGCGCTGGTCCGCCATCTTGGCAGCAAGCTCGGCAGCAGCAGCTTTATTGTTGCGCTCGGTAGAGGCGCGCGCGGTTTCTACGGCGGGGACGGCGGTAGCGGCAACGGAAGTTGCCGTCAACTCGCTTTTTTTCGCATCATTCCAAGCCTGCTCGAGGGCTGTGAAACTTGCAAGTTGGTCCGGCGTCGCTCCAAATGGCTCCCATCCTTTTGACTTGTACCATTTGGCCACCGCGACACTGGTTTGTTGCGTATAGGCCCCATCAACAGGACCAGGATAAAACCCGAGGCGCTTTAGCCCCTGTTGCAACTGGCGCACATCATCGCCGGAGGTCCCCGGAACCAGATCCCTGTAGGCCGGCAGCTTGCCCTGAAGAATGAAGAGTGGACGCCCGGAAGCGGTGAGCATCACATCACCTTCCTTAAACTGGGTGTTTGGTAAAGGCAAGGTGGCGATCAATCCCCCGTCCTTTTTCAAGGCAGATGGTACCATTGAGATCGGTTGAGGCAATCCGAAGCGGGCCGTGCCACGCGTCACCACGTTGGCACTCAGCTCGCGTTTCTCCACCGGGACGAGAATTGGCGATGGTGTCGGGGGGGCTGCTCGCGCAGCCATTTCCGCTGGAGATTGAATCTGGGTACTTGCCACCCATCCTGATAACGCGGCAACAGCGGCAAACACCAGGACAGCAGATAGGACGATGGTTTGTTTTTTTGCCATAACCTAACCCCTGACGCCATGCATTGCAGAAGCCTATCGGTCCATCAGCATGAGGTGCTCGGATTGCTGAAGCCGGGCTTGTGCAGCGGCGAAGTTCATTGAACTTTACGAGGATACTTTTCCCGCTCGATCTTCTCCTCAACCGGATCGAAAAGTTCCTTTGCCAGCTTGAAGTTCATCGCGGCAACCCGCCGCTCATACTCCTGGAGTTTCTTGAGGGCAGCCAATTGCTCGGGCGACATCTTTTCCACCAGGATCCGGCCGCCGCTTGTGAGGGCTGCCAGCCGCTCCCGAATGTCAGGCTCAGCTTCATCGGGATGATTGTAGTTGAAACCGGCCTTGCGCATCTCGCGGGCGTAATTTCTCAGCGCGGCTTTCATACGCGGGTCCTTGTTGATCAGAGCGTCCTTGGGGTTGTAGTAGGTTGCCTTCAATTGTTCCGGCCTGAAGACCTGTTCGATTGCCGTGCGCGTGCAACCACCGGTGCGCGAAAAGTGTTCCGTCTCGAGCCCGACCGCAAATGTCGCGTCGGTATTCTCACCCAGGAGAGAACGGTTGTAGGCAACCTGATCAGCCGGCGAAAGGTTTTTATAGATCTGTACGTTCCGTTCACCCAGGCCTACCTTGGCCGGACTGTAACCCGTGGCGAGCTGGGGAGGTTGACCTGTGTACATTGTCGAAACACCGAATCCGTACCTGGTGATGAATTCCTCCTCGCTGAGCCCGGGCATGATTTTGTCGGCGGCCATGCCATTGCGCACCGTGATGTAGTCAACGGCAACGTACTGAAAACCATGGTCACGCATGCACTTGGAAATCAGCGCTTCAACCTTCTCGATGGACTGGACAAGCTGCTTTGGGGTCAGGCCGAACTCCTCGGTACCCGGACTACCCTGAGATTGGGCGTAAGTGCTGCCGGCAATGAGGATGATTACAGCGATGGTCCCGATTGCCTGAATCAAATTCTTCATGGTAGCAAGCTCCTTGGTCTCATTGATTCAAATGAACAATTACCTTTCGGTTCCCAACACTTTGCCCGTCTTCATATCAATCAGAACATCGATCTCCCCTCCGCTGCTCTTCTCGATGATCTCGACTACGTACACGTTCTTGCCGCTTTTTCTTTCGATCTCCACGGAGGTGACCTTGCCGGGCACTGCCTTCAGCGCGATTTCGGTCGCCTTTTCCTCGGAGATCTTTGCAACCGGTTGATCCAATCGCGGTTTGATCCCGACCTCCGCCAAAAGGTCACCGGCCAGGCCGAACCAGGTGAAAATCGAAACGATCACCACCACGATAGACCAGGCACCCTTTCTGAAACGACTGTTGCTCGATTCCATGATATCTTGTCTCCTCTGTTTATATATGTCACCTGGAAGCACTGTTTTCCTTAAGGTACCCATGGCGAATCAACTTCATATCTTGCTTCTGCAGCAATCCTATGCCGGGTGCATACGTTTTGTACTCAAACACCGCGCTTTCATTTTTTGAAGACTCGCGCACCTTTAAACAATTCCTGAATTCTCCGGCCGGAGTTTTCACCGTTTCCGAAATGCCGACGACTTCGGCGCGATCCATGGCTATGCCCGGCGCCAGTTCCTGATAATACTTCATGCCGACTACAGGATTTCCAGGAATGATCAGACCCGGTTTATTTCCATGTACATATGCCTTCCACGTTCCGGAATGACTCACTATTTTTCCTTTCTCATAGATATCCACATCTTCACCAAAATAAAACACATCCCCGGTTTCCGGATCCATGGCAAGGTAGTTTCTCGAAATTTCATGTAACTTTCCCTTTTGTAGTTCCTTTTCTTCAACGACTCGAGTGATAATTCCGTTTATCTCCCTTGTTTCATTAAGCACAGTAATCGTTATCTTTTCTTTTCGGGATTCCAATACGGTCTGAAACCCGGGCAAAAGGATAAAGTATTTGGACTCCCCGCTGTGTGTCAATTTTCGACCGGCAATATTGAAATCTTCCTGCCACTCTTCGGCCAAAACATGATTGCTGCCAACACAAGAGAGCAGAATCAATAAAGCTGTGATGGTCAGGACGAGACGCATTTTTTTAATCATGGTACAAATCCTCCCTGTACCTTGTAACTCATATTCTTTCGCAGCAAACCCCTCTAAATCTCCCCTTATCAGGGGAGACTTCAAGGCTTCCCCCCTGACAAGGGGGGTTGGTTTTAGATGTTCCACAGTCCTTGTTCCCCCTCTTCACCAAAATAATAGCACTGACGTCTATTGACCTTTAACGCCGAGCATAGGCTCCGCCGGTGGTGTGTGAAGGTAGACGTTCCTACTGTTTTTGTAGGCGCTCTTCTCCAGTTCCAGTGCCTTCGCGCGAACTTCGGCCAGGGCCTTCGGGCCGAGCTGCTCAATCTTGACCAACTCCAGGGTCTCTTTTGTCTTTTCTCCCGCGCCTCTCCAGCCCACCCGAACGGTCCCCACGCCGCGAGCATAGTACTTGAGCTGTTCGGCATCCGGTTCCGACTGGCTGGTTTCGGCTATCACCAGAACATCTTTGTAATGGCCCACGGGGACACTGGTCTCCGCGCCCATCCGATCCACCTTTCCGCGGTCCGTCCAATTGACCGCGGGACCCCACCCCTGAGAATAACCGGGAGTCCCAACCTGCGGCTTGGCCTTCATCATAATCCCCGCTCGCGCATCCTCAAAACCATGGATCCAGGTTCGGACCGCAACGAGCTTTCCTCCTTCGTATTCCTCCGGGTACTCACCCATGCGCCAAACGTTGCCGTCGTTGTCCTGGGCAAAGAAGGCCAGCTCCGCCTCCGCCAATTCGCCATCGCTGTAGTCCAGATCCCATGAAACCACCGAGCGGATGCCACCGATCACCTTGGTTAAATCGGTGACGTTCATCACCACGCGATGTGGGACCTGCGTGCCGTCATCCTCGAAGGTGGTTCCCTCATAAACCAAGCGAGTTCCCGGCTTCATGGGCATCCATTGGTTGTCTATCCTGGAAGAATCGGAGAAGTTTTTGGGGTTGAACTCCTCTGATTTCTTCTCGGAAGGCTGACGGTCGCTCCTGGTTTCGGCCTTGGTTGAGGTCGTGCTCTCCTGCGCCTTGGTGCAGCCGCCAAACGGCCCGAGGCAGGTGCAGGCTACAAGTAGCGCCCAAAGAAGCGACGTGCTGCAGCGTTCGGATTTCATGGTGTCTTACCCCCACTTCAGTTTAGCGCTGTTTATGTATTTTGCACGGCGGTGTCAGCTTTTCGCTGCGCAAAACGCAAGTACAGGCTGGGCACAACGAACAGGTTGAGTAACGTCGAAGTGACCAGGCCGCCCAGAATGACGATGGCCATCGGATGTTCTATTTCGTTACCCGGAATGCTGCCGGCAATCACCAACGGCACGAGGGCCAGTGCTGTCGCCAAGGTAGTCATCAGGATCGGCGAAAGCCGTTCCCGTGCCCCGCGCAGGACAAGCTGCGGACCAAAGGGTTCGCCTTCATACTGTTCGAGATGCTGAAAGTGATTGATCATCATAATGCCGTTGCGGGCCGCAATCCCCAGCACCGTGAGAAAGCCCACGAGGGAACCGAGCGAGATGATGCCGCCGCCTGCGTACGCCGCCAGCACTCCCCCCACCAGGGCCGAGGGCAAGGTCAGAAAGGATAGGGTCGCCAGGCGTCCGCTCTTGAAGGAAGTCAGCAGGAAGAGGAAAATTCCCATCAATGCGACCGTCGAAAAAATGAGCATTCTCTTTTGGGCAGCCTGCCGCTCCTTGTACTCTCCGACCACATGCGGGTAGTACCCGAGGGGGAACTTGACTTTCTGGAGGCGAGCTTCGAGGTCGGCCACTACAGAGCCGAGATCTCGTCCCCGAACGTTGGCGCGAACGTCGAGACGACGCTTGAGGTTCTCATGTTGTACGACATTCGGCGTTGGGACGACGCGAACGTCAGCCACGTCCTGCAACTGCACCTGACCGGCACCCGGCGTGTCGATCAAAAGCTCGCGAATGTCGGTCAGACTATTGCGCGCTGCCGGTATGCTCCAGACATTCACATCGTAGGTCCGCTTGCCGATGTGGATGTCACCGACTTCTTCGCCAGCCACCAGGGTGGTTGCGGCGCGGCGGACGTCGCCCGGCTTGAGTCCATGGAGCTTCGCCTTGGCAAGGTCGACCTTGACCTCAATCTGGGGTATCTTCTCATGGAACTCCACATGCAAATCAATGATGCCATCGATGCCGGTGAGGGCATCCTTGACCTTATTGGCACTGCTGCGGAGGACGTCCAGGTCGTTGCCATAGATGCGCACCACAATGGCTTCGGATGATCCGGTCAGCACCTCCCGGATTCTCTCTTTCAGATAGGTCTGCACATCGCGGTAAATACCCGGGTAGCCTTCGACCGTCGCCTGGATTCTGGCCAGGGTCTGGTCATAGTCGACCTTGGGATCGATGCTGATCCAGTTCTCGCCAAAATAGACACCGACCACTTCATCCATGATCAGGGCTTGCCCGATGTGGGCGCCGAAGTTACGTACGCCCGGAATGGATCGCAGTTCCTTGCTCCCCTGAATAGTAATCCGGTTCATCTCCGGCCAGGAGGTACCGGGCTTGGTCAACCAGTGCATCAGGAAATCCCTCTCCTTGAACGAGGGAAGCAGGGACTGTCCGAGTCGTGGCCACACGGCGAGGCCGATCAACACGATGACACCGACGGTAATAAATGCCGGGCGCGGTGTGCGGATGATCCGCGCAAGCACCGCCTCGTAGCTACGTTGAAGCCACGGAACGAGCGGTGAACCGCGCTGTCCGAGCGGCGTATTGCCCAGGAGAATATAGGCCAGGGCCGGCGTGACGGTAAGCGCGACCAGCAGGGAGGCCAGCACCGCCAGCGCATAGGAGAGGGCAAGTGGCTTAAAAAATGCTCCGGACAGGCCCCGCATGAAGAAAACCGGCAACAAAGCCATCGCATCGATCAGCGTCGCGTAGATGATGGCGCCGCGCACCTCGAGCGAGGCTTCAAGAATAACTCTCGCCGTCGACTTGGTACTCCCCTCCTTGCGATGCTGGCGCAGGCGTCGCATGATGTTTTCGATATCGATGATCGCGTCATCGACGACGACCCCGATGGCGATCACCAGCCCAGCCAACACCATCGTATTGATGGTAGTCCCCCGCAGGTAGAGCACGTAGCCTGCTGCCACCAGGGATAAGGGGATTGCCACGAGGCTGATCAGCGCGGTGCGCCACTCGAAAAGAAAGGCGATAAGAATGAGAACGACAAGAACACAACCGATGAGCATCGCATGGGTGAGATTGTTGAGCGACATCTCGATGAAGGTCGCCGGCCGAAAGATTTCGGAGTCAATGGTTACGTCGGGAAGGCCGGGCCGCAATGCATCGAGTGCTGCTTCGACCCCTTTGGTCACTTGCAGCGTATTGCCCCAGGGGAATTTCTCAACGATGAGCAGCAGGCCGTTACCATCGTTAATGATCGCGTCCCCAACCATCGGTTGATGATCGACCACCACCTCGGCCACGTCACGCATAAGCACCGACTTGCCGTCTCGTACCGCAACGGGAATATTGGCCAGGGCATCCGGCTTGACTTCGTCCGACTTGTAGACAATGGGCAGGACGTGCCGAATGGGAAGTCTTTGATTGGGGGTATCGACCCAACCGCCGGTGCCGATAATGTGGCCTGATGAAAACCGCAACATCCCCACATCCAAGGCGTCCGCCGTAGCCTCCTTGACCTCCTCCAGCGTAACGCCCTGTTTTTTCAGCAGATCCGGTACAACATTCACATGCAGCATCTGCAGCCGCTCACCCCATATCGCCACATTGGCCACACCGGGAACCCGCAACAGACGCTGGGTGATCGTCCAATACGTGATCATCGACAGGTCCATCACGGACCGGGTTTTCGAGGAAATCCCGATCTTCATGCACCGGCTGGTGGCTGACAGAGGTTGCAACATAACCGGCGGAGCTGCCCAGGTTGGCAACCCTGGCGTCGCCAGTGCCACGCGTTCTTGCACCGACTGCCTTGCCTGCAGCAGGTCGGTCCCGGGTTCGAAGATCATTTTGATCGACGACAACTGCTCCACCGATTTGGAGCGCATGACCTCAAGCCCCGGCAAGCCGTTCAACGCTTCTTCCAGCGGAATCGTGACCAGGGCTTCTACCTCAACCGCGGAAAGCCCGATGCTAATGGTCTGCACCTCCACCAGCGGCGGCGCGAATTCGGGAAAGACATCCACCGGCATATTGCGAAGTTGCCCTATGCCGAAGTACATCAATCCCGCGGCAATGGCGATCACCAGGAAACGAAACTTCAGGCTCGATGAAACGATCCATCGCATCATGGCAGTGGAACCTCCCTGTAGGGGTTGTCACGAAAAAGAAGTATTTCCTGATAGCCCCTTAGATCCTCACCTGGTCAATGTCCCACCTTGAACTCGGTGCCGTACAATTCCGCCACTCCCACGGACGCAATGACCGTGTCGGTAGGTGGGCCGTCCTTCAGAACGGCAAAATTACCTTCAATGTAATCGACATTGATTTTATGCCGGACAAAGGTTCGCGGTTGAGGGTTGGTGTATACCCACGTTTGGCCTTGCGGGTCGTATATCACCGAACAGTAGGGGACGACCTTTCGTGGTGCGGCCGAGCGCGACACCTGTTGTTCTCGAACCAGGTCGGTTTTTACGTCAATCCGTTGCATCGCCTTCTCGCTCAACGTTACACGGCTCAACTCCGACAGCTCGATCTTTTTGACCTCAGCCGGAGGCTCGGCGTGTTGCGTGACATGAGGCTTCTGGCACGCCGCTAGAAGCAGACCGGCAGTGACCAGTGCTACAACCGGCAAACAATTCATGTGCTTTCGCATCGCAACCTCCTATTCCCTGTCTAATGTAGTTCTCCTTATTCATTTGCCAGCCCGACTTCCTAAATCTCTTGAACTATCGGGACAGCCTCACGCGTTTCTTCCACTGTGACGGCTGTGACAGTCAGGTCAAGATCGGGTTCATATTTAACGCCAAACAGCAAGTAGATGGCGGGCACGCCGGCCAAGGTAAACAATGTCGTCGTGACCAGGCCTCCCAGAACAACGATGGCCATCGAGTGGACAATCTCGAGCCCGGCAATATTGCCGAAAAGCGCCAAAGGGGAGAAAGCCAGAGCTGTTGTTACCGCAGCCATCAGGATCGGGCCGGACCGTTCGCTGGTGCCGCGCTGGACCAGGCCGCCGGTACTTACGGTTTCGTCTTCATCGCGCTCGAGATGCCGATAGCGGCTGACCAGGGAGATACTGTTGCGCACGGCAATTCCCAATAAGGCAAAAAAGCCGATGATCGAACCAAGTGAGAGCAGGCCGCCGCTCAGGAACGCGGCCAGCACACCCCCCATCAGGGCCATTGGCAGGGTCAGGAGGACGACTGTCGCCAGGCGCCAGCTCCGGAAGAAGGCCTGCAGGAGCAGGAAAATCCCGATAGCAGCGGCAATCGCAAAAGCGAACACACGCTCCCGGGCAGCGAGCCGCTCCGCATACTCCCCTAACAGTTCAGCGCGGTACTCCAGCGGAAAGTTGACCTGCCGGATGCCGCGTTTGACTGCGGCCGCGACAGCGGCGGGATCGCGACCATCAGCGTTGGCGGTTACGTCCATGTAGCGCGCAACGGCATCTCGATTGATGACGGTGACCGCCGGTGCAATGCGCACGTCGGCCACATCCTGCAAACGCACGTGCCCCCCGGTGGGCGTGTCAATCAGGAGACCTTTAATACTGCTCAGACTGTGGCTGGTTTCGGGCGTGCCCTGTACCACGACATCGAATACCTTCTGCTCCTCGAAAAGACTGCCGACCAAAAGGCCTGACGCCAAGGTGGTCGCCGCGCGTCGCACATCGCCGGGTTTGAGGCCATACCGTTTGGCCTTCTCAAGGTCAACTTCGATTTCTAGAGTTGGCTCTTCTTTCGGATACTGCACTTTTGCATCAAAGATTCCATTGATCCCCGCCAGAACCTTCTGGAGTTCTTCCGCCTTTGTGCGGATCACACTCAACTCCTCGCCGTAAACGCGCGCAACCAAGGATTCGCCTGTCCCCGTCAGCTCCTCTCTGACTTTCGCTTTCAGATAGGTCAGTACTTCAGTAGACAGACCGGGGTAGCCTGACACCACTTCTTTAACTGCGGACACAGTCGCGTCATAGTCGGCAGCAGGATCGATGCTGACCCAAAGTTCACCGGAGTTGATGCTGGTGCGCTTATCCGACATGATGGCTCGCCCCTCATGGGCACTGACATTGCGGACGCCTGGAATGGCGCGCAACTCGCGGCTGGCCAGAGTCGTGATCCGGTTCATTGCCGGAAGAGAGGCGCCGGAACCCCCTTCCCAGTGAACCAGGAGGTCCGTTTCCCTGAAATCCGGCAGCAGTGGCCCCTGACGGAGGAATGGTACCGACATAAGGCCGGCAACGAGGAGTGCACAAACAGCGACGAATGCCAGGCGCGGAGTACGGCCGGCCCACCCAAAAAGGGCGTCGTGGATACGGTGCAGCTTCCCGATCAGCGGTGAATCCCCCCCCTGGAGCGAGCCATTGCGCAAGAACAGAAGACTCAGCGCCGGCGTGACGGTCATTGCAACCACCATGGAGGCGAGCAAAGCCAGCATGTAGGAGATGGCGATGGGCTTCCAGAATGCTCCGGACACGCCTGCCAGGAATAAAAGCGGCATCACCGCCAATACAGCGATCAGCGCCGAGTAGATGATGGGGCGGCGCATCTCGACCGCAGCCTCTAAAATAATGGCTGCAGTTGATTTGCCGTTGTTCTTTTCTCGGGCCTGGCGGAGACGCCGCATGACATTTTCTGTGTCAATGATCGTATCGTCGATGATGGCGACGAGGGCTATCATCAATCCGGCGATAACCAGCATATTGACTTTGGCCCAGCATGCGTAGAGCACTGCCACGGCTGCGATCACAGACACCAGGATTGCCACTGTGCTGATCAGCGCGGTACGCCAGTTGAAAAGAAAGGCAAAAAGAGCCACAATTATTAAAGCGGCTCCGATCAGCAAAGCTATCGAGAGATTTCTGACCGCCAATTCAATGAAGGTCGCAGGTCGAAAGAGGGAGGAGTTCATCTCCAAACCGGATAAACCGGGCCGTAAGGTCGCCAGCGTCTCTTCCACATCCTGCGTCACTTCCAGCGTATTGGCCCAGGGAAATTTCTCAACGACCAACATCAGCGCAGGAGCGTCGTCAACGATGGCATCCCCGATGAGCGGTTGATGGTCTTCCACGACGGTGGCCACGTCATGCAGGTCCTTCGATGGTGCGCCCTCAATGGTTACCTGGGCCAGGTCCTCCGCCGTTGTAATGGGCTGGACGTGTCGAATCCCGAGCCTTTGATTGGGTGTATCGATCCACCCTCCGGTGCCGGGTGTCGATGCTTCCAGAAAGCTCAAGGGGGATACCCACAGTGCGTTGCCCGTGGTTTTGATGACTTGCATCAGCGAAACGCCTTCATCCTGCAATCTTTTCGGATCGACCTGCACCTGCAACTGCCGCTGGCGCTGGCCCCATATGGACACATTTGCCACGCCGTGTACGCCCATCAAGCGGGGCTTGATCGTCCAACGGGCGAGCACCGACATATCAATCAGGGACATTTTTTTCGAGGTCAGCCCGATCACCATGCAGCGGCTAACGGAGGATAGGGGATTGATCATGGTGGGTGGTGTTGACACGTTTGGCAGCGCATGCACTCCGATCAGCCGCTCCTGCACCATTTGACGGGCACGCATGATGTCGGTGTCTTTCTCGAAGATGAGAACGATGGACGACAGGCCGGAAATCGATTCGGAGCGGATCTCCTTCACCCACGACACTCCGTTGAGCAGATCTGCCTCCATGGGAGTCGTGATCAACGCTTCCATTTCCTCGGCGGACAGACCCAAGGCCTCGGTTTGAACCTCCACATGCGGCCGTGAGAACTCGGGCAAGGCATCCACCGGTATCTCCTCAAGCTGCATGAGGCCAAAAACCATCAGCAACACAGCGAGTGCAGCCACCACGATCCGCAGCTTCAAGCTAGAGCCAATGATCCATCGTATCATAGCCGCCCCCCCCCTTCTTGCCAGGTTATTGCATTGCGCCAATCAATGATAATTCAAATAATTAATCATCCAGTGCAGGATCTGTCGCCAAACTTCCATATCAGCCTCCAGCCGGACAATTAACTATTATTAAGATAACAGCAAACTATGTGCCAATTATATTTGCACGTAATTACAGCTTGTTAGCGCTGTTGCTGTAATTTAAAGAGTAAAATAAAAAACATATGAATTTTACATGCAAGCTTAGGCATCCTAAAAAGCAAGTAAATTCAGCTCACTAGAGTTGCGCGGGGTGGTGTAAAGATGTAAAGCCTGTAAAGCGATTTTGATCATCGGGCAGGTCTGTTCGTATATGTAGACGGGTTGGAAGGTATTTTATCCTGACTGAGGCCGGTCGGGGGGCTGACAGTGCCGATGTCGTCGAATGTGGCTAATAATTTGCGCCGCGAGCAGTAACATGCTATATCTGATAAGCGCCTGAACCACAGGGACATTTCCCTGTGGTTTTTATTTTTCAGGATTACCAACAATGCTTACAACGAAGACTTCCTCCGGACCGTTATGTCGGCAGGAGTCTTACCACAAGGAATCAGATTAATGTCTTTTGAATCTCTCGGCCTGCGCGCCGAACTGCTGAGCGCGATTGCCGCCCAGGGCTATACCACGCCGACCCCCATCCAGAGCGGGGCGATCCCGGTGATTTTCGAGGGATGCGACCTCTTGGCCGGCGCCCAGACCGGCACCGGCAAGACGGCGGCCTTTGCCCTGCCGATTGTGCAGCGGCTGAGTGAAAAGCTCCCCAAGGAAAAGCGTCGCAAGCCGCGCGCGCTGGTGCTGGTACCGACCCGCGAGCTGGCGGCCCAGGTCAGCGAACAGATGAACAATTATGCCCGCCGCTTGGCGCTGCGCTCGACGATGATCTACGGCGGGGTGACCATCCAGGCCCAGATCGAGCGGCTGCACCGCGGCGTCGATATCGTGGTAGCTACGCCGGGACGGCTGCTGGACCACGCCGAACGTGGCACTATCAATCTTTCCCAAGTCAAGTTTCTGGTGCTGGACGAGGCGGACCGCATGCTCGATCTGGGGTTCATCGATGACATCAAAAAGGTGGCGGAGTATCTGCCGATCAAACGCCAGACCCTGCTCTTTTCGGCGACCTATTCCCAGAGCATCAAGCAGCTGGCCGACGAACTGCTCGATCACCCGCGACGGATCGAGGTGGCGCGTCCCAATCTTGCCGCCGACGCGGTGACCCAGGCGGTCTATGAGGTGGAACGGAGCCGCAAGCGGGAAATGATCTCGTTTCTGATCCGCCAGGGGGGGTGGAACCAGGTGCTGGTCTTTTGCCGCACCCGTTATGGTGCCGACAAGCTGACCGAAGAACTGCTCTTCGACGGGATCAAGGCTGCCGCCATCCACAGCAACAAGAGCCAGTCGATCCGGACGCGGACCCTGGCGGAGTTCAAACGGGGTGAATTGCGCGTGCTGGTGGCAACCGATGTGGCGGCACGCGGGCTAGACATCGAGCGCCTGCCCCATGTGGTCAATTATGATCTGCCCCAGGTTCCCGAGGACTATGTGCATCGCATCGGTCGCACCGGCCGGGCCGGAGAGGACGGGGTGGCCCTCTCGCTGGTCTCTCCGGAAGAAAAACCGCTCTTGGCCGCGATTGAGAAGCTGCTCAAGTCTGCCATCCCGCACCAGACGCTGGCGGAATTCCCGCAGGTTGCGGCCCGGCGGAGTGTGCGCATCAAGGAACTCAAGCAGGCTGCCAAGCCGCCCAAGGCGCGCAAGACTCAGGAAAAACAGGCCAGGACACCGTCAAAACCGACGCCCTCCCGGCGGGGAAAGCCGGTGGCCGAGCGGCCTGCCCCCAAGACCGGTCGGCGGGGGAGCAGGTCGTAACCCTGTCGAAAATCAGGGGGCATCCCTTCTGAATTAAAAAAGGCAGCCAATCGGCTGCCTTTATTGCTTGCAGTACCACCCCATGTAAGCAAACCCCTGATAAGCGTGCGCAAGATGGGGTTAATTCTTCTCCCGGATTTTCCGCGCCTTGAGCCCGCAGAGCGGGCAGCGTTTCTCTGCAACTTCCCGCTCGCAGACATCGCACCAGTAGCCGGGCATTTCCCGCTGCCTGCACACAGTACAGTGCTCTCCCTTTTCGTTGATAGAGCCGGTGCACTTTTCATCAGTCGTGCTCATCTCCTTCTCCCCAGGTTGCCTCGCCTCAGATTACATGGTTTCACATTAACCGGTAGCCAGCACCGGCAAACTGAATATTGGCCGCATCATCGCAGCGCGGCGGCGAAACGGCGTGAACGCCTCCGCAGGCCGGGCAACAGGCGACAAAGGTCGTCAGGGTGAAAGGGGCACCGCACCCCTGGCAGGTCGTTGACAATCCGCCTCCGGGCACTTGCCGTTCTCTGAGTTCGCCGCCATGGGCCTGGCTGACAAATTCTACCAGATCCCTGCCTTCTGCAAAAGGTCCCACCCCGGCGCTATGGCCACATCCGCAATTTCCCATTGTAGTAGCTCCTTATAGTTATTGATTTTGTTGAGCATGAGCGGTACGACATGCCCATCGTGCTGCCACAGAGTAACCGCTGTTTGCATCCGAAACCATGACCCAGATCAAATAATGTGAAACGTGCCGACAATATTGATCACTGATGGCATTAAATTGGATTGATACAGCGTTATTTGTCTTTAAAATCTAATCAAGGCGAGATAGTATGCCGATTGCCAGTCTCATTAATATATTGCTTTGCTCGCCTCGTCGCGTGTGGGGGTATCCAATGAAGAAGCTCTCCAATTTTATCGTCGTCTGCACCTGCGGCCTGACCATCTTCATGGTGTTGCTGGTATACCTGCTGGTTTCATTCGGCTATGAGAATGTTGTTGAGCACCGGGCGGAAAAGAACACCAAGACTGTGGCGGACATGACCTTCAATGCACTGTTCCAGGTCATGCGGAAGGGGTGGTCGCAGAAGGAGGTGGCGGAATTTCTCGACAGCAACAGAAAGGTGTACAGCGGCACCAGTACCAGTGTTGTTGTCTATCAGAGTGAGGCCCTGGCCGCACGCTATGGCCGGGTCTACGATGCAACCCCCGATCAGCAGGTGCGCGATGTGTTTGCCAATGGCATGATCTCAAACATTCGGACCGGTACGGTCATTCGCCACCTCTATCCGCTCACTGCCTCGGCGGAGTGCCTGGGGTGCCATAGCTACGCCCGCAGCGGTGAAGTGCTGGGGGTGGTCGACTCGCGCATCGACATCGCTGCCGAGTTGAAGGAGACCCACAGCAAAATTGTCATGTTCCTGGCGATGATGGCAGTGATCCCCCTGGTGGCCGCATTTTTCCTGGCGCGTCTCTTCAGCAGACGGGTTGACAGCTCCATGATCGAACTTCAGAGACGGATTGAGGGGGTCAACCGGGTCAGCGACCTGAGTCAGCTGGAACTGCAGGATGTGCAGCTCGGTTTTACCGAATTCACGGACATGTTCGGGGAGATGAAGAAGGTCATCGCTAAGCTGCGTGACATCGCCATTGACAAGGATATTCTGGAGTTCGAGGTCAAGCTGCTGGAGCGCTTCATCATCACCTCTGAAGTTGTCAAGGACTGGAAAGCCCATGTCTGCCATATCCTGGTGGAGATCAATTCCATCATGGAAACCTATTTCTTCTTCTCGCTGTTCATGGTTGATGAGGAGTCCTACGACCTGGAGGTGTTCTGGCGCAATTCGCCCACTGCCCAGACCAAACAGTTCTTTGAGGTGATCATCCGCGAGAAGCTATCCAAAAACCCCCGCTTCGCCCATGTGCCGCTGGTCAACATCATCCATAACGTGGCATTGCCGCTGGCATACCTGCCGCCGCTCCGGGCGGAGGATATCGAGCTGCAGACCAAGTCTTTGTACCTCGAGGCCCCACGTATCGGCGGTATCGTCGGTATCGGAGTCGTCTCGGAACTGGGTCAGCATTCGGCGCGCTCGCTGGTGATCGAGAGCATTCTGGCTACCCTGCTGAATGTGGTCGGGTCGGTCAAGGCGGTCTACCGCTACACCAAGGAACTTGAATTCTACTCGACCCGCGACCCGCTCACCAACCTCTGCAACCAGCGGGTTTTCTGGGAGATGCTCACTAACGAGATCGACCGGGCAGCACGCCATGACTATGAATTTGCGCTCCTGTATCTCGATATCGACAATTTCAAGGTTCTCAACGACAACTATGGCCATGCATTTGGCGACAAGATCCTGCAGCAGTTCAGCGAGATACTTAAAAAGGTACTCAGGCAGGGGGATATTCCCGCCCGCTATGGCGGCGACGATTTTGCAGTAATCCTGCCCGAGTCGGACGGGGAACAGGCCTATCTGGTGGCCCAGCGCATCATTGACAATCTGAATGAATTTGTCATAAGCGCACCCGATGAAACCAAGTTGCGGGCGACGGTCTCCATCGGCATTGCACTGTTCCCCACCCACGCCAAAACCTCGAAGGAACTGTTCATGATGGCCGACAATATGCGCGGCAAGGCCAAGTATGCGGGCAAAAACCAGATCGTGATCCCTTCCGATGAGGATCTGGCAGACGTCTACCGGATGATCGGGGAGAAAAATATCCTGATCATGCAGGCCATTGACGAAAAACTGATCGTGCCGTACTTTCAGCCCATCGTGAATGTGGCCAATGGTCTTGTGGAAGCCCACGAAGTGCTCATGCGGATAAAGCTGCCGGGCGGGATCATGTGTGCGGAGGAGTTTGTCGGCATTGCCGAGAGCATGGGCGTAATCAGCAGGATGGATTATATCCTGATGGAAAAGATCTTCATCAAGGCCAGTACCAGTACCTATAGGGGACTGTTGTTCATAAATATTTCTCCCAAGGCGCTGATTCTGAACGAATTCATCCCGACCGTACGCAGGTTGACCCGGGAGTACGGCATCGATCCGGCCAGGATCGTATTCGAGATCACCGAACGGGAGACGGTCAGGAACATGACGCTGCTGGAGCGCTTCGTTCTGGATCTCAAACTGGAAAATTACAAGTTTGCCATCGATGACTTTGGTTCCGGATTTTCATCCTACCAGTACCTGAAACGTTTTCCGGTGGACTTTCTCAAGGTTGAAGGGGATTTTGTCCGCGGCATGACCGGCGCGGGGGGGGTCGACATGGCCATTGTCAAGAGTATCGCCACCCTGGCCCACGGACTGGGCATCAAGACGGTGGGGGAGTATGTGGAGGATGAGGACATCCTCAAGGCGGTCGGCGAAGTCGGTCTGACCTATGCTCAGGGATATCACGTCGGCCTGCCGTCACCCGAACTGGTTATCGATGATCGTCTGGGGCGTCTGGAACACTGATCCGCAGGCCAAAGCAGGCTGTTCATGAAGTTAATAAGGCATCCGTTATGTGGGTGCCTTTGCTGTTTACGGCTGAAGCTTGTTGGCGCTAATGCTTGATGTAGCGGGCCCGTGGCAGGGACCAGTTGAAGCGGATGGCCAGTAATCGCAGGATGATGACCGTGGAGGCCGAGGCCAGCAGTGACCAGGCACGGGGCAGACTGGTCTGGTGCAGCAGCCAGAGCAGGGCGCCGCCGGCCAGGCAGGCTGAGGCGTAGACCTCCTTTCGCAGTACCAGCGGCACCCGGTTGGAGAGCACGTCACGGATCATGCCGCCGGCGGTGGCGGTCATGACGCCCATCATGACCGAGCCGATGAAGCCAACCCTGAAATCGAGCGCCTTGCCGGTGCCGATGACGACAAAGGTGCCCAGTCCGACCGCGTCGAAATACGTCAGTGGGTGTTTCAGGAATTCCAGGTGACGGTGAAAGATAAAGACGGTCAGCGAAACGGTGATGGACAAGTACAGGTAGGTCTCGTTCTGCAGGATGAAAGGCGGGGTATCACCCAGCAGCAGGTCGCGCAGGGTGCCGCCGCCGGTGGCGGTTACCAGGCCCAGCACCAGTACGCCGAAAATATCCATTTCGCGCCGGATACCGGCCAGGGCGCCTGAAGCGGCAAAAGCAGCGGTTCCCAGCAGGTCCAGTGAATAGAGTAGTGTCATGTCGTTCTCCTGGCGGTAATGCACGCTTGTGCCGGAAACCATCCTCGGCTGACATTGGAAGTGTAGCGGTGGAACCGGCTGAAGGCAATTCATAAATGACGGCCTTCAAAAAGCGGCGGGAGGGATTGCTGGGCGCAAAATCCTTAGTTTTCAAGAAGGCTTTTGTAAAGGTAATTGAGTTGGTTGCACCCGTAATGGAAACAAAAAAGGCGGCCGATTGGCCGCCTTTTCAAGCTCAGTGTTGATTGTTGAAAACATTTCAGGCCAGCATGTAACCTACCATCAGTTTTGTTTCCAGTGCGACCCGTTCCTGATCTCCGCTTTTTTCCGCGATCAGTTTTCGCAAATAAACCAGCAACTGAAGATCCATCCTGTTGATGATCATGCCTACGCCGTTATCTTCCTTGCGAATTACGGTTGCCTTCAGATCCAGAGACGAATCACGGGCCTGGTGAACGCTGACCTCGACCTGGCTGTTCAGGGGGATTTCCTGGCAGGAGTGGATAAACAGACCCCTCAGGCTGATGTTTTCGATCCGTCCCCAATTGGAGTTATCATGGTGTTTGACGGTAGCCCACTCCGATAGCTCAATCCTGGTGAAATCCCTCTGGTGCATGGTATTGCCCCCATTTTTGTTTGCATGGCGGATGGCAAGAAAAACTGGATTGAGGCATGGGTAGCATGATTCAGGGGAGGAATCAACTATATTTTACGGCTAGCTGTGCGGGAATTATGGCTGATTTCCGCCTATCTGCCGAAGACATTTTTCAGCAGTTCCGTGCTGCGGGCCAGCGGATCGGTCCTGATCTTTTTCTCCTCTTCACCGAGCATGCTGAACAGACCGTCTACCGCTTTGGTCGTGACGTACTTGTCAAGGTCGAGCGACGCTGCCGGACCGACCAGGGGCAGGGACTCGATTTTTTCCACCACCTGCTTGTAGCTGCGGGCCACGCCCACATCCTGCATGCTCGCAGCTACCACCGGTTTGAAGGAGGAAAAGATCTTGTCTCCGGTTTTCTTCTTGAAATACTCGGTCGCGGAGGTGGGGCCGCCGTTCAGTATCCCGCGGGCATCGTCAAAGTTCATCTCCTTGAGCGCAGCCACGAAATGTTCGGTCGCCTTGGGAGCGGCTTTTTCAGCTGCCCGGTTCATGCCGAGCACTAAATCGTCCACCTGTTGCTGGTACCCCAATGCTCCCATCAGGTCGGCGGCTATACGGATGTTCTCCGGCAGGAGAATCTTGATCATATCGTTATTGAAGTAACCGCCCGGCTGCGATACGGATGTGACTGCCCGGGTGGTGCCGGTGGAGAGCGCCTCTTTCAGTCCTTTGACAATCGTCGGGTTGTCCAGGCTGTCACCGGATGGAAGTGTTACTCCCAGGCCCTTTGTCAGGTCATCGAAGAAACCGGCCCGCACCGGCACTGCCTGCATGACGAGCAGCATGACCAGTGTAACCATCGGCAAATAGTAGCGTTTCATGGTGTCTCCCGTTTTTTTTACAATCTTACCACAATCCAAAAGGGGCGTCTGCCCTGTTTGCACGGCAGACGCCCCTTGACAGTTTCAGTTTCTGTCGACGGAGGCTACATGCGGAACTGAGCCACAATTTTCTTGAGTTCATCCGCCATTGCTGCCAGCTGGTTGGCTGATGCGGCAGTTTGCTGCGAACTGTGGGATGCGTCGCTGACGACTCCGGTGATCTCATGCATGCTCTTGCTGATTTCATTGGTGGTGGCGGTCTGCTGCTCTGCCGCCGTGGCGATCTGGTTGATCTGGCTGGTCACGTCGCCGACCTGCTCCAGGATCTCCTCCAGTGCTCTGCCGGAACGGGAGGCGTCCTCGGTGCCGCGTTCGACCTCCTTGACCCCCTCTTCCATGGCGGCCACAGCCGATTTGGTCTCCTTCTGGATGGTCTTGATCATTTCACCGATCTCTCTGGTGGCCCTGGTGGTGCGTTCCGCCAGGGCGCGGACCTCGTCGGCGACAACCGCAAAGCCGCGCCCCTGCTCGCCGGCGCGGGCCGCCTCGATGGCGGCGTTGAGGGCCAGCAGGTTGGTCTGGTCTGCGATGTCTTCAATGGTGCCGACGATGTTGCCGATCTGTTCGGAACGCGCCCCGAGCGATTCCACCGTTCTGGCGCTCTCCTGGACCTTGTCGGCGATGCGCTGGATGCTGTGCACGGCGTGGCTGACCACCTCGGAGCCGTTTTTGGCTGTCAGGGTGGCACGGTTGGAAATTTCAACGGTTCTGATGCAGTTATTGGCAATCTCGGCAGATGTCGCCGCCATTTCTTCGCAGGCGATGGCCACGGAAGTGGACTGTGTGGCGGCCTTTTCAGTGCCCGTGGCGATGTCGGCTGAGGTCGAGTTGAGCTGGTCCGCCGATGAGGCCACTTCGACCGCATTCTGGTTGATGCGGACCACGATCGCTTTCAGGTTGTCCAGGAAACGGTTGAACGATGTGGCCAGCGAACCGGTTTCATCATTGCGGTCAACAGTGAGACGGCGCGTCAGGTCGCCGCCGCCGCTGGCCATCTCGTCCAGGTTGCTGGCCACATAACCGAGGGTCCTGGTGATGCCGCGGCTGACGGAATAGGCCAGCAGCAGGCTGGCAATGGCGATGAACAGGTTCAGTCCCAGAAACATCCATTTGATGTTATTGACATCCTTCTGGACATCATCCACGTAGATGCCGCTGCCCAGTACCCAGCCCCAGGGTTTGTAAAGCTTGACATAGGATAGTTTCGGGTAGAGTTCAGAGGTCGAGCCTCCCCCTTCCTTGGGCTTGGCCCACTCGTAGTTTACAAAGCCGTGGCCGGCCCGTTCGCATACTTCGTTGAAAGCGACAAACAGGTTGTCATTGTTCAGTTTCCTGAGCGTGCCGTCCAGTCCGTCACGGGCGCCGGTCGCCTTGCTGAACTTGGGGTCATCAATCGTCTTGCCGTTCAGGTTGGGCATGATGGGATGCATCACCATTTTGGGGACCGGTTTGCCCAGGTCATTGATCCAGACATACTCCTTCTTCTCGTAGCGCAGTTTGGAAATATGTTCGGCAGCCTCTTTTTGAGCCTGTTCCAGCGACATCTTACCTGCCCGGACTTCTGCATCTTGCTGCTCGACTATCCCCATGGCCATTTCGATTACGTGCCGGGTTGCATCCATCTTCTCCTTCATGATCTTGCCTTCGATAACCGGCAGGAGATAGAAAAACAGTCCAGCCAGCATGAACAGCACACTCACTATCGTGATAGTCATGATCTTGCATTGAATGCACCAGTGTTTGAATCGTTTGATTTGCATGTTTGGCTCCTTTGTTCGTTTTATATGATTTTATCCAAAAAGTTCGGTAAGCTTGTCGCTGATCCGCTCCGTCGGCAGGATGAAGTCGATCCTGCCTGTTTCTGCCGCCGCCTTGGGCATGCCGTAAATCACGCTCGTATTCTGGTCCTGTGCGATGGTGATGCCGCCATGCGACTTGATATGAGCGATGCCCGCGGCTCCATCGCACCCCATGCCGGTCAGAATAACTCCGCTCAGTCGGGCACCCGCGGGGCGAACGATTGATTTCATGGCTACATCAATGGAGGGGCAGACGGAATTGACCTTTTCGCCTTGGAAGAGGTTTATCTTCTGATTATTGATCAGGGAGAGGTGTTGGCCGCCGGGGGCCAGGTATACCTGTCCATTCTGCAGGATTTGCCCATTGCTCGCAAGATTGACCGGCATTGGTGATACCCGCGACAGTGAGCTGGCAAATGCCTGGTCGATTACCGGGGTGATGTGCTGCACAATGATAATGGCGGCCTTCAGGACCGGCAGGCGAGGAAAGATTTCCTCAAGGATTTTCAGTCCGCCGGTGGATGAACCGATGACCACGATGTTGACGTTCGGCATTAACCCAACCTCTGCGTGCCTGACCGCCATTGGCGGTCGAATACGTTCTGCCAACGCCGGGAAAAGATCCCGGCCGGAATTTTTAATGTATAACATTTCCAGTTTAATTTTGTTGAAAAAAAGTACGTTGTTTTGTTGTTTGACGGAGCGGTAGTTTTCCGGCTTTGGGCGAATGCCAGGTATTAGTGCTTTGCAATGCGGATGTCGCAGAAAAATGATGTTTTGTTAACGTTATTTGACGATGCGTTGCTCAGACCTGTTGATTTGAACAAACGCTGGTTCTGCTTGGAAAATGCTGATTTCCTGGTATCTTGTTAAAGTAACGTTCCGGTCATGTGATCGCCAGGCAGTTGTTCGGGAGAATCTCTGCACTGATTTATGGAATATTTACATCAGGCGGCCATTGCCCGGCTGATACATCAACCCAGAGGAGGATGATATGAAGATTGCAGCACTGTTTGCGGGGATTGCGTTGATGGCTGTTACCACGGCCATGGCGGCCGGTACGAAGACCTACCAGGTGACCGGTCCGGTACTGGAGGTCAAGGATGATGTCGTGGTGGTCCAGAAGGGCAAGGAGAAGTGGGAAGTCGCCAGGGACAAGGATACCAAGGTCAGCGGCGATCTCAAGGTGGGTACCAAGGTGACGGTTACCTACACCATGAAGGCGGCCACCATCGAGGCCAAGGAGACCGCCAAGAAGAAGTAGCGCTTGAGGGTTTTTAAAACGGATTCAGGGAGGTCGTATATGGGGCTTTTTGATGAGTTGGCCGGTAAGGCCACGGGGCTTTTTGGTGGTGGCGGCAGTGAGCAGTCCGGCCTCATGCAGGGCGTGCTGGAGATGCTGGGGAGCAGTGAGTCGGGCGGTTTGAGCGGCCTGGTGAATACCTTCAAGGAGAAAGGGCTGGGCGACGTAGTTTCCTCATGGGTCGGCACGGGTCAAAATCTGCCCATCAATGCCGAACAGATCCAGCAGGTACTGGGCGGCGACGCCATCCAGCAACTTGCTGCCAAGGCCGGCCTGTCAACTGATGAAGTCAGTTCCAAGCTGGCGGAACATCTGCCGGGCATCGTCGACCACCTGACACCGGATGGCAGCGTGCCTGAAGGCGGTCTGCTGGCACAGGGGCTGGGTTTTCTGCGTGGCAAGATGTCCTGAGGAGGGCCACATCAGCAAGGCTGTCTCGTGAATTGGGGGTTGTCCCGGGTGGACGGCCCCTGTTTTTTTGTCGTAAATGTTTCTGTCGCCTGTTTTTTGTGATAAGTACTAGCATGTATTGTGCTTGTCATTACCGGCGGCACTGGCTGCCGAGCGAGGGAAAACATGAAAATGAAACTGCTGGACGGCAAGAAGTGTGCTGAAAGTCTCGTTACCGATATTGCCAGGAAAGTAACCGGCTATGTGGAGTCTGGTCTGCGCAAGCCGCACATGACCATTATTCTGGTGGGCAAACATGCCCCCAGTGAGTCGTATGTCAAATCCAAGGTCGGATCCTGCGAGAAGGCCGGCTTTGAAAGTGTCCTGATCCGGCTGCCGGATACCATCAGTGAGGCGGAGCTGCTGGAGCGGGTGGCTACCATCAACAATGACCCGACCACCGACGGCCTGATCGTCCAGTTGCCCCTTCCCAGGCATATCAACCAGCAGAACGTCATCAATGCCATCTCCCCTGAAAAGGATATCGACGGGTTCCATCCAACCAACTTCGGCCGCATGACCCTCGGGCAGAAGGCCTTCCGGCCTGCCACTGCCTATGGCATCTGCAAGCTGCTTCAGTATTACAATATTCCTGTCAAGGGCAAGCATTGCGTCGTTATCGGCAGGTCCAACATCGTCGGCAAGCCGATCTCGATCATGCTGTCCAACGATTTCGACATCGGCAATGCCACGGTCACCCTGGCTCATATCGAGACTCCGCGGGAGCTGCTGCTGGACGAGACCCGGCGGGCCGACATCGTCATCGTGGCGGTCGGCATCCCCGGCTTCATTACCGAGGATATGGTCAAGGAGGGGGTCGTGATGATCGATGTGGGCATCAACCGGCTGGAGAACGGCAAAATCGTAGGTGACGTGGATTTCGAACATGTGGCCGGAAAATGTTCCTGGATCACCCCGGTACCGGGCGGCGTCGGCCGGATGACGGTGGCGGCCCTGATGATCAACACGCTGATGGCTTATCAGAATAATTTCAATCTGGCCTGAGCCGGGCGGCGCGCTGGAGGCAAGCATGCGATCGGCCGCCCTTATGGTGCAGGGCCGGTTGCTGACAAGACGGGATGACGGTCAATGATGCAGAAAAACGGAAAATTTTATCGCTGGGGATACGCTTTGTTGGCCACACTGCTCTTGTCGCTGGCGTTGCACCCCTGCCATGCTTCTGCCCACAGTGAAGGGGCGCACCAGGAGCTGCCCCAGGGCGAGGTAACGGGGGTGGGGCTGGATGAGAAGCTTGGCTCGCTGATCCCCCTGGACATCACCTTCCGCGACGAATCCGGCCGGCCGGTGCGCCTGGGTGCCCTGGTTTCCGGTCCGACCATCATCCTGCCGGTCTACTACAGCTGTACCAATGTCTGCAATTACCTCCAGAGCGGAATGGCCCGCGTCTTGCCGACGTTGAAGCGCACGCCGAATGTTGACTACCGGGTCATTTCCATCAGTATCGACGAAACCGAAACCCCGCAACTGGCGGCCCGTTACCAGCGCATGTACCTGACCGCCATGAATGCCCCTTTTCCGCAGCAGGGGTGGCGTTTCCTGACCGGCGACGCCGCCAGCATACGGCGTCTGACCGATTCTGCCGGCTACCATTTTCAGCGCAAGGGGCGCGATTTCGTCCATCCGGTGGCAAGCCTGGTGATTGCCGGAGACGGAACCATTGTCCGCTACCTGTACGGAACCACTTTTCTGGCCAAGGACCTGACCCTGGCGTTGATCGAGGCGCGGGAGGGGCGGGTCGGGACGACCATCCGCAGGGTGGTGGACTACTGCTTCACCTTTGACCCCGCCAACAAGACCTATGTCTTCAATCTGTTGCGGGTAAGCGCCACGGTGGTCATCCTTTGCGCGGGCTCTTTTCTGGGGTTTCTGCTGCTGACGGGGAAGGTCCGCAAACGGCATACTACGGAGGATCGATGAATCCGGCTGAAATACGGGAGCAGGGGCCGCAAGGGAGCTTCTGGAACGATACGGGCAAAAGCGGCATCCGCGCCTGGATATTCTCCACCGACCACAAGCGGATCGGTCTGCTCTATTTCTATTCAACCGTTGGTTTCTTTCTGGTGGGAGTCCTGCTGGGGCTGCTGCTGCGCATCGAACTGATGGCGCCGGGCCGCACGATTATGGGACCCGAGAGCTACAATGCCGTCTTCACCGTGCATGGCGTGGTGATGATTTTTCTCTTCGTTCTGCCCGGCATTCCCGGCGCTTTCGGCAATCTGGTCATGCCGATTCAGATCGGCGCCCGGGATGTGGCTTTTCCGCGCCTTAATCTGCTCTCCTGGTGGCTATACATCAGCGGCGCGGCCATCATCCTGACCTCGCTCTTCACTGGCGGCGGGCCGCCCGACACCGGCTGGACCTTCTACGTCCCCTTCAGCGCCCGCACCGGCACCAACGTCTCCCTGGCTGTGTTCGGGGTCTTCATCATCGGTTTTTCGGCGATCCTGACCGGACTCAACTTCATCACCACCATCCACCGGCTCAGGGCGGAAGGGATGAGCTGGGGCCGGCTGCCGCTGTTTGTCTGGTCGCTGTACGCCACGGCCTGGGTGCAGATTCTGGCCACGCCGATCCTGGCCATCACCCTGGTGCTGGTCATGGCCGAGCGGGCCCTGGGCACCGGCCTGTTTGACCCGGCCCGCGGTGGCGACCCGGTCATGTACCAGCACCTGTTCTGGATCTATTCCCACCCGGCGGTCTACATCATGATCCTGCCGGCCATGGGGATCATCTCCGACATCATCCCGGTCTTTGCCCGCAAGCCGATTTTCGGCTATAAGTTCATCGCTTTTTCCAGCCTGGCCATCGCCGCCGCCGGCTCACTGGTCTGGGGACATCACATGTTCACCAGCGGCATGAGCGATACCGCCATCCTGGTCTTTTCGTTTTTAACCTTTGTTGTCGCCATTCCTTCAGCCATCAAGGTCTTCAACTGGGTTACGACCCTCTACAAGGGCTCCATCTCCCTGGAGGCCCCCATGCTGTTCGCACTCTCCTTTATCCTGCTCTTCTCCATCGGCGGGTTGAGCGGGCTGATCCTGGGGGCCGCCGCCACCAATGTCCATGTGCACGACACCCATTTTGTTGTTGGACATTTCCACTACGTTATATTCGGTGGTACCGGGTTCGCCTTCTTTGCCGCCATGCACTACTGGCTGCCCAAATTTTACGGCCGCCGCTATGCCGAGAAACCGGCCATCGTCGCCTGGGCGCTGCTGTTCACCGGGTTCAATATTACCTACTTCACCATGCAGGTGCTCGGCATGCAGGGTATGCCCCGGCGCTACTATGACTATCTGCCGGAGTTTGCCAGCCTCAACCTGGTAGCTACCGTTGGCAGCTGGATCATGGCGGCCGGGTTGCTGATCATGCTGGTGAACCTGTTCCGGGGCATCTTTTGGGGCGCACCGTTCGTGGGCAATCCCTGGGGCGGGGCGACTCTGGAGTGGTCAGTCGCTACGCCGCCGCCGACGGAGAACTTCGAGCAGGAGCCGGTGGTCACCCACGGGCCGTATGACTTTAAGGGCACGGGCATGCCATGAACCATAATAATCACAAGGACTACACCGGAGCCAAACTCGGCATGTGGCTGTTCCTGTTCACCGAACTGCTGCTGTTCGGCGGTCTGTTCCTGCTCTACTCGGTCTACCTCTCCCGCTACCCCCACGACTTCGCCACGGCCGGGCGGCAATTGAACGTGTTTTTCGGCACGGCCAATACCA
>DBMM01000048.1:35993-41947 GCA_002298925.1 Geobacter sp. UBA698 | reverse complement strand
GCACCCTGTTGTTTTTGGCGGGGACGATTCTCTGCGCGGCGATTTTCATGGTTATCAAATTCGTGGAATGGAACGCCAAGATCCGCCACGGCATCTATCCCAGTTCATCAAAGCTGGTCGCTGGGGCACCGGGAGAATCGGTCTTCTTCAGCCTCTACTACCTGACCACCGGCCTCCACGGTCTGCATGTGCTGATCGGTGCGGCGCTGCTCTCCTGGGTGGCCGTGCGGGTGAACGGCGGAGCAGTCAGCAGCGGCGATTATGTGCTGCTGGAGAACGGCGCCCTCTACTGGCACCTGGTGGACCTGATCTGGATCTTCATTTTTCCGCTGTATTACCTGATTCTCTAGGGGGAGTCATGACGTCCGGCACTGAACATCATCATGTAAGCTACGGCAAGCTGACGGCGGTCTGGCTGATACTGTTGGCCCTGACCGCCCTGACCGTGCTGATCACCCGTATCGACCTGGGTGGTTTCAAAGTGGTGGGGGCTCTGGCCATCGCCTGCCTCAAATCGGGGCTGGTGATCGCCTTTTTCATGCACATGAAGTACGAGGGGCGCTTGTTGCGCTGGCTCTTGTTCCTGGCTTTGCTGACCCTGGCCATCTTTATCGGTTTGACCTTTTTCGATGTGCTTTACCGCTGAGGAAATGCCGTGAACCCTGCTCGCCTGTTAACCACAACCGAAGCGATCGACCCGGTCTTCATGTTCTTTTTCGGGGCCTGTCTGCTGCTGCTGGTCGGCATCACCGTCGCGATGGTGGCTTTCACCGTCCGTTATCACCGTTCCCGAGCGCCTGAGCCGACCTCTCAGGTCGAGTCGAATCTCTGGCTGGAGTTAATCTGGATCGTACTCCCCACCTTGCTGGTGCTGGCCATGTTCTACTACGGCTGGGCCGGTTATCTGGCGCTGCGAAATGTTCCCCGGGGGGCGATGGAAGTGACCGCCATGGCCCGCCAATGGTCGTGGAGTTTTGCCTATCCCAACGGCCGAACAAGCTCCAAGCTGTATGTTGCGGTGGGCAAGCCGGTCAGGGTGGAGCTGGTGTCTCTGGATGTGATCCACGGCTTCTATCTGCCCGCCTTCCGGGTCAAGCGGGACGTGGTGCCGGGGATGAAGAACTACGCCTGGTTCGTGGCCAGCAAGCCGGGGTCCTACGATCTGTTCTGTTCCTCCTACTGCGGCACCGGCCACTCGGCCATGATTACCACCGTGGAGGCACTGCCCGAGGCGGAGTTCACCGCCTGGCTACAGCAGGTCCGGGCCGGTGCCGCTGTGGACGGCAAGGAGTTGCTGGAAAAACATGGCTGTCTGGGCTGCCATTCCCTGGATGGCAAAGCCGGCGTCGGTCCCACCTTCAAGAGGCTGTTCGGCAGCCGGATCAGGGTCTTGAGGGGCGGCAAGCCATTAACGGTTACGGCTGACGAAGCCTATCTGACCGAGTCGATTCGCGAGCCGATGGCAGCCGTGGTGGAAGGCTTTGCGCCGATCATGCCGGTGAATCCCGATCTGAGCGATGGCGATGTCGCCGCGATTGTGGCATTTATAAAGGGTCTCAAATGATCAGGCCGTTGCTCAGGTTGTTCCGACCACGCCTGGCGCTACTGAATGGCGTGGCTGTGCTGGGAGGCTACCTGCTCTTTTCGGCTGAAATTGATCTGGTTGCGCTCAGTGCGGTCTTTAGCGGAGTGGTTCTGCTGGCTGCGGCCGGTTCAGCCTTCAATCAGGTGCTGGAACGGGATGTTGATCGTCTCATGCAGCGAACCAGGCTGCGACCATTGCCACAGGGGGAGCTGACGGTGCTGAACGCAACACTGATCGCCGGAACCGCAGCTCTGGCTGGTCTGGCGTTGCTCTCCGCAGGGGGCGGCCGCGTCTGCACCCTGCTCGGCCTGGCGGCGCTCTGCTGGTATCTGGTCGTCTACACTCCGCTCAAACGCTTGACCCCCTACGCCCTCGTGGCTGGCGCCCTGTGCGGGGCGGTACCGCCGCTCATCGGCTGGAGCGCTGCCGGTGGGGAGCCTTGGGACTACCGGGTCATGTTCCTGGCCGGCTTGATGTATCTGTGGCAGATTCCCCATTTCTGGCTCATCCAGCGCCGCCATGCCGATGATTACCGTTGTGCCGGCATTCCTCTGCTCAAGATGCCAGTCCAGTGGCATGGATTTTACGGTCTCCTCGTGGTCTGGCTGCTGGCGCTGGTGACGGCAGCCATGCTCCTGCCGGCTTTCGGCATGATCGGGCATCCTGCCACCCTGTGGTATACTATTGTGTCCTTTTCGTTGATGCTCACGCTTCTGTTGCGGTCGGAAAAGGTCCTGTTTTCATGTCTCAATCTCTTGCCGCTGCTGGTGACCCTGCTGCTCTGTCTGCAAAGGTGATCCGGAAATTTTTTGATTTGAAGTTGATATCGCTGATTATATCAGGTCATCACGAGGAGCATACCGCGGTATGGCGCGAAAGATCTTCATAGCAGCTACCGGTCAGAACAGTGGTAAAACCACCACCAGCATCTCACTGCTGCACCTGGCAAGAAAGAAATACGAGCGCATCGGCTTCATCAAGCCGATCGGCCCCAAACCGGCTGTTCTGCGGGGAATTCCAGTGGATAAGGATGCCGCTCTGATCGCCCAGGTATTCGGTCTGGAGAAGGATCTGCGTTATATGTCGCCGGTGGTGGTGTATCCGGATACCAGCCGCAGGGTCATTGATGGCGATATCTGCGTTTCCGACCTGCAGGAGCGCATCCTGCATGCCTGTCACGAACTGGAGAAACAGTGCGATTTCATTATCATCGAGGGCTCCGGACATCCGGGGGTCGGCTCGGTGCTGAAACTGTCCAATGCGCGCATTGCCCGCCTGCTGAATGCACCGGTGCTGATGGTGACCGGCGGCGGCGTGGGGAACGTGATCGATACGGTCTGCCTGAACCTGGCGCTGTTCGAGAAAGAGGGCGCCGAAGTGAGGGCCATGCTGGCCAACAAGCTGATCCCGGAAAAGCGTGAGAATGTGCTGGATTACCTGCGGCGGGCTCTGATCGACGAGCCCTTTACCGTGATTGGCGGATTTGACTATCATCCGGTTCTGGCCAATCCGACCCTGCGCCGTATCTCGCGCCTGCTGGACCTGAGGCTGAACGGCAACCACCGCGAAATGGGGCGCATCATACACAACGTCCAGATTGGTGCCGCTTCGACCCAGCGGGTCACGGAAATGCTCAAGGACGCTTCGCTGCTGATCGTCACCAGCAGCCGTGACGAGCTGCTGGTGACCCTGGCCAACATGTATCAGATGCCGGAGTACCGTTCGCGCATTTCAGGCCTGGTCATTCCCGGCCTCAGTCCGGTCAGCGTAATTACCCAGCGCATTCTCGATCGCAGCAAGATTCCCTACCTGCGCACCATGACCCAGAGCACCGCCGAGCTGTATCGCCTCATCACCGAAGATGTCTCCAAAATCACCGCCGAGGACCGGGAAAAGCTCGATCTGGTGCGGGCCCTGGCCGAACATAGCCTCGACTTCAACGCACTTGACAAGCTTTTTGACGCTGCCTGAAATCCGGCTGTATTCGTTCATGTCAAAATAACAGCCAAAGGAGTCTCCATGTGTCGCCTGAATGTGCGAGCTGCTGTTCTGCCGGCGGTGTCGCTGCTTTTTGTGGCAGGATGCAGTCAGGAACCTGCCGGGAAACCGCAGCAAGCGTCCAGGCCGGTGGTCACGGCCGCCGGAGCTGTCCGGAGCCAGGACGGCGAGGCGCTCTTCAGGCAGTTCTGCGCCAGCTGCCATCCCGACGGCGGCAATGTCAGCGATCCGCGGCGGTCCCTGCGCGGCACGGTTTTGCGCTCCAACCACATCACCACTGCCGATGACATCGTCAGGATCATGCGCAATCCCATCTCCCGCATGATCCGTTTTGATGCGGCCACCCTGCCGGACAGGGATGCCGTTGCAATTGCTGAATATGTGCTGACGACCTTCAAATAGTTGTCTTTTTGAGTTTTTTGAGCATTTTCCCGTTTTTTGGTATTGCGAAACATTGATTCACTGTTAGTATTTTTACGAAGCTGTCTTGGGTGGCAAAAAAAGTACAGGTGTTTCAAGCTTCTCTGGCCGCTGTAAATTACATGGTGCAGGTCAAAACTTTCATAGGGGGTGCTTGCAATGGGAATGATGAGTGAATTCAAGGAGTTCGCGGTAAAGGGCAATGTGGTCGACATGGCGGTCGGTATCATCATCGGCGGGGCGTTCGGCAAGATTGTCACTTCTTTTGTGAGTGATGTGGTTATGCCGCCGATTGGCGTATTAATGGGTGGAGTCGATTTTTCCAATCTGGCGATCGTTGTCAAGGAGGCTGTTGACAAGAAACCGGCGGTTTTGATCAGTTACGGCAAATTTTTGATGACCGTGATTGATTTTGCGATTATTGCATTTGTCATATTCATGGCGATAAAAGCCATTAATTCCCTTAAGAAAAAAGAGGCCGAGGCCCCTGCTGCTCCGCCGGCACCGACCAAGGAAGAGCTTTTGCTGACGGACATCCGGGACTTGCTCAAGAACAAGTAACACCGTCCGGTTGTGAATACGATCCAGGATTATTGCAGTGGGTACATAAAATGAAAGGCCCGCAAAAAATCGCGGGCCTCACTTTTATAATGGACGAATCTACCTACTCCCTTTTCAAGGGCTATTCCGGCCTGTTACTCCTGCCGGACGGATGATTCCTCTTTAGATTGTGATTTTTGTATGATGTAGCCCTCCTTTGTTTTGGCGGTCTGTTGCAGGTGGCGCCACCTGTTTCAATTATAACCAGGTATTGGCAAATTTACAGTCTGTTATTTAAAAAATAATTAGTGTAATATGCACAGTTGGCCAGGGGGACAAGCAATTGTCCCTTTTTTTGTTGGCAGGGGATTCTTGCTGTCAGCGCAGGGGATCGAAGAGGTACTCCAGCCCATTTACTTTGATCTCGTGGACCGTGCGGAGCATGTCGCCCAGCTTCCCCTTGGGGAAGCCCTGCTGGCTGAACCAGACGACATAGGGTTCGGGCAGGTCGATCAGAAGCCGTCCCTTGTATTTGCCGAAGGGCATGCGGGTACGTGCCAGTTCAAGCAGCTGCTGCGAATCGAAGGTTGGACATTCCATGGGGCCTCGCATTTTTCGAAAAATGCCTGGAACAGAGTGATAAACAAGAAAACGCCCCGTGAAGACAGGCTTCAGGGGGCGTTCTGCGTTAACTGACCGACCGGAACCTAGAGGATTTCCAGCAGTTCGATTTCAAAGGTCAGGTCTTCGCCCGCCAACGGGTGGTTGGTGTCGAAGGTGACGCTGTCATCGTTTACCTCGACTACGGTCACGTCGATCTCTTCATCGTCATCGTTGGAGAGGGTCAGCTCATCGCCAACTTCCGGCTTGAGGTCTTCGGGCATGTCGCTGCGCGGCACGTTGAACACTTTTTCCGTGTCGTACTCGCCGAAGGCGTCTTTGGCCGGGATGACCACGCTCTTTTTCTCGCCGGCAACCATGCCGATCAGAGCCTCTTCGATCTGGGGGAAGAACTCCCCGGCGCCGATGGTCATTTCCATGGGGCCTGTCTCGCCGCAGCCGCAGTCATCGCCGCAATCGCAGTCATCGGTGCCGCAGTCGTCTGATTCACAACCTTCAGTTTCACACTCGCTATCTTCGAGGGTGGAGTCGAAGACGGTGCCGTCTTCCAGCGACCCGATATAGTTGATTTTTACCTTGTCGCCATTTTTTGCCTGTGCCATTTGGTTCTGCCTTTCAGAGTTTGTTACGGCTGTTCGCCGCTGTAATTTATTATCATACTGAAAAATGCCGGTGGAGCATACTGTTTTTTTGTATCAGATGGGTTACCGGGTCAACGATTAGATTTGTTTTACGCTGGTTCATTTGGTAAAATTTTGAAAGATATATTATTCCAGTTTCAGATCAGAGA
>DBMM01000048.1:28576-35976 GCA_002298925.1 Geobacter sp. UBA698 | reverse complement strand
CTTTGATATGGAAATGGAATTAGTCGTTTGATCGGAATATCGTCTGAGGAGGCTGCATTCATGGACCTGCGCACAATCCGCACCACCATTCTGAATGAGGGCGATCCCGAGCAGAAACGGGCCGAGATCCGGGAGTACTTCCATAACACCTTTGACATCGACGAGAAACTCTACGAAACCCTCCGCTACGATCAGACCTTCAACCTGCGTGCCGATCGCCTGCGCCATCCGCTGATCTTCTACTTCGGCCACACCGCTACCTTTTTCATCAACAAACTGACCATCGCCGGAGTTATCACCACCCGCATCAACCCCAAATACGAATCCATGTTCGCCGTGGGGGTGGACGAGATGTCCTGGGACGACCTGGACGAGCGCCACTACGACTGGCCCACGAGACAGCAGGTGAAAGCTTATCGCAACCAAGTCCGACAGCTGGTGGATGGCCTGATCAGTACCCTGCCGCTGACCCTGCCGATCAGCTGGGAATCTCCCTTCTGGGCGATCATGATGGGCATCGAGCACGAGCGCATCCATCTGGAAACCTCCTCGGTGCTGATCCGCCAGCTGCCCATCGACCAGGTGCTGCAGCTCCCCTTCTGGGAAATCTGCAGCGAAGCGGGGGAGCCGCCGCTCAACCAGCTGCTGCCGGTGCCGGGCGGAACGGTGCGTTTGGGCAAAACCAAGGATCACCCCCTCTACGGCTGGGACAACGAGTACGGCAGCCATCAGGCCGAGGTCGCCGATTTCAAGGCAGCCAAATTTCTGGTGTCCAACCGCGAGTTCCTGGAGTTCGTCGAGGCGGGCTGCTACGCTGACCGGCAGTGGTGGAGCGAGGAGGGGTGGAACTGGCGCCAGTTCAGGCAGGCCGTGCATCCCCTGTTCTGGATCAAGGCCGGGGACGACTGGAAACTGAGAACCATGGCCAGCGAAATCCCCATGCCCTGGAACTGGCCAGTGGAGGTCAACCAGCTGGAGGCCAAGGCCTTCTGCAGCTGGAAAGCTGAACAAACCGGTCTGGCGATCCGTCTGCCAAGCGAGGACGAGTGGAACCGGCTGCGGGACATCTGCGACATTCCGGATCAGCCGTACTGGGACAAGGCTCCCGGCAACATCAACCTGGAATACTGGGCCTCATCCTGTCCGATCGACAGATTCAGGTCAGGCGACTTCTTCGACGTGGTGGGCAATGTCTGGCAGTGGACCGAAACTCCCATTTACCCCTTCCACGGTTTCGATATTCACCCCTGGTACGACGACTTCTCCACCCCCACCTTCGACACCCGCCACAACCTGATCAAGGGGGGCTCCTGGATCTCCACCGGCAACGAGGCCACCCGTGATTCGCGCTACGCCTTCCGCCGCCACTTCTTCCAGCACGCCGGCTTGCGCTATGTGGAGAGCAGTGCAGCGGTGGTGATCCACGACGATCAGTACGAAAGCGACGCCCTGGCCGCCCAGTACTGCGATGCCCACTACGGGCCGCAGCATTTCGGCGTTCCCAATTTCGCCGTGGCCGTGGCCAACATCTGCCTGGAGCAGATGCAGGGGCGAAAGCTGGGGCATGCCCTTGATCTGGGCTGCGCCGTGGGGCGGGCCGCCTTCGAGCTGGCCCGGGGCGGTTTCCAGCGCGTAACCGGCTTGGATTTTTCCACCCGTTTCTTCCGCCTGGCGGCCCGCATGCAGGAAGAGGGCTATCTGCGCTATGCCTTGCCCGAAGAGGGGGAAATCGTCTCCTTTCACGAGATCGGCCTGGCCGGACTGGGTCTGGATGAGATCCGCCAGCGGGTCGACTTCTCCCAGGCCGACGCCTGCAACATCCCCGAAAAGTTCAGCGGTTACGACCTGGTGCTGGCGGCCAACCTGATCGACCGGCTCTATTCGCCGCGCAAGTTTTTGACCACCATCCACGAGCGGATCAATCCGGGCGGCCTGCTGGTGATCAGCTCTCCCTACACCTGGCTGGAGGAGTTCACCAGGAAAGAGGAATGGCTGGGGGGCTACCGCGAGGCCGGAGAACCGGTCTGGACCCTGGACGGCCTCAAGGAGGCGCTGGCGCCGCACTTCCGCCTGCTGGGCGAGCCGTGGGATGTCCCCTTTGTGATCCGCGAGACGAGGCGCAAGTTTCAGCATTCAATTGCCGAGCTGACGGTGTGGGAGTTGAAGCTATGATGACTGAATCCGCTCCCATGCCCGCCCTGTTCATCGGCCACGGCAATCCGCTCAACGCCATCGAGGAGACCGTCTACGCCGCGGCCTGGCGGGCGGCTGCCGCGTCGATCCCGCGTCCCACGGCGATCCTGTGTGTCTCGGCCCACTGGGAGACCGAGGGGACCTTCGTTACCGCCATGGAACAGCCGAAAACGATCCACGACTTCTACGGCTTTCCCGACGCGCTCTACCAGGTGCAGTACCCGGCCCCAGGCTCACGGTCGCTGGCCGAACGGGTGCGGCAGCTGGTCGCATCCACGGCGGTGCGGCTGGATGACGGCTACTCCTGGGGGCTGGACCACGGCGCCTGGTCGGTGCTGCGGCGCATGTATCCCCGGGCCGATATTCCGACCGTGCAACTCAGCCTCGACCGTACGCAGCATCTCCGCTTTCATTACGACCTGGGAGCCGAACTGGCGGCGCTGCGCAACGAGGGGGTGCTGATCGTGGGGAGCGGCAACATCGTCCACAACCTGCGCCTGTTGCAGTGGGACGCGGCCGAGCCCTATCCCTGGGCAGCCGAATTCGACCGCCAGGCGGCGGAGTTGATCCTGGCCGGTGAGCATGACCGGCTGGTGGCCTATCCGGCCCTGGGGGAGGCGGCCCGGCTCTCCATCCCCACCACCGAGCATTATCTCCCGCTGCTCTACGTCCTGGCTCTGCAAGAGCCGGGTGAGGCGGTATCGTTCTTCGCCGAGGGGTTGCCGCTCGGCTCCATTTCCATGCGTTCGCTCCGGATCGGCTGACGTCCACACCGTACGGTTCGTGCCCCCTCGCTTTGCCGGGGTGCCACCTAGATTTTGCAATTTGATACTGGCTATAAATCCGATAACGGCGTACAGTTAAAAAATTGACCTGCCTTCCGAAATCATTCTGCTTAGTAATTTCGCCTTCCTCTGCTTTCCGGTCACCTCCCTCCACCTCTTTAGTCAAATCCCCTGGAACAGTCCGCACAGTTCCTTTCCGAGCCCTGCTGTCATGTGAAATCCCTCACCATGGCTGTAAGTTCAGAATACGCAGTCAAATAGAGGAATAAATGTGGGCCTGGCAATTCTCATTGGCTACTTCGCAAAACAAGATGAAGCTCGCAAAGCCCTTCGGGATCTGGCGAGAGAAGACTACCGCAGTGCCGCTCTCATCCATAAGGATCTGGACGGCGATGTTCATGTAAGCGACCCGTTTCTCTGGCGCCGGGCCCTCGTGGTAATCCTGGCTGCCTGTCTGTCCGCGGGGCTTGGTGGAGTGGCCGCTCTGCTGCTGCATTGGCCGAAGTCGCTAACTATCTGGAACATGTCTACTTCTCTGGCGTGTATCCTGGTGGGTGCCGCAATCGGCGTCCTGGCAGCTATCCTATGGCTGCGACGCTCCCGATATGGAGTTGAGCCAAGAGTTCTGCACGATCATGCCCGCTGGCTCGTGTCGGGAGAATCCGTCCTGATTCTCCAGGCGCCGGTCGAATCCTTACAGCGTCCGGTGGCCATTTTGCGGGAAGGCAGCGATATCCCACCGGCGTTGTTCGTCATGCATCCCAAGCAAGAACGGCGGGTAACAGCCCGGGGCTCCGAGAATAAGCTTTCCCCGGCACAGGTCCTTGAGCATGCCCAGCGCCATGCCAGGGAACAGCAGGTGAATCCGAAGCCGCCGCAGAGCGCCGAACTGCTCAAGCGTCTCAAGCAGTCCCGCCAATGGGTAAGTCAGGTCTGCGAGGATCTTACCGCAGCCAGCCGTCTGGAGCAGAACGCCACGCCGGCTGCCGATTGGATCCTGGATAACGAGTACATCCTGGAGGAGAACGCCCGCGATGTCCTGCTGAATCTTCCCCGGCAATTTTACCGGCAGCTGCCCGCCCTTGCCTCTGACCCTTATCAGGGGCTGCCCTGCATCTACGGTCTGGCCAAGGATCTCGTCTCCCATAGCGAAATGCACCTGGACCGGGAGAATATCCTGGCCTATATCGAGGCCTTTCAATCCGTGCGGACGCTGACGATTGGCGAGCTCTGGGCGATTCCCCAGATGCTGCGTATCGCGCTGATCGAAAGCATCCAGAATCTGGCCGTCACCGCCCTGGCGGACCTGCGCGAACGTCAGCTGGCCGATTTCTGGGCAAACCGGCTGATCGCCGGCAACCGGCGCGATGCCAACCAGCTCTTTGCGCTCCTGGCGGAACTTGCTGCAACGGAACCCAGTCCAACACCTTATTTTGGTGTACAGCTGATCGGCCTGCTCTATGACGAAGCGGCCGCATTGGCGCCGGTCCAGAGCTGGCTTGAGCGTACGTTCAAAACCCCCCTGCACGACTTCAACCAGCGTGAGCAGAATCGGCAGACCAGCGAACAGTTGTCCTGCGGCAATGCTTTTACCAGCCTGCGCCAGCTGGCCCTGCTGGACTGGCGGGAGATGTTCGAAAACCTCAGCCGGGTGGAGATGCAGCTGCGCCGCGACCCGGCCGGGGTTTATCCCGGAATGGATTTCGCCACCCGAGACCGCTGTCGCCGGGCGATTGAAGAACTCGCCAAAAGCTCCGGCCAGAGCGAGGGGCAGGTCGCGGAGCGCGTCATCAAACTGGCGACCCAGGCCCAACGTGAATTGTCAAGCGATGAGCGTCGCAGCCACGTCGGGACCTGGCTGGTCGGAGAGGGACGGGTCGAGCTGACACGATTGCTCGCTTGCCGTGATGAGCTGCGTTACCGCACCCTGGAATGGGTCTATCGCCACCACGCCGCCGTCTACGCCCTTGGCATCGGCGGTATTCTGGCGCTGTTCATTTTACTGATCGCCTTTTACGGCCTGGCCGGGTTGTCGCCTGCTGTCCGGCTGGGAGTTTTACTGCTCCTGTTGAGTCCTGCCAGCCAGCTGGCGGTGGAGGTGTTTAATTACCTGATCACGCGCTTTCTGCCGACCCGGCCCCTGCCCAAGATGGACTTCGAGGAGGCGGGGATTCCCGATGAGTTCCGTACCCTGGTGGTCGTGCCGATGATGCTGGTGAACACGGAGACGGTATCTTCCGAGGTGGAGAAGCTGGAGATCCGCTACCTGGCCAACAAGGAAGCAAATCTGCTCTTCAGCCTGTTCACGGACTACACCGATTCAGTCACGCTCAGCCACGAAGACGACAACCGGCTGCTCCAGACCGCGACAGACTGCCTGGAGGCTCTCAACCAGCGTCATGGCGGCGAGCGTTTTTTTCTGTTCCATCGAGAGCGTACCTGGAGCGAATCCGAGCAGAAATTCATCGGCTGGGAACGCAAACGGGGCAAGCTTGAGGAACTGAACCGCCTGATCGAAGGCACGCGTTCCGAGTCCGCCGCGCCCATGGTCTACGTTGGCGACCAGAACCACCTGGCGGACGTACGCTTCATCATTACCCTGGACAGTGATACCCAGTTGCCGCACGGCACGGCCCGCAGGATGGTCGAGACCCTGGCGCACCCCCTCAATCAGCCCCGCTTCGCCGCGGACGGCAGCATCATGGCCGGCTCCTACACCATCATCCAGCCGCGGGTGAGCCCGACCCTGCCGAGTACCAGTGTCTCGGTCTTCAGCCGGCTTTTCGCCGACGCGGTCGGCATCGACCCCTACACCCAGGCGGTCTCCGATGTCTATCAGGACCTGAGCGGTGAAGGGTCGTACCATGGCAAGGGCATCTATGACGTGCGTGCCTTCAGCCGCGTGCTGTCGGGGCGCTTCCCCGAGGAATGGGTGCTGAGCCATGACCTGATCGAAGGGGCGCACGTTAGGGTGGGACTGGCCAGCGATATCGAACTCTACGATGAGTTTCCCCAAGGGTACCAGAGCTACAGCAGCCGGAACCATCGCTGGATTCGCGGCGACTGGCAGATCGCCGGGTGGATTTTTCCGCGTGTTCCGCTGGCTGCGGGCGGTCGCGGAGCCAATCCGCTCTCACTGCTCAACCGCTGGAAGATCCTCGATAACCTGCGTCGCAGCCTCCTGCCCGCCACCAGTCTGGGCCTGTTGATTGCAGCCTGGCTCATATCCCCCGGGATCGGCGGGATCGCCACGCTGGTGGTCGGCCTGCAGCTGCTCTTTCACCCCCTGGCGCAGCCCTTCACCATGGCCACCACCCGCAAGGGGCTGAAGTACTTCTCACCGTCCAAGCTGCTGCACGACCTGTTGCGGGCAACCGCCGACGCCGCACTGCTGCCGCACCAGGCGGCGGTGACCCTGGATGCCATTGCCCGGGTCTGGTACCGGCGCGCAATCTCCCGTCGCGGACTGCTGGAGTGGACGGCCCAGGCTACCCATTGGAGCGCCTCCCGCCGCCAGCCGCTCTTCGTTGCCAGCCTGGCTCTGGGCAGTCTCTTCAGCGCCAGCGTGGGCTGGGCGATCTGGCGGATCACGCCGGCTAATCTGATTCTGGCCGCCCCCTGGCTCGTTCTGTGGCTGCTCTCCCCGCTGCTAGGCTGGCTTCTGAACCTGCGACCGGTTGAGAAAGAGTGGGCACAACCGCTGCCGGAAAAGGAGCGCCGCTTCCTTCGACAGGTCGCCCGGCGGACCTGGCGCTATTTCTCGACCTTTGTCAGCGCCGATACCTGCTGGCTGCCGCCCGACAACTATCAGGTTGCCCATCAGAACCGTCTGGCCATGCGAACCAGTCCGACCAATATCGGCCTCTGGCTGACCAGCGTCCTGGGCGCCCATGATTGCGGCTATCAGACCATCGACCAGATTGTCGAAAAGCTGACCGCCACCTTGGCAACCATCGGCCGTCTGGAACGCTATCAAGGGCACCTGCTGAACTGGTACGATATCCAGACCATGGCTGCTTTGGAGCCTCGCTACGTCTCCACCGTCGACAGCGGCAACCTGCTGGGCGCCCTGTGGGCACTGGAGCAGGGCCTTGTCGAGCTGCAGCAGGCGCCGCTTTTGGACGGCAAGGCTTTTGCCGGTTTGGCCGACAGCGGGGAGGTTCTGATACAGACCGCAGCGTCAGAAGGAATCAGCGACCTTTACCAGCACACCTTCAACCAGCTCCTGACTGAGTGGAATGCTCCGCCAGCCGGCATCAGCGAGCTCCTCCGCCTGCAACGGCGGATGCAGGTCAATGTCAGGTCAGTTATCGTGGCTGCCGGGACCGGGTCGGGAGCCGGGGGGTGGGGAGCCGAGCTTGAACAACAGGTTGCGGCCTGGGATCAAAACAGAGACCGCTATCTCACCTGGATCGAGATCCT